>LRBF01000285.1 GCA_001580565.1 Caballeronia megalochromosomata | reverse complement strand
ATCGGGGAGCGGTCAGTAAACGGTCGATTTTCGCGCGCGCGGCTTTGCTTTAGGGCATTTTTGCTAAGGTATGCGTAGCTGATTGCTTTCGCCGGATCCCGTATTCGTGTTGGTCTATTGGCACTGCCCCTGTGCGGGGCGGCAGTCACTTTCTTTGCTGCTGCAAAGAAAGTAACCAAAGAAACAGCTTGTCCCATCCAAAGTGCTTCACGCCGGCCGCGGCACAGGCGATTGGCTGAATGGACCGGCAATAGCGAGTGCCCCCACAAAACTCACCGGGCTTGGACCGCGCACGGTCCGCCAAGCTAGTTGTTTGAGTACGCTGGTCCAGCACGAAATAGCGCCGGCACAGCGCTACGCGCTGCCGTTGGGTATGCGAGGGAAACCGACGAAGAAGAGGCGCAGAAGCACACGCACACCCGATTGACCCATCGGCCGCGAAGCGGGCCGGAGCTATTGGTGCTGAACCCATTTGTTATGCGGCGCGATGTGTCAGACCGTGCGCGATCCAAGCCGCGAGAGTTTTGTGAGGGCACTCGCTACAGCCGGGCCATTAGGTCAATCGCCTGTGCCGCGGCCGGCATGAAGTGCTTAGGCTGGGGAGAGCTGTTTCTTTGGTTACTTTCTTTGCAGCAGCAAAGAAAGTGACTGCCGCCCCGCACAGGGGCAATGCGAATAGACCGACGCGAATTCAGGCCATCCACAGAAGCCCAAGCGAACGCAACATCCCGAACCTACTGGAGACTCACCGATGAACATACGTTTCGACCCGGAAGTAGCGACAACAGCCGCATTGCTCGACGCACTGTGCGACATCTACTGCAACGACCCCGACCGCCGCACGGCCACGATCGCATTACCTAATCCAGACACACACGCCGAAGCCCTCATAGCACAAGCACAAAACGAAAACCTAATCGACAAGGCAGAACAACACGACGATCATCTACTGCTGACGACATCACGCCAGACATTCTGGCAACTCGCAAGCCCCTGGCTCAAGGCGCCCGCATCTAGCGAAACCCCACTGCGCTATACGCAAAGCAACAACATCACACATCCGATAAGACCGAACAACGCCGAAGGAACGATCTACGAACGCCACTTCCCGCAGATCGACATGACCTTCAGCCTGCGCACCGCCGACCCCGACGCCGATTCCGAAGTCTTCAGCGCGTGGATGAATCTCGATCGCGTCGCGCACTTCTGGGACCAGCGCGGCACACGCGCCGAGCATGCGGCTTACCTCAAGGAACGTCGCGAAGATCCGCACATGCATCCGATGATCGGCTACTTCGACGGCAAGCCCTTCGGCTACTTCGAGTTCTATTGGGCGAAGGAAGATCGCCTGGGCGCGTTCTACGATGCAGGCGATTTCGACCGCGGTCTGCATCTGCTGATCGGCGATGCGCAGTTCCAGAGCGCGGGCAAGCTCAAGGCGTGGTGGAGCGGCGTGCTGCACTACATGTTCATCGACGATCCGCGCACCGAACGGCTCGTCGGCGAACCGCGCGTCGATCATGTGCGGCATATCGCGTACATGCATCGCATGGGCTTTCATACGCTGAAGGAGTTCGATTTCCCGCACAAGCGCGCCGCGCTCACCGTGATCGAACGCGAAAAGTTCTTCAACGATTTTCGCTTCTGACGCCAGGTCGGACTGAAGGAAAGTCATCGCGGGCTCGCGCCGGCTCGTATACTTGCAGGCACCGCAACGACGATAACCTTCAGTCAGACACCCATGCCCCTCATCAATTACATCACGCAGATTCAATTCGATTTCGGCGCGGTGCGCCTGCTCGCAAGCGAGTGCGAGCGCGTCGGGATTCGCCGTCCGCTGATCGTGACCGATGCCGGCATTCGCGCGGCAGGCCTCGTCGACACGGTGATCGATGCGCTCGGTTCATCATCGCCCGTGCCGGTATTCGATGCGACGCCGCCCAATCCCAACGAAGCCGCTGTGCGCGATGCGGTCGCGATGTTCAAGGGGAATCAGTGCGATGGCGTGATCGCGGCGGGCGGCGGCTCGTCGATCGATCTCGCGAAGGGCGTGGCCGTCTGCGCGACGCACGATGGCCCGCTGCAAAGCTTCGCGGTGATCGAAGGCGGCCTCGCGCGCATCACGGCGAAGACCGCGCCCGTCATCGCCATTCCGACGACCGCCGGCACCGGCAGCGAAGTGGGCCGTGGCGCGATTCTGATTCTCGACGATGGCCGCAAGGTCGGCGTGATCTCGCCGCATGTCGTGCCGAAGGTCGCCATCTGCGATCCCGAACTCACGCTCGGCCTGCCGCCGATGCTCACCGCCGCGACCGGCATGGACGCGATCGCGCATTGCCTCGAAACGTTCATGGCGCCCGCGTTCAACGCACCCGCCGATGGCATCGCGCTCGACGGCCTGTGGCGCGCATGGCGGCACATCGAGCGCGCGACGCGCGATGGCGCCGACCGCACCGCGCGCTGGAACATGATGAGCGCATCGATGCAGGGCGCGCTCGCGTTCCAGAAAGGCCTCGGCTGCGTGCACAGCCTCAGTCACTCGCTCGGCGGCATCAATCCGAAACTGCATCACGGCACGCTCAACGCAATCGTTCTGCCGGCGGTGATCGCGTTCAACAGCAGCGCGCCGACGATGCAGGAAGAGGGCAAGCTCGCGCGCATGGCGCAGGCAATGGGCCTGAAGTCCGGCGATGAGGTCGGCGTCGCGGTGCGCCAGATGACCGCGACGCTCGGCTTGCCGCGCGGCCTCGCGGAACTCGGCGTGACGCGCGAGTTGTTCCCGCGCATTATCGCGGGCGCGCTGAAGGATCACAGTCATAAGACGAATCCGCGCGAGGCGTCCAGCGCGGACTATGAGGCGATGCTCGACGCCTCGATGTGACCGTCCGGACGCGCTCCATCTCAAAAAAGGGGCGGAGCGCAACCGCAGTAACGGCGGACGATTTGCGGCGTTGCAACAAACCCTTACGGGAAAACCCTTAAGTCTGTTACAATGTCGCAAAGTTTGAGGACCCGATCATGCGCCGCCGTTACGAAGTCATCGAAAAAGTCGCTTTTGCCTTGCTCACGCTCTCCGCCGTCATGGACGCGAGCTACATCACTTGGGAAAAGCACCCGAATTTCCGCGAAAACGTTACGGAAATCGTCAAAATGAGTTCTGACCTTTCGTTGGCGAACCCCGGTGTCGGTGATCAGACGCTGGTCCCGATGGCGTTCAACTAAGCCTCACCCGCTCTCTCCGGCGCGATATTCGTCGCGCCTCTGCCTCAGACCGCATACAGGTTATTCGGCGCGCAGTCGCACGACGCGCGCCGGCTGCTTTATGCTGGCGGCTTCCCGTGCCGTTGCCGCCCAGCATGTCTTCCGCTCTCCATTCGACCGCCGCCTTCGGCGACCAGCTCCGCAGTTTCGCCCGCGCGATCGGGCAAATCGTGCTTCAGCGTAACGCCGCGACCGGGGCGCTGCTGTTTCTCGCCGTCTTCTGCTCCAGCCCGCGTCTCGCATGCGGCCTGCTGATCGGCACGCTGACAGGCAATGTCATCAGCGTGATCATCGAGGATGACGGCGCGCCCGCGTTTCGCGACGATCTCTACGGCTTCAACGGCGCGCTCGCGGCGCTCGCCGCGTTCACGTTCATCGGCGATGCGTCGCAGGCCGCGGCCGTCGCCATCGTCGCGGCGATGTTCGCGACTTTCCTCGCCAACAGGCTCGCGCACGTGCTCCAGCGCTTCCGGTTGCCGACCTTTTCGAGCCCGGCCATCGTCGTGACGTGGTGCTGGCTGCCGCTGTTCGCCGATCGCGGCGACACGGGCGCGATTCCTCAGGTCGCCGCCGGCTTCGTCCCGATGCTGGAGGCCGCGTTCGCCGGCCTCGCGCCGATCACGTTCGCGACCGGCGCGCTCGCGGGCGCCTTGATCGCGGCGGGATTGTTCGCGTCACGGCCGTCGCAGGCGGCCTGGGCGCTCGCGGGCAGCGCGCTCGGCGCGACACTCCACGGACTCGGCGGCGCGAGCGATGCCGTCGTGCTCTCGGGCGCGTGCGGCTTCAACGCGGCGCTCGCGGCGCTTGCGTCCGCGCCGCTCGGCAAGCGCTATGCGATCATCGCGATCGTCGCGGCGGTGCTGATCGAGCGCGTCATCGATTGTCTCGGCATCGCCGCATTGACCGCGCCGTTCGTGCTGGCGTCGTGGGCGGCGATCGCGCTGCACCGGCGCCTGTCCGGACCATCGAAACAAGGAGATTCGCATGTCGTTCACCCACACGCCTGAGCGCCGGATCGCGGAAAGCGGGCCGCGTTCGGCAGCCGAAGCGGCCACGCGCGCCGATCTCGCCGCCGCGTACCGGCTCGTCGCGCTCAACGGCTGGGACGACGTCGTCTACACGCATATCTCCGCGAGCGTGCCGGGCGAGCCGGGCCGCTTTCTCATCAATCCGTTCGGGCTTTCATTCGATGAAGTCACGGCGTCGAATCTCGTGAAAATCGATATCAACGGCAATGTGATCGGCGAGAGCGCGCATCCGGTGAATGCAACCGGCTTCGCGCTGCACGGCGCCGTGCATGCCGCGCGGGAAGACGCCGTGTGCGTGATGCATCTGCACGTGCGCGAGGCGATTGCCGTGTCGGCGCAACCGCATGGCCTGTTGCCCGCATCGCAACACGCGATGCGCTTTCACGGCCACCTCGCGTACCACGACTACGAAGGCCTCGCGTTTTCGCCGGCCGAAGGCGAACGCCTCGTCGCGAGTCTCGGCGCGCATCGCGCGATGCTGTTGCGCAATCACGGGCCGCTCACGCTCGGGCGCACGATCGCCGAGGCTTATGTGCTGATGGATATGCTCGTCAAGGCATGCGATATTCAACTGCGCGCGCTCGCGGGCGTGAGCAAGGTGATCGTGCCGACGCCGGACGTCGTCACGCGCACCGCGGTGCAATTGCATGATGACGACGCCATCGAAGGCGCGCTCGAATGGCCGGCGCTGTTGCGCAAGCTCGACCGCATCGATGCGTCGTATCGCGACTGAATACCGATTCAACTCAGACAGGAGAACGAGGGCAATGCCGACATTCAACATTCAATTGTTCGAAGGCCGCACGGCGGACGAGAAGCGCAAGTTCGTCGAGGCGATCACGCGCACGACGTGCGAGACGCTCGGCTGCGAGCCGGGCTCGGTGGACATCATTCTGACGGATGTGAAGCGCGAGAACTGGGCGACCGCGGGCAAGCTCTGGTCGGAGCAGTAAGTTTTCGCTGCGCACATACGGCGCGATGCCGTATGTGCGCGGTCGGGCGTTACATCGATTCCTTCACGGCGAGACGGAACTTGTGCAGCAGGGGTTCCGTGTAACCGCTCGGTTGCGTGCGCCCTTCGAAGACGAGCGCACACGCGGCCTTGAATGCAAAAGAGCTGTCGAACGAGGGCGCCATCGGGCGATAGTACGGGTCGGCTTCGTTCTGCTTGTCGACCACGGCGGCCATGCGTTCGAGCGTCTGGCGAACCTGCTCTTCCGTGACGATGCCGTGACGCAGCCAGTTCGCGATGTGCTGGCTGGAAATGCGCAAGGTCGCGCGGTCTTCCATCAGGCCGACATCGTGAATGTCCGGCACCTTCGAGCAACCGACGCCCGAATCCACCCAGCGCACGACATAACCGAGAATGCCCTGCGCGTTGTTCTCGATTTCGTTCTTGATGTCTTCTTCCGACCACGTTGGCTTGTCGACGACGGGAATCGTCAGCAGGCCATCGAGCAGTTCGTTCTTCTGGCCGTCGTAGTCGATGTTTTCGAGTTCCTGCTGAACCTGCTGCACATCGACCATGTGATAGTGCAGCGCGTGCAGCGTGGCCGCCGTGGGCGAGGGCACCCACGCGGTGTTCGCGCCGGCCTTCGGATGCGCGATCTTCTGCTCGAGCATCGCGTGCATCAGATCGGGCATCGCCCACATGCCCTTGCCGATCTGCGCGCGCCCGCGCAAGCCGGTATTCAGGCCGACGAGCACGTTGTTGCGCTCATATGAGCCGATCCACTTCGACGACTTCATGTCGCCCTTGCGCATCATCGGGCCGGCTTCCATCGACGAATGCATCTCGTCGCCGGTGCGGTCCAGGAAGCCCGTGTTGATGAACGCGACGCGCGCGCCCGCCGCCGCGATACATGCCTTGAGGTTGACGCTCGTGCGGCGCTCCTCGTCCATGATGCCCATCTTGATCGTGTCGCGCGGCAGGCCGAGCAGGTCTTCGACGCGCGAGAAAAGCTCCGCCGCGAACGCCACTTCGGCGGGGCCGTGCATCTTCGGCTTCACGATATAGATGGAACCCGTGCGCGAGTTCATCTTGTTCTGCAGATCGTGCATCGCGCCGAGCGTGGTCATCACGGCGTCGAGGATGCCTTCGGGAATCTCGTTGCCGTCGCGGTCGAGCACGGCGGGATTCGTCATCAGATGGCCGACATTGCGCACGAACAAGAGCGAACGTCCGTGCAGCTTGATGGTCGAGCCGTTCGGCGCGGTGTATTCGCGATCCGGGTTCATGCTGCGCGTGAAGGTCTTGCCGTTCTTCGTCACCTGCTCGGCGAGATGTCCTTGCATCAGGCCGAGCCAGTTGCGATAAAGCTGCGTCTTGTCGGCGGCATCGACGGCCGCGACCGAATCTTCACAGTCGATGATCGTGCTCACCGCCGCTTCGACCAGCAGGTCCTTCACGTGCGCCGCGTCGGTCTTGCCGATCGAGTGGTTGGCATCGATCTGGATCTCGAAGTGCAGGTCGTTGTGCTTGAGCAGAATGGCCGACGGTTCTTTCGCGTCGCCCTGGAAGCCCGCAAACTGTTCGGCGTTGGCGAGGCCGGTTTTGGCGCCGTCCTTCAGCGTGACGACGAGCTTGCCTTGTTCGACGCTGTACTTCGTCGCGTCGGCGTGCGAGCCGTGGTCGAGGGGCGCGTTGTCGTCGAGGAACGCGCGCGCATAGGCGATCACCTTCGCGCCGCGCTTCGGATTGAACTGCGCGGTGCGCTCGGCGCCGTCGCTATCATCGATCGCATCGGTGCCGTAGAGCGCGTCGTAGAGGCTGCCCCAGCGCGCGTTGGCGGCGTTGAGCGCATAACGCAGGTTGGAGAGCGGCACGACGAGCTGGGGGCCGGCCTGCTCGGCGATTTCGCGATCGACGTTGGCGGTGCTCGCCTGCACATGCGCGGGCGCGGGCACGATATAGCCGATCTCTTCGAGAAACTTGCGATAGGCGCGCGGATCGCGCACCGGGCCGGGATTGCTGCGATGCCAGTTGTCGAGCTCCGTCTGGAGGCGGTCGCGCTCGGCGAGCAGCGCGCGGTTCTTCGGCGCGAGGTCGTGGACGATGGCATCGAAACCCTTCCAGAAGGACGCGCTGTCGACGCCCGTGCCGGGAATGGCTTCTTCATCGACGAATTTCGCGAGATTCGCGTCGACCTGAAGGCCGTGTTGTTTGATCATGTCGTTCATGGGCACTCCGGCTGAGATTGCTGCTGCACAGGGGTTTGGGGAATGGGCTGGTGCCTATGGTAGCGCGTCTTGGGGGAGGATCGAAGCGCCGGAGAAATGCAAGTCGTGTGCCCGCACGAGTGTGCGGCACGGTCATGATCTGGGGCGGTAGTAGCGCCTTGCTGCACGGGAGGTATTTCCTGAGCGCAGCTAGCGGACGCCCTTCAATTCTTCGGCGAGCAACTGGAACTGTCTGCCGAGAGCGGGGAGTCTTCGCGGATCGTTACCCAGACAATGCCGAAATCGATCGGATGCCGCCCGCGCGCCACTCAATGAAGCGAGGACGCGTCCGCACCGCAGCAGTGTTTGTACTTGCGTCCACTACCACAAGGACACGGTTCGTTCCGCCCGATTTTCTCTACCTTCAGTCGCGCCGATTGCGGCGCGCCTTCAGTCGCTCTCGCCCGACGTTTCGGTTCGAAATAGCGATAGATGTGGCTCAGGCCCGCGATCATCATGTTGATTACGCTTTCCCGATCTTCGAGTCCCTTGGGGTTCGTGCGCGACTCGGGGTTCGGGTCATGCTCGTGGCACAGCATCAACATAGGAACCAATGATCCAGCATGGTCCTCGTCGTCGAACAGTTCGTGCCAGCTTCCGTGCCGCATTTCTACACCGCTCATGAAGCCGAAAGCCCACTCATTGGCGAGGGCAGTGCCGTCTTCGTCCACTGACAGCACCGGGAAATAAAGCGCGTCTTCTTCGTACAGCGTTCGCTCGAGTTCATCCGCGACCGTGTTCCAGTGACGGATCATCAGGCCGAGGATCTGCTCGCCTTCCTCGGTGGTCGTGAAGGGGACGCTGTTCCCCAATACTGCGGGAAGCCATTCCATGGGCATGATCGATTCAGGGCCGCAAATGAGCGCGGCGAAAAAGCCGTCCATCATTTCGACGGTCATGGCGTCATCGCCGAGGGAGTCGAGAATGTCTTCCAGGCGATCGTATTCGCGTTCGGTCAGTGCCGCTTTGGTCGGGGATTTCAAGTTGAATTGTTCTCTCAGTCGACGTGAGCCCGGTCTTCGTGCCGATGAAAAGACACGAAAGACCGGGCCCGAACCTATCACTACGCCTTCAACAAATCCTCGATCATCACCGGCAGCTTCCTCACCCGCACGCCCGTCGCGTGATACACCGCACCGGTAATCGCCGCCGCGATCCCCGCCAGCCCGATCTCCGCGATTCCGCGCGCGCCGAGTTCGTTGAAGATCGTATCGGGATGATCGAGAAACGTGACGTCCATCTTCGGTGTATCCGCATGTGTCGCGACGACGTAGTCCGCGAGGCTGCTGTTGACCGGCGCGCCGCTTCGCTCGTCATAGACAGTGTGCTCGAAGAGCGCCATGCCGACACCCATCACGACCGCGCCTTCGATCTGATTGCGGCCCGCGCGCGGATTGAGGATCCTGCCCGCATCGATCACGGTCACGACGCGGCTCACGCGCAGACGCGCCGTCGCCGGTTCCCAGGTCACTTCGGCGAACTGCGCGCCGTACGAGTGGATCGACCACTTCTTCTTCAGCGGATCGTCGAAGCCGCCTTTCGCGCTGCCGCTGCCCGATGCCGCATGCAGCTTCGCGGCTTCGAGAATGCGCGCATACGACACGCCGCTTTCGGGCCGCTCGTTCTTGCGATGCACGTAGCCGCCGCTCATTGCAAGCTCTGCTGCCTTGGCGCCCGCGAAGGGCAAACCCTCCGCCTTCACGGCGCGCGCGAGCAGCGTCTTGATGGCTGCGCGCACCGCATCCGATACCGCCGGAATCACCGACGCCGTCGCCGCCGATCCGCCCGACACCGGGCCGAGCGGCAGCGACGTATCGCCGAGGCCGACCTCGATCCTGTCAAGCGGAATGCCCGTATGCTCCGCGACGAGCTGCGCGAGGATCGTGTATGTGCCCGTGCCGATATCCTGCGTCCCGCACGCGACGCGCGCGGTGCCATCCGCGCGCAAATCGACGGTCGCCTCCGCCGAAAAGCGCAGACCCGGCCAGCTGCACGCGCCAACGCCCCAGCCGAGCGTGAGACCGTCGCGCTTCATCGAGCCGACTTCCGGCGTGCGCTTCGACCAGCCGAACTTTTCCGCGCCCGTCTTCAGGCACTCGGCGAAATGCCGCGACGAAAACGGCAGGCCGCTGCTTTCATCGACGCTCGGCTCATTGCGCAGGCGCAGTTCGACCGGATCGATTTTCAACGCGATGGCCAGCTCGTCCATCGCCGATTCGAGCGCGAAGAGGCCGGGTACCGCGCCGGGCCCGCGCATCGACGTGGGCGAGCCGACATTGCGTTTCACGGTGCCGCCCGTCACGCGGAGATTGGGCGTGCTGTACATCGAGGGCGTCGCTTCGCCGCAGTCTTCCGTGTAGTCGTCGGCGATGGCTTCGTGGTTCACGAAGTCGTGCCGCAACGATACGAGCTTGCCGTCCCGCGTCGCCGCGAGCCGCACGCGTTGCTGCGTGGTCGGCCGGTGCCCGACGTTCTGGAACATCATCTTGCGCGAGAGCACGAGCTTGACGGGCCGCTCCAGTTGCCGCGTCGCGGCCGCGGCGAGCAGCGAATGCGGCCACATCCACAGCTTGCCGCCGAAGCCCGAGCCGAGATAGCGCGAGATCACGCGCACTTGCTCTTTCGGCAGGCCCATCATCTGCATGAGCGTGCCCTGATGATTGGCGACGGCCTGGCTCGTTTCATAGAACGTGTAGCTCTCGCCGTTCCAGTGCGCGACGGTCGCGTGCAACTCGATCGGGTTATGCGTTTCGACCGGCGTCACATAGTTTTCGTCGATCTTCACGGGAGCGTCGTCGAATGCCTTGTCGGGATCGCCGCGCTCGCTGTGCACGTCGAGCGGCTTGTCGGCGTCGAGCGTCGCGCTCACATCGTGCGGCGTCTTGTCGTAGCCGACCTTGATCGCGGCCGCCGCGGCGCTCGCCGTTTCAAATGTGTCCGCGACCACGAGCGCGACGTATTGCCCGTAATAGCGAATGACGTCGTCTTCGAACGGCGGGCGATTCTCGTCGACGAAACCGGTATCGATCGAATTGCCCGAGATGCGATAGAAGCGGCCGATATTGCCGCGATGAAGAATCAGCTTCACGCCGGGCATGGCTTGCGCGGCGGCGAATTCGAGCGACGTGATCCTGCCGCTCGCGATGGTGGCGCCGACCGGCACGGCGTACAGCATGCCGGGCAAGTCGACGTCGGAGGTATAAGTCGCGCGGCCGCAAACCTTCAGCGGTCCGTCGATGCGCGACTGGGGCCGTCCAATGAAGGACTGCGTGATGTCGGGCGCGGTGGACATGGTCGGGTTCCTCGGTCGGGTTCAGGACGTTTGCGTAACCATCTTGAGCGTATGCACGATGCAACGCTTCGATAGCTCGACCTTGAAGCCGTTCTCGCTTTGCGGCTTCGCATCGGCGAGCGCGGCATCGGCGGCGCGTCTGAACGTGGCTTCATCGGGCGCTGCGTTCAGCAGCTCCTTCTCCGCCTCGCGCGATCGCCACGGCTTCGTGCCGACGCCGCCGAGACCCACGCGCGCATGTGCGATGCGCCCGTCCTTCACGCCGATCACGACGCCCGCCGACGCCAGCGCGAACTCGTACGACGCCCGGTCGCGCAGCTTCAGATAAGCCGAGCGCGTGCCTTCCACCGGCGCCGGCAACGTGACGTGCGTGATCAGATCGCCGGCATCGAGCACGTTCTCGCGATCGGGCGTCGTGCCGGGCACGAGAAAGAATTCATCGATGGGAATCGCGCGCTTGCCGCCGGTGCCTTCCACATGAATGGTCGCTTCGAGCGCCTGCAGCGCCACGCACATATCCGACGGATTGCTCGCGATGCACGACTCGCTCGTGCCGAGAATCGCCATCATGCGATTGAAGCCCTGAATCGCCGAGCAGCCACTGCCCGGTTCGCGCTTGTTGCACGGCGAGGTCGTATCGCGGAAGTACACGCAACGGGTGCGCTGCAGGATGTTGCCGCCCGTGGTCGCCATGTTGCGCAACTGCACGGACGCGCCCGCGAGCACCGCTTGCGACAGCACCGCGTAACGATCGCGGATCAGCGGATGATGCGCGAGATCCGAGTTGCGCGCGGTCGCACCGATACGCACGCCGCCGTCGTTCGTTTGCTCGATCTTGTCGAGCGGCAGGCGGCTGATATCGACGACGCGCATCGGCCGCTCGACGTTGAGCTTCATCAGGTCGAGCAGCGTCGTGCCGCCCGCGAGAAAGCGCACTTCCGCGCCTTGTTGCGCGGTATGCGCGAGCGCGCCGGCATTGATCGCGTCGCGCATGTCGCGCGCGCGGGAGAGTTGGAACCTGTCCATGTCGCTCTCCTTATTTCGACGACGGCTTGTTCGCCCGCACCGCCTGGATCGCGCCGACGATGTTCTGATACGCGCCGCAGCGGCACAGGTTGCCGCTCATCGCTTCGCGCACGTCGTCGTCGCTCGGGCCGATGGGTTCATCGACCAGCGCCACCGCCGACATCAACTGACCGGCCGTGCAGTAACCGCACTGATAGCCGTCGCATTCCACGAACGCGGCCTGCAGCGGATGCAGCGCTTCCACTTCGCCGATGCCTTCGATCGTCGTGACGGTGTCGCCATCGCAGGCGGCGGCGAAACACAGACACGAGTTCACGCGGCGACCGTTCACATGAACGGTGCATGCGCCGCACTGGCCGTGATCGCAGCCTTTTTTCGTGCCGGTCAGATGAAGATGCTCGCGCAATGCATCTAACAGCGTCGTGCGCGGATCGAGCGACAGCGTCTGGGCGCGGCCATTGACGGTGATCGTGAAGGTGACGGTCGAGTCGTCTGCTTTCGCCCGCCGCGTCTTGTTCGGGGTATCGGCGTGCGTGGTTTTCGATTGGGGGGTGTGACGTTGTGGCATCGGGCAATCTCCTGGAATTGCGCAGCAAGCTGCTGCACGAATGCGGCGATAAAGCGGCACAGCATGAGAGAGGCGAAGATGCGGCGAAGCGTGTCGGGCGCCGATGGCGCGGAGGAAGGGCGGCGAAAAAGGGTCTGTGCGTGGGGCGCAGGACCTTCGGGCGCCGGCGATGCGGCGAAAGACGACACTCAGCCAGTATAGGCATGTGACGCGAAACTTTCCCGATCGAAAGCTTCGCGGGGCCATGGCATGCTGCGGGCGCACGAAGCATGCCCGCAGCGCCGAAAAGCCTCAGTGAGTGAGCACGGCCCGCGCGACGAGTGACAGAAGGAACTCGCCGACCGTCGTGAAAATGACGAGCGCCACGAGGATCAGGATCAGGCGGAGAATCATCTGCATCGCGTCGCTCCACAAAAAAAATGGCCGCATGCGCGGCCGGAAGGAGGGGTGGTTCAGTCAGTCTTCAGCATAAGCACGCTTTCTTAACTCAGACTTAAGCGGGCGGAACTTCCGTGCGGGCCGCCCATTCTCCTTCCTTTGCAAGCACTGTGCAGCAGCCTTACCGCAGCGCTTCGCTGTAGCGGTCGCGCAGCGGGATGAGCGTCACGAGCGCGACCGCGCTGCCGAAGATTACGTAGTAGCAGATCGAGAGCGGGTCGCCCGTGGTCATCGTCAGCCATTGCACGATGGCCGGCGCGAAGCCGCCGAAGATCATCACCGCGACGTTGTAGCTCACCGAGATGCCCGTCGAGCGCACGCTCGAAGGAAGCAGCTCGGAGATGAACGCGGGATAGCAGCCCTGGAAGATGCCGAGGTACGTCATCAGCAGCGCCTGGCAGACGACCAGCATCGGCAGACTCGGATGCGCGGTGAGCACGGCGAAGATCGGATACGCCGTGACGAGCGACAGCGCGAGCGCGGTCGCCATCAGCTTCTTGCGGCCGATGCGATCGGACAAGCGCCCGAAAATCGGGCAGCAGACGAGATACACGAGCGCGCCGATCGTCGAGCTGATGAGGCCGTCGGTCAGGGCCATGTGCAGGACGCGCGTGGCGTGCGTCGGCAGATACAGCAGAAAAATATACGTGCCGATGGTGCCGAACACCGTGAGGCCGAAGCCCGCGAGCACGGACGTCCAGTGTTTCGTGGCGGTGTCGCGGATCGGGCGTGAGGTCAGTTCGTTCTTCTGCGCCTTCTCGACGAACACGGGCGATTCATCGAGTTTCGAGCGCAGATACAGACCGACCGGCACGATCAGCAGACCGCAGACGAACGGCACGCGCCAGCCCCAGCTATTCAGATGCTCGGGGCTCAGCGTGCGCGTGAGCACCGCGCCGAAGAACGAGCCCGCGAGACTCGCCGCCGCCTGCGCGACCATCTGGAAACTGCCGAAATAGCCGCGCTTGTTGGCGGGCGCGTATTCGACGAGGAACGCCGTCGCGCAGCCCACTTCGCCGCCCGCCGAGAATCCCTGAATCAGACGGCCGAGCAGCATCAGCAAGGGCGCGGCGATGCCGATCGCGGCATACGTCGGCGCGAACGCGATGATCGCGATGCCGACCGCCATCAGCGAGATGGTGAGCGTGAGCGCCGACTTGCGCCCGACGCGATCCGCCACCGCGCCCAGCACGATGCCGCCGAGCGGCCGCGTCAGGAAGCCGACGCCGAAGGTGGCCCAGGTCGCGAGCAGGGAGATGGTGGGATTCGTTGCGGGAAAGTACAGCTTGGCGATGATGACGGCGAAGAAGCCGTAGACCATGAAGTCGAACCATTCGAGCGCGTTGCCGATGGTCGATACGACGATCGCTCGCCGGCCGGACATGTTGATCGCGGCGTTCTCTTCGGCCGCGTGGGCTGCGGGTAGTACGGTGCTCATCGAATGCACTCCGTGGGCGTGGGGCGATTGATCAGGTGCGACGACATCCGCTTTTTTGTCGGCTCGCCGGGCGAGGCGCGCGAGCCGCTCCAACACGCAAACATTACGCCGAGTTGAAATAAGAAAATATAGAATTTCTGAACTGACACTCAAGGAAACCTGATCGAACGATCGGGGTTGTCCCCTAAGCACGATGAGCAACATCCGTTTTTTGCGCACCTTCATCGCCGTCGCGCGATACGGCTCTTTCGCCGCCGCCGCCGAGAAAGTCGCGCTCACGCAAGCCGCGGTGAGCATGCAGATGCAATCGCTCGAAGACGACCTGAAGCGCCCGCTCTTCGATCGCGTCGGGCGCACCAACCGGCTTACGAGCATCGGCAAGCAGGTTTTGCCGCAGGCTGAGCGCATCGTCGCGCTGTACGACAGCATGCGGCTGACCGGCCTCGACGATGAAATCGCCGGATCGGTGGCCATCGGCGCGGTCGATTCGGCGATGGGCGCGCTCGCGTCCGTCGTAACCGAATTGAAAGGACAGTATCCGCGGCTCGATGTGCGGCTCTTCACCGGCAAGGCGCTCGCGCTCGCGCCACAGGTCGAGGCGGGCGAGATCGACGCGGCGGTGATCGTCGAGATGGCGGGCAAGACGCCGGCGAGCCTCAACTGGACGCCGCTCTATGCGGAACCGCTCGTGGCGATCGGGACGCCCGCCAGCGCGCCCGCCAGCGCGGCCGAGATGCTCGCGAGCCGGCCGTTCCTGCGTTTCGACCGCGCGCAACGCACCGGCGCGCTGATCGAGCGGGCGTTGAAGCACAACCGTCTCGCGGTGAACGAGTTTCTCGAACTGAATTCGCTCGAAGTGATCGTCGAACTCGTGCGGCAGGATGCGGGTGTGTCCGTCGTACCGCTGCTCGAATACGGGTCGTGGGCGAGCGATCCGGCGTTGCGCGTGCTGCCGCTCGCGAAGAATACGCCGCGACGTGTCGTCGGCATGCTGGAGCGCAGGATTCACGACCGGCACGCGGTGATGAGCGTCGTGCAGGAGCGCATCCGTGCGCGTTCACGCGGGGCGCTGCCGCAGCAGGAAAGCTAAAGCTTTTCTTAAGTCACGGACAAGAAATATCAGCTTTCGCTGTTATTTCCCACCATCGACAATGCTTCGGTCACTCAATCACACACGAGGAAAGTATGTCGATCATCCCCGAGATCGCCCAGTCGCGCGATGAGATTCAGGCCATTCGCCGCGATATCCACGCGCATCCCGAACTCTGCTACGAAGAAGCGCGCACGGCCGAACTGGTCGCGCAAAAGCTCGAAAGCTGGGATATCGAGGTCACGCGCGGGCTCGGCAAGACGGGCGTCGTCGGCGTATTGAGGAAGGGCGCGGGCAAGCGCGCGATCGGCCTGCGCGCCGACATGGACGCGCTGCCCATCCCCGAGCTGAACACCTTCGCGCATGCGTCGCGTCACGAGAACAAGATGCACGCGTGCGGTCACGACGGCCACACCGCGATGCTGCTCGGCGCGGCGCAATATCTCGCGAAGCATCGCGACTTCGACGGCACGGTCGTCTTCATCTTTCAGCCCGCCGAGGAAGGCGGCGGCGGCGCGAAAGCGATGATCGAAGACGGCCTGTTCGAGCGCTTTCCCGTCGATGCCGTGTTCGCGCTGCACAACTGGCCGGGCATGGCGGCGGGCGAATTCGGCGCGCGCGTCGGTGCGACGCAGGCGTCGAGCAACGAGTTCGAGATCCGCATCGAAGGAGTCGGCGCGCACGCGGCGATCCCGCACGATGGCGTCGATCCCGTGTTCACGGCGCTGCAGATCGGCACGGGGCTGCAGAGCATCGTGACGCGCAACAAGCGGCCCATCGACGCCGCCGTGCTCTCGATCACGCGCATTCAGGCGGGCCACGCCATCAACGCAATCCCGACGACCGCGACGCTCGCCGGCACGGTGCGCACGTTTTCCGTGGACGTGCTCGACCTGATCGAGACGCGCATGAGGGAGATCGTCGCGGCGACGGCGTCGGCGTATCGATGCAAGGCCGAGGTGAGTTTCGTGCGCAACTATCCGCCGACGGTGAACACCGAACGCGAGACGCAGTTCGCGCTCGGCGTGATGCAAAAGGTCGTCGGTGCGGACAAGGTGAATACGAACATCGATCCGACGATGGGCGCCGAGGACTTCTCGTTCATGCTGCTGGAGCGGCCGGGTTGCTACGCGTATATCGGCAACGGACTGGGTGCGCATCGCGACCACGGTCATGGCATCGGACCGTGCATGCTGCACAACAGCAGCTACGATTTCAACGACGACGTGCTCACGCTCGGCTCCACATACTGGGTGCGTCTGGTCGAAGCGTTTCTCGCGCGCGCGTGAGGAGGCGGACATGTTTTCATCGACCTACCGTGAGGCGCGCCAGCGATTTCTCGATACGGCCGCCGAGCGAAAACTCGCGGTCGATACGCGCGTGCTCGAAGGTACCGACGGCCTTGAAGGCGAAACCCTCGCGACCGATGTCGTGCGTATCGGCCCGGCCGACGCGAAGCGCCTGCTCGTGCTGACGTCGGCGACGCATGGCGTCGAAGGCTTTTGCGGCTCGGGCGCACAGATCGCGTTGATGCGCGACGAGGTTTTGCCCGCGCTGATGGAAAAGCTCGGCGTCGCGATGCTGCTTGTTCACGCGATCAATCCGTATGGCTTTTCGTATCTGAGCCGCACGACGGAAGGCAATGTCGATCTGAATCGCAACAGCGTGGATTTCAGTGGGCCATTGCCGCACAACCCCGGCTACGCGGAACTGCACGATCTCCTGGTTCCAGCGAACTGGCCGCCCGACGAAGCGAACGTCGCGGCGATTCGCGCCTATATCGAAACGCGCGGCGAATGGGCGTATCAGCAGGCGGTGACGACGGGCCAGTACACGCACGCGCAAGGCATGTTCTATGGCGGCGCGCAAACGGCGTGGAGCACGCGCACGATGCGTAATCTGCTCGCGGAATACGGCGAGACGTGCACGGCGATCGGCTGGATCGATTTCCATACAGGACTCGGGCCGAGCGGCTTCGGCGCGAAGATCTGCGTCGGCGATGTGGAGCGTGCGCGCCGCTGGTGGGGCGCGGACGTGACGAGCCCGTCGGATGGCACGTCGATCGCGGCGGATGTCGCCGGGCCCTTGCTCGATACGTTGCGGCAGACGTGTGGGCATGCCGCGATCGCGTCCATGGCGATCGAGTACGGCACCGTGCCGCTCACGGACATGCTCGACATGCTGCGCGCGGACGTCTGGGTGCGGCACCATCCGGACGCGCCCGCTGCGTTGAAGGCCGGCATTCGCAGCCGGATTCGCGCGGCGTTCTACATCGACGACGATATCTGGCGCGGGATGATCATCGGTCAGGCGCGCACGGCGGTGTTGCAGGCGCTATACGGTCTCTCGCGCGAAAGAGACGCTTAACGCAACTCGAGCCACATCGGCTGATGGTCCGATGACCGGCTCGACTGATCCGCTTCGCAGCCCGCGATGCGTGGCTTCAGGTCTTCCGTGACGAAGATGAAGTCGCATGCGAACGGGCCATCGGGCCATTGATCGTGATCGTACAGGCCGACGGTCGCCGCGCGCGGCTCGTCCGGATGCGCGCACGTCCATGCATCGACGAACGAGGGCGCGTCGGCAACTGGTTCGAGCATCGCGCGATACGCCGAGGCGCCGAACGCACTGTTGAAGTCGCCGCAGACGATCGCGGACGCCGGGCGCGCGGTGTCCGCGAACGGGCTGGCCTGGCTTTCGGCCTTCGCGGGCTGACGCGCGTGCGCGCACGCTTCGGCGTGCAGTTCGCGCAAACGCGCGACTTGCGCGAGCCGTTGCTTCTCCGAATAGAACTCCAGATGCGTGCTGATGATGCGCAGCGGGCCGACGTCGGTCTCGACGACGGCTTCGAGCGCGACGCGCAGCATCGACGGCTTCGCGGGATCGGCGGGCCACGGCAGCGAATGGCGCAGGACCTGACGGACCGGCAGGCGGCTCACGATCGCGTTGCCGAACTGACGGCGTGCGAGGCCGCCGCCGACCGGCGGCAGATCGGAGCCGATGGCGTCGATCACGGTCGCGCCGGGAATCAGCGCTTCGAGCTCCGCGAACTGGTCTGCGCCCGGGCGGCCCGCGAGTCCGCCCGCCTGTTCGCTTTCGTGAAAGCCGCGCGTCACTTCCTGCAGGCACAGGATGTCGAAGTCATGCAGCGCCCTGGCTTCGGCGACGATGCGCGCGAGATCGACGCGGCCGTCGACGCCGCGTCCCCATTGGATGTTCCAGTCGACGAGTCGCATGTCGCGCTCCATTCAAAATTCCGAAACTAAGTATTTCTTACCGTCTCCGGTGCGGACAGCGATACAATCTGCGGCGGAGAAACGAACGTCGTCCGTCACATGAAATCACGCATCACCGCCTCACTGGCCGCGCTCCTGCTGTTATCCGCGAGCATCGCGTGCCACGCGCAACAAGCCCAGCCTTCGCAGCAGGCGGTTCAGCAGGCAGACCCTCGATCGCTCACGAAGGAGCAACAGGCGGCGCTCGACAAGCAGGATCAGGATATCGCCCAGGTCGCGCTGGCCATCGTCAGGCTGATCGATCAGAACAAGGCGGGTGAGGTGTGGGATCAGGCCTCGCCCATCGCGAAACAGATCATTTCGCGCGACGACTTCATGAAAAAAGTCACACGCGACCGTTCGTCACTTGGCGCGCCGGGCCTGCGCATGCCGATGGGCGTGAAGCACTACCGTTACGACGGCACCGGCAACATGCCTGCCGGCGCGTACATCAACATTCTCTTCGACACCCAGTTCAGTCAGGCCAGTCAGTCGTCGCGCGAGATGGTGACGTTCATTCTCGACTCGGACAAGGTCTGGCGCTTCGTCGGCTACTCGGTGCGCTGAACCGGCGTCACATGTTCGTGTACGACGCGCACCAGCCCTTGCCGGCCACGAGCTTGTCGTTGAAGAGCGAGCAGCCGCCCCAGGCGTCGCTCGACTTGCCCTGATACAGCGAGCAGTTCGCGCATGTCTGTCCTGCCGCGTAGTTCGCATATTTCGCCTTGTCCACTTTCGCGGCGTCCTCCTTGTAGCCGACGGCGACGGCCGCCGGATCCGATTCGCTCAGGTGCGGCGCATCGGCGCGGGCTCGCGTGAGCCACAGCGCCGTGCCCATGCCGATGCTGACAACCATGAAGCTGCGGCGGGACGTGTTCATTGTCGTGGACCGTTTTCTTGTCTGTGGGGAATGTCGTCGGGCGCTCTGCGGCGCTATTTGAACGATACCCCGACGCGCGCCGCCGTGCCCGGAGCGCGGCGCTTCCATGGCATACGTTTGCGAATCGAACGCGTGATCGGTTTTTCCTGAGCGCGGTTTTTCCATCCTCCTTCAACGTGACGCCAACGTCGTTCATTGCATCGCGCTAAACCTTTGCGCGCGCGTGCCGTAAATCAGGCCAGAACGCAGTTGCAATCGCGTGAATAACCCCGCGGCGTCCCGGCCGCGACTCAATTCGAAGGAGAACCACCGTGAGTGAATTAGATTGGATGATGGCAGGCGTGTATATGGCGGCGCTCGTGTCGAGTACGCTGTTCATGAGCGTGCTTGCGCGCCGCAGCCTGAACAGGGTGGAGGATCGCGGGCACTGAAAGCATTCGGAATAGTCGTTCTGCATTCCCTCGTGCTCGCCAATACCAACTTTTGGTATTATTGACGTTCAAGCAATGGGGGAATGCCATGCCCAAGAATACGTCGGTCTCGCTTGGCGATCATTTCACGGATTTCGTCGAAAATCGGGTACGCGCCGGCCGCTACAGCACCGCGAGCGATGTAGTCCGCGCCGGCTTGCGCCTGCTCGAAGCAGAGGAAGCAAAGCTCGCCGCATTGCGCTCGGCCCTGGAAGCGGGGGAGCACTCGGGTCCATCGAAGCCGCTGGATTTCGATGCATTCATCGCACGTAAGCGCAAGTCCACCCGATGAAGCAGTGCGTTTTCACGCCTGCGGCCGTTCAGGATCTCGACGGCATCTGGGACTACACGTTTGACAAATGGGGTCCCGCGCAGGCTGAGCGGTATCTGCGCATGATCCAGGACACGGTCGCCGGACTCGGCGCGGGCACGCAGCGAAGCTTGTCTGCGCAAGACATTCGTGCCGGCTATCGGAAGGCGCTAGTGGGAATGCATGTGCTCTTCTTCAGGGAAGCCACGGACACGATTCAGATCGTGCGGGTTCTCCATCAGCACATGGATCTTTCAACTCATCTCGGCGAAGCCGATTAGTCGGCCGTCGCCAATTAAAACGCGCGCCGTGAGCCGATAGTCGCATCGGCCCTCCGGCGCGCGGAAACATCATCTGCCGATTTACCGGAACAGCTTGATCGCCTGCGTGAGCGTGTTCGTGACGCCCCAGGCGAGCGGAATCAGCACATACGCCCAGAACAGCACAAGCAGCCCTTTATTCGACGAGTTGGCTTCCTGAGTATCGATGCGGTCGTTCATCGCGGATCTCCTCTTTGACTTTTAGTTTGCCGTCTGCGCCGGCGTGTCCATGTGATGCTTCTCATGCACGCGCGCGATGAGCAGATTGCAGAGGAAGCCGATCACGAGCAGCACCGCCATGATGTGCAGCGTCATCGTGTACGCCTGAGCGCCGACGACGCCGTGCGCCACCTGATAGGCCCGCACGTAGTTGACGAGCACCGGACCCGCGACGCCCGCCGCCGCTCATGCGGTCAGTAGCCGGCCGTGAATGCCGCCGACGAACGCCGTGCCGAACATGTCCGCGAGATAGGCGGGAATGGTCGCAAAGCCGCCGCCGTACATCGACAGGATGATGCCGTAGGCCAGCACGAAGAGCGCGATATCGCCCGAGCCCGCGAACTGCGGCACGAGAAAGTACAGCACCGCGCCCAGCGCGAAAAACACGAAGTAGGTGTTCTTGCGCCCGATCCAGTCCGACGCCGACGCCCACACGAAGCGCCCGCCCATGTTGAAGAGCGACAGCAGCCCGACGAACCCCGCCGCCGCGCCCGCCGTGATCGAGGCCTTGAAACTCTCCTGAATCATCACCGACGCCTGGCCGAGCACGCCGATGCCCGCCGTCACGTTCAGGAACAGCACGAGCCACAAGAGATAGAACTGGGGCGTCTTCAGCGCCTGATCGATGTGCACGTGGTTGCGGGTAATCATCTTGCTGGCGGTCGCGGGCGGCGTCCAGCCAGCCGGCTTCCAGTCCGGCGGCGGAATGCGGATCGCGAGCGCGCCGATCGTCATCGAGATGAAGTAGAGCACGCCGAGCACGACGAACGTCTCTGCCACGCCAGCGCTCGTCGCGCTCCTGAAGTGGTTCATCAGCGCGACGGAGCCGGGCGCCGCGATCATCGCGCCGCCGCCGAAGCCCATGATCGCCATGCCCGTCGCCATGCCGCGGCGGTCCGGGAACCAGCGAATGAGCGTCGATACCGGCGACACATAACCGAGCCCGAGCCCGATGCCGCCGATCACGCCATAACCGAGATACAGCAGCCAGATCTGATGCAGATAGACGCCGAGCGCGGACACGAGAAACCCGCCGCCGAAGCAGCAGGCGGCGGTGAACATCGTCCTGCGTGGGCCGACTTTCTCCAGCCACTTGCCCGCGAACGCTGCGGACAAGCCGAGAAACACGATCGCGAGCGAGAAGATCCAGCCGAGCGTCGTCAGCGACCAGTCATCGGGCGCGGACTTCGTGATGCCGATGATCTTCGTGAGCGGCGCATTGAACACCGAGAACGCATACGCCTGCCCGATGCACAAGTGAACAGCCAGCGCGGCGGGCGGCACCATCCAGCGCGAAAAGCCCGGCCGGGCGATGGTCGCCTCCTTCGAGAAGAAACCTGTCGGGCCGTGCACGGCCCCCTGATTGATTGTGCTGTTCATTGTGGTCTCCGTGGCGCGTCATGCATGCACGTGCGCGCTCATCGTTTGCTTGAGGTGCCGCGCCGGGTCGCCGGACACGAGCAGCCCGCCGTGGTCGTGCGAACGTCGACGCGGTCTGTATCGCGCGCCCGCAAGGCCATTTCGCGTCGCCCAAACATGCGATCAAACGACATATAGGTGCGACGCTTTGCCACGGCTGGCATGACCATAGACAACTGTGAAAGGCTTTGCAATATGAACACTCGTGCCATAAGCAATTGCCCGCAGCAGCGGCGCGGATCGCGTTGTATCGCATCGCTACAGGGAGAGGCAGGTGTTCTGAATGTGAACAGTTCACGTCCACCTCGTATAAACCCTGACGCTCTGCCGCGAAACCGCGTGACGATGCGGCTTTCGCGCCGGTCGCGCCATCCGGCGCGCGATGGCATGGAACTCGCAATCAAGAGCGACCGGCGCCGGACATCGGCAGTACCGGCCCGTTCACGTCGACATGCGAGGAGCACATAGAAATGAATCACGCAGAGATGCAGTTCCTGAGCACCGAATACCCCTACAAGAAGCAGTACGGCAACTACATCGGCGGCAAGTGGGTGCCGCCCGCGGGCGGTGAGTATTTCGACAACATCTCGCCGATCACCGGCGAGCCGTTTACGTCGATCCCGCGTTCGCGCGAGGCCGATATCGAGGCCGCGCTCGATGCGGCGCACGCGGCGAAGGTGTCGTGGGGCAGGACCTCCGTCACCGATCGCGCGAACGTGCTGCTGAGACTCGCCGATCGCATGGAGCAGAACCTGCCGCGTCTCGCACTGGCCGAGTCCATCGACAACGGCAAGCCGCTACGCGAGACGATGGCCGCGGACATTCCGCTCGCGATCGATCACTTCCGCTATTTCGCGAGCGCCGCGCGTTCGCAGGAAGGCGGCATCTCCGAGATCGATCACGATACGGTCGCGTATCACTTCCATGAGCCGCTCGGCGTCGTCGGGCAGATCATTCCGTGGAACTTCCCGATTCTGATGGCCGTGTGGAAGCTCGCGCCCGCGCTCGCCGCCGGCAACTGCGTCGTGCTGAAGCCGGCCGAGCAGACGCCCGCGTCGATTCTCGTGCTGCTCGAAGTGATCGGCGATCTGCTGCCGCCGGGCGTGCTCAATGTCGTGAACGGCTTCGGTCTGGAAGCGGGCAAGCCGCTCGCGTCGAACAAGCGCATCGCGAAGATCGCCTTCACCGGCGAGACCACGACGGGCCGCCTCATCATGCAGTACGCGAGCCAGAACCTGATTCCCGTGACGCTGGAACTGGGCGGCAAGAGCCCGAACATCTTCTTCGAGGATGTGCTTAACGCCGACGACAGCTTCTTCGACAAGGCGCTCGAAGGCTTCACGATGTTCGCGCTGAATCAGGGCGAAGTGTGCACGTGCCCGTCACGCGCGCTGGTGCAGGAATCGATCTACGAACGCTTCATGGAACGCGCGTTGAAGCGCGTCGCGGCGATCGCGCAGGGCCATCCGCTCGACACGAAGACGATGATCGGCGCGCAGGCTTCGCAGGAGCAACTGGAGAAGATCCTGTCGTACATCGATCTCGGCAAGCAGGAAGGCGCGGAATGTCTTTCCGGCGGCGAGCGCGCCACGTTCGACGGCGAGCTGAAGAACGGCTACTACATCAAGCCGACGGTCTTCAAAGGCCATAACAAGATGCGCATCTTCCAGGAGGAAATCTTCGGGCCGGTGCTGTCGGTGACGACCTTCAAGACGGAGGAAGAAGCGCTCGAAATCGCCAACGATACGCTGTACGGTCTCGGCGCGGGTGTGTGGACGCGCGACGGCACGCGAGCTTATCGCTTCGGCCGCGCGATTCAGGCCGGGCGCGTGTGGACCAACTGCTACCACGCGTATCCGGCGCACGCGGCGTTCGGCGGCTACAAGCAGTCGGGCATCGGACGTGAGAATCACAAGATGATGCTCGACCACTATCAGCAGACGAAGAACATGCTCGTCAGCTATAGCGACAAGCCGCTCGGCTTCTTCTAAAGCCTGCGGGGCCGCCGCCGCTTCCGGCGGCGGCCGACTCGAACAACGGGGACATCATGAGCGAACAGGAAGTGCAGCGCGTGACCGCGACGCCCGCCGCGATCGACTTGATCGAAAAGCTCAAGACCGAGCACGGCGAGGTGCTGTTCCATCAATCGGGCGGATGCTGCGACGGCAGCGCGCCGATGTGCTTTCCGGTCAACGAATTCATGGTCGGCGGCTCGGACGTGAAGCTAGGTGCGATCGGCGGCGTGCCGTTCTACATGACCGAATCGCAGTACGAGTACTGGCAGCACACGCAGCTCATCATCGATGCCGTGCCGGGCAACGGCGGCATGTTCTCGCTGGAGCGTCCGTCGGGCTTGCGCTTTCTCACGCGCTCGCGCCTATACAGCGACGATGAAAACGCGTGGCTCGAAAAGCATCCGGTCGAGCATGTGAGCTAAGACGTTCGACGCCAGCGCGGCGCACGCTTGTCGATGAAGGCCTGCGTGCCTTCGAGCGCGGCGTCTTCCATCATGTTGCAGGCCATCGTTTCCGATGCGAGCGCGTATGCAGCTTCGATGCCGGTTTCGAGTTGCCGATAGAACAAACCCTTGCCCGCCGCGACCGCTTCGCGCGGCTTGGCGGCTATCGTGGCGGCGAGCGAGCGCACCGCATCGTCGAGCGTATCGGGCGATGCGACGCGATTCACGAGGCCGCGTTCGCGCGCGGTCGCCGCATCGATGAACTCGCCGGTGACGAGCATCTCGAACGCGGCCTTGCGCGATACGTTGCGCGACAGCGCGACACCCGGCGTCGCGCAAAAAAGCCCGAGATTCACGCCTGATACGGCGAAACGCGCTTCGCTCGATGCCACCGCGAGATCGCACATCGCGACGAGTTGACAGCCCGCCGCGGTTGCAACGCCGTGCACGCGCGCGATCACCGGCTGCGGCATGCGCTGGATCGTCAGCATCATGCGTGAGCAGCGCGCGAAAAGTTCGCGATAGTACGCGAGCGCTGGTTCGGCGCGCATCTCCTTCAGATCGTGGCCCGCGCAGAATGCGCGCCCCGCACCCGCGAGCACGACGACACGCGCATCCGATTCTGCGATGCGCTTCAACGCGTGTTCGAGCGCTTCGAGCATCGTTTCCGATAATGCGTTGAATGCATCGGGCCGGTTCAGCGTGAGTTTGACGACGCCCTCGGTGTCGTATGCATCGTCTTCGGTCAGAACGAATTCACTCATGCTCGTGCTCTCCCTCAAACATCGATCGCCGTGACCGAGCCTGCGCGCTTGCGCAACTCGAACTTCTGGATCTTGCCGGTGGACGTCTTCGGCAACTCGCAGAATTCGATCGCGCGCGGCACCTTGAAGCCCGCGAGGTGCTGCTTGCAATGCGCGATCAAGTCCTCCGCGCTGACCTGCGCGCCGGACTTCAACTCGACGAACGCGCAAGGCGTCTCGCCCCAGCGCGCATCCGGCTTCGCGACGACGGCCACCGCGAGCACGGCCGGATGCCGGTACAACACATCCTCCACCTCGATGCTCGATATGTTCTCGCCGCCCGAGATGATGATGTCCTTGCTGCGATCCTTGATGCGCACATAGCCATCCGGATACGCGACGGCGAGATCGCCAGTATGGAACCAGCCGCCGCGAAACGCGTCTTCGGTCGCGGCGGGGTTCTTCAGATAACCCTTCATCGCGATATTGCCGCGGAACATGATCTCGCCGATGGTCTCGCCGTCCGAAGGCACGAGCGCCATCGAAAGCGGATCGCGCACGGTCACGGCATCCTGCAGGTGATAGCGCACGCCTTGCCGCGCATTGAGCCGCGCGCGTTCGCCGATATCGAGCGCGCTCCATTCGGCCTGCTGCGGACAGACCGTGGCCGGGCCATACACCTCGGTGAGCCCGTAGACGTGCGTGAGTTCGAAGCCCATGCGCTCCATGCCTTCGATCATCGCGGCGGGCGGCGCGGCGCCCGCGACCATCGCATGAACCTTCTGCTCGATGCCGGCCTTCATCTCGTCGGGTGCGTTGACGAGCAGGTTCTGCACGATCGGCGCACCGCAGTAATGCGTGACGCGTTCCTTGCGGATCAGATCGAGGATGGACTTCGCATCGACGCGGCGCAGGCACACGTTCACGCCCGCGCGGGCGGCGACGGTCCACGGGAAGCACCAGCCGTTGCAATGGAACATCGGCAGCGTCCACAAATACACGGCGTGCTTGGGCATGTCCCATTCGAGGATATTGCTCACCGCGTTCGTGTACGCGCCGCGATGGTGATAGACGACGCCCTTCGGATTGCCCGTCGTCCCCGACGTGTAGTTCAGACAGATGGCGTTCCATTCGTCCGATGGCGGCGACCATTCGTATGCGGGATCGCCGCTCGCGAGCAACGCCTCGTAGTCGATTTCGCCGATGCGTTCGCCCGCGCCCGTGTACTGCGGATCGTCCACGTCGATCACGAGCACGTTCTGCGGCACGTCTTTCAATGCGTGGCGCATCACGTCGGAGAATTCGCGATCGACGATCACGGCCTTCGCTTCGCCATGCGCCAGCATGAAGGCAAGCGTGGCGGCATCGAGCCGTGTGTTGAGCGTGTTGAGCACGGCGCCTGTCATCGGCACGCCGAAGTGCGCTTCGACCATTTCCGGTGTGTTCGGCAGCATCGCGGCGACCGTGTCGCCCAGGCCGATGCCTCGCGCGATGAGCGCCGACGCGAGCCGCCGCGTGCGCGCGTATGTTTCGGCCCAGTTGCGCCGCACGTCGCCGTGCACGATCGCGGGGCGCGCCGGATACACCGACGCCGCGCGCTCGATGAACATGAGCGGCGTCAGCGCCGCGAAGTTGGCGGCCGTTTTCGGAAGGCCATCGTCGTACATGCCGGCTGTCATGGTCGTCGTCTCCTGTCGATATCTTCTATTGGCTTCATATTATGCGCGCGGCTTACACAGGCCTGACAACTGACGCCGATCGGCGTCATGATGCGCGACGCCTATATTACGCGCGGCCCGCAATAGCCGGGCCGCCCGTTCCGATGGTTGCAGTGCCACTCATCTCGTAATCAGCCGACACACCTTCGTGCGGCATGGGCGTCAACTCGGCGGGCGCAGGCGCGTTAGTCAAAGCGGTGCCCATCATGCGACGCGTGTTGTCGTCAGGCAGATGGGTATCTTTCATATTGCTAAGGAATTCGAAATGAAAAGTATCGTAGCTGGCGTTGTTTTCGCAAGCATCGCGCTCACCGCTGTCACGGCCATGGCGCAACAAATGGGCCGTTTTGCCGGTTTCGAGTCGGAACAGCATATGATCGATGACACGATCAACCGTGTGGAAGCGCAACGCCGCGCGGGCCATGAAGACTTCGGCGGCCACGCCTCAAAGGCTGAAGCGCTGCTCCGTCAGGCCAAGGCCGAGCTGGATGCGGCAACTCAGTACCGCATGCATCACTGATGGCCGGCGCCTCATGTCCGGGCCGTTTCCGGACGTGAGGTGCATCGGGCCGTCAGACGAGATCGTCGAGCTTAACCTCGAAGCCGCGCTTGACGGCCGGGCGCGCGAAAAGCGCCTCATACCAGCGCTTGACGTTGGGATAATCGTCGAGCGAAACCTGATGGCGTTCGTGCCGCCATGCCCAGCCGAGAATCGCGAAATCGGCGATGGACAACTCGTCCGCCACGTATTCCACTTGCGCGAGACGCGTGTCGAGCACGCGGTAGAGACGTCGGGTCTCATCGGAATAGCGCTTGAGCGCATAGCGGCGATCACACTCCGCCTCGACCATGCGGAAGTGGTGCACCTGTCCCGGCATCGGGCCGAAGCCGCCCATCTGCCACATTAGCCATTCGAGCACCGGCACCCGGTCGCGCAGGCTCGCGGGCAGGAACTTGCCCGTCTTCTCGCCGAGATAGAGCAGGATCGCGCCGGATTCGAAGATGCTGATCGGCTGGCCGTCGGGGCCGTCGGGGCCGTCCGGATCGACGATTGCGGGAATGCGGTTGTTTGGGCTGATGCGCAGAAAGTCGGGTGCATGCTGCTCGCCCTTCGTGATGTTCACGGTCTTCACGGTGTAGGGCAATTGCATTTCCTCCAGCGCGACGCTGATCTTGCGTCCGTTGGGCGTGTTCCAGGTATGCAGTTCGATGGTCATGGCGAAGTACTCTGGTTCAGGTCAGTGCAGGCGACACATGACGCTGAAAGCCCGCGCGCTGCGTGATGCCCACATACCAGCGTTCGAGTTCCGGCAAGCCGGGCCGCACGAGCTCGGCGATGCCGAACCAGCGGCGCGCATAGGCGGCGACGACGAGATCGGCGAGGGTGAACGCATTCCCTTCGAGATAGTCGCGGCCTTGCAGATGGGCATTGACGACGCGCCAGAGCTTTTCTACTTCGCTCGCGGCGGCGGCCAGTTGTTTGGCATCGCGATCCGCCGCGCTCGTGCGGATATAGCCCCAGAAGAGCGGACGCTCGGCCGGTTGCAGCGTGGAGAGCGTCCAGTCGAGCCAGCGGTCGGTGCTTGCTCGAACCTTCGGCTCGGCAGGGTAGAGCGTGGTGGTCGCGCCATATTGCATCGCGAGATAGCGGATGATCGAATTCGATTCCCACAGCGTGAAATCGCCGTCGACGAGGGTGGGCACGCGGCCCATCGGGTTCATCGCGAGATAGTCGGGCTCGTTGTTACGGCCGAACTGCAGGCCCGCGTCGATGCGATCGTATGCGAGGCCTAGTTCCTCGCAGCACCACAGCACTTTCTGCACATTGACCGAGTTGGCTCTGCCCCAGATCGTCAGCATTCGATGTTTTCCTTTGTTTGTTTCGCCGTTGCGTGTTCGGAGGGTCAATCTTAGAGTGAGTTGGGCATCTTCGCTAAGTCATGTTTGCCATGATGGATGGCCTGAATTCGCGTCGGTTTATTAGCACTGCCCCTGTGCGGGGCGGCAGTCACTTTCTTTGCTGCTGCAAAGAAAGTAACCAAAGAAACAGCTTGTCCCGCCCTAATCACTTTCAAACGCGCCAGGCAAAGCG
>LRBF01000284.1 GCA_001580565.1 Caballeronia megalochromosomata | reverse complement strand
ATCCGCGCTTCAGCGACGACCTGCGACGCGGCGAAAACGGCGCGGCGCTCAGCGACATGATGGCGGCGTGGTGTGCGTCGCGCACGCGCGAGGAAGCGCTCGGCGCGCTGGAAGCGGCGCGCATTCCGGCCGGTCCGGTCTATTCGCCGCGCGAGACGCTCGACGATCCGGCGATCCACGCGTCACACGCCTTCGACTGGGTCGACTATCCGGGGCTCGCGCGCAAGGCGCCGATCGTCGTGTCGCCGGCGATGTTGTCGCGCACGCCGCCTTCGATTGAATCGCGGCCGCCGACCATCGGCGAGCACACGACGGAGATTCTGCGCGAAGCCGGTTATGGCGACGCGGAAATTCAGGCGCTGCGCGAACTCGGCGTGGCGTGAAGCCTTCATGTATCGGGAAGTCGAAGCTCATGTCTCAAACGAATGTCCTCGAACAATATGGTCCACGCGAATCGATGGACTACGACGTGGTGATCGTCGGCGGCGGCCCGGCGGGATTGTCCGCCGCGATTCGCCTGAAGCAGCGCGCGATGGAGCAGGGCGTCGAACTCGGCGTGTGCGTGCTGGAGAAAGGCTCGGAGATCGGCGCGCATATCCTGTCGGGCGCAGTCATGGATCCGCGCGCGCTCGATGAACTCATCCCCGACTGGAAAGCGCAGGGCGCGCCGCTCGACGTCCGCGTGACGGAAGACCGCTTTCTGTTTCTCTCGGCATCCGGTGCGCGGTCCGTGCCAAACTGGGCATTGCCGGACAATTTCAAGAACCACGGCAACTACGTCATCAGCCTCGCCAACCTGACGCGCTGGCTCGGTCAGCAAGCGGAGGCACTGGGCGTGGAAATCTTCGCGGGCTTTCCTGCGGCCGAAGTGCTGTATCACGACGACGGCTCGGTCAAGGGCGTCGCGACGGGCAACATGGGTATCGGCAAGAACGGAGAGCCGACCGAAAACTTCCAACTCGGCATGGCGCTTCATGCGAAGTACACGCTGTTTTGCGAGGGCGCGCGCGGCCATCTCGGACGACAGCTATCGGAGCGCTTCGATCTGCGCGAGGGCGTCGATCCGCAGGTGTACGGCATCGGCATCAAGGAGTTGTGGGAGATCGATCCCGCCCGCCACGAGCCCGGCCTCGTGATGCATACCGCCGGCTGGCCGCTCGACCGCGCGACCTACGGCGGTTCGTTCCTCTACCACCTCGACGACAATCAGGTGATGGTCGGCTTCGTCGTCGGTCTTGGGTATTCGAATCCATATCTGTCGCCCTTCGATGAGTTCCAGCGCTACAAGACGCACCCGGCGATCCGCACATTTCTCGAAGGCGGCAGGCGCGTGTCCTATGGCGCGCGCGCGATCACGGCCGGCGGGCTGATGTCCCTGCCGAAGCTCGTCTTCCCGGGCGGCGCGCTCGTCGGCGACGATGCGGGCTTTCTCAACGCGTCGCGCATCAAGGGATCGCACGCGGCGATCAAGACCGGCATGCTCGCCGCCGACGCCGCATTCGACGCGGTGCAAGCCGGGCGCCGATCGGATGAACTCGTCGCGTATCCCGAGTCGTTCAGGCATTCGTGGCTTCATGGCGAGCTGTATCGCGCGCGCAATTTCAAGCAATGGATGAGCAAGGGTCTCGTACTCGGCACGCTGATGGTGGGCATCGAGCAAAAGCTTATGGGCGGCAACGCGCCGTGGACGTTGCATCATCGGCACTGGGATCACGAGACGCTCAGGCCCGCCGCGCAATGCACGCCAATTCAGTATCCGAAGCCGGATGGCAAGCTCACGTTCGACCGGCTGTCGTCGGTGTTCATCTCGAACACGAATCACGAGGAGAACCAGCCCGCTCATCTCACGCTGAAGAACGCGCGCATTCCGGTCGATGTCAATCTGCGCACCTATGCGGGACCGGAAGCGCGCTTCTGTCCCGCTGGCGTGTATGAATACGTGAAGAACGACGCGCAGCAGGACCTGTTGCAGATCAACGCGCAGAACTGCGTGCATTGCAAGACGTGCGATATCAAGGACCCGACGCAGAATATCGTCTGGGTGACGCCCGAAGGCGGGGGCGGGCCGAACTATTCGAACATGTGATGAAAGCGCGTGCCCGGATTGCGGACACGCGCCTCGTTTCACTCGAGAATAGTCGCTTCGCCGTTATTCAGCACGATCACGTCGCGCTCCAGCGCCCGCGCGCGAAAGCGAAGCTCCGTTTCCCTGTGACGCCATATCTCGACGCGGATCGTATCGCCCGGAAACGCTGGCGCCGAAAAGCGCGCGTAGAGCATCCCGAGGCGCGCTGCATCGTAGCCGCAGACGGCGCGCAGGATCGCATGACCGGCCATGCCATAGGTCGCGAGTCCATGCAGCACGGGGCGCTCGAATCCCGCCGCGCGCGCCGTGGCCGGATCGACATGCAGCGGATTGGCATCCCCGTTCAGCCGGTAAAGCAACGCGCCTTCCGCACGCACGGGCAGATCGCAGACGATGTCCGCCTGCGTTTGCGGCACGGCGGGCGGCGCGGGCAGCGGCGCATCGTGCGGCTGTCCGAGCGCGGTGAATCCACCGTCGCCGCGACAGAAGTTCAACTGCTCGACGCGGGCCAGCACATCGCCGTTCGATGCATCGATCACCTCGCGCACCATCAGCACTTGCGCGCCCCGGCCTTCGCCCTTGTCGACGACCGATTGCACGCGCGTGCGCCCGATGATCGTCGCCGCGGCGGGCAAGGGCCGCATGAGCGTCACGCGCTGCTCGCCATGCACGACTTTCAGATAATCGATCCCGCTCTCGGGATTGCGCATCCATTGCCCGGGAAAGCCGAGCACGGCGGCCATCGTCGGCGCGACGGCCAGTTCGGGACCATACGTGAACCTCAGTGCGCGCGTGTCGAGCGGATCGACGCCGAATCCGACGCTGAGCGCATACAGCGCGCTATCGCGCTCGGTGTAGGTCTGGTGCACGTCGTCGAAGTGCCAGCTTTTCAGCTTCTGATAATCGATCGCCAAGTCGGCCTCCGTCGCGTCACACCGGGTCCCAGCTGAAGACATCGCCGGAGCGGTCCATCGGGACGAACGAGGCCTTCAGCGCGGGCATGCCATGCTCGGCGATCGATTCGGGCGTCCAGCCCTCGCTCTGATGCACCGAGCGCACCGGACGCGGCTGGCTCATCAGGAAGATTTCGTTATTGCGCACGGTGAAGATCTGGCCGTTCACATCGCGCGCGCCGTCGCTCGCGAGATAGATCGCGAGCGGGGCGATCTTCGCGGGCGTCATCTGTTTGATCTTTTCGACGCGCGCGGCCTGCTCGGGCGTGTCCGTCGGAATGGAACTGACCATGCGGCTCCACGCAAACGGCGCGATGCAGTTCGAGCGCACGCCGAACCTGCCGAGATCGAGCGCGATGGATTTCGACAGCCCCGCGATGCCCATCTTCGCCGCGTTGTAGTTGGCCTGCGCGAGATTGCCGATCAGCCCCGACGTCGATGTCATGTGCACGAACGCGCCGCTTTCCTGATCCTTGAAGCGATTCGCGGCGGCGCGGCTCAGATTGAAGCTGCCGTACAGATGCACTTTCAGGACGGCATCCCATTCTTCATCCGACATCTTGTGAAAGAAGCGGTCGCGCAGAATCCCCGCGTTGTTCACCACGCAGTCGATGCGCCCGAACGTGTCGAGCGCCTGTTCGACGATGCGCACGCCCGCGCCGCTTTCCGCGACGCTGTCGGTGTTCGACACGGCTTCGCCGCCCGCCGCGCGAATCTCCTGAACGACGTGCTCGCCTGGCGTGCTGTCGCGGCCCGTGCCTTCGAGCGATGCGCCGATATCGTTGACCACCACGCGCGCGCCATGGCCCGCCATCAGGAGCGCGATGTCGCGCCCGATGCCGCCGCCCGCGCCCGATACCACCACGACCTTGCCTTCCATCATCCTGCTCGTCATGTGTGTCTCCGTTGAATCCCGGTTGCCTGAGGTCGACGATGACGCGCGCGGCAGATGCGTGTCAACGCGATGCGCGCGGATATTCCGTACATCGAAAGGAAGCGCGGCACGAAACGCGGCGCGCGCACGGAAGAGGCGCAATCGAAGTACGGAACGCGCCTCTGCATGCCGTTGACCTGCTGCGTCGCGAATCGCAGCATGGACACATGACAGAAGCATCCGGAGAGACCGAGAACCATGATTCGCGACATCGAAACAATGAACGTACTGCGCGATAACATCGCGCGCTTCGTGCGTGAACGCCTGATCCCCAATGAAGAGCGCGTGGCCGAGAGCGATGAGATCGCGCAGGATATCGTCGCCGACATGAAGGCGATGGGCCTGTTCGGGCTGACCATTCCCGAAGCGTATGGCGGCCTGCAACTGACGATGGAAGAGGAAGTGATCGCGATGTTCGAGCTGGGGCGCGCATCGCCCGCGTTCCGCTCGTTGATCGGCACGACGGTGGGCATCGGATCGCAGGGCATTCTGCTCGACGGCACCGAGGAACAGAAGGCGCGGTATCTGCCGCGTCTCGCGACAGGCGAGATCATCGCGTCGTTCGCGTTGACGGAGCCGGAGGCGGGGTCCGACGCAGCTTCGCTGCGCACCACGGCGATCCGCGATGGCGATCACTACGTCGTCAATGGTACAAAGCGCTACATCACCAATGCGCCGCAGGCGGGCATCTTCACGCTTATGGCGCGCACCAATCCCGAGGACAAGGGTTCCGGCGGCATCTCGGCGTTCATCGTCGAGGCGGGCACGCCGGGCTTGAGCTTCGGCAAGCGCGACAAGAAGATGGGGCAGCGCGGCGCACATACGTGCGATGTCATCTTCGACAATTGCCGCGTGCCTGCCGCGAACCTCATAGGCGGCGTGGAAGGAAAGGGCTTCAAGACTGCGATGAAAGTGCTCGACAAGGGGCGCATCCATATCGCCGCGATCTGCGTGGCGGTCGCGCAGCGCATGCTCGACGACACAGTGCAATACGCGATCGAGCGCAAGCAGTTTGGTCAGGCCATCGGCGAGTTTCAGCTCGTGCAGGCGATGCTCGCCGACAGCCGCGCGGAGCTTTACGCCGCGCGCTGCATGGTGCTCGACGCCGCCCGCCGCCGCGATGAAGGCGCGAACGTGAGCACGGAGGCATCGTGCGCGAAGCTGTTCGCATCCGAGATGTGCGGGCGTGTCGCGGATCGCGCCGTGCAGATTCACGGCGGCGCGGGCTACATGAGCGAATACGGCATCGAACGTTTCTACCGCGATGTGCGTCTGTTCCGCATTTTCGAGGGCACGACGCAGGTGCAGCAACTGGTCATCGCGCGCAACATGTTGCGTGAAGCGCGCGGGTAAGGAGACAGTCATGATGTCCGCGCGAAAGTCCCTGCGTGATGCCGTGGAAAGCTGGATCACGCCCAACCGGGCGATTCCGTTTCGTGTACGCTCGCTTCATCGCGGCGAGCGGCTGCGATGCGTGCAGGTCGAAGCCCGCGATTCCAGCGGCGATGTCTCGATCTGCTTCTTCAAACATGAGGACGGCGCGTGGCACGTGTTCCCGCCCGCGCCGCGCCGGTTGACGATGAGAATCGCCTGATGAACGAGTGGCTCGAAGCAGATGTTCTGCGGGAAGTCGAAGCCGCATGGAACGCAGCGGCGCGCGACTGGAACGTGCAGGCATTCGGCGCACTCTATGCGCCGGACGCGTTGTTCTTCGGCGGACGAAAGGGGCAGTCCGTCGGAGAAGCGGGCATCCTCGCGTATTTCGCGTCTTACCGTGGCGTGATCGAATCAGCCACGCTCGCATTGACCGGACAACGGTTCATTCGTCTGGCGCGAGACTGCTTTCTCGCGCAGGGATACGGCGAATTCACCTTCTCGCTTGCCGGGAACAGGACGTCGAAGTCGCGCCTGCGCACGACGCTCGTCATTGCATCGATCGGAGGCGCGTGGCGCATCCGCCAACATCATTTCTCCACCGAGCCGGAATCGCCGCCCATCTGAACATGCTGGCGCACATCGTGTGCGCGCCAGCATGAAGAGGCCGGTCAGAACTTGTGACGCATCGCGAGCCGCACGAGCACCTGATTGCGCGTGGTCGATGCATCGGGCGCGGAGGTGCCGCCCGTGCCATACGTATCCGGCGCGATCGATGCAACGGGTGCATCGCCGAGCGCATGCTGCCATGCGCCGAGCAGATACACATCGGTGCGCTTGGAGAGGAAATAATCGGCGATCAGCTCGGCCTGATGATATCGGGGCTTCAGATCCGCGTTGTGCGCCTTTCCGTCCGTGTACGTGTAGTTGCCGGAAAGAAACAGCGCAGGCGTGATCTGCCAGCTCGCTGTCGCCGCGTAGTTGTCGAAGTAGAGCGAATCGCTCGCGGAGTAGAACTTCGAGTGGCTGTACACGAAACCGAGCGTGACGGGGGAGAGCTGGTACGTCACGCCGGCCGCGGCCACATCCTCGCGAGTCACCGCGCCGTTGAGCCCCGCGGCATGCAGCGGCGATGTCGTCGTCACGTTGATGTAGTCGCCCGAGATCGCACCCGTCGTGTTCGCGTTCGGCGCATTCAGATGCATATAGGCGGCGCCGAGCGAGAGCCTGCCCTGCGTATAACTCGTGCCGAGACTCCATAGCCGGTTCGTCGCGAAGCCGGAGCCATTGTCCGTCGTCGCGGTGTTGCTGAACGCGTACATGCCGCCGAACTTCAGACCGCCGAAGTTCGGGCTCGTGTACTTGACGGAGTTGTTGACGCGAAAGGAGTTGTCCAGGTTGTCGTTGTCGAACGGATGCGCGAGACCCGTGTACGGAATGCCGCTCAACGGCTGAACGTATTCGACGACGGAATCATACTGACGGCCCATCGTGAGCGAGCCGAACCGGTCGTTGGCGATACCCATCCACGCCTGCCGTCCGAAGAGACGTCCGCCCTGCGCGAGCGCGCCGCCGCCGGTGAAGCCGTTCTCGAGCTGGAAAATCGCCCGGGTTCCGCCGCCGAGGTCCTCCACGCCCTTGAAGCCGAAGCGGTTGCCCTGCAGGACGCCCATCGTCATCGTCCAGTTGGATTTGCCGTTGTCGTTGCTGACGTAGTTCACGCCCGCATCGACGAGACCGTACAGGGTCACACTGCTTTGCGCGTGCGCCGCGCCCGCAACGCTGCTGATTACCGCGACCGACAAAAGATGCCTTTTCACCGACGTGTCTCCTTGATCTGGATATGGATGGGTCTTTCGGGGAACTTCAACTGCTGGTCTTGAGCGCGATGTCGGCCGTGTTGCCCGCTTCGGCGAGCAGGCGCCGATAGTGCGGCAGCGCGCCGATCATCAGCCAGATCGCAAGCGCGGAGGCGACGACGCATACGAGCGAGATCGAGAAGCCGAGCATCTTCGGGTCGTGGAAGACCTTGTCGGTGACGAGTGCGATCGACGTCGGTCCGAGACCGAAGCCGATCAACTGGCCGGAGAACGTGTAGAGCGAGCCGATCGCGCCGCGCATGCGGCTCGGCGCGCCCATTTGCATCGCGGCGGCCATGACGCCGGTCGGCAGGCTGAAGAAGAAGATCGCGCCGGCGCTCGCGGTGAGCGACCACGCGGCGTTCGGTGTGAACGGAATCGCTACGCAGCACAGCAACATGCAGGACATCGCGAGCACGGCGGTGCGCAGCCCGGCATCCACACAACGGCCGCGCTGTTCGATGATGCGCGCAACCCACGGCCCGGCGATGACGCCCGCCGCGCCGAACGTCACCACGAGCAGACCGAAACGCAAGCCGACGGTGGCCGGCGCGACGCCATGTACGCGGATGAGGTAAGTCGGGAACCACGCCGGAATGCCGAGCACGACGATGCCGAGCAGCCCGAGGCACAGATACAGGCGCACATAGAAGCCGCGCCGCTGCCAGATGAACGACGCCGATTCGCGAACCGTGTAGTGGCGATCGTCGCGCGTGTCGCTCATCGTGTGGCTGCGCACGGGTTCACGCACGCTCAACAGCACGAGCGCGGCGAACAGCAGGCCCGGCAAGCCGATCAAGACAAAGGCGAGCTGCCATGTCGCGAGTTGCGTGAACATCGGGAAGTGGGCGCGCGCATCGCTCGCGAACACGATGACGAGACCGCCCGCGAGCAGCGAGAAGCCGCCGCCGAGCAATGGTCCGAGCATGAAGACGCTCATCGCGCGCGGCGCGCGTCGGGCGGAGAACAGATCGGAGATCATCGAGCACGCGACGGGAAACACGCATGCTTCGCTCGCGCCCACGCCGAAGCGCGCGATGAACAGCGCGCCATAGCTGTCGGCGCGTCCGCAGAGCGCGGTGAACACGCTCCACAGACAGATGCCCACAACGAGAATATTGCGCCGATTGGAGATATCGACGAGACGCCCGAACAGGGGCGCGGCCAGCAGATAAGCCGAGACGAACGCGATGCCCTGGATAAGGCTGAGTTGCGTATCCGAAATCAGCAGCGAATGACGGATAGGATCAACGAGGAGATTGAGCAACTGACGGTCGATATACGCCAGCGAGTAGGAAAACGTGAGAAGCGCGAGCACATACCAGGAGCTTGCCCGGTCGATGCTGACGCGTTCGGAAACGCGCCGGGTGAGCGGAACGTCCTGATCCAGCGGATCGGGCACGGACGTATGTAGCGGATTATTCATGGATGTCTCCAGATGGCGATTGACCAAACAAGCGTTAGGTAGTGTGAAAGGCCGGTCGAGGACTCACCATGCGTGTTAGCCCTGAGGTCAGGGAAAATACCTTGCTTTTGTTTAATGATTCGGATAACGAATTACGTGACATGCGCAAACGCCGTCAGCCCATCGGAACGCGCTGACGGTGTGGGATCAGTTCAAAAGGTTCAGGCTGCTTCGAAGATGGCCGCGAGCCCCTGGCCGCCGCCGATGCACATCGTTTCGAGCCCGTAGCGCGCGCCGCGACGCCGCAGTTCGTGCAGCAGCGTGGTCATCATGCGCACGCCGGTCGCACCGATCGGATGCCCGAGCGAGATGCCCGAGCCGTTCACGTTCAGCCGTTCGCGGTCGTCCCATTGCCAGCTTTTCAGCACGGCGAGCGCCTGCGCGGCGAAGGCCTCGTTCAGTTCCACCAGATCGATGCGATCGAAGGAAAAGCCCGTGCGCGCGAACAGTCTAGCGACAGCGGGTACCGGGCCGATGCCCATCGTCGCCGGTTCGCATCCCGCCGCCGCCCAGCCGACGAGGTAACCGTGCGGCGCGAGTTCGAAGGCATCGAGCTTGTCTTCCGCGACGATCAGGCACGCCGCCGCCGCGTCGTTCTGCTGGCTCGCGTTGCCTGCCGTCGTCACGCCGTCCTTCATGATCGGCTTGAGGCGGGCAAGGGAATCGACGGTCGTGTCCGCGCGGATGCCTTCATCGCGCGTGAACATGAGCGCATCGCCCTTTCTCTGCGGCACGGCGATGGGGACGACCTCGTCATCGAACTTGCCTGCTTCCCACGCGGCGGCCGCGCGCCGATGACTCAGCGCCGCGAACGCATCGGCTTCGGCGCGCGTGATGCCGTATTCGCGCGCGAGGTTCTCGGCGGTCTCGACCATGCCCGAGATATGGCCGAAGCGGGCTTCCGGTTGCGAGCGCTCGCGGCCACGCTCCAGCCGGTCGTGAAAGCGCACGGAGCCCGAGCGCTTGCCCCAGCGCATGTCGGTCGTGTAGTACTCGATGTTGCTCATGCTTTCCACGCCGCCCGCCAGCACGACGTCGGCGGCGCCGCTTTGCACCATCATCGCGGCGGTCACGATGGCCTGCAGTCCGCCGCCGCAACGGCGGTCGAGCTGCATGCCCGGCACGCTGACCGGCAAGCCGGCGTTGAGCGCGGCCCATCGGCCGATGCAAGGCGTCTCGCCGTTCGCATACGACTGTGCGAACACGACGTCGTCGATGCGCGCGGGATCGATGCGCGTGCGCTCGAGCACGGCCTGAATCACGGGCCTCGTGAGGTCTTCGACCGGTACGCTGCGAAGGCTTCCGCCGAACGCGCCGACAGGCGTTCGCACGGGTGCAACAATGGCTGCTCGTCTCATGAATCGTCCTTCGATGTGAATGTCCGCGATATCCATGCACGATGCGAGCCGCGCGATACGTCCGTCAACGCAGAGCGAAAGACATTTCCGTACTTCGATAGCACGCCGGACGCACCATGCGGGTTGCGCCCTATGCGAGCGCCACGCGTGATCGCGATGCGATTCCGTTGCACGGAACGCGCTCGCGTCTCGCGTTGACGGGCATGCCCCCGCCGCTCAGGATTGGAGCGACAATGATCGGGCCTCGTTCCAGGTTCCGGTTCCCGGCTTCATCTCATCGGCATGGAATTGCAATGAACGATCATCAGAAGAGTGCGTGGCGGCCGAGCGCCGAAGACATCGCGACATCGAACGTGAATGCGCTGATCGAACGGCTGGGCGTGCAGGACTACGACGCGCTGCTGTCCTGCGCGAGCGCTAAACCGGATCGCTACTGGAAGACGGTGCTCGATTACTGCGGCATCGTCTGGGACGAGCCGTATCGCGCGTATGCGGATTTTTCGGCGGGACGAGAATTCCCGAAGTGGTTCGACGGCGGCAAGCTCAACTGGGTGAATTCCGCGCTGAAGTGGGCGGATGACGCGGCCACGGCCGAAAGACTCGCCGTCGTCGCGGAGCGCGAAGACGGCTCGGTGCAAAGCGTCACGTTTGGTGAATTGAAGGCGCGCGTCGCGTCGTTCGCGGCGGGCCTCAGGGCGCAGGGCATCCGACGCGGCGATCGCGTGGGCCTGCTGATGGAAAACGGCATCGAAGCCACCGTGACGATGCTCAGCCTGTCGTGGGTCGGCGCCATCGCGGTGCCGCTGTTCAGCGGCTTCGGCGTCGATGCGATCGTCTCGCGGCTCTCGTCGTGCTCGGCGCGCGCGCTCATCGCGACCACGGGTTTCTCGCGGCGCGGCAAGTGGGTCGATGCGCGCGCGCTCGTAGACGAAGCGCTCACGCGCCTGCCCGGTGTCGACACGCTGATCTGGAAGCACGGCAACGAAGCACGCGGCTTCGGTGGCAATGTCGTCGACTGGTCGGCCATCGCGTCGGCGGCGCAGGATGCATCGCCGGAAGTGATGGCATCCGGCGATCCGTTCATGGTGATCTACACGTCGGGCACGACCGGCAAGCCCAAGGGCGCGGTGCACACGCACGGCGGCTTCCCGATGAAGATCGCGCACGACGCCGCGGTGCACTTCAACGTCAAGCCCGGCGATGTGTTCTGCTGGCCCGCCGACATGGGCTGGATCGCGGGCAGCCTCGTGTTGTCGAGCGCGTTGTTGCGCGGCGCCACGCTCGTCTGCTATGACGGCGCGCCGGACTTTCCGGACTGGTCGCGCATGTCGCGGCTGATCGAACGGCATCGCATCACGCATTTCGGCTCGGCGCCGACCCTCATTCGCGGCCTCGCGGCCCACGCGGAAGTCGCGACGCAAGGCGACGTGTCGTCCGTGCGTCTGCTCATCACGGCGGGCGAGGGCATCGACCCGGAACACTTCGTCTGGTTCCAGAGCGCGTTCGGCAGAGGCGAGCGTCCCGTCATCAATTACACGGGCGGCACGGAAGTATCGGGCGCGTTGCTGTCGAGCGTGGTCGTGAAGCCCATCGTGCCGAGCGGGTTCAACACGAGTTCGCCGGGCGTAGCCGTGGATGTCGTCAATGCCGAGGGGCACGCCCTCGTCGGCGCGATCGGCGAGCTTGCGGTGCGCGGCCCGTTCGTCGGCATGACGCAATCGTTCTGGCAGGACGACGATCGTTACCTCGATTCATACTGGCGCACGGTGCCCGGCATCTGGGTGCACGGCGATCTCGCGATGCATCGGGAAGACGGTCACTGGTTCATGCTCGGCCGTTCCGACGACACCATCAAGCTCGCGGGCAAGCGCGTGGGGCCGGCGGAAATCGAGGAAGTGCTGCTCGAATTGCCGGAGATCGCCGAGGCCGCCGCGATCGGCGTGGACGATGCCGTCAAGGGGCAGAAGCTCGTGGTGTTCGTCATACCGATGGCGGGCGCGCCCGTGTCGCGGAAGGAACTGGAGCAGACCGTCGCGCGGCATGTGGATACGCGGCTCGGAAGGCCGTTCCGGCCATCGGCGCTTCATATCGTCGAGCAATTGCCGAAGACGCGCAGCTCGAAGATCATGCGGCGCGTCATCCGCAGCGTCTATTGCGGGCAGGCGCCGGGCGATCTTTCGTCGCTCGACAACCCGGCCGCCATCGACATGATCCGGCTCGCCGCGCAGTCGTAAAGGCGATTCAGGCGCGCCGGTTCCGGACCGGCACGTTGCGCAGCAGAAACTCGATCGCGACGCGGCCGAAGCGGTCGTTGCGATCGCCCGCCACCATATGACCCGCCTCGGCGACGTTCACGTGATCCGCATGGGGGCACAGTTCTAGAAACTCGCGCGCGCCTGCCTCGCTGACGACATCGGAGCTTGCGCCGCGAACGAGCAGGGCCGGCGCCGATACCGCACGCGCGCACGCCGACAACCGTTCGTGGCGTGCGCGAATATCGAGCGGACGTTCGATGAAACGCGGGTCCCAGTGCCAGCGATAACGCCCGTCGTCGCCGAGCCGCACGTTCTTCGCAAGACCATCCGGATTGCGCCGGCGCGATTGTCCCGGCCGATATTCGCTGATGGCGTCGGCGACCGCTTCGAGCGAATCGAAGCCTTCCGGACGCTGCCGCATGAAGGCGCGAATGCGGTCGACGCCGGCGGGCTCCGTATACGGAACGATGTCGACGAGAATCAGCGCGCTCGCATCGACGTGTTGCTCGCCCATGGCGACGAGGCTCGTCGCCCCGCCCAGCGAAGCGCCGACGAGCACGGGTCGCGCGCCGTTCACTGTATCGATCACGCATTGCAGATCCTGCGCGAGCGCGTCGAGGCTGTAGTCGCCGTCCGGGCTCCAGCCCGAATCGCCGTGCCCGCGCGCATCGTAGGCAAGCGCGAAATAGCCGGCCTCGCCGAGCCGCGCGCCCGTCTCGCCCCACGCGTGACGTGTCTGGCCGCCGCCATGCAGCAACACGACGAGCGGGCCGTCCGGGTCGCCCCACGTATCGGCGGCAAGCGCGATGCCCGATGCGCCGGTCCACTCGTGCATCGGCCGCGGTGCGCCCGCGAGGCGATGTCCTGCGCTCATGCCTGTCTCCTGTTCATGCGTCGGGATACCTTCACGTTTCGAAAAGATGCTGTCAAGACACGCGCCCGAATGTTGCGCGTTGCAATCGACCGGCCTGCTATCCGGCATGACGAATCTGCGCTAACCTTACGGACATTAGGTAGATGGGGCGGCATCGCATCGCTCATCGACATTCATCGGCCGTCATCGAAAGAACGGAAAAGCCGTGCGCAAACGAAATGTAAGTTCCAGCGTGGACACGCGAGAAAACCTGCTGCGCCTCGCCGCGCGCTCCTTCGCCACGCAAGGTTACGCGGCGACCACCATGCGCTCCATCGCGGAGCAGGCGGGCATCGAGGCAGCGAGCATCTACTATCACTTTTCCTCGAAAGAAGAGATGGTCGATGTCGTCATGGAGCACGGCGGCGAGAGCATTCTTCAGCACATCCGCGATCATGTGGAAGCCTTGCCGGCCGAAGCCGACGCCGAGGATCGTTTCAAGGCCGCACTGGTCGGCCAGATGAGCGCGGTGATCAAGTATGGCGATTACGCGCTGGCGCACGGTCGTTTGTTGAGCCAGTTGCCGGACAAGGTGCGCGACAAGCAGGTCAGACGGCGGGCGCGTCATCAGCAGTTCTGGGCGGGCGTGCTCGAAGATTTGCGCACCGAGGGCTTCTTGCGCGAAGACGTCGATATCGCATTGGCCCGCGTGTTCGTGCTTGGCTTCGTCAATTCGGTGCAGACATGGTTCGATCCGAAGAAGGGCTCGCTCGATAAAGTCGCTGAACAACTCTGCGATATCTTCTTCGAAGGCGTGAGGCCGGTTGCTGCAAAAACGCGCCGGCCGGCGAGGAAATCGGCGCTGTCGGCGTCTTCCTGAACGCGCGGCATCATGCGCATTCATAGAGACGCCGCGCACGCGGCCGCTCGCTGCATGCGCGGCGCTCGATGAAGCGAAGCGCCGCGGCGCCGAATACGTCATTGCCTTTTCCAACGCGATGACCCGCATCGCGCACGGCGATGTATTCGGCGTGCGGACACAGCGCGAGAAACTCGTTCGCGCCTTCTTCGCTGACGACATCCGAGCGCTCGCCGCGCATCAGCAAGGTGGGCAAAGCGAGCTTGCGCGCGCACGCGCTGAGCCGTCGATGCCGCCGTGCCATGTCGCGCGGCCAGGCGACGAAATAAGGGTCGCAGTTTTCCGGCGATCGCTGCCGCATGAATGACTGCACGCGCGCAACACCGTCGGCTTGTGTCTGCGGCGCGATGTTGATCAGGATCAGCGCGCGCGCATCGACATAGTTCTCGCCCACCGCGAGCAGGCTCGTCGCGCCGCCGGTCGCCGCGCCGATCAACACGGGCCGTCGCGCACCCAGCGACACCGCGACGCATTCGAGATCGCGCACCATCGCGCTCTGGCTGTAGTTGCCGTCCACGGGTCAGCCGGAATCGCCGTGACCGCGCGCATCGAACGCGATGGCGAAATAGCCCGCGTCCGCGAGCAGGCGTCCCGTGCGATGCCAGGCGTGCCGCGTCTGCCCCGCGCCATGCAGCAGGATGACCGGAACGCCGTCCGGGTCGCCCCACGCATCGCCGGCCAGACGAACGCCATCGTGGCTTTTCCACCAGCGCGTCGGTTCGGGCATGTGACTTGAATCGTTCATGGCTTTGCTGCGCGCGGTTCGCGCCGCCTTTTCTCTACCGGTCAGCACTTAATTTCATCGCGCGACAGCGAGGCGTCAACGCATCTCGATGCGCTGTTCCGTACTTCGGAACGGATCGGCTGGCCGACCAAACGTTTGTTCATTTCGAGCGTTAACCCGGATGGAAGCGTCCGTCTTCAATGACTAATCTAACAAACGTTAGTTAAACGAGTTTTGGTCAAGACAAGGAAAAGACGCGTATGAGTGCCGCTCCCATGAAACCCATCCGATCGTTTCTGTTCGTGCCGGGCAACAAGCCGACGTGGATCGAGAAGGTGGTCGATGCAAAAGCCGATGCCCTGATCCTCGATCTGGAAGACAGCGTGCCGCACGATCTGAAGGTCGAGGCGCGCGGCATCGTCCGGTCGAAACTCGCGTGGCTCGCAAAGGCGCGCCAGCGCACGTTCGTTCGCATCAACCGCAGCCCACATCTGTATGACTTCGAGGACATTCTTGCGGTGGTGGGGCCGCATGTCGAAGGCATCGTCATTTCCAAACCGTGCGGGCCGGAAGACATCGATTGCGTGTCGATGATGTTGTCCGAGGCCGAGTATCGCAACGGCGTGCCGCTCGGCACGACGCGCGTGATCCCGCTGCTCGAAACCGCGCGGGCGCTCGAACTCGCCTATGAAATCGCGTGCAAGGCGCGTGTCGCGGCGCTATGCGGCGCAACCGCGAAGAACGCGGACGTGGCGCGCGCACTCGGCTACGTGTGGTCGCCCGACGGCCGCGAAAGTCTGTACCTCAAATCGCGCGCGGTGATGGCCGCGCGCGCGGCGGGCAAGCTGCCGATCGGCGGCGTGTGGCAGCAGGTGCACGACCTCGACGGCCTGAGGCAGTCCGCCAGGCAGGATCGCGCGCTCGGCATGACGGGCGAATTGCTGCTGCATCCGTCCAATGTCGCGACGGTCAACGAGATCTATAGCCCGTCGGCCGAAGAGCTCGCGTACTACGAAGGCATGATCGCCGCGCTCGACAAGGCGCAAGGCGAAGGCCGCGCATCGACGATCTACGACGGCGAGCACATCGACATCGCGCATGCGAAGACGGCGCGGGAAATCATCGATCTGGCGCGCAGTTTCAGCGCCTGACGCCCATTTCATTCGAGTCAAACAGCAAGGACACTCATCATGGCAGGACTCTACTTCGAAGATTGTCGGGAAGGGCTCGTCATCGAGCACGCGATTCGCCGCACCGTCACCGAGACAGACAACGTGCTCTTCTCGGCGATGACGTACAACTGCGCGCCCCTGCATATCGACGCCGAGTATTGCAAGGACACCATCTACGGCCAGCGCCTCGTCAACAGCATGTTTCTGCTCGCGCTCGTCGCGGGCGTGACCGTGCAGGAGACCACGCTCGGCACGACGCTCGGCAATCTCGGCTTTCAGGAGATCAAGTTTCCGAAGCCCGTGTTTCATGGCGACACCATCAAGGTGCGCACCGAGATCGTCAATGCGCGGCTGTCGAAGAGCCGCGACGATTCGGGCATCGTCACGTTCCGTCATATCGGTCTGAATCAGCGCGACGAGGTCGTCTGCGAGGCGTTGCGCGTCGGTCTGATGATGCTGCGGCCCGGGCAATAACGCGCGCGATTCCATAACGAGGAGCAAATCATGGCAGAAATCCAGGTGACCAGTGAAGCGCAGGAAGCGCGCGAGGCGCATCTGAAGGATGTGCGCGAGGCGGCGCGTGCGCTCGCGCGCAAGTTCGATCTTTCGTATTGGCGCGCGTGCGATCGCGACGAGAAATATCCGTGGGAGTTCGTCAACGCATTCGCCGAAGCAGGCTGGATGGGCTTGCTGATGCCCGAAGAGTACGGTGGCATGGGTCTGGGCCTGACCGAGGCGGCGATCATGCTGAACGAGATCGGCGCGTCGGGCGCCGGCATGAGCGGCGCGTCGGCGGTGCACTTCTACGTGTTTCCGCCCCAGCCGATCCTGCGCCACGGCTCGGAGGAAATGAAACGGCGCTATCTGCCCGCACTTGCACGCGGCGAAACGCTGATGGCCTTCGGCGTCACGGAGCCGACATCGGGCGTCGACACATCGCGCATCCGTACGCGTGCGGAGAAGAAGGGCGATCGGTGGGTCATCAACGGTCAGAAGGTGTGGACCACCAACGCCCAGAACGCGAAGAAGATCCTGCTGCTCGCGCGCACGTCGCCGCGTGAAGAGAAAAACCCGCTCGACGGCATGACGCTTTTCTTCGCGGACCTCGACCGCAAGCATTGCGATGTGCGCGTGATCGACAAGCTCGGCCGCGCGGCGGTGGATTCGAACGAAGTGTTCATCGAAGGCCTCGAAGTGCCGGAAGAGAACGTTGTCGGTGAAGTGGGCAAGGGCTTCAGGTATCTGCTCGACGGGCTGAATCCGGAGCGTATCGTAGTGGGCATGGAAGCGATCGGCATCGGCCGCGCGGCGCTCGATCTCGCTGTCGATTACGCGAATTCGCGCGTGATCTTCGACCGGCCCATCGGCAAGAATCAGGCGGTCGCGCATCCGCTCGCCGAATGCTGGATCAGGCTCGAAGCCGCCGAGATCATGGCGATGAAGGCCGCCGCGCTTTACGATAGCCACAAGTCGTGCGGCGCCGAAGCGAACGCCGCGAAGTTCCTCGGCGCCGACGCGGGCTATCAGGCGTGCGATCAGGCCATGCAGACGCACGGCGGCTATGCGTATGCGAAGGAGTACCACATCGAGCGTCTCTGGCGTGAAGTGCGGCTGTTGCGTCTCGCGCCGATATCGCAGGAGATGGTGCTGAACTTCATCTCGAACAAGGTGCTGGGCTTGCCGAAGTCGTACTGATGACGACGGCCGCGAACGAATACGACATCGGAAAGGAGACGACCATGAGCGATCCGGCTTCACGCCCGCTCGAAGGCGTGCGGGTGCTCGATCTGACAGTGGCCCTCGCCGGGCCATACGGATCGTTGCTGCTGGGCGGGCTCGGCGCGGAGGTGATCCGCATCGAGTCGCCGGGCGGCGGCGATATCGCGCGCACGAATCCGCCGTTCGTCGGCAGCCAGGGCATCAACTTCGGCGCGCAGGCCGATGACGAGGTGTCGCTGTCGATTCTCAACCGCGCGCGCAACAAGAAAAGCGTCACGCTCGATTTGAAGTCCGAGCGCGGACGCGAATTGTTCTTCGAACTGGCGAAGCAATCCGACGTGCTGCTCGAGAACATGAGCGAGGGCGCGACCGCGCGTCTGGGTGTGGACTACGACAGCGTAAAGCGTGTCAATCCGAAGCTCGTGTATGCATCGATCAAGGCGCTCGGCGAGCCGAGTCCGTTTCCCGGCCTGAAGGGCATGGACATCATCGTGCAGGCGCTGTCGGGCATCATGGACGTGACCGGCTTCGCCGATGGCCCGCCCACGCGCTTCGGCCTGCCCATCGCCGACATGGTCGCGCCGCTGTATGCGGTCAACGGCATCCTCGCGGCGCTCATTCATCGAGGCCGCACGGGCGAAGGGCAACTGGTGAAAGTGTCGATGCTCGACTGCCTCGCATCGTGGATGGCCGAAGAGCACTTCGACGTCTACGCCCAGGCGGGCTATGCGACGCGTACCGGCAACTGTCACGACCGGCTCGTGCCATTCGGCGTGTATCCGACGCGCGATGGCCACGTTGCGATCGCCGCGTTTCATCCCGAATGGATGAAGGGCCTGCTCGATGCGCTCGAACAGCCGCATCTCATCGACGATCCACGCTTTGCCAAACGCGGGCCGCGACAGAAGCATGCGGCCGAACTCAACGCGATCATCGAACGATGGACGCGCGGCCTGAGTTCGGATGAGCTCGTGCATGAGTTGCTGGACAAGCGCTCGGTGCCGGCGGCGCGCGTGCGCAACGCGCGTGAAGTGCTGCACGATCCGCAGTTGCACGAGAACGGCGCGATCATGGAACTGGAGCATCCGGCGCTCGGGCGCGTGGGCGCGGTCGGCATGGGCTTGCCTATCCGTTTCTCGAAGAGTCATGCGCAGTTCGACGAACCGGCGAGCGCGCTCGGCGCATCGAACGAACAGATCTACGGCGATCTGCTGAAGCTCTCGAAAGAGGACATCGACGGCCTGCGCGCGCAGGGTGTCATCTAACGAAAGGAATCGGGCATGGGACCGTTGCATGGATTGAAGATCGTCGAAATGGCGGGCATCGGGCCGGGGCCGGTCGCCGCGATGCTGCTCGCCGACATGGGCGCGACGATCATCCGCGTCGATAGAAAGGAGCCTTCGGGTCTGGGCTTGCCGCGCCCCATCGAGTTCGATGTGGCGCTGAGAAATCGCAAGTCGATTCGCGTCGATCTGAAAGACCCGGCAGGGCGCGATCTCGTATCCGGTTTGATCGACCGGGCGGATGCGCTGATCGAGGGCTTTCGTCCCGGCGTGCTGGAGCGTCTGGGTCTCGGGCCCGATGCATGTCTCGCGCGCAATCCGAAGCTCGTGGTCGGGCGCGTGACCGGTTGGGGGCAGGACGGGCCGCTCGCGCATGCGGCGGGGCATGACATCAACTACATCGCGGTGACGGGCGTGTTGGACGCGATCGGCCGGCGCGGGGAGCCGCCGACCGTGCCGCTGAACGTCATCGGCGACTATGCGGGCGGCTCGCTCTATCTCGCGCTCGGCATGCTGGCTGCGCTCCTCGAAGCGCGCACGTCGGGCAAGGGGCAGGTCGTGGATGCCGCGATCATCGATGGTGTCGCGTCGCTCATGTCGGTGCTCGTCGGGCTGAGGCAGGGCGGCATGATGACGGGCGAGCGCGGCACGAATCTGCTCGATTCCGGCGCGCCGTTCTACGACGTCTACGAATGCGCCGACGGCGGGCATATCTCGATCGGATCGATCGAGCCGAAGTTTTACCGGCGATTGCTCGAACTGATCGGCGTCGATGCAGCGGCGCTCGGCGACCAGAACGATGCACGCAACTGGCCTCACGCCAGAGAGACCTTCGCGGCGGTGTTCAGAAAGAAGACGCGCGATCAATGGTGCGCGCTGCTCGAAGGCACCGACGCGTGCTTCGCGCCTGTGCTCGGCATCGAGGAAGCGCACGAGCATCCGCATCTGAAAGCGCGTGCTACCTACATCGAGGTCGCGGGCGTGCGGCAACCCGCGCCCGCGCCACGTTTCTCGCGCACGCCATCGGCTACGCCAGCGCCGCCAGCCGAACTGAATGCCGATAACGCCGCCGATGCGTTACGCGCGTGGTTGCCGGAAAGCGAGGTCGAAGCCTTGCGCAGCGCAGGCACGTTCTGTTGAAGCAGCCATGCGTCGCGGCTGCGTGCGAGCTTGCTTAACGACGCTCACCCGCTTCGGAATGTTTATGCTTCGCGAGGAACCGGTCGAGTTGCGCGGCGAAATTCTTCCCGTCGCGCGGCGCGTACGGTGCAGGTCCGCCTGTCTGGACGCCCGATCCGCGCAACTGATCCATCATCGCGCGGATCGACAGGCGTTCCTCGATGTTGTCCGTGTTCATCCATTCGCCACGAGGATCGAGCGCGAAGGCTTGCTTCGCAATCACCGCGGCAGCAAGCGGGATGTCCGCCGTGATGATGAGATCGCCGGCCACCGCCATCTCGACGATGCGCGCGTCAGCCACATCGAAGCCGGCCGGCACCTGAATCGCGCGTATCCAGGGCGAGGGCGGTGTGCGAAGGAACTGATTCGCGACCAGCGTCACGTTCACCTTCATACGTGGGCCCGCGCGAAAGAGAATGTCCTTCACGACGGCGGGACAGGCGTCGGCATCGACGATGATTTGCATCAGTGGGTTTCCGGAATGTCATGTCGCCGTCGATGAAAGGCGGCACAGGTTCGCACCGAGTATCGCATGATGTGTTCCGGCCACGCAGCGCGGACATGAACGCCTATACTTCCCCTGAAACGCAAGTCCTCCAAGCGAACGGAGAATCACCGTGAGAACGAAGCTGGCAAGCATTGCTGTGTCATTCTTCATGGGCGTCGTGGGCGTTTCCACCGCCCCGCTTTCATACGCTCAGGATACCGGTTCAACCGCAACGGGCGCGGCGCAAGCCGCATCCATGACGAAAGAACAGAAAAAGGCCGCGCGAAAACAGGCGCGCGCGAAGAAGAACGCCGAGCTGAAGAAGCTCGAGGACGCGGGCTACAACCCGGCCCGGGCGAACGACCCCAACTATCCCCAGGACTTGCAGAACGCTCAGAAGAAGGCGGGGATCGGGGCGGGCGCGAGCCAATAGGTTTCCCGCCCAGGGAAATTCCCGTACTGCTATCGAGAGCTGTATCGATGCCGATCACGCGCTGTCGTGATCGGCTGCACGCGTTCGCCCGATTTTCGCTACTCGAACAAAAAAAGCCATGCGATTAGGGTTCGGGCCGATTGTGCTCGGAATTCTCTTATCCAACACTTCAATCCATTCCGATTAGCCAGATGCCTGTCCGATATACCGGACAACAAGCGACAGTTGGATTCTGTCGCCTAAGCCAGTTCTGGAACCGGTTCCTTACCTTTTCCTTTCTTCAATCAGGACCTGCACATGAAACTCTCGAACATAGGCGCCCGGACTGTCTCTCTGTTCGTCATCGGCGCGGCGCTGGCGTTGTCCGCGTGTACAAAGGTTTCCACGCCGGCCGAGGGCGGCGCGACGGCAGGTTCTTCGACGCTTCAGGCGGTGCTGCAGCGCGGGACCTTGCGCGTCGGCGACTGCCTGACCTTCGCGCCGTTCGGCTTCTATGACAAGGCCGGTCAGCCCGATGGCTATGACGTCGATCTGGCCAAGGAACTCGCCAAGCAGATGGGCGTGAAGCTCGAAGTCGTGAACACGACGAGCGCGAACCGCATTCCGAACCTGCAGACCAGCAAGGTCGACGTCGTGTTCTGCAACTTCACGCGCAATCTGGAGCGCGCGAAGGTCATCGAGTTCACGACGCCGTATGTCGTCGCGAGTGAAGCGTTGCTGGTCAAGAAGAGCAGCGGGATTCAGTCCGTCAAGGACATGGGCAACCGGACGATCGCGACCGTGAAGGGCTCGACCAACGGCGACGAAGTCCGCTCGCTGAACATTCCGATCAAGATCCAGGAATACGACAGCTCGCAGGCTGCGATTCTCGCCGTGAAGCAGGGTCAGGCGGACGCGATGATCGAGGACAACAACTTCCTCGCGTATCAGGCGACGCTGGACCCCGAACTGACCGTCACGAACGAAGCCCTCGTGCCGCTCGAATACAACGGCTTCGGCGTGAAGGCCGGCGATCAGGCGTGGCTCAATTACCTGAATCTGTTCCTCTTCAACATCAACGCGTCGAAGCTCAACGCACAGCTCTACAAGAAGTGGTTCGGCGTCGATCCGCGTTATCCGCTCAATCCGCAGTTCTGAGGAAAGCGTGATGTCGATATCGCATGAAACCGCAACGATGCGGAGGCTGAAATGAGTTACGAGTGGCTAACCTTGTGGGGCTATGTCCCTGAGTTCCTGAAAGCCGGCTGGCTGACGCTGCAGGTGACGCTTCTCGCGTTCGTGCTGGCGCTGCTGCTCGGTCTGCTGGCGGCGCTGGCCAGCATCTCGCCGGTCGCCGTGCTGCGGTTCATCGCCCGGGCTTACGTCGAGATCATCCGCAATACGCCGGTTCTCCTGCAGATCTTCATCGTGTTCTTCGGCTTGCCTTCGGCGGGGATTTCGCTCGATGCCTACTGGGCGGGCGTGATCGCGCTGGGACTCAACGTCGGCGCGTATCTGTCGGAAGTGTTTCGCGCGGGCATTCAGTCGGTGCCGCGCGGGCAGCTCGAAGCCGCGGGCATTCTCGGCCTCGAGCGCGGACAGATCTTCACCGAGATCGTCTTGCCGCAGGCCGCTCGTGCGGTTTATCCGGCCATCGTCAATTACCTGATTCAACTGTTGCTCGGCACGTCGCTGTTGTCCGCCATCGCGCTGCCCGAACTGACGGGGACCGCGACCGTGATCAACTCGCGCACGCTGCTCTATATCCAGACTTTCGCGGTCGTGCTCGTCGCGTATCTGGTGCTGAGCAACGTGTTGTCATGGATCGCGAGCCAGCTCGGCGCGCGGATGTTTCATCCGCCGCTGATCGTCCGTCCGCGTGCACGGTTTGGCGGTTTCGCGTTGCGCCGCGCCAATCGCGCCTGATGATCGAACCGGAGTTGGATCATGTCAATTGAATTGCTGAGAACCAGTCTGTCGATCCTGCTGCAGGGTCTCGTGACGACGCTGCTGCTGTCCCTCGCTGCCATCGTCGGCGGCACGCTGATCGGCCTGCTTGCTGCCGTGTTGCGAACGTTCGGACCGTGGGGCACCGACCGGATCGCGAGGCTCTATACCGAGCTCTTTCGCGGTACGCCCGTCCTGATCACGCTGATGTTCATCTACTTCGGCGTCTCGTACTTCGGCTATGCGATCGATGTGTTCGCCGCCGGCGTGATCGGCCTGAGCGTCTACCAGGGCGCCTACATCGCCGAAGTGTTCCGTTCCGGGATCGAGTCGGTGGCGAAGGGCCAGTGGGAGGTGTCGCAGATTCTCGGTTTGTCGCGCACGCAGGCCTTCGCGTTCGTCGTGCTGCCTCAGACCGGCAGGATCGTGCTGCCGCCGCTCATCGGCCAGTATCTTTCGCTGATCAAGGACACCTCCATCGTCAGCATGATCGGCATGTCCGAGCTGATGCACGGCGGTCAGGCCATCGTCGATCGCATCGGCAAGCCGGTCGAGATCTACGGACTCGTCGCACTTATCTATTTCATCGTGTGCTTCCCGCTTTCGCAATGGGTGCGCCACCATGACCGCAGGAGACTGTCGTGAGCAATCAAAGCCAGACCAAGCCCATCATTTCGCTCTCGGGCGTCAGTAAAGCATTCGGCGCGACGCGCGTGCTCAACGAGATCAACCTCGAGGTGCGCTCGGGCGAGGTGCTCGTGCTCATCGGCGCGTCGGGTTCGGGCAAGAGCACCGTGCTGCGCATCATGGCGGGACTGGAGACGACGGATTCCGGCGAAGTATGGGTCAACGAAGTGCCGCTGCACGACCCGAAGCGCGCACGCGACATTCGCGGCCACGTCGGCATGGTGTTTCAGCAGTTCAATCTGTTTCCGCACAAGACCGCGCTCGGCAATGTCACGCTCGCGCTGATCAAGGCGCGCAAGATGAATCCGGCCGATGCCCGCAAGCGCGCGATGGACGTGCTCGATCGCGTCGGGCTCGCGGACCGTGCCGAGCATTACCCGAGCCAGTTGTCCGGCGGACAGCAGCAGCGCGTCGCGATTGCGCGGGCGCTCGCCGTCGAGCCCGGCATCATGTTCTTCGACGAGGCGACCTCCGCGCTCGACCCCGAACTCGTCGGCGAAGTCACCGAGGTGATGCGCGGACTCGCACGCGACGGCATGACGATGGTCGTCGTCACACATGAAATGGGCTTCGCGCGCAAGACCGCGGATCGCGTGGTCTTCATGGACAAGGGCGTGATCGCGGAGCAGGGCGACCCGGAGCAGATCTTCGTCAGTCCGTCGAACGAGCGCACCCGGCAGTTCCTGCATCGCGTGCTCGATCATTGACGCATACGGAGTGAATGCATGGCAGTTACAGAATCGTCGCGAGCGAGAGGCGTGGACCGGGTCATCGCCATGTTCCGGCAATTGCATCTCGCTCAGCGCCCGATGACGATGCGCGAGTTGATCGAAGCGACCGGCGCGCCGCGTTCGAGCATCTACGAACTGGTCGCGATTCTCGCGGAAGAAGGCTGGCTCGAAACATCGGCTGACGGAAGCGTGTTCTTCGGGCGCGAGATGCACTACTACGGCTCCGACTACGCCACGCACAACGACCTGATCAGCCGCGCGCATCAGTCGATTCTCGCGCTGGTGCGCAAGTATGACGAAACCACCCAGTTGTGCATGCTGGAGGGCAACAAGTACACCGTGGTGCTGTCCGAGAACAGCGCGCGCCCGTTCAACATCAGCTCGGACATCGGCGTGAGAGTGCCGATTCCGTGGACCGCGACGGGGCGTCTCCTGCTCGGTCACATGAACGCCGACGAAGTCCGCGCCTTGATTCCGGGCGAGGACTTCACGCTCGACAACGGCGTGCATATCGACTTCGATGAATTCATGCGCGATGTCCAGGCCGCGAAGGACCAGGGTTACTGCTGCACCGAAGGATTGTCGAATGCGTTCCGCCTTTGCATGGCGGCGCCCGTGCGCGATCGTGCCGGCATGCCGATCGCTGCGCTGTGCTTCATGACGGGCCGCGATACCGATCCGCAACGCCGGCAGGCGATGCTCGACGACCTGCTGCAGTCTGCCCGGGCGCTGTCGCAGAGATAGCGCACCCGCTGCTTATCGCAGTTTTGCGTCGAAGAAACGCACGACCTCCGCGTTGAAGCGTTCGTGAAACGCCGGCCGGTCGAAGCCCGGCGCACTGGTGCAGAGGGCGGGCGTCGCGCGGGTCATGTGCGCATTGCAGGGCGGCAGGAAGTCGTAATGTCCCGCGTTCGCGATGACGTGAAATTCCGGCGGGCGCGGCAGGTTCGCGCGCACCGCTTCGTCATACCAGGGATGCGGCTGATGATGATCGTCGGCTGCGCGCCAGAGCTGGAACGGGATGCGCACGCCGCTCAGTCCCTCGGGTCCGAAGGTGAACCCGAAAGCCGGCGCCGCGATGACCGCCGCCCTGATACGGGTGTCCGCGACCCAGGCGCTGGCGGGCACGTCCGCGATACGGCCGGGATCGACCCCGGCATGCGAAAGCGCCTGGCACAGGTCGTGATCCGGATGCGCGCGGCAATAAGGAGCGATCGCGGACAGGTGCGGCACGCCACCGGCGGCGACGAGCACGGTGAAACCGCCGTTGGAGAAGCCGAATGCGCCGATGCGCGCACGGTCGAGCTGCGCGTGGCCGGGCCATTCCGTGAGCATGTAATCGATCAGACGGCGAAGCTGCATCGGGCGGCGCCATAACTCCAGCACGTGCGTCTGGTCGTCGAAGGTGTCACCGGCGTGGCTGACCGCCGCCGCCACGAATCCCGCACGAGCCAGGGCGATCGCCGTGTCGGCGTGGCTGTCGTACCAGCCGCCGCCACCGTGCGACATCACGATCAGCGAAAGCCCGTTCCCCGCGACTGGCGCGTTGCGCGCGAGCGTCTGCCCGGTCACAGGCGCGTCGGTGCGATACCAGATTCCGACCGTCAGCGGCGGTTCCGTGCCGTTTGCGATCCTGACTTCCTCGAAGCCGACGTTGGCGGCGAAAGTCGGCGTGGCAAGGAGCGCAAGAACGAACGCGATGGCAGCAGCGAATCTCACGGCGATCGGCCTCCTCGGGTGTCCGGTTGTGGCTGATCTTAGGGCATTCGGGGTGACGTCGGCGATCGCACCGACGTTATCGAGCGCGTTCGTTGTCAGGCGGATCTGTTTCGAAAAGGTACTCGTAAACTCAGACTGTTACGATTTCCCCTCTTCCACCTCCAAAACAACGAAACTCATGAAAAAGGCTGTTCTTGCCGTATTGGCCGCTGGCATGGCATTTTTTTCCGTCGCACCGGCTTTTGCTGACTCGCATCATCATCATGAGGTTTGCCACAAGGTGCGCGTGCATCATCACTGGGAACGCCACTGCAAGTAAGTGCGTTCTGCTGTTGAAGGACGGAGCCCCGATCAGACCGCTGACGGGGCTTTTTTCATTTGCGGACGACACCCGCCTAACTATCCCGCGCCTCGTCCCCATTGCCGCTGCTGTAAAGCGGCGCGGTCTTCCCCCCGGCGATGCTGTTACCGATGGCCTGCAAGTCGAGCGAAGGCGATTTGGCGAGCAGCACATAAGCGAGCCGGTTCGCGCGCCACGTGACCGTCTTCATTTCGCCGACCTGACTCGACCGCACAGGCGCATCGCCCTCGTTTTCCTCGATCACGCATAGCGCGACCGGATCGCCGCGCTCGGGCAGATACACCATCTGGATGAGCGGACGGTCGTGATAATTCAGACGCTGCACGCGCTTGAACTTCAGGCCCACCTGACGCAGGTCGGGCACATCGATCGGCATGCCGTCGCGCTGATGGATATCGGCCAGCACCTGCTCCGTAGTGGTCTTGTCGTCACGGAGATTGGCGACCGTGTCGCGTCCGTACAGCACCTGATAGTCCGCCACGCTCTGCACCCACGGATCGGCGCCGCGCTTCAACGGATTGAAGCCACCGAGATAACCGGTGAGCACGCCCGAGCAGATCGCACCCGCGACGAAAGCCGCGGCCGCCCATTGCATCGGAAAACGGCGGCCGCCGCGCCGCGCGCCGCGCTCTTGCGGCGCGCTGACGCTCACGAGTTCCTCGATACGCCGCGTCAGGCTCTCGGGCACCGGCGGCACCGACTGCCGGTCGTAAGCCGCGCGGTAGGGCAGGACCGACGCCTGCAATGCCGCGGCCCGTGCGGCCAGTTCGTCGGAGTGCGAGATCGCCGCCTCGACTTCCGCGCGCTGTTCGGGCGAAAGCTCTCCGTCGACAAAGGCCATCAGCAGTGTGTCATCGACATTCATCATAAGGATTCTCCTTTTCTTGCCGCGGCCGGCGACTGCACGCTGAACTTCTGTCCGATCGTCAGCCGCGCGCGCGACAGCCGGCTCATGATCGTGCCGATCGGCACGTCGAGCACTTCGGCCGCTTCGCGATAGCTGAGACCTTCGATCGCCACCAGCACCATGACCACACGCTGCGCTTCGGGCAATGCCTCGACAGCGTCAATCACCTGGCGATGCAACAAATCGAGCTCCGGATTGTGCGCCGCAGGATCGGCGAACGATTCGATTTCCTCGTCCTGCCAGTCCATGCTGCCGCGATTGCGAATCGAACGGGCGCGCAATTCGTTCATCCACGTCGAATGCACGATCGAAAACAGCCAACTGAGCGCCGACGTGCCCGGCTGAAGCTGATTGCGCCGTTCGAGCGCCCGCACGCAGGCGCGCTGCACGAGATCTTCGGCGTCGTGCGGATTCTGCGTGAGCCGCAGCGCAAAACGCCAGAGCCTCGGCAGCAGCGTCGGCAGGACGGTCGACAGGTCGTCGTCGTTCATCGGAGCAGTTCCTGAAATGGGCGCACTCATGATTGACAACACTCCAGAGTCGAATCTATTCCACGAATTTTTCGAGTTTTTTTGCGGAATAAGCAGGCGAGGCAGGCTGTTTTCGGGTCACTGATCGCGCAACGAGGCGCGCTCGAACCACCGAATAGGAGACAGATCATGGAGACCCTCCTCGACCGGGCCCGGCAGGCAGGCATGGCAGTGATGCTGGACGCGTGCATCGGACGCGAACGTTTTCATAGCATAGCCGGTTCGACGGCAACGCTCGAACGATTTGCACAACTTTGCGAAACGCCGGCGGTGAACCACGACACGCTCGCGGGCTGGGCGGCACTCTGCGAACGCGGCGACATGCCGGCCGTGGCGGCGGCGATCCAGAGGGCACTCGGCGAACGAGTCCGCGCATGACCTCGGGCTGATGCGTGGCGTCAAAAGACGCCTCGAAGCAACGAGAACGATTAGCAATACGAAGTAACGCGGGTAATCAAATAAAGCCCGCAAACCACGCGTCGCGCACCAGCGCGATGCGAATTGACCTGTGCCGCAAGGTGCGCATTTTTTGGAGACTGACATGGCCGTAGATATGTTCCTCAAGCTGGGCGACATCAAGGGTGAATCACTGGCGGCGGGCCACACCGACGAGATCGAGATTCTGAGCTGGTCGTGGGGATGCTCGCAGACGGGCACCACGCACACCGGAACGGGCGGCGGCACCGGGACCGCGTCGGTGCAGGACCTCTCGATCAGCAAATACGTCGACAAGAGCTCGCCCACGATCGTGCAGTCCTGCTGCCAGGGCGTGCACATGCCGGAGGCCGTACTCACGCTGCGCAAGGCCGGCGGCAACGAGCCGGTCGAGTATCTGAAGATCACGCTCAAGGAAGTGCTCATCAGCAGCCATTCGGTGGGCTCGGGCGGCGGGGACCAGATTGCCGAGAACGTCACGCTGAACTTCGCGCAATTCAACATGGAGTATCAGCCGCAGGACAACAACGGCGCGAAGAAGGGCGGCGTGGTGACCGGCAAGTGGAACATCCCCAAAAACACGGCGACGTGAGACTCCGGCACCGGCGCGAACGCCAGTTCGAGCTCATCGTCGCCGACCAGGACGCGCTAAGCCGCCTTCCCTTCCATGCACCTCGCGGACATCGCCATGAACCTCGCAGAAATCGCAGCCTGGCTTACCGATCTCGCACCGGATTCTCCGTGCGGCGAGGACGAAGAGTACAGCCCCGAGTTTCGGGCGCTGGAACAGGCGATCGCGGGCAAGCCCGACGCCCAGTACGGCGGCACGGTGATCGCCGCGACGCCGCCTGACTGGACGCTCGCTCATGCGCTTTCGACGACCCTGCTCGAACGCACGCGCGATCTGCGGGTGGCGGTGCCTTTCACGCGGGCGAGCATGGTCCGCGAGGGCTTCGCCGGGCTGGCGTGCGGCCTTGCGCTGATCGAAGGGCTGCTCGCGCAGCACTGGTCGTGCGTGCATCCGCAACTGGATGCGAGCGACGGCGATGATCCGACCGCGCGGGTCAATGCGCTGTCGGCGCTCGTCGATGGCGCGGGGCTCGCGGGCGAGCTGCGCGACGTGCCCTTCGTCGCGCCGCGTGGCCAGCGCGGTTTCGCGCTGCGCGATCTCGAGGTACTGGCGGGCGAGACGCCGGCGGCCGATGGCGACGAGATGCCGACGCACGCAGCCATCGATGCGGCGTTCGCGCAAGCGGGTGTCGAAGCGGGGCGGGCGATGGGCGAGGCGCTGTCGTCGGCGCAGGTCTCGCTCGCGCGGATCGAGACGCTGTTGACCGGGCACGTGGGACCGGCGCGCGCGCTCGATTTCGGCCCGCTCGCAAGGCCGCTTGCGCGCATCGGGGAGTGCGTGGCGGCGCGGGTCGCGGTGCTGGATCCGGATACGGGGAAACGGGGCAGTGCGATGGAGATCGACAGCGGTGAAGAGGGCGCGGGTTTCGCGACGGCGGCACATGGCGCCGCCGTTGCGGGACCCGCCACGCCCCGGCGCATCGCGAGCGCGCGCGACGTGTGCGACGCGCTCGATGCGATCTGCGCCTATTACGACGAATGTGAGCCGTCGAGTCCGCTGCCGGTGCTGCTGCAGCGGGCACGGAGGCTGGTCGGCAAGAGTTTCATCGAAATCATCGAGGACGTCGCGCCGGACGGCGCGCATCAATTCAGGCATCTGGGCGGCGTCGTCTGACCCGTCTCAGCCAAAGGAGCGGACATCGTGGCAAAGGAAAGCAGTCAGAAATTCATCGCGCGCAATCGTGCACCGCGCGTGCAGATCGAGTACGACGTCGAAATCTACGGCTCGGAAAAGAAGGTCAATCTGCCCTTCGTGATGGGCGTGCTCGCGGATCTCTCGGGACAACCCGCCGAGCCGCTCGCGAGCCCCGCGGAACGGAAGTTCCTCGAGATCGACGTGGACAACTTCGACGAGCGTCTCAAGTCGATGAAGCCGCGCGTCGCGGTGCAGGTGCCCAATACGCTGACGGGCGATGGCAACGTCGCGGTCGATCTCACCTTCGAAAGCATGGACGACTTCACGCCCGCCGCGATCGCGCGCAAGGTCGAGCCGCTGCGGCAACTGCTGGAAGCGCGCACGCAGCTCGCCAACCTGCTGACCTACATGGACGGCAAGACCGGCGCCGAAGCGCTGATCGCCCGGCTGCTGGAAGAACCCGCGCTCATGAAGGCGCTCGCCGTGCAGCCCCGTCCGACCGACGACGAAGCCACGCCCACCACCGGAGCATGACGCGATGAACGATCTCAGCATCCAGCAACAGACCCCCGCAACCGAAATGGAAGCGGCGCCCGGACTCGACGATTTCTCCGCGCTGCTGCAAAAGGAATTCAAGCCGAAGTCCGACCGCGCCCGCGACGCCGTCGAGAACGCGGTGCGCACGCTCGCCGAGCAGGCGTTGCGCGACACCGGCGTGATTTCCGGCGATGTCCTCGCGACCGTCGAGGCGCTGATCGCGCAGATCGACCAGGCGCTCACCGGCCAGATCAACCTGATCCTGCATAGCGAGCCGTTCCAGCAGGTCGAGAGCGCGTGGCGCGGCCTGCACTACCTCGTCAACAACACGGAGACGGACGAGTCCCTGAAGATCCGCGTGCTGAACATGTCCAAGGCGGAACTGCACAAGACGCTGAAGAAGTATCGCGGTGTCGCGTGGGACCAGAGCCCGCTCTTCAAGAAGCTCTACGAAGAGGAGTACGGCCAGTTCGGTGGCGAGCCCTACGGCGCGCTGGTCGCGGATTACTACTTCGATCACAGCGGCCCGGATGTCGACCTGCTCACGCAGATCGCGAAGATCGCGGCGGCGGCGCACGCGCCGTTCATCGCGGGCGCGGACCCGGCCGCGCTCCTGATGGAGTCGTGGCAGGAACTCGCCAATCCGCGCGATCTGACCAAGATCTTCCAGACGCCCGAGCATGCGGCCTGGCGTTCGCTGCGTGAGTCCGAGGACTCGCGCTACATCGGCCTCGCGATGCCGCGCTTTCTCGCGCGCGCGCCCTACGGCGCGAAGAGCGACCCGGTCGAGGCGTTCGATTTCGAGGAAGACACGACCGGCGCGAACAGCAGCAAGTACGCGTGGGCGAACGCCTCGTACGCGATGGCGGCGAACATCACGCGCTCGTTCAAGATGTCCGGCTGGTGTTCGCGCATTCGCGGCGTCGAGTCGGGCGGCGCGGTCGAGGGGCTGCCCGTGCACGCGTTCCCCACGGACGATGGCGGCGTCGACATGAAATGCCCGACCGAGATCGCGATCAGCGACCGGCGCGAGGCCGAGCTCGCCAAAAACGGCTTCATGCCGCTCGTGCACAAGAAGAACTCGGACTTCGCGGCGTTCATCGGCGCGCAGTCGCTGCACAAGCCGGCTGAATACGAAGACGCGGACGCCACCGCGAACGCGAATCTCGCGGCGCGCCTGCCGTATCTGTTCGCGTGCTGCCGCTTCGCGCACTACCTGAAGTGCATCGTGCGCGACAAGCTCGGCTCGTTCAGGGAGCGCGACGACATGGAGCGCTGGCTGCAGAACTGGATTCTCCAGTACGTCGATGGCGACCCCACTCACTCCTCCGACGACACCAAGGCGCGCAAGCCGCTCGCCGACGCACAGGTCGTGGTGGAGGAAGTGGCGGGCAATCCGGGCTACTACACGTCGAAGTTCTTCCTGCGCCCGCATTACCAGCTCGAAGGTCTCACGGTGTCGCTGCGGCTCGTGTCGAAGCTGCCGACGGCGAAGGCCGCCTGAGCGCCATCCCGCAGGTCCATTTCGTCCAGAAGGAGCCGCACATGTCCGAACCCTCCGCCCGGGACCGTCTGCAGCCGTCGCTGCTCGACCGCCTGACCGACCTCGAGCCGCACGCGCGTCACGAATCCCGCGAGCGTCGCGTGATCTCGGCGCGCGCGCTGCGCGACAGCGTGCAGCGCGACATCGGCTGGCTGCTGAACGCAAGCGGTCTCGCGGAGAACGCGGAAGCGGCGGACCTGCCACATGTCGCGACCTCGGTGCTCAATTACGGTCTGCCGGACCTCGCGGGGCGCAACGTGGCCGCGCTCACGACAGGCGCGCTGGAGCGCGTGATCCGCGACGCGTTGTGGGCCTTCGAGCCGCGGCTCGCACGAGAATCGGTGCGCGTGAGCGCGATCGGCGACGCGCGCGGCGCGGCACGCGGTCATGTGATCCGTTTCGAGATCGAGGCCGACATGTGGTCGCAGCCGTATCCCGAGCGGCTTTTCCTGCGCACGGAGCTGGATCTCGAAGCGGGCGAGGTGCGCGTCGCCGACGCATTGCCGACGCGCGCCGCGCAGGCCGGGGAGCAGCCGGCATGAACCCCGCGTTCCTCAAGTACTACAGCCAGGAACTCCAGCACGTGCGGGAGATGGGCGGAGAATTCGCCGCCGCATTCCCGAAGATCGCCGGGCGGCTCGCGCTCGATGGCGTCGAATGCGCGGACCCGTATGTCGAGCGGCTGCTGGAAGGCTTCAGCTTTTTGGCCGCGCGCGTGCAGATGAAGCTCGATGCCGAGTTCCCGCGCTTCACGCAGCATCTCCTGGAACTGGCGTATCCGCACTATCTGGCGCCGACGCCTTCGATGACGGTCGTGCAGCTCCAGGCGGATCACGCGAATCCGCAGCTCGCCGCGAGCACCGACGGCATCGTCGTGCCGCGTCATACGGCGCTGCGCGGCATGCTCGACAAGTCCGCGGCGACGCGCTGCGAATTCCGCACGGCACATGCGCTGACGCTGTGGCCGGTCGAGATCGCGCAGGCGAAGTTCTTCACCCATGCGGGCGGGCTCAATGCCGCATTCCCGGCGCAGCACGCGCCCGTCAAGGCGGGCCTGCGCCTGCGGCTGCGCGCGACCGGCTCGCTCGGCTTCGACCGCCTCGCGCTCGATCGTCTCGCGCTGTATCTGCGCGGCCCGGACGGCCTGCCCGCGCGCCTGCACGAGCGGCTGCTCGCGCATTGCACCGGCGTCGCGGTGATGCAGCCCGGCAACGGCGCGAGCGCGGCGACGACGCTCGCCCTGCTGCCGAAGACCGCGCTGCGGCCGCTCGGCTTCGCGGAGGACGAGGCGCTCCTGCCGGTCGGCCAGCAATCGTTCGACGGCTACCGGCTGCTGCAGGAGTATTTCGCGTTCGCGCCGCGTTTCATGTTCGTCGAGCTGAGCGGACTGCGCGACGCCTTGCGCCATTGCCGCGGCCAGGAAGCGGAGATCGTGATCCTCCTCGATCAGGCCGACGCGTCGCTCGAACGCAGCGTCGACGCCTCGCACTTCGCGCTCCACTGCACGCCCGCCATCAACCTTTTTCGACGCCGCACCGACCGCGTCGCGCTCTCGGACACGGCGTTCGAACATCATGTCGTCGTTGATCGCACGCGTCCGATGGACTACGAAATCCACCAGATCGACGAAGTCACCGGCTATGGCGCGGGCGCGGACGCGCAAACGCAGTTCCGGCCGTTCTACTGCGCAAAGGATCTCGACACCCCGGGCGAGGACGGCGCGTTCTATCAGGTGCGCCGCGAGGCACGGCGCGCGTCGGTGCGGCAGCAGCAGAACGGCGCGCGCAGCAGCTACCTCGGCAGCGAAGCCTTCATCGCGCTGGTCGATGCGAAGAGCGCGCCTCAGGGCGGCGAGGTCCGTCAGCTCGGCATCAGCGCGTGGTGCACGAACCGCGATCTGCCGTTGTCGATGCCGGTCGGCGCGGGTTCGACCGACTTCACGCTCGATGCCGAAGCGCCCGTCACCGCCGTGCGCTGCGTCGCGGGCCCGAGCCGGCCGCTGCCTTCGTTCGCGCAGGGTCCGGCCGCATGGCGGCTGCTCGATCATCTGTCGCTGAACTACGCGTCGCTCGTCGATGGCAACGCGCAGGAAGGCGCCCGCGCGCTGCGCGAACTGCTCGCGCTGTACTGCCCGGAGGACGACGCCGCCGCGCATCGCCAGGTCGAAGGGCTGCGCGCGGTGTCGTGCGAGCCGGTCGTGCGGCGCCTGCCGTCGACGGGGCCGATCGTCTTCGGGCGCGGCCTCGCGATCACGCTCTCCCTGGACGACGCCGCCTTCGAAGGCGCGAGCGCGTTCCTGCTTGGCGCGGTGCTCGCGCAGTTCTTCGCGCAGTACGTGTCGATCAATTCGTTCACCGAGACCCACGTCGCGACGCTCGCGCGCGGCCCGATCATGCAGTGGCCCGCGAGGACCGGACGATGCGCGACCCTCTGACCCTCGACGGCGTGCTCGCGCGCGACGCCCGCCAGTTCGACTTCTTCCAGGCGCTGCGGCTCATCGAGCGCGCGCATGACGCGCGTCCGCGCCTCGGCCGGTCGCTGGCCGCGCGCGATGACGCCGTGCGCCTGTCGCAGGACCCGGAGCTGATCTTCCATCCGACCACGCTCGGCGACTACGTGCCGGGCGAAGACGGACAGCCCGGCCGGCTCGCGGTGAATTTCCTCGGCCTGCTCGGACCGAACGGCCCGCTGCCGACGCACCTGACCGCCTACGTGCGCGAGCGCGCCCGCAACGCGAACGATCCGACGCTCGCGCGCTTTCTCGACGTGTTCCATCACCGGATGCTGTCGCTGTTCTATCGCGCATGGGCCGACGCGCATCCGGTCGTGAGCGCCGACCGTCCGCGCGAGGATCGCTTCGCGGATTACGTCGGCAGCCTGTTCGGTCTGGGCGCGCCCGCGCTCGCCGGTCGCGACGCGGTGCCCGATTCCGCCAGGCGCCATTTCGCGGGCGTGCTCGCCGCGCCGACGCGCCACGCGAGTGGGCTGCGGCTGATTCTCGCGCGCTTTTTCGGCGTGAACGTGTCGATCGAGCCGTGGCAGGGCAACTGGATCACGCTGCCGGAGGACGCCCGCACGCGTCTCTCCGGCGCGCGGCTCGGGGTATCGACGGTCGTCGGCACGCGGGTGTGGGACTGCCAGCACAAGTTTCGCGTCGTGATCGGGCCGCTCAACTACACGGACTTCGTGCGCTTTCTGCCCGGCGGCGAGAGCCTCACGAAGCTCGCCGACTGGGTCCGCAGCTACGTGCGCGATCCGCTCGACTGGGATGTCGCGCTGCATCTGAAGCGCGAGGAAGTGCCCGCGCTGCGGCTGCGGGCGAGCGCTTCGAAATCGGCCGCGAGCGGCGCACGGCTGGGCTGGAACACCTGGCTCACGAGCGGCGCGCCGGTCCATGACAACCATCGGGTCGTGATCGCCGGGAAGGCGGGCGCGAACCATCGCAAGGAGACACCTCATGACTGAAATCAGCCGCATGGCCCTGTTCGGCAAGCTCGACCCGCTTGCCTATCGTGCGATCGAAAACGGCGCGGCGTTCTGCAAGCTGCGCGGCAATCCGTATGTCGAACTCGCGCACTGCGTGCACCAGATTCTGCTCGCGGCGGATTCGGACCTGCGGCGGCTCGTGCGTCATTTCGAACTCGACGAGGCCGCGCTCGAACGCGATCTGACCGCCGCGCTCGATCGCCTGCCGCGCGGCGCGAGCGCGGTCTCCGACATCTCCGCGCAGGTCGACGAAGCCGTCGAGCGCGGCTGGGTCTTCGGCTCGCTGATGTTCAACGCCACGAAGGTGCGCACCGGCCATCTCGTCATCGGCATGCTGCGCACGCCGAACCTGCGCAACGCGCTGTACGCGCTCTCGCGCCAGTTCGAGAAATTCAGCTTCGATGTGCTGTCCGCGCGCTTCGATGCGCTGCTCGACGGCTCCCCCGAAACGCAGGCCGCGCCGCTCGCAGGGTCCGCGGCGCCCGCCGGGATCGCCGCACCGCTCGCGCAGCAGGACGCGCTGGCCCGCTATACCGTCGATCTCACCGCCGAGGCGCGCGAAGGCAAGCTCGATCCGATCGTCGGGCGCGACATGGAGATTCGCCAGGTCATCGACATCCTCATGCGGCGGCGCCAGAACAACCCGATCCTCACGGGCGAAGCGGGCGTCGGCAAGACGGCGGTGGTGGAAGGCTTCGCGCAGCGCGTTGTCGCGGGAGACGTGCCGCCCGCGTTGCGCGACGCGGTCGTGCGCACGCTCGATGTCGGCCTGCTGCAGGCGGGCGCGAGCGTGAAGGGCGAGTTCGAGAACCGGCTGAAGCAGGTGATCGAGGAGGTGCAGGCGTGCCCGCGGCCGGTGATTCTCTTCATCGACGAGGCGCACACGCTCGTCGGCGCGGGCGGCGCGGCCGGCACCGGCGACGCCGCCAACCTGCTCAAGCCCGCGCTCGCGCGCGGCACGCTGCGCACCATCGCCGCGACGACCTGGGTCGAGTACAAGAAGCACATCGAGAAGGACCCGGCGCTCACGCGGCGCTTCCAGGTGGTCAAGGTGCCGGAGCCGTCCGAAGCTGGCGCGATCGCGATGATGCGCGGCCTCGTGCGCAAGATGGAGCGGCATCACGGCGTGCAGGTTCTCGACGAGGCGCTGGAGGCGGCGGTGAAGCTCTCGCATCGCTTCATTCCCGCGCGCCAGTTGCCCGACAAGGCGGTGAGCCTTCTCGACACCGCCTGCGCGCGCGTCGCGGTGAGCCAGCAGGCCACGCCGCCGGCCATCGACGATGCGAAGCGGCGCATCGAGACCTGGGAGACCGAAAGCGAGATCGTGGCGCGTGAGGCCGCGCTCGGCATCGACACAGCGGCGCGCGCCGCCGACGTCGCGGCCCGGCTCGACGCCGAGCGCGCGCGCCTCGCGGATCTCACCGCGCGCTGGGAGGCGGAGCGCGCGCTCGTCGCACGCATTCTCGCGGCGCGGCGCGACATCGAGGCGCGTGGCGAAGCCGCGGCGCTGTCGGACCTGAAAGCGCTGACCGATGAGCTCGCGCAACGCCAGGGCGAAACGCCGCTCATCCTGCCGGGCGTCGATGCGCATGCCATCGCCTCGGTCGTGCAGGACTGGACCGGCATTCCGGTGGGCCGCATGGTGCGCGACGAAGCCGCGAGCGTGCTCGATCTGGCGGCGACGCTGAACCGGCGCATCGTCGGGCAGGACCATGCGATGGAGATGATCGCGCGCCGCGTGCAGACCGCGCGCGCCGGTCTCGACGATCCCTGCAAGCCGGTCGGCGTGTTCATGCTGGCGGGCACCTCGGGCGTGGGCAAGACCGAAACCGCGCTCGCGCTGGCCGAGGCGCTGTATGGCGGCGAGGACAACGTCGTCACCGTGAACATGAGCGAGTACCAGGAAGCGCATACGGTGTCGCTGCTCAAGGGCGCGCCGCCCGGATACGTCGGCTACGGCGAGGGCGGCGCGCTCACCGAGGCGGTGCGGCGTCGTCCCTACAGCGTCGTGCTGCTCGACGAATTCGAGAAGGCGCATCCGGATGTCCACAAGCTCTTCTTCCAGGTCTTCGACAAAGGCCGCATGGAGGACGGCGAAGGCCGCGAGATCGACTTCAGCAACACGCTGATCCTGCTCACGACCAACGTCGGCACCGAACTGATCACACATCTGTGCGGCGACGGGCAAGAGTCGCCTGCGCCGGAGGAGATCGCGCGGGCGCTGCGCGCGCCGTTGCTCGACGTGTTCCCGCCCGCGCTGCTCGGACGCGTCGCGGTGATCCCGTACTACCCGCTCGACGACACGATGCTCGACGCGGTGATCCGTCTGCAGCTCGCGCGGATCGGGCGGCGCATCGGGGAGCGGCATCGCGTGAGCTTCATCTACGACGACGCGGTGGTCGGCCAGATCGCGCGCCGCTGCACGGAGCTCGCGAGCGGCGGCCGGATGATCGACGCGATCCTGACCAACACCGTGCTGCCGCGCGTGAGCGCGGAATTCCTCGGCCGTCTCGTCGACGGGCGCGGCGTCGGAAAAGTCGAAGTCGGCGTCTGTGACGGCGACTTCACCTATGCCTTCGATTGAAAAGGGAGCCAGACATGCCACAACAAGTCAGCATGGGCGCGACGCTGCAGTGCTCGTTCGGCATGACGCCGTCGGCGCTCGTCGTGCTGCCCGTGAACCGGGTGCGCTGCGAAGGGTCGATTGCCGCGAACATCATGGATCACGAGCCGCTCGTGAACATCCTGCCGTTCGGCATGTGCACGTCGCCGGCGAATCCGGAAGTCGCCTCGGCCACCGCCGCCGCGCTCGGCGTCCTGACGCCGATGCCCTGCGTGCCCGCGACCATGACGCCGTGGGTGCCCGGCGCCGTCACGGTGCTGCTCGGCAATGAGCCGTCGCTCGACAACGTGTCCAAGTGCCTCTGCAACTGGGGCGGCGTGGTGACGATCGTCGATCCGGCGACGTGCGAAACGCAGATTCCCTGAACGACGAGGCCCGCGATGATGCTCACCGATAACGATCGCATTGCGCAGGTGACCTGCGTGCTCGGCAAGAACGCACTCGTGCTCTACCGGATGCGCGGACGCGAGGAACTGGGACGGCTCGCGCAATGGGATCTCGAACTGCTCGTCGATCAGTCAAGCGTCGATATCGCCAGGATGCTCGGCAGCGACTTCTCACTGTCGCTGGCGATTCCGGGCGGCGGCACGCGCGAGTACAACGGCATCGTCACGGCGTTCGAGCTGGCGCGGCCCGCGAGCACGCAGCCCAACCGCCCGGCGCTGTATCGCGCGACGGTGCGCCCGCGCCTGTGGCTGCTCACGCGCGCGTCGCACTGCCGGTTCTTTCACCGGCTCACGACGCCCGCGATCATCGGCCATGTGCTCGCCGACTATCACATCGAGTTCGAGAACAAATGCACGGCGAGCTATCCGAGCCTCGAACACTGCGCGCAATACCGCGAGACCGACTTCGATTTCGTGAGCCGGCTCGCCGAGCGCGAGGGCATCTATTACTACTTCGAGCATCGGGACGGCAAGCATCGGCTGATCCTCACGGATTCGTCGCAGGTGCATGGCGCGACGCCCCATTGCGCCGCGCTGCCGTTTCGCGCCCAAGCCGACGCGCCGCACGAGCACGAGTGGGTCTACGCATGGTCCGCGGGCGGCGAAGTGGCGACGGGCATCGTCGAGATCAACGATTACGACTTCGAGAAGCCGTCGCAATCGGCGCAGCAGGGTTTGGTCGCACGGGCGCTGCGCGCCACGCACTTCGACCCGGCCGTCCACGCGATGCAGGAGCATGCGCCGGGCTATACGCAGCATGAGGACGCCGAGCGCCTGGCGCGCGCGCATGTCGAGGCGCATCAGGCGGCCAACGTGTTCGTGAGCGCGCGCACGACCGCGCGCGCCGTGTGGCCGGGCGGCCTCATTCGCCTCACCGGTCATCCGCTCGCGCAGCAGAACCGCGAACATCTGGTTGTCGCGGCCGAATACGAAATCAATTCGGATGACTATCTTTCAACGCTGGACGCGCGCGAGCGGCCGCCCGTGTTCGATTGCGCCTTGCGCGCGCTGCCCCGCGACGCCGGATTCCGCGCCGCGCGCAGCACGCCGCGCGCGCGCGTGGCGGGGCCGCAGACGGCGGTGGTCGTCGGGCCGAAGGGCGAGGAGATCCATACCGACAAATACGGCCGCATCAAGGTGCAGTTCCATTGGGAGCAGCTTTGCCCCACGGAAGCGCGCGAGTCCCTGCAGCGCTGCTGGGTGCGCGTCGCGCAGCCCTGGGCCGGCAAGGGCTATGGCGCGTTCTTTCTGCCGCGCATCGGGCAGGAAGTGCTCGTGCATTTCATCGAAGGCGATCCGGACCAGCCGCTCGTGATCGGCAGCGTCTACAACGCCGCGCAGACGACGCCGTATGAACTCCCCGCGAAGATGGCGCGCACGACGCTCAAGACCAATTCGACCAAAGGCGGCAACGGCTTCAACGAGATGCGTTTCGACGATACGAAGGACGCCGAGCAACTGTTCTTTCACGCCGAGCGCGATCTGGAGACGTGGGTGAAGCATGACGCGCTCACGCGCATCGGCCATGAGCGGCACGTGATCGTCGAACAGGACGATTTCGCGCGCTGCGGCGGCGACCGCAGCGATGCGGTGCAGGGCAGTCACCGCGCGCGCGTGGGCGGCAAGTATTCCCTCGATATCGGCGGCGATACAAATCACAAAAGCGGGGCGAATATTTTGGTGGGGGCGGGTGTTAACGTCGATGTGAAGGGCGGAGCCAACGTCACCATCGAGGCGGGCGTGACGCTCACGCTCAAGGCGGGCGGCAACACCATCGTGCTCGGGCCGGCTGGCATCTCGATCAGCGCGGCCGGGCCGGTGTCGATCGACGGCGCCGTCGTGCAGATCAATTGCGGTGGCGGGGCGGGCGGCGCGGGCGCGGCGAGCGCGTCCCCCGATGCGCCCGCCGATCCCCGGCAGGCCGACGACGGCTCGAAATGAAGGCGCAAAGGAGACACCATGCATTTGACGCTCGCAGTCGACACCTATCAGGGCAACGCGCCCGATGCACCGCTCGCGTGCCGCTTCGACGCGGCGGGCGGCACCATCGGGCGCGGTCCCGACAACACGATGGTGCTGCCGGACGCGGCGAAAACGGTGTCACGCGTGCATGCGCGCATCGACTGGACGGGCGACGGCTGGCGGCTCGCCGATCTCGGCGGCAATCCGAGCCGGCTCAACGGCCGTCCGCTCGCGGGCGGTCAGCCTGCGCGCCTCGCCGATGGCGACCTGCTGGAGATCGGCGGTTATCGGCTCGACGTGCGCACGCTGGCGCGAGCGAGCGCCGACGCCTTCGACGCGCCGCTCGGCGTGCACGACCGGCGCGGTTTCGATCCGCTCGATATCGCGAGTCCAATCGAAGGCGCCGCGACGCAGGCATTCGCGCACGATCCGCTCGCGCTCGCGGCGGTGCTCGCGGATGCCCCGCTGTCCGGGCCGCGATTCGATCCGCTGGGTCAAGCGAGTCCGACGCTGGAAGTCGCGGCGCGTCTCGACGGGCACGCGGCGTTCGCCGGTTCGGAGAGCGATCACGTGCCGCCCGAGCAGTTCGCGTACGTGCCGCCTTCCGGCGCGGCGGCGCATGCGCCGGCAGGCGGCATTCCGCACGACTACGATCCGCTGAGCGATGTCGCCGTCGCGCCCGCCGTGAGCGCCGCGCTGCCGCCCGTTGCCGCGCCCCGCGCTCAGCCGCGCGAAGCGGCCAATGACGCCGTCGCGGAATCGTCGTTCGCCGCGCTGCTCGACGGCATGGGCGTCGACGCGGGCGCGCTCAACGGGCGCGATCCCGCAGAGGTCGCGCATCTGGCCGGCGCGATGCTGCGCACGGCGGTGCGCGGCGTGGTGGACGTGCTGCTGTCGCGCTCGGTGCTCAAGCGCGAGATCAGCCTCGACACGACGATGCTGGTCCAGCGCGACAACAACCCGCTCAAGTTCTTTCCCGACGGCGATGGCGCCCTCGCGCAGATGCTGCGCAACGCGAGCGCCGGCTATCTGCCGCCGCAGAGCGCGCTCGAAGGCGCATTCGACGATATCCGCCGCCACGAGCTGGCGGTCCTCGCGGGCACGCGCGCGGCCATGCAGCATCTGCTCGGCCGCTTCGATCCGCAGGCGATCGCGCGCGCCGACACGCAGCGCGGCTGGCTCGACTGGCTGCCCGCATGCCGCAAGGCGCGCCAGTGGGACCGTCTGGTCGCGCTGCACGCCGAGCTCGAACGGGCCAGCGCCGACGATCTTCAGGCGCTCTGCGGCAGCGCCTTCAACGACGCATACGAGCGGCAGGCGAACGGTTTCGCCGACGCGCAACCGCTGGCCCCTTCAATCCGATAGCGAGGCGACGATGTCCTGGAACAACAAGGTGATCTGGTCGGAAGGCATGCTGCTGCAGCCGCAGCATCTGCAACAGCACGACCGCTACCTGCGCGCGCAGATCGATGCGCGCTGCGCGGCGCTGCGCCCCTACGCATTCGGCTTCTCGGAACTGGCGATCGACACGGAGCAACTGAAGCTCGGCCGCATCGCGCTCACCGCGTGCGCGGGCGTGCTGCCCGATGGCAGTCCGTTTCGCCTGCCCGCCGACGACGATCTGCCGCTCCCGCTCGCCGTGCCCGAAGACGCGCGCGACCTGACGGTCGTGCTCGCGCTGCCGGTCGCGCGTCACGGCGTGCCCGAGGCGGCGCACGCGGCGCAGGCCGTCGATGGTTTCGCGCGTCATCGCATCGCGGAGACCGAAGTGCTCGACAGCAACGAGGGCGCGATCGGCGCGGCGCTCGTGCAGGTCGGCAAGCTGCAGTTGCGGCTCGCGTTCGCGCAGGACGTGGTGCATGCGCACACGTCGCTCGGCATCGCGCGCATCGTCGAGCGCCGCGCGGACAACAGCATCGTGCTCGATGCCGCCTACGCGCCGCCGTGCCTCGACTATCGCGTGTCGCGCCGGCTGTGCGGCTTCGTCGACGAACTGGCGGGCCTCATGCACCAGCGCGCCGATGCGCTCGCCGCGCGCCTCGCCCGGCCCGCCGCGACCGGCGCGGCGGAGATCGCAGACTTCCTGCTGCTGCAGGTGCTCAACCGGTCGGAGCCGCTGTTCGCGGGCATCGCGTCGACGACGGGCCTGCATCCGCACGACCTGCATCAGCAGGCGCTGCAACTGGCCGGCGAACTCGCGACCTTCAGCCAGCCCGGCAAGCGTCCCGCCGCGTTCCCGGCGTATCGCCACGAGCGGCTCGACGAGACCTTCACGCCGCTCGTCGACGCGCTGCGTGCCGCGCTCGCCGCCGTGATGGACCCGCATGCGGTGCCGATCGCGCTGGAGGAGCGCAAGTACGGCTTGCGCGTGGCGATCGTGCCGGACCGCGATCTGTTCCGCTCGGCGAGCTTCGTGCTCGCGGTCAAGGCCGATCTCGCGCCGGCCGCGCTGCTCAACGGCTTTCCGCAACAGGCCAAGCTCGGGCCGGTCGAGCGCATCCGCGATCTCGTCAATCTCCAGTTGCCGGGTGTCGCGCTGCGCGCGCTGCCGGTCGCGCCGCGCCAGTTGCCGTTCCATGCCGGCTTCACTTATTTCGAGCTGGAGCGCGGCGGCGAGCTGTGGCGGCAGTTCGCGACCTCGGCGGGCGTGGCGCTGCACGTCGCGGGCGATTTTCCCGGCATCGAGTTCGAGTTCTGGGCGATCCGCCCGTGAACGCCGGGCCTCATTCGACGAAGGACGTCATCGTGAACGCACCGACTTTTCCGGACGCGGGCTTCGACCCGGACGACACCATCCTGATCCCGCAACCGGGCGGCCGCGCGCCGGTGCGTGCGCGCGAGCAGGAAGCCGGTCACGCACGGCAGGATGCCGCGCCGCGCGCACCGGTGCTGCCGGTCGCGAGCGGTCTGAATCCGCTCGTGCGCGCGGCCAATCCGCTGCTGGAGCTTGCGCTGCCGCTGCGCCATCGCGCGTCGATGGCCGATATCGAAGGCTTGCGCGCGGAGCTCGTGCGCATGGTGCGCGCCTTCGAGCACGATGCCCGCGCGAGCGGCATCGACACCGAAAGGCTCGCGGCGGCGCGCTATTGCCTGTGCACCTGCATCGACGAGGCGATCTCCGGCACGCCGTGGGGCAGCGGCGTATGGGCGAGCCGCAGCCTGCTCGTGACCTTCCATAACGAGGCGTCGGGCGGCGAGCGTTTCTTCCTGATCCTGCAACGGCTCGCGCAGGACCCGGCGCGCAACGTCGACGTGCTGGAGCTGCTCTACGTGATCCTGTCGCTCGGCTTCGAGGGACGCTATCGGCTGATCGACGGCGGACGCAGCCAGCTCGAGTCCGTGCGCGAGCGGCTCGAACGGATCATCCGCACGCAGCGCGGCGCCTTCGAAACCGAACTGTCGGTGCGCTGGCGGCCCGCCGGTCGCGCGCGCAAGCCGCTCGGGCAGCGCCTGCCCGCGTGGGTCTGCGCCGCGCTCGCGGGCGTCGTGCTGGTGGCGGCGCACATCGCGCTGGCCGTGAGCCTGAACCGCATGTCGGACCCCGTCTTCGATGCGCTCGATCGCATCCGCGTGAGCGAGCGGCCCGCCGCGCAGGCGAGCGTGATCGCGCCGGCCGCGATGCCCGCCGCCACCGCGACGCTCGCGACCTTCCTCGCGCCCGAGATCCGTCAGGGACTCGTCTCGGTGCGCGAGGCGGGGGACCGTTCCATCGTCACGATTCACGGCGACAACCTGTTCGCCTCGGGCAGCGCGACGCTCGAAACGGCCTACGACGGGTTGATCGGACGCATCGCGGATGCGTTGAAGCAGGTGCCCGGCAAGGTCGTCGTCACGGGCCACACCGACGACCAGCGCCTGCTGTCCGCGCGCTTCCCGTCGAACTGGCATCTGTCGCAGGCGCGCGCCGAGAGTGTGAGCGCGATGCTCGCGTCGCTCACCGGCGCGCCCGCGCGCTTTTCCGCCGAAGGGCGTGGCGACGCCGAGCCGCTCGCGTCGAACGACACGCCCGCAGGCCGCGCAAAGAACCGCCGCGTGGAGATCACGCTGCTCGCACCCGGCGCGTCTTCTTGACTCATCCGGAAGACAGCCCAGCATGGAGACATCGATGAAAAAAATCGCCGCAACGCTCAGGACGCCGCCATGGCTCACGCTCGCGGGCGTGCTCGCGCTCGTCCTCGTCGTTTGGTTCGAAGGGCCGCTCTTTGCGTTCAACGGCCACGCGCCGCTCGAATCGCCGCGCGCCCGCTGGATCGCGATCGCCGCGCTCGTCGCCGCCTGGGCGCTGGCGTGGGGCGTACGCCTCGCCGCCGCGCGCCTCGTCAATCTGCGCTTCATGAGCGGCATGGCGGGGCGGGGGCAGGCTTCGACGGCGGGCGGCGCGGAGCTCGCGGTGCTGCGCGAACGCTTCGAGCAGGCGCTCGCGATCCTGCGGCGGGCGCGCATGAAAGGCGTCAATGGCCGCCAATGGGTTTACCAGTTGCCGTGGTACATGTTCATCGGCGCGCCGGGCACCGGCAAGAGCACCGCGCTCGCGCATTCGGGCCTGCGCTTTCCGCTGCGCGAGCAACTCGGCGACGAGGCGATCGGCGGCGTCGGCGGCACGCGCCACTGCGAGTGGTGGTTCACCGACGACGCCGTGCTCGTCGACACCGCGGGCCGCTTCACGACGCAGGACAGCGACGCGCAAGCCGACGAATCCGCGTGGACGGGCTTTCTGCAACTGCTGCGCAAGTACCGGCCGCGGCGGCCGTTGAACGGTCTCATCGTCACGCTTTCGGCGGCGGATCTGGTGCGTGAGGACGAAGCCGCGCGCGATGCGCACATCCGCACGATCAGGAGCCGCCTCACGGAGCTTAGCGAGCGGCTCGGGGTGCGCTTTCCGGTCTACGTCGTCGTGACGAAGTGCGATCTGCTCGCGGGTTTCACCGAGTTCTTCGACGACCTCGGGGAAGCGGAGCGCAATCAGGTCTGGGGCATCACCTTCACGCTCGACGAGTCGCCGGGCGCGGGCGCGGCGCTCGCCGCGCTCGACACATTTCCCGCCGAATTCGATGCGCTCGGCGCGCGGCTGCAATCGCGCGTGCTGCATCGCATGCAGCGGGAAACCGATGTGGCGCGGCGCGCGCGCATCTACGGTTTCGCGCAGCAGTTCGCGGGGCTGCAGCCGGCGCTCGGGCGCTTTCTCGACGGCGCGTTTCGCGGCACGCGCTTCGAGGCGTCGCCGCTTTTGCGCGGCGTGTACTTCACGAGCGGCACGCAGCATGGCCGGCCGATCGACCGCGCCATCAGCGCCATCGCGCAATCGCTCGGCCTGCGGCGCGACGTCGCGTACAACCGCGACGCGTCGGGGCGCGCGTACTTCATCAACCGGCTGCTCAAGGATGTGGTGATCGCCGAGTCGGGGCTCGTCGGCGCGAACGTGCGCTTCGAACGATACAGCGCGTGGCTGCGGCGCGGCGCGCTCGCGCTCGTCGGCGTGACGCTGATGCTCGCGCTGGCGGCCATGGCGGTGAGCTATCAGCGCAACCGCGCGTATGTCGCCGGGTTCGAGCAGCAGACCGGGCACGTGCGGCAACTGGCGCGCGAAGCCAATGCGCAGGCCGATCCGCTCGCGGTGCTGCCGCTGCTCGACGCGGCGCGCGCGCTGCCCGGCGGTTACGCGGATGCCGGCAAGCCGGTACCGTGGCTCACCCGGCTCTGGCTGTATCAGGGCGACAAGCTCGGCCAGGAGGCACGCGTGACGTATCGGCGCCTGCTCGACCAGACGCTGCTGCCGCTCGTCGTCGGCAAGCTCACGCAGGAACTGCGCGACGGCGGTCCGGACGATGCCGCGAAGACCGAAGCGTATCGCTATGAAGCGCTGCGCGCCTATCTGATGCTCGGCGACGCGCGCCATTTCGACGCCGCCGCGCTGCGTGCGCATCTGGTCCCGGCGCTCGCGGGCGGCGCGAGTCAGGCGCAGACAACCGCGCTCGACGCGCATCTCGCCGCGCTCTTCGACAAGACGCACTTCGATCCGTCGCTGCCGCTCGACGACACGCTCATCAAGGCGGCGCGCGCGCGTCTGGCCGAATTGCCGCTTTCGCAGCGCATCGGCAACCGGGTGGACGGCGAGCTCGCGCAGGCCAGACTCGCCCCGTTCAGCGTGAGCGCCGCGGCCGGGCCCAACGCGCCGCTCCTGCTCAGGCGCGCAAGCGGCGCGCCGCTCACCGCCGGCGTTGCGGGCGCGTACACCCGCGCGGGCTACGCGCAATACGCGCGGCTGCGCGACGCCGCGCTCGCCGATGTCGCGAAAGACGCCTGGGTGCTCGGCCGCGACGACGTCGCCCTGACGCCCGAGGGCATCGCCGCGTTGCGCGCCGCGCTCGATACACGTTACTTCGACGCCTACATCCACGCATGGGACGGCCTGCTCGACGACGTGACCGCGGCGCCCGTCACCGGCCTCGCCGATGGCGCGCGCATCGCGAATGAACTGTCCGCGCCGGATTCGCCGCTCAGGAAGTTCATCATCGCGGCGGCGCGCGAGACGGCGCTCGCCAAGACGCCGGTGGACGATCACTTCCAGGCGCTCCACGAGCTTGCGGGCAAGCCGGGCGATCCCGCATCCCTCGACCGCGCTTTCGCGCCGCTCAAGGACGCCGCCGTCTATCTCGACGCCGCCGACGCCGCGCGCAGAATGGGTCAGAGCGCGCCGGCGGGCGACGCGCTCGGCAAGCTGCGGCTCGCGAGCCAGACGACCCCGGCGCCGTTCACGCCGGTCGCCGCGTCGCTTGCCACGGCGGCCACGACGCTTCTGGAAGGCGGCGAGCGCGCTCGCCTCGACGCGCAGTGGAACGCGAGCGCCGGGCCGCTGTGCCGCCGCGCGCTCGACGGCCGGTATCCGTTCGTGCGCGGCTCGACGCGCGATGTCGCCGCCGACGACTTCGGCAAGCTGTTCGCGCCGGGCGGCCTCATCGACGATTTCTTCCAGAAGAACCTCGCCGCGCTGGTCGATACGAGCGGGCCGGTCTGGCAATGGCGCGCCGGCACGCCGCCCGCGGGCATGCCGCGCGACGCGCTCGCACAGTTCCAGCGCGCCGCGCAGATCCGCGACGCGTTCTTCCACGACGGCAGCCGCGACATGTCGATCCGCTTTCGCGTGAAGGCGCTTTCCTTCGATCCGGCGGTGACGCAAGTGAATCTCGACATCGACGGGCAACAGCTCGCGCTCAGGCAGGACGGCCTCCAGTCGATGCTGCTGAAATGGCCGGGCGGCAAGAACACGGGCCGCGCGGGCGCGCAGTTCGATCCACCTTCGGCCGCGCAGACCGCGCCGCTGGACGCGAGCGGTCCGTGGGCGCTCCTGCATCTGATCGACGCGGGCAGGCTCGACGCGACTGCACAGCCGGATCGCTACAAACTCACGTTCGATTCGGCCGGACGCAAGGCCGTGCTCGAACTGGATGCGACGAGCGTCGTCAATCCGTTTCGCCGCGCGCCGCTCGAACAGTTCCGCTGCCCGGAGCATCTGTGATGGCGGGGCCGGGCGTCGCCGGGTGCTTCGGCAAGCTGCGCGGCAACGGCGATTTCGTGACGCGCCGTTTGCCGGCGTGCTTCGTCGAGCCCTGGGATGCGATGCTGCAGGCGGGCCTGCTCGCGAGCCGCGCGGCGCACGGGCGCGCATGGCTCGATGACTATCTGAGCGCGCCGCTGTGGTGCTTCGCGCTCGGCGGCGGCGTGCTGGGAGAAAGCGGATGGGCGGGCGTGCTGATGCCGAGTGTCGACAGCGCGGGCCGTCACTTTCCGCTCACGATCGCCGCGCCCGTCGAGGCGCAGACATGGCCGATGTGGCGTCCGCATGCTCACGCGTGGTTCGCGCGTTGCGGCGCGCTCGCGCTCGCGACACTCGATCGCGGCGCGCGTCTCGCGGACTTCGATGCAGGATTGCTGGCGCTCTCGCAGGCGCATGATGCGACCGGTGTCCCGGTGCCGTGTCATGCGGGCACGCGGGCAATGAGCGACTGGTGGCACGCGGCATCCGCGTGTACGAGCGTAGGAGTGCCCGATGCCGCGTTCGTCGCGGCATTATTTCGTCATGCAGATGATTAGACGCCGTCGAAACACGCGATGATGGCCGTGACGTTGTCCTTGCCGCCCGCATCGAGCGCCAGCGCGATGAGACGCCGGCATGCTGAGTCGATGTCGCGCGGGCTCACGTCTGCGAGCACCGCTTCGATCTCGCGATGCGGCACCTCGCCGTGCAATCCATCGCTGCACAGCAGATAGCGGTCGCCGGGCAGCCACACATGCGCCTCCACCACAGGCGTGATCGACGGCAGCGGTCCGAGCGCCTGGAGGAGCACGTTACGCGGCGGCAGATGCTCGATGACGCCGCGCTCCAGCGCCTGCTGATAAAGCGTCTGGTCGCGCGATAACTGCGTCAGCGCGCCATCGCGATAGCGGTAGAGTCTGCTGTCGCCGATGTGCAAGGAAATCAGTTGCGACGAGCCAGGCGGCTGCCAGATGCCGGTCAGGGTCGTGCCCATCGATCGATGCGGCGCGAGGCGCTCGCGCAGGTTCATCGCGTGGAGCGTGGCGTTGGCGTCGTCGAGGGCGTCGGCTGCGGCGCGCATCGCGCAGGCCGAGGCGTCGTGCACGGTGGCGTCGGGGTCATCGGCGCTCGCGTGCGGCGCGGGCGGGGCGGCGAGTCGCGCGGCGATGCGTTCGAGCGCGGCGGCGCTGGCGCGCGCGCCGAACGCGTGACCGCCCATGCCGTCCGCGACCGCGACGAGGTTCAGCGCCGGGTCGATCAGAAAGCGGTCCTGGTTTTCGCGGCGCACGCGGCCCGTGTCGGTGATGCCGAACGCCGAGCAGTCGGCAAGGCGTAGCGCGGCGCAGGGCGTGAGCGTGTCGGAATCCATCGGTCAGGCTCCTTCGGATGGGTGGGTCTACAGGCCGACGTCGCGCTCGAAACGGGCGCGGTCGTGTGCGTTGGAGATCGCGGCCGCGAGCCGCTCGTGAAGCGCCCGGAGGCTGGTCACGCGCGACGCCTCGCGCCGCGCGACGATGTTCGCGATCGGCCCGAGATAGACGGCGAGCCTGAGCGCGGCGGCCTGCACTTCCTCGGCGCCGAGCGATGTGAAATGTGATGCGCCCGACGAGGATGCGGCGCCTTGCGTCGACCCTGCGCGGGAACCTTCCTCGAAGGCGGCGATGAACTGCGCACGGCCTTTGTCGGACGGCACGTGCGGCGCGAGCAGCGCGATGAGCGCGGGCAAGTCCGGCCCATTGGCGATGCGCGCCGCCGCGCGCCGCACGAGCAACCGCGCCACCGGCCCGATCTGCGCGGCCAGTTGCGTCTCGACCGAAGCGAGCATGGCGGCGGGCCACATCGTGAGCGAAGGCAGGGAGTCGCCGCGCCACGAACCCGTCCCCGAAGCGAGCGCTTCGGTCGGCGCCACTGACGGCGCTTCGATAATCGTGCAGTCGTCTGCTGTGGCGGGCCCATGGTCCAGCGCGCCCTGCAGTTCGGCCGCCGTCTGGAAACGCGCGGCAGGGCGTCTTGCCAGCGCGCGCATGAGCACTTCATCGAGGGCGGGCGGCAGCGCGGGGTTGCAGGCGGACGGCACGCGCGGCGTCTCATACAGGACTTGCCGCATGACCTCGGCTTGCGACGCGCCCGCGAACGGACGGTGTCCGGTCAGCATCTGATAGAGCACGATCGCGGCGGAGAAGAGATCGGAGCGCCCATCGACGGCGTCGCCGGTGAACTGCTCGGGCGACATGTAAGACGGCGTGCCGATCATCGCGCCCGCGAGCGTCAGCGTGGACGATTCGACATGCGCGACCCCGAAGTCCGCGACTTTCAGCCGGCCTTGCGCACTGACGAGCAGATTCGCGGGCTTGATGTCGCGATGCACGACGCCGTGTTCGTGCGCGAAACCGAGTGCGGCGAGCAACTGGCCGAACCAGGCGAGCGCGGTGGCGACATCCAGCGGCCGGCCCGCGTCGAGCAGCGACTTCAGGCCATGGCCGCTGACCAGTTCCATCGCGATGAAGGCCGTGTCTTCGGTTTCGCCGTAGTCGTACACGCCGACGATGTTCGGATGCGCGAGCCGTCCGCCCGCCTGCGCCTCGTTGCGCAAACGCGCCATGAGGCTTGCCCGCTCGCCGCTTTCGAACAGCTCGTGGCGCACCGTTTTCAGCGCGACGTGCCGCTCGATGTGCGGATCGAACGCGCGATAGACCACGCCCATCGCGCCCGCGCCCAGCGTCGCCTCGATGCGGTACTTGCCGAGGTGCGTGGGGCGCGGCGGGTCGGTCGCGGTGCTGGCCACTTCATGCCTCGATCATCTTGAACGCTTCGACGAGACTCGTCTTCATGCGCGCGAACGAGGCGGCGAGCGATGCGATTTCATCGCGGCCGCGCTCGGTGAAGTCCGCGCCGTCGAGTTGGCCGAGGCTCACCTGATCGGCGGCGCGCGAGAGTGCACGGATGCGCCGCGTGACGAGCAGATGCACCATCACGTTCAGCGCGATCAGCAGCAACACGAACACGGCGAGCAGCGAGGCGAGAAAGGTGCGCAACACCGCGTCGCTGCGGGCGACCGGCAGCGCCATTGGCACCGAGACGAAATCCGCGCCGATAACATCGTGCATCGTCCAGTTGAATCCGTTGTTGGGGCCGTATTTGTCGATGAGCGTCTTCGGCGCGCGCGAGGGCACGCTGTGACATTCCATGCAGGCGGCGTCGTTGATGCGGTTCGGGCGCGCGATATACAGGTTCTGCCCGGTTGGCGTATCGCGCAGGCCGACGACTTCCTTCAGCTCGGGCTTGTCGTGCAGATGCCGGATCACGTCCGCTTCCCAGTCGGAAGGGCGGTCGCGCGGGTTGGTCGGATTGAGCATCGTCGAGCGATACGAGTAGCCCGCGAGACGCTTCTCCAGCGTCATCAGGGTTTCGACCGCCGAGAAGGCCGGCACCGATTGCGGCACGAAGCTGTACTTGAGCTGCGTCTGCAGGAGCGGCGTGACTTGCGTCGCGGTGTAGTTCTGCGCGGCGCTGGCCGCTTCCATCAGGACGCGCGCATTCTGCACGGTTTCGTCGATGGCCGCGCGGCGCAGCAATTCGCGCGCGGCGAAGCCCGCCGACACGAAACCGACGACGAAGACCGCGAGAAACACCAGATTAAACTTGACGGCGAGCGACAGTCTCATGACTCCACCTCGGTTGATTGCGCCTGAACGGGTACGGCTACGCGTCGTCGCGGCATGGCGGGCGGCGGGCACAGCACGCGCCGCCATTCGGGAAGATCGCGCAGGTTCTGCCGCACTTGCGAGCGAAACGGCTCGCCCTGCGCGAGCGGCCGGAAGCGCGCGACGAAGCTGCGCCGGATGCCGAGCGGCGCGGTGAGCCAGTCGGCGAGATCGGCGTAGGTGGCGGGGCGGCCTTGCGAGGGCGCACCGGGCTTCGCGTTCGCGGGCGCTGTATCGGACAGCGGATCGCGAAACGGCATCGGCATGGAAGCAATGAACGCAGGCGCGGGGCGCGGGCGCACGTCGAGCGGTTTCGCGGCTTGGCGCTCGGCGTAGTGCTCGCCGTCGAGCGGCGTGCGGGCATCGGCGTGATCGGGAAGCGTGAGCGTCATGCCGCCCGTTTCGATGAAGAGCGATGTCGTATCGCGGCTCGCGTGCAGCACGACGGCGCCGTCGCGCAAGGCGGCGTGGAGCACGGCCGTATCGATCGACAAGGGTTCCGGCGCGGCATGAATCCGCGCGATCTTGATCCAGCCCGAGAGCAGGGCGAGCGAATCGCCGTGCTGCGCTGCATCGAGGGCGATGCGCGTGCCCGCGCCGAGCGCGATGATCGTGCCGTTGCCGTCTTCGATTTGCGCGCCGCCGTGCGCATCGGTGGCAAGGAGATCGCCGGGCTGCACCGCGATGGGCGTATCGACGCTGAACACGGTCGTGCCGCGAATCAGCGTGACGGTCCCTTCGGGCAGCAGCAACGCCTGCCCCGCATGCGCGCCCTGAAACGCGCACAGACACGCCATGGCGAAGCCGATGCGCAGACCTTGCAACAGGGTTCGGACGTTCATCGCGGTCGATGCCTCAAAGCGTGAAGGGATTGCGACGAAAACAGCCGAGCCCCCGCATCTATTCCAGGAAAATTTTCTGTGACGCCGATGGATGCGCGCCTGGCGCACGGGCAATGAAAAACGCCTTCGCGAGCGAGCGCGAAGGCGTCGATTCGAGTGCGTCTCGTGATAACGCTACGCGTTCAGAAAGCCCAGGATGGCCTTGCGCAGCTTCAGGTCCCAGGTCTGTTCTTCCGTGTGGCTCGTGGCGAGCGTGAGCAGCCCCGAGATCATCGCATCGTCGGATTTGAACGCGAATCCCGCATCGCTCAGATAGCTCGACCCCCAGACCTTGAGATTGTCGACGTATTTGCAGCCGGCGCTGAATTCCGCCTGCGTCACGATGGTCTCGTCGTCCTTGAACATCGCGAGGAAATGCATCTTGTCGCCGCATATGCCCGCGTTGAGGGCGAGCACCGACAGCGCCGGTATCGGCACCGCGTAGCGCTTGAACCAGCTATTGAAGGCGATCGGGCGGGTATGCAGCGCATCGCGTTGCATGCGCGCGTCCCAGTATTCCTTCGCCTGCTCGCAGAAGCGCTTGATGCGTTTGATCTCGACGATCTTCCAGATGGCCTTCGCGATGGTTTCCATGATGGAAACGACCGCATCGACGATGGTCGATGCGCCCTGGCTCGCGAACTGCAAGCCGAGGCTCGCACTGCCCTTGACGAGGTCGTACACGCCGGAGCCGATGCTCAGTTTCATCGCGCGCTTGATCGCCTCCACGATGGTTCCGGGGTGCCCGGTGACGAGCTGGACATCGCGGCCCTGCACCCACTCGCGATACTTGGTGATGCTGCTGTCGACGGTGTTGGCGACGCCCTTGGCGATATCGAGACCCGCGCCGATGAACGGTGCGAGCGTGGCGAGCAGCTTGCTGCACAGCACGTTGACGAGCTTGCGCAGCAGCGCGGGCATGGTGTCGAGCGCGAAGCCCGCCGGGTCATGGCGGATATCCGCGACCTTCTCGCGAATCATGTCCCAGAGCTTCTTCGTGCCTTCCTCGACCTTGGCGCGGATGGCTTCATATAGACGCTGCGCCGCGCTGCTCAGCGCAGGCAGCGTGATGGTGGACAGCGTGAGCTGGTTCGAACTCACGAGCGTGGGTTCCTTGCGCTTCTTGATCTTCTTCTGCACCTGTTCGAGCGCCACCGAGGCCGACTTCTGCACGAGACTGTTGTCCAGCACCTCCGCGGCGCGCGAGGCGGCGACGTTGGTGTCAGGCGCGAATCCGAGGCCGACGTTCGTGATCTCGAAGGCCCCTTCCAGCAGCACCTGAAAAGTGTCGTCCTCGATCTCCATGTTGCCGAACAGATACAGCACGCCGAGACGCGAATTGATGAGCGCCGGCGTCATGAAGTCCTGCGCGCCGGCTGCGGCGTCGGTGTCTCCCTTGCCGCGCAGTTGCTGATCGAGCAGCGTGAAATACTTCGAGCCGTTGCGCGAGGCGGCCTTCCACTCATCGCCCGGGCCGACCGACTCTTGCCAGAACTCGAACGCGCTCACCAGCCGGTGAAACTGATGCACGGTGCGATTGCGGTGATACATCTGGATCTGCTCGTCCAGGTTCTTCAGCGCCGCACTGCGCACCTGAAGCAGCGACGAGGTACCTCTGAGCCATTCATCGTAGAGAACGATGTCAGGCAAGCAAGCGTAAGCGTAGGGCATGGATGGTCTCCTTTGGGGGTCAGCACCAGGCGATATCGCTCAGCCTTACGTAGTGGGTTTCGATCAGGCGGCCGCTGCGGCTGCGCAGGTCCACCCGATAAATGCAGCCGAAACTGAAGGAGCTGTGCTCCAGGACGAAGATTTCGCGGTGCATGATGCCTCCTGCCTGGCCGGTTCGCTGGACGAATCGTGCCGGTCATGGTCGCAGCAGGTTGCCGCGACCGTCGAAAGCAAAACAGCGCAGGGCGCGCGTTTGTTCCGCGCGAAAACGGCGATTTATTTGTGCGAGGCGGGGGAATAAAGGCGGCGCTGAAGTGTCCCTTCGGGACGGCGCTCGCCTTAAAGTTGCGTTTCGCAACCGGCGACGTGCAACTGACGCGCCGCTATTTGCGCGAAGTGAAGCTAGCGTTGGCTGCGCAATTGGCAGCCGTTCTCTGACGACGGCGGATCGATTACCTAAGTGATCCTGATTATTTGATCTCGGCGTGGTCGTGCGCCTGACGGCTCATGAACTCGCTCGAATCGACATTTTCCGGAGTCAACGAAAGGCCGCACGCTGTACACGCGGGCGTGTTTTCGGCGAAGAGACTATTGGCGCCATCGTAGTGACCGGTATGCGAGAGGCCGCGCAATGTGGCCAGATACCAGTGCGACTGTCCGTCGTCGTAAATGCTCTCCACAATGGAGCCGCGATGCCCGCACGGGCAGTTCACGTAGGTGATGAAGCGGACTTTCATGCATGCCTCGATTTCATTCGCGAAACGTTGAGGGGTGCGAGGCCGGAGCGCCCAGCAAACGGGTCCAGGAAAAGAAAGGACGCAACGCGTGTACCTGAATTTCCCGATCTTGCACGCGATCTTCTGATGAGTGGGCCCCACCTGCGATGAGTCGGGAAAATAGGCGTCATCCACTCCGTAGCATGCCGGATCGGGTGGAAAGGACTTTCAAAGCGCCGGGTTTCCGCCGTCAAACTGGCGTCATTAATGTGCTTATAGTCGTGAAAATTTCGCTATACAAAATCCTGAAACCGCGTAGGATGGACGAATCAAGCGAGTTGCGATCAATTCGCAGCATCCGATAGCGCTCAAGCGCCTGCCCTCAATGGGATCAGCCCCGGATCGGAGACCGTGCAACGCGGTCAGTCGTGTCAGCATTGCCGATACAGCTCTACGCCCCTTACTACATTACCGCCTGCGCGCGGCGCGAGATCATCAAATGACAGTCGAAAACCGCCTTTATCGTGGCCTGGAAATATATCCGCTCGTCTTTTCGCATCGCCCCCCCGGCGCCAGCCACGGACACAATCAGGACGATGGATTCGATGCCGCCGTGCGCATTCAGGAACCTTCGGCGGCGATGGGCATATCACGCAGCCGCGTCTTCAGGATCAGCCCGAATGCGCCGTTCCAGAGCGCCGGCGACGCGCGTCGCGCATCCATTGCTTATGCCGAAAACATGATCGATTCGTGTCCGCAGGCAAGGACGTTTCTCGACTAGCAGCACGAAAGAGGTCACGACATGCAACCCAGCACCTGCAACATGCGCATCGATCCCACACCGCGCCGGGCCGACGGCGAATATATGGCGCATGCGCGTATCAGCACCAATAACGCGGACGGCCGCGAAACAGATGTTTTCGTGAGCGGCGACCTTGCCGGCTTCGACCGGCGTGACGATGCCGTCGCGTTTGCGGCGAACTGGGCGCGGCAGTGGCTTCAGGTTCGTTTTGGTTGAATCGACCTCGGTCGATTGAAACGCAGTGATTTCGTCCGCGCAGGCCGCTGTGCCTCTGGCTAGCGTCTCACACAGGCAAAGAAGCGGGTCGTGGAGAAAGAATGGCTGGTTCACATCGAAAAGAAGTCACTGAAGATCTTCACCCGGACGCGCAGGATGTGCGCGTAGCCACGGCAAAGAAACGCACAGACGAACAGCAGACGGCAATACGCGCCTTGATCCGTGTGGGCATGGATCAGGGCTTCGTCACGCATGCGCAGATCAGCGATCACGTGCCCGACGATCTTGCGCAGCCGACCATGCTCGACGATATTTCGCGCACGTTCCATGAAATGGGCGTGGCGGTATACGAACAGGCGCCCAACCCCGAGACGCTGCTGCTCGATGACGCACTGCCGAGCGTCGCCCTCGACGATCAGTCGGAGGAAGACGCCGAAGTCGCGCTTTCGAGCGCCGATGTCGAATTCGGCCGCACGACCGATCCCGTGCGCATGTACATGCGCGAGATGGGCGCGAAGCGCTTGCTGACGCGCACGGCCGAGATTCAGATTGCACGGCGAATCGAAGAGAGTCTCAATGAGATGATTCAGGCCATCGCGGCCTGTCCTCCCACGCTCTCGATGATCCTCGCGAGTGCCCGGCAGGTCGCGGAGGGCAAGCTCGGCATCGATGAACTGATCGACCGTATCGATGACGGGAGCATGCCAGCAACGGCGCCGACCGACCCATCCGCGCGCGGCGATGGCGACACCGATCCCGAAGCCGAAGACGACGCGAACCAGTTGCGGCTGACGCAACTCAGGAACGACGGGCTCGCTCTCTTCGCGCGGGTCGGCGAGTGTGTCGATCAATTGCACGACGCGCCGAACGCGCGAGACACCATCTGCAACGAACTTGCCCGCGTGCGCTTCACGGCCCGCACGGTCGAGCGCGCGTGCAACGATATCCAGCAACGGCTCGCGCACGTGCGTCAGATCGAGCGGCGCATATCCGGCATTGTCATCGACCGGTGCGGCATGCCGCGCGAGCAGTTCATTGCATCGTTTCCGGGACACGAGACCGATCTCGACTGGACCACGAAAACCGCCGGGCAATCGCGTGGTTTCGGCGCATCGCTGGAACGCAGCCTGCCCGCCATTCAAGCCGAGCAATACCGTCTGATCGATCTCGAACGGCAGGCGGCCATGCCGATTCAGCGATTGAAGCAGATCAGCCGGCAGTTGCTTGCGGCTGAATCCCGCATGCGGCGTGCAAAGAACGAGATGATCGAGGCCAATCTGCGTCTCGTGATTTCTATCGCCAAGAAGTATTTGAACCGTGGCGTGCACTTTCTGGACTTGGTCCAGGAAGGCAATATCGGCTTGATGAAGGCCGTCGACAAATTCGAATACAGACGCGGCTGGAAATTCTCGACGTATGCGACGTGGTGGGTTCGCCAGGCGGTCACGCGCGCGGTTGCGGATCAGGCCCGCACCATTCGCGTGCCTGTGCATATGGTCGAGACGATCAACAAACTCAACCGCATTTCAAGCGAAATCCTGCAGCAGACGGGCAGGCCGGCGCTGCCCGCGACACTGGCCGAGCGCATGGAACTGCCCGAGGCAAGAATCAGCAGCATTCAGAAGATGGCGATGCACCTGATCTCGCTCGAAACACCGGCGAACGGTGACGCCGATGCGACGCTTGGCGATCTGATCGAGGATTCGAACGCGGAATCGCCGCTCGAGGCCGCTGTGCACACGAGCATGCGCGCCGCCATCGACGATGCGTTGAGCGCGCTTTCGCCACGCGAGGCAAGAGTCCTGCGCATGCGCTTCGGCATCGATATGCTGACCGAATTCACGCTTGGCGAACTGGGCACGCATCTGGGCGTGTCGCGCGAACGCATCCGGCAGATCGAAAGCCAGGCCATTCGCAAACTGATGCATCCGCGCCGCGCGGACAAGCTGCGGTCGTTTCTGGATCATTAGGCATACGAATCGTATGCGTGGTCAGTGATCCGTGAGGCTCATCAGCACGTCGGCGTACCAGGCGCTGTTCAGACCGAGCGATTCGTCCACGTGCAGATCGCGCGTGGTCATGTCGATGGTCGAGGAGTGAATGCCCAGCAACCGCCAGGGCAATGCGCAGGGCGTGCCGTTGTCGTCGGTCGAGAGGCGGCTTATCACGACGGGCGCGCCGCTCGTGCCGCGGTGCGTGCGCGCGTCCGTGATGAAGCAGCCTTTGCCCTGAAATCGCAGCCCGAAGGCGGACGCGATGATGCCCTGTCTCACCACCGGCAGATGATGCAGCGAGTCGTGAAAGCCCAGCGGAAAGCCGACGATCAGCACGGAAGCGCCGATCGGCATTGCGTCGCCGGATGCGGGAAGGTGCTCGGGATCGAACGAGGCGAACACGGCCGTGCGGGGCAACTGGTCGCGGGGCACTTCGAGAACGGCGACGTCGATCTCGCCGCCCGCATCCGCTGCCTGACGCCACAGGCTCATGCCTCGCGCGTAGAGCGGCAACGAGGCCCACGCCGACGCGCCCAGGTTGTCACGATCCACGTGCAGCTCGATCTCGACGCGATCCGGGTAATGCTGGCTTGGGGTGTCCGCCAGCACATGCCGGCTCGTGACGAGAAACAGGCGCTCTGCGCGCGCGAAGAAAAAACCGCTCGCGTTGGTCAGATGGCGCGTCTGGGCGAACGTGCGCACTCGCACAGCAGTGAGCAAGAGGGTTTCCACCGTAGGCTTGCGTGCTGCGTCGGGCTCGTTGAGCAAAGTCGAAATGGCCGTGTTCCTGCGAGATGCAGCGTGGAGTGGGAGTGAACCAGAAGCAGGTCAGGCAGTCGATCGATGAACACCAAAAGGGCGCTTGAGCGTGAATCGACGATACGCACCTCGCCCACAGCGGTCAAGGCATTTCATTTATGGGAACGATGAGCGGAGAGGATGCGTCGAGTCCGCAGGACTATCCCCGCGTGTCAATCCAGTCCTTCGCCCAGCGGCGCGCGTAAGCGATCGCTTCGACTTCCTTCGAGAAATAACCGATGGAATAAAAGGTGTACTGCGATTCGGAAAAATGTTTGTTTGTGCGGTCGACGGCCACATTTGCCGAAAACGTTCGATCCGGCAAACGGTGTGCGGATGCCTGTACGGCGTAGCCGTGATAACTCTGAATGGATGCCATTAGCTTTTATATTTTTGGGCGCTGATACTTACGTTCAAACGCAACAGATGAAGAAGCGCGCGACTGGCCACCGACCGATGTCGGGACTCGCGGCAATAAAGGGGAGTGGGGAAAGGAAAAACCGAGGGGGACGGGATCCGCATAACGGATCCCGCGAGGCCGCGATTACAGCGGCTTGATATTCGATGCTTGCATGCCCTTCGGGCCGCGCTTCGTTTCGAAGCTTACTTTCTGACCTTCGACCAGGGTCTTGAAGCCGTCGGCGCGAATTTCCGAGAAATGCGCGAACAGATCATCGCCGCCGCTATCCGGCGTAATGAAACCAAAACCCTTGCTGTCATTGAACCACTTGACGGTACCGTTATCCATGAAAAAACCTTGAGAAAATGATGTGTGTAATGAACGAGAGAAGCATCAAGGAGGGAGTGGACAACGAATTCCGGCAAGAAACGGACGATTGATGAGCAGCAGTCGACTTCTTGAACTTCAACATAAATGGTACCAAACCCGCATGGATTAGTCAACTATTAGTCAGAAATAATCTGACCGCGCGCGGCAAGACGCTTGTCGGTCACGCGTGCCGTCAGTCGCGCTTTCTCATCCCACAATTCGGATAATTAATGATTGACGCACTGACGCTGTCAGGCAGATGCTCCCGGAAATACTTTGTAATGAAGCCTCCAATCTGAATACACGCTGAACATATTTCCTTCCGCCATGCGCGCCACTGCATGGTCTCGATAAACGGAGACGCAGATGAGAAGGATACGAGGGCTGGTTCTGGCGATTTCATCAGGAGTATTGATTACCGGGTGCGGCGGAGACGCCGGCGTCGATTCGTCGGGATCGAACGCGAAGACTGCGGCGGGACCGGCGGCGCAGCAAGAAGCCGCAACCAAGGGTTACGCGTTGTCGACCGCCATATGGAGCCGCGTTCCCATCGGCGTTTGCTGGGACATGAGCAGCGCCGATTTCGCGCGGTACTCCGCGCAACGTAACTGGACACGCTCCGCGGTCGAGGAAACATGGGCGCAGAACTCGGGCGCCCAGTTCGCGGGATGGCAGCGCTGCACCAACGATCCGAACTATTACGGCATAAGGATCTCGGTCGAGGACAATGCCGCGAGTGGTCCGCACACCCTCGGCCTGGGGGCGATGCTGAATAACGCTGCGGGCGGCATGTCGCTCGATTTCACCTTCAGGAACTGGAGCCCGAGTTGCCAGGGGCGCGAGGAGTACTGCATTCGCCGGGTTGCCGCGCACGAATTTGGTCACGCGCTGGGCTTCGCTCACGAGCAGAACCGGCCCGATACGCCCTCGACGTGTAACGAGCCTGCGCAAGGCACCTCGGGCGACACGATGATCGGCGTATGGGATCTCGCATCGATCATGAACTACTGCAATCCGAACTGGAACGGCGACGGCAAGCTGAGCGCCACCGACGTCGAGATGGCGCAGAAGTACTACGGACCCCCGCCGCTCAGCGAAACCTTGTATGCGCTGACGCGCGCGCAGGCTCCGGCCCAGGTCACCGCGTACGACTTTGTCTCGCGCGCGGCGAAGGCTTCGATCGATCTCTCACTGACGGGCGACTACAAGCAGGTCGATCAGATGTTCGCCAGCGCGGATGGAAAACGGCTGCATGTGCTGCTGGAAAGAAGTCCGACGTCGATCGATCTCGCCACCATCGACACCGCAACCAATAAGGTTCTGCGGGTCACGCCCATCGGTCCGTGGCTGACGACGCTCACCGGCTATAGCCTCCAGCCCGCGCTGGATGGACCACAGGTCTATCTGTCGAACAAGAACGTCATCAGCGTCATCGACACGGACGCCGGGACGCTGCTCCAGAAGATCGTCCTGCCTGAAGACTATGACCTCATCAAGCTAGCCACGCCCCGGAATGACGACACGAACCTCTACGCGCTCTCGAACGCGCCGGGGACGAAGCTGGAAGTGCTTCGCATCGAAAGGGCCAGCGGATTGATACGCGGCGGCTATCCGGCGGGTTCGGCGTCGGGCACGGTCCGTGATCAGTTTGCCGTGACCCCTGATGCCACAAAGGCCTACTTTGTCAGCGCTTCGGCGCCTCTTGCCGAAGGCAGTCTGACAGAAATGGATCTGGAGAGCGGCATCACGCGCGTGCTGACCGATCTGCCGGAAAAGAAGCCGAAATTCCTCGCCGCCATCAGCAACCAGCAAATCCTTTTCGCCGACGACAACAACACGAGCCCGAGTCCGATCATCCTCTACGACGTGGCGAGCAGAATCAGGACGGCTTTGCTGGCTTCGTCAAATTTGCTGGGATATATGCAATACGAACCGGCCACCAAGTCCATTCTTTTCGAGCGAAGCGGAATCTGGTCCGCCAACGAGTTGAAGCAGCGGGCGGACGGTAGATACCGGAATACCGACCTCGGGCTGCATTCATTCACGAGCGGTTCGGTCAATAGCGGCGTCGCGCCGTTCGTGCTGGTAGCGCGTTGAGGTAGTTAGGTATCCTAGTTGAGGGCGTCCCGGCCTCATGATTCATACAAATGGTCGCAATCCGCAACGTACAACGAAAATCGAAAACGCTCCTTGACGGCAGCCGAAAGTGCCGTATGATGAACCTGTATATTGCAGTGCAGCAAAAAAGCCGAATTCGGTCATAAATACAGATTTCGTCGAATCTTTCATCTCAGGAGCGCTCAATGTTTCCTTCTTTCACGCAACAGACATTTTTGTTTCCTTCGACCGGTGTGCAGGTCCTCGTGAACGTCGCCAAACGCTATGCGAGCGGCCTTCAGCAGCTTGCCGAACTGAACGTGCAGACGGTCAAGACCGTCTTCGAAGAAAGCGCCGCCGTTGCCAAGGCCGGCCCGAATGCCAAACCGGGCGACTTCCTGAGCTGGCAGTCGACGCTGTTTGCCGAGACGCCGGAAAAAGCGGCTGCGTACACCCGGCATTTTCTGCAGATCGTTCGTGCGACCCAGACGGACATTCTCAATGAGACGCGTGGACCGCTCGAGCAGCTCGGCTTTGGACTGAAACGGTCGTCCGATTCTCTTTCCAAAGAGCCTGTCGCATTCCTATCGAATGTTGCTGAGACGGCGACGGACATCGCGGACGCAGGTGCCGAGGTGATCGAAGAGGCGAGCGAAGGAACCGAAAAGGCCGTACGCGCCGCCAAAGCCGACAAGCGCTAAACAATAACATCAGGCTCAACGTGCCACTGTTGACTTTCGAAACCCGCATCAAGCGGGTTTTTTATTCCGCTCGACCCTACCGGGAGAATCGATGAATCCCTTCCTCCCGCTTGCATGGGCGCACGACTCGTTCTGGTCGTTCTTTCCTCGCGAGATCGTGGGTCTCACGGCGCATTTCTTCGACCCGGCCGAGACATCGGTCGCGGACCCTGCGGCTCCGTTGCAGTCGCAACTCGACGCCCAGGAAGCGCATTTAGCCGATGATCCGCAGCACAGCGACGCCTCGATTGCGCCAGTGAGCGAGACCGCGTCCCGTGCCCGGCCACTCGTGCCCGACGACGCGAGCGGCCAGCGATGGTCGAGCGAACGCTTCGAATATGGCAACGAGACCTATCACTTCAAGATGTATGTTCCGGGCGCGCACGACGGTCAGCCATTACCGATGATCGTCATGCTCCACGGCGCACAACAGGACTCGGACGACTTTGCGTCAGGGACCGAAATGAACATCGTCGCTGAAGAGAAGGGCTTTATCGTCGTCTATCCGGAGCAGTCGGAGAGTTCGAATCCGCTGAGGTGCTGGAACTGGTTCATGCCTGCGAATCAGACGCGCGACTCGGGCGAAGCGGCGGCCATCGCGGCCCTCACGCGCGAGGTCGTCGCTACGTACAACGTCGATCGCACTCGTGTGTATGTCGCCGGTATGTCGGCCGGTGGGGCGCTGGCAGTGAATCTCGCTGTCACGCATCCGGAGCTTTACGCAGCCGCCGCGATTCATTCAGGCCTGGCGTTCGGCGTCGCCGACGAGCAGTTGACGGCACTCTGCGCGATGAATGACGGCAGAGGCAAAGTGCGCCTGCCCCAAACGTCATCGGACCAGCCCAGGCCGCGCGCGGTGCCGCTGATCGTCTTTCACGGCGATGCCGACGACACGGTGCATCCGCGTAACAGCGAGCAGATCGTTTCGATGAGCCAGCTACTGCATGGCATGCCTGAAGACGCGGTGCCGGTATTGTCGACGCACGTCGGCCACGAAGCAAACGGTCACGCCTATACGCGACAAGTTTTTCACGATTGTGACGGTGCGCTGGTCGGCGAGCAGTGGCTCGTGCACGGGCTGGGTCATGCATGGTCGGGTGGTCATCCCGATGGTACCCATACCGACATGCGCGGTCCGCACGCGACCCGGGAGATCGCGCGATTCTTCGGTCAGTTCGTGAATGACGGTGGCCGCTAAGCCGCTTTGCACTTCCCGTCTCGCCGCCTAGACTTCGATTCCATAGCGTAAGTGGTGGATGAGAACGCGAATTCGTCTGCGCATTTCCGAAACCACTTCGTGTTGTTCATCGGGTGACAACAGGAGCGACGATGGAATGCATCGAGATATACACCGGACTCGATGGGCACTCGGCGTTCAGAACCATCCACGCGTTTGAAGCGAGCCCTGTGATGTTCAAGGGCGTCGCGGTGTCGCTGTCGTCGCCGCAACCCTGTGAGAGCGTGCTCATGCACGAGTTCGACGCAGACTATGTCCTCGGCTGGCATAACCCGCCGGCCAGACAGTACGTCGTCGTGCTCGAAGGCGAACTCGAAATCACCGTGCAAGGAAGCGAGGCCGCGCGACGATTCGAAGCGGGCGCGATCTTCGTGGCCGGTGATCTTCAGGGTACGGGCCACACGACGCGCGCGATCCGGTCCGGCCGCGCACTCGTCGTCAACTTGCGAGGATGACACGATGCTATTGAAGCATGCTCTCGCGGTCGTAACAGGGGGTGGCAGCGGTATAGGCTTCGCCGCCGCCGAACGATTCGTGTCCGAAGGCGCGCGCGTGGTCATCAGTGGGCGTAACGCGGAAAAGCTGCAACGCGCCGCGCAGCAACTCGGCAAAAACGCGCTGCCTGTGGTCGCGAACGCCGCGATCCCGGACGACATGCGACGTCTATACGAGACGGCAGTCGATCATTTTCAATGCGATGTCGATGTCGTGGTCGCCAATGCGGGCGTTTCCCGGCAAACGCCGGTACGCGACACGCCCCTGGAGCAATTTTCCGATGTCCTCAATGTCAACGTCGGCGGCGTGTACGCCACCGTACGCGAGGCATTGCCGTTTCTCGCCCGGCCTGCGTCGATCATCCTCGTTGCGTCGCTCGCGGCCAATCAGGGCACGAAGAATTTTTCCGCGTACTGCGCCTCGAAGGCTGCGGTCGTTTCGCTCGCGAAGAGCTTTGCAGCGGAGTTCGTCGAGTCCGACATACGCGTCAACAGCATTTCACCGGGCGTGGCCAATACGCCGATTTTCGACAGCCTCGGCATGTCCGAAGCGCAACTGCTCGAATGGTCGCGCGTGATTCCGATGAAGCGGCCCGCCGAGCCAGCCGAAATCGCCTCGGCCATTCTGTTTCTTGCGTCCGACGCATCGCGCTATATGACCGGCGCCGACCTGGCAGTCGACGGGGGCATGTCGGGCATCAGTCCGTTTTGATCGTCGGCGTCACGATCAGGCGCCGCTTCCATTCTTGCGATAAAACCCGGACAGCTCTCGTACGATCGGATCGAAGAACGCAGGGTCGAGGGCGTGACCCATGCGATCGATCACGCGTAGTGTTGCTCCAGGGATGGCGGCAGCGGCCCATTCGCCATGCCCGACCGGTAAGATCGGATCATCGCTCCCGTGGATGACCAGCACGGGTAACCTGATCGACGCCAGTGCATCGACGGTCAGCGCCGGCGTCGCTTTTTGAGCCAGCGCGTGGTTGCTGTTGTTGGCCAACGTGGGCTGAAGTCCATCGGACCGTTGCAGCGGACGCTCGGCAAACGCGTGCCCCAGGCTCCGCCATGCGCGTTCGTCGAAAGGCGATCTCGGACCTGCGGCCAACCGGAAATTCTCGACGAACCGCGTCGCGATTTCATCGACGCTTGCCGGCGGACTGGCGTTCAGCGCGATTACTTTCGCGACGTAGTCGGCAGAAGGACGCGGAAGCTCTCCCGCTCTCGCGGATATTCCCGCGAAGGCGTCGTTTTTCGGCCTCAGGTCGGGCGAAGACATGATGGTGCAGAGCGTCGTCACGCGTTCGGGCATCGAGAGCGCCATCCTGTAGCCGATGACACCGCCTTGAGACAGCCCGACGACATGTGCCGCATCGATTCCAATGGTATCGAGCAGGGCGAAGGCGTCTGCAACGAGATCGTCGAGCGTGTACGGCGATGTGGCGAAGTCGATGTAGGTCGAGAGGCCCGTATCACGAGCGTCGAACCGGATCACGAGCACTCCTGTTGACGCGAGCAATCGGCAGAACGCGTCGGGCCAGACCAGACCTGGCGCACTGTTGCCCATCACCAGTAGTACCGGCGGGTCTTTTCTTTCTCCAAACTCCTCGTGGAAGAGGTCTATCTGATTGCCACGAAGTGTCGCTTTTTTGATCACGAAGAACGCTCCATCGCACTTGAGTCAGTCACGCGCCGATATTGTTCGGCCACACCGGCAACTCTGTTCAACGCACACCGCTTTTTCTCGGGCGGTCCCCACCTTATAGTCACACGTTCCAAGCCAGCTTCAGCGCCATCATGCAAATCGATACACCTGCAATACCTTCATCAACGGAAGGAAATGCGACGTCCGTGCGTCAATGGCTTTCCGTCATTGCCGTAGCGGTGAGCGCGTTTGCGTTCGTGACGGCCGAGTTTTTGCCTGTCGGATTGTTGCCGCAAATCGCACACGACCTGGACGTCTCGACCGGCGTCGCAGGCCTGATGGTCACTACGCCCGGCGTCATGGCCGCGATATTCGCACCGACGCTCATCGTCGGCGCGGGTCGCATGGATCGTCGGACCATTTTCCTTCTTCTGACGTCTGTGCTTCTGATTTCGAACCTCGTTTGCGCAGTCGCGACGAATCTTCCGGTCATGCTTGCCGGACGGGCCTTGCTCGGCGCGGCGCTGGGCGGCTTCTGGACGCTGGCGACCGCTGCCGCCCCTCGACTCGTGCAGGCGAAGGACGCGGCGAAAGCGACCGCCACCATCCTGACAGGCGTTACGTGCGCAACCGTCATCGGCGTCCCGCTCGGAACGTTCATCGCGTCTTTCGCGTCCTGGCGTCTCTCGTTCGCCGCCACGGGTGGCCTCGTGACGCTGGCCCTGGTGGCTCAGGCGCTTCTCGTGCCTTCGCTGCCGTCTGCATCGGCGCTGCGCATCGCGGATTTCAAAACGCTGCTCGGCCGGTCCCACATGAGGCTGAGCATGCTGATGATCGCGCTCGTTTTCGGCGCGCATTTCTCGACCTACACCTACATTGCTCCGCTGCTCGAACAGGACTTCTCGCTGAGCACCATCACGTTGCTGCTCTTCGGCTTTGGTCTTGTCGGCTTCTTCTCCAATGCGTTGATGTCCATGGTAGTGTCGGATCATCGCAAGAAGTCCATCGCTGCGATGGTGCTGCTGCTGGTGGGCGCCATGTCGTCCATGTTGCTGCTCGAACATTCGACGATCGGCGAGACGGCAGGCATGCTGCTGTGGGGAATCGCGTTCGGAGCGCTCCCGCTCTGCTTCAGCGTCTGGATTCAGCGCACCACGGCCGACTTGGCCGAAGCGGGGTCGGCGATGTTCGTCAGCATCATTCAAGTGGCGATTGCCCTCGGCTCTGCAGTGGGAGGCGCGATCGTGGATCGTGCGGGCGTGCATGCCGACTTCATGTTCGGATTGGCGCTCGCCCTGCTCGGGCTCGTGATGCTGCAACGGCTCGCCGCGATGGAGGGATCCGCCAGCGCAGCTTCCTTCAAACGTATGGGCGACATATCGATCGACTGACCGGCGCGCCCGACATTAACGTTCCACCCGGCTGACGAACGGTTCGGCTCGTTCGTTCGCTGGCGATGACGGCTCGCGCTGGTCACGCAGATGGTCGCAGACGGCGTCCACGACCAGTTCGGGCCGAGTCCCCACAAAGTAGTGTTGCCCTTCGGACAACACGGCCAGCGTCGTCCGTTCCGACAGCGCCGACCACGCGCGGAAACGACGCTCGTATCCGCGCGTCAGCGGATCGTCGCGGCTGACGAGGCAAAGGATCGGCGCGGCGATCTTCCCGTCTGCGCGGCGTCGCTCATAGTCGAAAGTCAACTGGGCATTCCTGCGGAAGTTGCCCATCATGAAGGCTATGACGTCCGGTTCCATCTCATCGGTCGGACCGCCCCAGCGTTGAATCAGCGCCTGCAGCTTCGTGTCGCTCGTCAGGCTCCACGGCGTGGGCATCGGCAGCCAGCGCAGAAGCCGTGGCAGCGGAAACGCCGCCGCAACGGTAAGGAGCGCGACCTTCCGCCCCCGGCTTTCGATCTGGCGGACCAGTTCGAAAGCCAGGAAGCTGCCTACGCAATGACCGTACACCGCAATCTCGCCAGTGTTCGTCGCGACGAGTTCGTCGGCGCAGGCCTGCGCCATCTGCACCACCGATACGTAATCCCGCGGATCACTGCCGAGCTCGTTGCCCGGCAGCGCGATCGCGCGCACGGCGAGCGTCGGATCGCGTGAGCACAGGGCGTCGGCGAAAGGCCGGAACACGGTTGCGGACGCACCGGCATACGGCGCGCACACGACAGTCAGACGGGTGGGCGCGGAACCGCGCGCGATCATCGGCACGAGGGTATTCGTTGCGTCCGCGGCGCGCGCATCGCGAGCGAGCAACGCGGCAACGCCCGCGACCGTCGGCTGGCGATAGAAATCGAGCTGGGCGATTTTCTTGTCGAACACGCTGGCAAGCCGCGACAACGACGTGATCACCTTCAGCGAGTGGCCTCCGAGCGCGAAGAAGTCATCGTGACGGCCGATTCGCTGCACACCAAGCAGCTCCTGCCAGATCCGCGCGACTTCGATTTCCGCCTCTCCCTGCGGCGCTTCATATTCCTTCGTCACCACTGAGGACTGGTCCGGCGCCGGCAGGGCACGCCGGTCCAGCTTGCCGTTCTGCGTGAGCGGCAAGGTCTTCAGATTCACGAAGGCGCTCGGCACCATGTAGTCGGCCAGCACCATCGACAACTCATCACGCAGATCCGCCGCCGACAACTCGGCTCCGTCACGGCTCACCACATAACCGACCAGCCGTTTGTCGCCCGAGCTGTCCTCGCGCACGATCACCACGGCCTCGCGCACGCCCTTGCATCCCAGCAGCTTCGCCTCGATCTCGCCCAGCTCGATGCGAAAACCGCGGATCTTCACCTGATCGTCGTTACGCCCGAGGTATTCGAGCGTACCGTCGGCCAGCCAGCGGCCCAGATCGCCCGATTTGTACATCCGCGCTTGCGCATCGCTGCCGAACGGATCGCTCACGAATCGCTGCGCGGTGAGCTCCGCGCGGTTCAGGTAGCCGAGCGCCACGCCGGCGCCGCCCACATGGATCTCGCCGGTGACGCCCTCCGGCACGGGCTGGCCCTGGCCGTCCAGCACATACAGACGCAGGTCCGGGATTCGCCCGCCGATCGGACTGCGGCCCGTGCGCTGCGCATCCTCGGGGCTCAGCGCACGGTAGGTCACGTGCACCGTGGTTTCCGTGATCCCGTACATGTTCACGAGTTGCGTCGCCGCGTTCTGCTCGCGTGCATACCACGGCTGCAGGATCGCCGGTTCGAGCGCTTCGCCGCCGAAGACGACCTGACGCAGTTGATGTGGCAGGCCGCTCTCGGCCTGCGCGGCGATCAGCTGACGGAACGCGCTGGGTGTCTGGTTCAGGATCGTCACGCCTTCCTGGCAGAGCAGGCGGTAGAAGTCCTGCGGCGAGCGACTCACCTCCTTGGGCACCACGACCAGCCGGCCGCCGTACAGCAGCGCACCCCAGATTTCCCACACCGAAAAGTCGAACGCGAACGAGTGGAACAGCGTCCAGACGTCCTTCGCGCCGAACTCGAACCAGTGGTCCGTGGCGCTGAACAGCCGCACCACGTTGCGGTGCTCGATCATCACGCCCTTGGGCTGGCCCGTCGAACCGGACGTGTAGATGACATAGGCCAGATGCCGCGGGTTCATATCCGCCACCACCGGGTTGTGCGTCGGTTGCGCCGCAAATGCCTGCGCGTTCAGTTCGATGATCGGGGCCGACGGTTCGCCCAGCACTTCGCGCACGCTTGGCTGCACGAGCACGGCGACCGGCGCGCAATCGTCGAGCATGTAGGCGAGCCGCTCGACCGGATAGCCCGGATCCAGCGGCACGTACCCGGCGCCTGCTTTCAGGATTCCCAGCACACCGATCATCATCTCGATGCCGCGTTCCACGCAGATCGCCACCCGGTCGTCGGGTCTGACGCCCGCGGCGATCAGATGATGCGCCAACTGGTTCGCGCGGGCGTTCAGTTCTCCGTACGTCAGGAGATCGGCCTCGTGGATGACCGCGACGGCGCCCGGCGACTTCTCGACCTGCGCCTCGAACAGTGCCATCACCGTGGTTTCCGGCGCTTCTGTCGCGGTTTCGTTGCGCTTGACCAGCAACCGCTCGCGTTCGGCGAGCGGCAGCATCTCGAGCGCCCGCACGGGCAGCGAAGGGCTTTGCGCCAGCGCCAGTGCCAGCGCGTCCAGCGTGCAGTCCATGTAGCCGGCCACACGCGAGGCATCGACGCGGGTATCGGCCTGCACGACGAGTTCGAAGTCGTCGCCGAAATCATTCACCGAGAGCAGCAGCGGATAGTTGGTGCGCTCATCGCCGTGCAGCACCGACACGCCGCTCGCGGTGTGAGCGTCCTCCGCCTTCGCGGACGCGCGGCCGTGACGGTAGTTCAGCAGTGCGCTGAAAAGCGGCAACGGTGCGGCGACGCCGCTGCAACGCTGCGCCAGCGCCAGCGAGGCGTGCTCATGGTGCAGCAGCGTCGACAGCGCCGCATGCGTGTGACGCACGGCATCGCCGACGCTCACCTCATGCAGGCGGACGCGGATCGGCAGCGTATTGATGAACATGCCGAGCACGCGGTCCGCGCCTTCGCCACCCTGCATGCGGCCGAGCAGCACCGTGCCGAACACCACGTCCTCACGTCCCGACACGCGCCCGAGCACCTGCGCCCACGCGAGGTGAAACAGGCTCGCCACGCTCACGCCCAGCTTGCGCGCCTCCTCGCGCAACTGCCGGCTCAGCGTGGCCGCGAGTCCCGTCCTGAACTCCGCGATCCCCAGCCCGTTGCTTTGCACGTCGCTCAGGCCGTACGGCAGCGTGGGCTCGTCGACGTCGGCAAGCGCTTCGCGGAAGTACGCCTCGTGTTCGTCCTGGCTCATGCCGAGCCGCGCCTGCGCGACGAAGTTGCGGTAAGGCAGCGGCGTGGGCAGACGCTGCGTCTCGTCACGGAGGATCGTTTCGATCTCCTCCAGCATCATTTCGAGCGCCGTGTAGTCCATCACCATGTGGTGGCCGAGGAGTTGCAGCAGCCAGCGGCCGTTGGCCGCGTCGCGCGCCACGTAGAGCCGCATCATCGGCGCCTGCCGCACGTCGAGCCGTTGATGTCGCGGGTCGAAGCGCTGCGCCAGTTGCGCCTCGATTTCGCCATCCTGCGGCGACAGCTCGACTTCCTCGACGATCAAACGCGCCTCGCGCCATACCACCTGCACCGGCTCGGGCAGACCTTCCCACAGCACCGCCGTACGCAGGATGTCGTGACGCGCGATCACCGTTTGCAGCGCCTGCACGAAGCGCCCGAGTTCCACGCGCTCCGGCATGGCCATCATCATGTTTTGCAGATACGGATCACCGTCGCCGCCCGCGATATGGTGGAACAGCATCCCCTCGTGCAGCGGGGCGAGCGGATAGATGTCCTGCACGTTGCGCGCACCGCCCTCGACCTGGGCCGCGACGGCCTCGATGTGCTGCGCGGTCAGTTTCACGAGCGGCAGCATCTCCGGCGTGATCGACTCGCATCCGGCGGGGATGCCGTTCGGCGGCACCGTCACCGCGTGGCGCACGCTCCGCGCCGCAGCCGCCAGCGCGGCCACGCTCGGCTGGCTGAACAACACCCGCACGTCGGCCGGTACGCCTGCCTGACGCATCCGTTCGATCAGCGTCACCGCCAGCAGCGAATGGCCGCCCAGCTCGAAGAAGTTGTCGTGCCGGCCCACCCGCTCGCGCCCCAGCACCTCGGCCCAGATCGCCGCGATTAGCGTTTCGGCGTCGCCCACCGGGGCCTCGTAGTCACGGCGGGTGAATGCGCTCTCGTCAGGCGCTGGCAAGGCGCGCCGGTCCACTTTGCCGTTTGGCGTGAGCGGCATCGCATCGCGCATCACGTACGCGGCCGGCACCATGTAGTCCGGAAGCGTCTCCAGCATATGAGCGCGCAACTGCTGGCTCTGCGGCGCTTGCCGCCCCGCACGCGGCGTGTAATAGGCCACCAGTTGCCTGCCGCTGCCGCCGCCGTCGCGCGCCAGCACCACCGCCTCGCGGATGCCTTCATGCGCCGCGAGGCGCGCCTCGATCTCGCCGAGTTCGATGCGATAGCCCCGGATCTTCACCTGAAGGTCGTTGCGACCGAGGAACTCGATGTTGCCGTCGGGCAGCCAGCGCGCGAGGTCGCCGGTGCGGTACATGCGCGCGCCGGGCGTCTTGCTGAAGGGATCATGGAGGAAGCGTTCGGCGGTCAGCTCCGGTCGGTTCAGATAGCCGCGCGCGACACCGGCACCGCCGATATGCAACTCCCCGACGGCGCCCGGCGGCATCAACTGGCCGTGCGCATCGAGCAGGTAGATGAGCGTGTTGGCAAGCGGACGGCCGATGGGCACGGTGTTCCCGTCAAACCCGGACGGTCTGCGCCACGCCGTCGCGCAGACCGTGGTTTCGGTCGGGCCGTAGGCGTTGAAGATGCTGATGTCGGCGGGCGCCGTGCGCATCAGCGGGACGCCCGGCGACTCGCCGCCCAGCACGAGCACCTGAAGCCTCGGCAGGAGCGCCAGTGAGTTCTGTCCCTGCAGCAGCGCGGGCGGCAACTGGGCGTGGGTGATGGCGTGCCGGCGCATGTATTCGATCAGCGAAGCGGCTGCGAGGCCGTCGTCACGAACCGGAAGATAAAGCGCGGCGCCCGCGGTCAGGGTCATGAAGACATCGGCGACGCTGACGTCGAAACCGGGCGAAACGAACTGGACGACACGACTCTCCGGACGAACACCGTAGAGCCCGATCTGCGCGAGCGCAAGATTGACGATGTTGCCATGTTCCACCATGACGCCCTTGGGCGTGCCGGTCGATCCGGAGGTGTAGATCACATACGCGAGGTTGCGCGAATCGAGCCCCGGGACTTGCGGATCGTGATCGGGCAGGCTGTCGTCGAAGGATTCGGGATCGAGCACCGGCAGCGCTGCGGTATCGCCGAGCGCTTGGCGCCCGGTGGCATCGGCGATGAGCAGCGCCGGCCCCGCGTCGCGAAGCATGTACGCGAGCCGCTCGCCGGGATAGGCCGGATCGAGCGGTACATAGGCGGCGCCCGCCTTGAGAATGGCCAGCAGCGCAATCACCAGTTCCAGCCGACGCTCCATGCACAACGCGACGCGCGCTTCCGGACCGACGCCCAGCGCAATCAACCGATGGGCGAGCCGGTTGGCCCGAGCATTGAGTTGCGCATAAGTGAGAGATTGGCTTTCGAACACGAGCGCGATGGCATCGGGCGTGCGCGCGGCCTGCTGCTCGAACAACTGATGGATGCACTGCGCCTGCGAGGCGGGGGCAGCCGTGTCGGTCCATTTCTCGAGCACCGTGCGTTCGCCGGGCAGCAGCAGCGGGAGCGTATGCAACGGGGCGTCGGGCTGCGCGATGGCGTGCTCGAGAAAATGCGTGAAGCGCCGCAAGTGCGTTTGCACTGCCTCGGCGGTGTACAGCGCCGCGCTCGCATCGAACACCAGCCGCAACCCCGCTGCTTCCCCTTCGTCGTGCACGTGCAAGGTCAGGTCGTCGGGGGTGACTGAAAAGGTGCGCGTCGATGCAACCTCACAGTCCGTGAAGGCAATGGCGCTATTGAAGCCGGGCATGATATTCACGATGGGCCCGAACAATCGCTGACCTATGTCGAGGCGTTCCAGATCGCGGCGGATATCCTTGATGCGGTAACGCTGGTGACGCAACACGCGAAGGCTCTGGGTGGAAGCCTGCTTCACCAGCTCGATCATGCTCGCGTTCGGATCGACAGGCACTCGCAACGGCAGAACGTTGGACATCATGCCCGGCACGTTCTTGGCCGTGCGTCCGACGCGAGCCGTGACGGGCATCCCGAGGACCACATCGTCAGGTTGACCGCTGATGCGCGCCAGATACGCGGCCATCACGGCGGTGATGAACTGCGACCACGAGGTGCCATTCTGCTGGGCGATCTGACGCAGCGCCGCCACCGTTTCCGGCGGCAGATTGATTCTGGCCTTGACTGTCGTGGCCTCGGGCGACGGGTTCTGCACATCACCGGCAAGGATGGGCGGTTCCGGGCAATTCGTCAGGTACTCGCCCCAGAACTGCTGGTCCTTTTGAAAAGCGCTGGATGCGCGATACGCGTCGTCATCCGCGAGCAAATCGGCGAGCCGGCTCCATTTCGACGGCGCGGGTCGGGATCCGACTTTCAGGGCCGAATAAACCTCCGCGAGGCGCTCGATGAAGAGCAGAAACGAGTAGCCATCGAACACGAGGTGATGAAAGCACAGAAACAAGAAGAAGCGGTCCGGCGCGGTCCGCAGCAGTGCCATGTTGAACAACGGCCACTGATTGAGATCGATCGCGGTGGAACGTTTGGCCTGCACGTGATCCTCGACGGCCTGCAGCGGGTCAGCCGCGCCGCTGACGTCGAGCACCGGGAGCCTGAAGTCGACGGTCTCCAGTATCTGATGCGGCAATCCGTCCGTGCCGCGCAGACGCACCTGCACCGCGTCGGCCTCCGAAATGGTTTGCCGCAACGCCGACTCCAGCAGGTCGATATCGAGTGGCCCGGCAATCTCGGTCAGGTGCGCGAGGTTGTATCTGGGATCTTGCAAATCGACTTGTTGTCGAAAGAAGACGCCGAGTTGCGCGGGCGTAAGCGGAAAGCTGAGCATGGTTTCACTCGATAAAAAGGATTGACCAGACCATCCATGATCGATCGCGTCACTCGGCCACGGGCGAGTTGTTGCGTCTTGCGTACAGACCCGCCTTCAGCGCTTCGGCCGATACATCGACGAGCCGGCCCTGCGCCACCTGCACGAGGCGGTCGGCACATTCGAAGTAGGCATCGTCGTGAGAGATGACGATGACCGTCTTGCCGCGGCGCTTGAGATCGGGAATAAGCTCCGTGTAGAACACGCGCCTGAACACAGGGTCCTGATCGGCCGCCCACTCATCGAAGAGGTAGATCGGACGATCTTCGAGATACGACGAGATCAGCGCCATGCGCTTGCGCTGCCCGGACGAAAGACTGGTCGTGCTGAACCTGTTGCCCCGGATGCCGACCTTGTGATCGAGTTCGAGCGTGTGCAGATAATGCGTCGCCTGCTTCGCGACCTGAGCCTGGTCCTGGCACAGAATCTCGTCGAACAGATGAAAGTCGGCGAACACAGCCGAAAAGCGCTGGCGATACTGCACCAGGTTGTGCTTGTCGATCTTTATTCCGTTCAGCTCGACATGCCCCTGCTCGGGTTCGTAGAGCCCGAGCAGCAGCATCGCGAGCGTGGTCTTGCCGCTGCCGTTGCCACCGATCAGGTAGACCACCTCGCCTTGTCTGATCGACAGATCGATCGGCCCGAGCGTGAACGGACGATCCTCGGTCAGCCCCGGGTAGCGGTGCGATACACCGGCGAACCTGAGTAACGGCGCACCCTCGACCGTGACCGCGAAGGGGTCGTCCTGCGTCACGCGCGGGTCGTCATCGGGCGCCTGCGTCAGCTCGGCATCGAGAATGCGGATGCGCGACAGCGCGATGGACGCCTGCCGCAGAATCGGCAGGCTCGTCATCACTTCGCTGACCGGCTGGATCAGAAAGAGCAGCAGAAGCGTGAGGGTCACCAGAACGCCCGGCGATTGCGGAAACCAGTGCGGCACGACGAGCAGAATCAGGCCGATGGCCACGTAGAACAACATGCCGCCCGCATTGGCGACGAGCGAATAGATGAGCATCGCTCGCGTGAAGGAGCGCCGGAACTGATGCGCGGTCGGATGGACCACGTGATCGGTGAAGTACCGGGCGCGCGAGGTATTGAGCTGCAATTCACGCGCACCTTCGAGCAGCGACCGGAAATGCCGGAAGATGATGTCGAGCTGATCGCGCACCGCCTGCATCTCGCGCAGCGGCCAGCGCTCCACGCAGTGGTAAATGACTGCCGCGGTGATCAGAAACATGAAGAAGCACGCGAATGCCTGCCACGAGAGCCACGCCATATAGGCAAGGCAGACAGCGATCAGGACCAGGTGTCCGAACGTGACCGGCAGCATCTGCGCGGCCTGTGCGAACGTGTTGACGTCGGTCGTGAGGATGGCGAGCAGGCGCGGCTTGCCGAGCGCCTCCAGCTTTTTGTAGGGCGTATGCAGGATCTTGCGGCACAGCTCGATGCGCAGGCCGCATATCACCTGCTGCCCGAAATCCATGATGAGAATCTGCGAGGTCGTTCTGAAGAGCAGTTGCGCTGCGCAAACGGCGAAGAACGCGATCGCGAGTGCGCGCGTCGGTATTTGTCCACCCGCGACGCCGCTGATCTGTCGTGCGATTTCCGCACTGCAGATGGCGCCGGCGAATCCGGCGATAACCGCGACGACGATGCGCGGCATGCACTCGCGTCGAATCTGCGGAGGAATCAACGAAAACATGACGCGCCTCGGCTCGCTGCAGGCGAAAGGGAAGCAAGGAACGTCTGAATCGTCTGGTTGAATGCCTCGGGATTGTCGGTCATCACGGAATGGCCTGCGCCGGATATCGTCGCGAGCTGCCCTTTGGGCAATGCCTGATGCGCCATGCGCCATGCGACCTGAGGCGTGAGCAGCGCGGACCCGATGCCGCGCACGACGAGGCTCGGGCATCGCACGGACCTGAGCATGGTCCACACATGCTCGGCTCCGTGCGCTGCGTCTTCTGGCGAGTATTCGGCGACGGCCCTGTCGAGCTTCGGCTCGAAGGCGCCCGTATTCGTGCGGCGCAGCGCGTGTGCCGCGAGATGTTGCAGCGCGCGTTCGTTCGCAAGCGGACGGCGCGCCTGAAGCCACTGCGCATACTCGGTGATCGAGCCGAACCGCGCCGGCGTATCGCGTATTTCGGCAAGCACTTTTTGTGAACCGGGGCCATCGGAATCCGGTCCAAAGTCGACGAGGACGAGTCCGGAGGTAAACTGTTCGAGCATTCCGGTCAGATGCAATGCAACGCTGCCGCCCAGCGAATGACCGATCAGCACCGGCTTTCGTATGTTCAATGCAAGCAGGACTTCGAGCACGTCGCCGGCGAGGGTTCTGGCATCGTATGCGCGGTCGGGGTCCCAGCTCGAATCGCCATGCCCGCGAAGATCGATGGACACGAAACGGTGGTCGGCACAGGCGGATTCCGTCAGCGAGCGCCACACGCCGCTGCACTCGCCGCGGCCGTGAAGCAGCACGCAGGGCGTTCCGGTGCTGCCTGAATCCTCGACCGAGATTTCGAAACGGCCATTACGGATTCTGACGCTGCGTCGTTGTACGAAAGAGGGTCGTTTCATGGTGGTCACCTGTCAGGAACGCTGCCGCTCGCGGTTGACGAGCCGGAATTCGATCAAACGGAGACAGCTTGACGATCGAGAGTTAGAAACGGATTAGTTCCCGCATCGCCGGATCCGCTCACAGGATCCTAATTTTCCACGCATAACCTGAGCTTATTCACGATGTTCTGCCGGTTCAGGCCTTCACGGAACGTGAAACCGGTGGACGATCCGATAACATGCATCCAGGAGGCGCGGCAGATGTGCACGATCATGGAAAGTACAAACGATGAAGCGCGCGCAGAAGTGCTGCGCACCATCTCGGACGAAGTGCTTGGCATCGAATCGTTCGAGCCGGCCGGCATGCCCTCCGCCGGCTTTCGAACCGTGAGTGTTCGTGAGCTCAGACGTGCGCTCGACGCCGCCTACGAGGCGGGACTTTTCGTCGGCCGCGCAGCAGGTTATAGCCCTTTTTGACGGGCCCAGATGTCGTCGCCACGACGACGCACGATGAAATTTTCCGGTAAATGCACACATGAAAAATTCGGAACCTGTTTTCAAAGAGCCAGACGCTCAGGATGAATTCGCGGTCACTGCCGATTCTTTCAGCTCACCCGAAGAACTCGCGGCGATGGTCGCCGAGGCGCTCGGGGCGAAACGATGTGTCGTGTCGGTAACGGCCGACGAGCGGATCGCGAAAGTGTGCGCGGGCCGCTACGTGTCGTTCGGCGAGGTGCATCTCGAAGCGACGACGGCGATCGTCGAATACTCGGACGCGCGCGACAAGATGTTTTCGGTCCTTGAATCGAATGGAGCGGCCATCGGGGTGGTGCAGGTGTCGGGGCCGCGAGACAAACGGCAGTTCGACGACCATGACCTCAAGCTGCTGCGCATTTTCGCCGCGTTCATCACGCGAGCGGTGGAGGCGGACAGATTGCAGAAGCTCGTGTCCTCGCCCTTCGCGCGAATGACACTCAAGCGCGCGTCGGATCAGACGATCGGCGACATCGTTGCGCAATCGGTTCAGAATCCGGCCCAGCTCTCGAAGCTGCTCGCGCGATCCTTCTATCGCGAGATGACGCGCGCGGGTTTCGACTTCAACCAGATCATCGGCGCGGCGACCGAGATCATTTCCGAACTCGCCAGCAACGTGCGCAAGCATAGCGATCGAAAGCAGCGGCGCGGAAACTGACTGTTCGCCTCGTGTGACAAGCGGCGGCGCGCCATGCGCCGCCGCTTTTTTTGCTGGCAGCAAAGGTGACATTCGTACGGTCATTTGAATTCTTCCTTTTCGTTTCCGTCACTTCACGACAACGAAGATCGCCATCGGCTGTTCAACCGATGGCGATGCCTTCACTTCACGCCGAGTTCCTGATCGGGATAGCGGCGCGTCGAACCTTCGAACACGTTCAGCGAAGCGAGGCGCTGTCCGATCGTCGCGAGCGAGGCGGGCTGGCACATTTCGCCGTGCGCGCAATCGAGGTCGAAATTCACGACCGAGCCTTGCACGCGCTCACGCCATTGTTCGACGTGTCGTGGCTGAACGGACGCATCGGAACGCAAGGCCGTGAAGTAGACGAGATCGCCGCCGAACCGCCCTGGCGCAAACGTCGATTGCAGATGCGTGTTTCGCTGCGTTGCATCGATCAGGGTCATGACGTGCTGATCCGTGATATAGGCCGGAATCAGCCGATGTTCGCGCAAGGCATGAATACGCTCGGTAGTCGTCTGCATGTCGCGAAGCGCGCCCGTCAGTTCACCGGACATATTCGGGAAGGCCGCCGCCATGAGCGCGCATTCATCGAACTCGCGCGTTTCGCGGCTATCGGGCACGCGCGAGTCCAGCAGAACGAGCTGATCGACGGTCTCGCCGAGGGTTTGAAGCTGCGTCGCCATTTCATAGGCGATCAATCCGCCGAAGGACCAGCCGAGCAGGCGATAGGGCCCTTGCGGCTGAATGGTCCGGATGCGCGCGATGTAGTCGCTCGCCATCTCCGCGATGTTCGCCGGACCGTAAGCGGATTGCTGGAGCGCCGGAGTCTGCAAGGCGTAGATCGGCCGGTTTCCTTCGATGGTCTGAGCAAGGCCCGCATAGCTCCACGCCAGTCCGCCGACCGGATGAATGCAGAACAGCGGAGCGCCGTCGCCGGGAGCACGAATCGGCAGGATCGTGTCGAATTCCGTGTTCGAGGGCGCGGTGCTCAGATGGTCTGCCAGCTCGGCCACCGAAGGGGCATTGAACAGGACCCGGATGGAAATGTTCTGGCCGAGCCTGGCGTCGATATGCGCCATCAGTTGTACGGCGAGCAACGAGTGACCACCGAGCGCGAAGAAGTTATCGAAGACACTGACGCGTTCGAGACCGAGCACACTGGCGAAGCACTGCGCGAGCGCATGTTCGAGCGACGTGCGCGGCGCGACGTAGGCGTCGAGGTTCTGCCACTGCGGATCGGGCAGCGCGCGGCGATCGAGCTTGCCGTTGGGCGTGAGCGGCAGCGCATCGAGCACGACGAAGGCAGAGGGCACCATGTAATCGGGCAGACGCGAATCGAGATACTCGCGCAAGGCGCTTGCATCGATCTCTGAAACCAGCGTGACGTACGCGACAAGCTGCTGATCATCCTGCAACCGCGCCCGCGCGATCACCACCGCTTCCCGCACCGCCGGATGACTGGCGATCTGCGCCTCGATCTCACCAAGCTCGATCCGGAAACCACGAATCTTGACCTGATGATCGTTGCGCCCAAGGAACTCGATATTGCCATCGGCACGATAACGCGCGAGATCCCCCGTGCGATACATACGCGCGCCGGGCGCGAACGGATCGTCGAGGAAGCGCTCGGCAGTGAGATCGGCACGATTCAGATACCCACGCGCCACGCCCGCCCCACCGATATAAAGCTCACCCAGCGCACCCGGGGGCACGAGTTGACGTTGCGCATCGAGCAGATACATGCGCGTGTTGGCGATCGGACGACCGACCGGCACCGTGGATGATGTGGCCGCTTCGAGCCCGTACCGATAGTACGAGGACCAGACCGTGGTTTCGGTGGGACCGTAGAGATTGCACAGCGACCGGACCTTGGCGGACAGGCGTGCGGCGAGTCCCTCGGACAACGCTTCACCCCCGCACAGCGCGCTCAGTTGCGCGCTGCCGGGCCACTGCGCATCGAGCAGCATGCGCCAGCTCGCGGGCGTGGCCTGCATGAAACTGATGTCGTGCTTCACGATAAGGGCTTGCAGCGCGAGCGGATCGGCTGCGGCGCTGGCGCGCGCGAGCACCACACAGGCGCCCGTGCTCAAGGGCAGATACAGCTCCAGCCCGGCGATATCGAAGGAGATGGTCGTGACGGCGAGCAGCGTATCGGTCGCGCGCATGGCGGTGACTTCGCGCATCGAGCCGAGGAAGTTGAGCATCTCGCGATGCTCGACCATCACGCCCTTGGGCTTGCCGGTGGACCCGGAGGTGAAGAGCACATAGGCGAGGTGATGCGAGGCGACGGCTGTGTGCGGATCGTCTTGCGAGAGTGCGTCATCGAGCGATGCGTTGGGATCAAGCACGCGCAGCGCACCGGTGTCGCCGAGCGCTTCACGGCCGGCGGTATCGGCGAGCAAGAGGCGCGGCGCGGAGTCGGTGAGGATGTGACTCAGACGCTCGCCGGGATACGCCGGGTCGAGCGGCACGTAAGCGCCGCCGGCCTTGAGAATGCCCAGCAACGCGACCACCATGCCGATGCCACGCTCCACACACAGCGCCACGCGATCTTCGGGACACACGCCCAGCGCGATCAGATGATGCGCAAGCCGATTGGCGCGCGCATTGAGTTGCGCATAGGTCAGCGCCTCATCCTCGAAGACGAGCGCGGTTGCTTCAGGCGTGCGTTGAACCTGTTGTTCAAACAACTGATGGATGCACAGGTGTTCGGGATATGCGGCAGCGGTGTCGTTCCAGGTTTCGACCAGCAGCGTGCGCGTCTCAGGCGGCAGCACGTCGAGCTGATTGACCGGTGTCTGAGGCGCTTGTTCAAGCGCCAGCACGAGACTCGACAGCGCTTGCTCCATGTACCCGCACAACTGTCCGGGCGAGAGGGGCGCAACGGTCTGCGCGGTGAGTCCGAGGCTCTCACCGTCGTCTTCGACCGCGAGCATCAGCGGATAGTTGGTGCGCTCCTCGGCGCCGAGCAATTCGATGCCGTCGAAGACCTGCTGCTCATCACCCGATGCCTGATTGTGGCGATAGTTGAGCAAGGCGCTGAAGAGCGGCGCGGGCGCGTCCACGCCACTGCATCGTTGCGCGAGCGCGAGCGGCGCGTGCTGATGCTGCAGCAAGGCGGCGAGACGTTCATGCGTGTCACGCACGCTATCGGCGACGGAGGCCTCGTTCACATCGAGGCGAATCGGAAGCGTGTTGATCAACAGCCCCAAAGCCTGATCGACGCCCGCCTGCATGCGACCGAGCAGCACGGTGCCGAACACGATGTGCCCCTGCGGACTGGCGGCACTGGCCGCACTGAGCACACGCGCCAGAGCGAGATGACACAGACTCGCGAGACTCACGCCGAGGCTTCGGGCCTGCGTGCGCAGACGCGTGTTGAGCGATACGGGCAAGCTCACGCGCGCTTCGGCGACCGCCGAGCCGTCGTGATGAACGTCGGTGAGGCCGAAGGGCAGCGTGGGCTCGTTCACATCGGCGAGCATGTCGCGGAAGAAGGCTTCGTGTGCCTCCTGAGTTGCGCCGAGCCGCGCCTGAGCGACCAGATCGCGGAACGGCTGCGCCGCGTTGAGCGAATGTCCCCGACCATCGAGCAGCGCGCCAATCTCCTTCTGGATCACCTCCAGCGTGACGTGATCGCCGATCAGGTGATGCCAGACGAGCAGCACCAGCCAGCGCGCCGAGCCGGGTTCGCGCGCGAGGGTGAGCCGAAGCAGCGGCGCCTGCGTCAGGGCAAGGCGCTGCGAGCGGGCATCGAAGAGGGCGGCGAGCTGTTCGTCGGCTGGACCGTGCGCGGGATCGAGTTCGATCTCGTCGATGCTCAAGGATGCTTCACGCCAGACCACCTGAGCGGGCGTGCTCAGGCCCTCGTGGATGAAGGCGGTGCGCAGAATGTCATGGCGCTGGACGACGTGGCGCAGCGCATCGAGCCACGCGTCGAGTCGCGCGCGGCTATCGAAGGCGATGCGCGCGGTTTGCAGATACGGGTCGCCCTGAATGGTGAGCATGTGATGGAACAGGATGCCTTCCTGCAGCGGCGCGAGCGCATAGATATCCTGCACGTTGGCGAGGCCGCCGGGCACCTGAGCGACGATGCGATCGATGTCCGTCTGCGTGAGCGCGATGAGCGGCAGCATGGCTGGCGTGAGTGCGATGCAGTCGGGCGTGATCGCGTTGGGCGGGACGACGATCTCGGCAGTGGAGACACCGTGTTCAAGCGAAGCCGCGAGTGCACTGAGCACGGGCGTGGCGAACAGATCGCGCACGCTGGCGTGCAGATCGACGCGGCGCATGCGTTCGACGAGCGTCACGGCGAGCAGCGAGTGGCCGCCCAGCGCGAAGAAGTTGTCCTGCCGGCCGACGCGTTCGAGGCCGAGCAGTTCGGCCCACAAATCGGCGAGCGCGGTCTCGGTGGGACCTTGCGGCGCTTCGAAGGGACGCAGGGCGAAGGCATCGGCTTGCGGATCGGGCAGTGCGCGGCGATCGAGCTTGCCGTTGGGGGTGAGGGGCAGGGCGTCGAGTAGGACGAAGGCCGAGGGCACCATGTAGTCGGGCAGACGCGAGGCGAGGTATTCGCGCAGGGCGCTTGCGTCGATCTCTGAAGCCAGCGTGACATAGGCCACGAGTTGCTGATCCTGCGTCTCTTCGTGCCGGGCCCGTGCGATGACCACGGCTTCACGCACCGCCGGATGACTCACGAGTTGCGCCTCGATCTCACCGAGTTCGATGCGGAAACCGCGGATCTTGACCTGATGATCGTTACGGCCGAGGAACTCGATGTTGCCATCGGCGCGATAGCGCGCGAGGTCGCCGGTGCGGTAAATGCGTGCGCCCGGGACGAATGGATCGTCGAGGAAGCGCTCGGCAGTGAGGTCGGGCCGATTCAGATAGCCACGCGCCACGCCCGCACCACCGATATAAAGCTCGCCCACCGTGCCGAGCGGCACCGGCTGGCGTTGCGCATCGAGCAGATAAATGCGCGTGTTGGCAATCGGCTTGCCGATGGTTTCCGTCAAATGCTCGTCTCGATGCATCTGGATCCAGGTCGAGTACGTCGTCGTCTCGGATGGGCCGTACAGATTGCACAGCCGCTCGATTCCGGTTTCGGCGAAGATCCGTTTCATCAGCGCGAGCTTGAGTGGCTCACCGGCGAGATTGATCGTCCGGACCGATGCCAGCGATGCACCGGCATCCAGCAGCGAAGTGATAGCCGATGGCACCGTATTGATGAGGCTGGGCTCGTGCGGACGTCTGACGAGCGCGAGGACATTGTCGACCAGATGAACCGTTCCGCCTCTCGTCAGAGGAGCGAAACACTCGTAGATCGAGAGATCGAAATTGAGTGACGTTCCAAACAGTGTCTGCGAGAGTTCTTCGAGTGTGAATGCCTCATGGCTCCAGGTCAGGAAGTTGACGGCATTGCGATGTTCGATGGCAACGCCCTTCGGCTTGCCCGTGGAACCCGAGGTATAGATCACATAAGCGAGATGATGCGAGGCGACGTCGGTTTGCGGGTCGTCTTGCGGGAGCGAGTCATCGAGCGATGCGTCGGGATCGAGCACGGTCAGTGCACCGGTGTCGCCTAGCGCTTCACGGCCGGCTGCATCGGCGAGCAGCAGTCGCGGCGTAGCATCGGTGAGAATGTGGCTCAGGCGTTCGCCGGGATAGGCCGGATCGAGCGGTACGTAAGCGCCGCCCGCCTTGAGTATGGCCATCAACGCGACCACCATGCCGATGCCACGCTCCATGCACAGCGCCACGCGATCTTCGGCACGCACGCCCAACGCGATCAGATGATGCGCAAGCTGGTTGGCGCGCGCATTCAGTTGCGAATAGGTAAGCGATTCATCTTCGAAGACGAGCGCGGTTGCCTCGGGCGTACGTTGAGCCTGTTGTTCAAACAACTGATGGATGCACAGATGTTGGGGATAAGGCGCCTCTGTGTCGTTCCAGCGTTCAAGCAGCGCGTGCTCCTCGGGCAATACGAGTTCAAGCGCATGCAGCGGCGCATCGGGCTGATCGAGCGCCCGCTCAAGCAAGCGCGTGAAGCGCTCACCCAGCCGGGCGATGGTAGCTTCATCGAACAGATCGGTGGCGTAGCTGAACGTACCAGCCAGACCGTCTTGCGTGTGCGTCAGGCTCAGCGTGAGATCGAACTTGGCGCCGGCTTCTGCTGCGGGCAGCAA
>LRBF01000283.1 GCA_001580565.1 Caballeronia megalochromosomata | reverse complement strand
GCGAGGACGGCGCACGTCCGGCAAAAAGCATAACCAGAAAGGAGTCAACTCGATGGATTTCATAAAACTGCTCACCCCGCGCGCAGGCCTGCGTGTGCTGATCACGGGCGGCGCATCGGGCATCGGTCTCGCGATCGCGAAGGCGTTCGTGTCGACGGGCGCGCGCGTGCATGTCTGCGATGTCGATCCGAAAGCCATCGACACGGTATCGACCGTTTCGCCGTCGATCACCGGCACGCGTGCCGACGTCGCGAACAAGGACGACGTGAAGCGCGTCTTCGAAGACGTGCGGCGCGAACTCGGCGGGCTCGACGTGCTGATCAACAACGCGGGCATCGCGGGCCCGACGGGCGGCATCGACGCGATCGATTCCGGCGACTGGGAAAAAACCATCGACGTGAATCTGAACAGCCAGTACTACTTCTCGCGCGAAGCCGTGCCGATGCTGCGCCAGGCGACCGATGGCGGCGTGATCGTGTTCATGTCGTCGGTGGCGGGACGTCTCGGCTATGGCTTCCGCACGCCTTACGCCGCGACGAAGTGGGCCGTGGTCGGTCTCGCGAAGAGTCTCGCTATCGAGCTCGGTCCCGACAACATCCGCGTGAACGCGGTGCAGCCGGGCATCGTCAAGGGTCCGCGCATGGAAGGCGTGATCGCCGCGCGCGCGCAACAGCTCGGCATCGCCTACGAGGACATGGAGAAGCAATATCTCGCGAAGATCTCGCTGCGCCGCATGGTCACGCAAGAGGAAGTCGCCGCGAGCGTGCTCTATCTCAGCTCGCCCGCCGGCAGCGCAGTTTCGGGTCAGGCGCTCTCCGTCTGCGGCAACGTCGAAACGCTCTGAAGAACAACGAGGATCACATGGCAACGAAACGCAAGGTCATCATCACGTGCGCACCCACGGGCGCGATCCATACACCGTCGATGTCGCCGCATCTGCCGGTCACGCCCGACGAGATCGGGCAGGCCGCGCTCGCGGCGGCGAAGGAAGGCGCGGCGATTCTGCATCTGCATGCGCGCGATCCCGAAGACGGACGTCCGACGCAGGACCCCGCCGTGTTTCAGCGCTTCCTGCCGCGCCTCAAGTCGGAAACGGATGCGGTCATCAACCTGACGACCGGCGGCAGCCCGCACATGACGGTCGCGGAACGCCTGAAGCCCGCGCATCACTTCCAGCCGGAAGTGGCGTCACTGAACATGGGCTCGATGAACTTCGGCCTCTATCCGATGCTCGACCGGTTCAAGGACCTCAAGCACGACTGGGAACGCCAGCATCTGGAGAAGAGCCGCGATCTCGTGTTCAAGAACACGTTCGCGGATATCGAATACATCCTGAGTTCATGCTCGGCCAACGGCACGCGCTTCGAGTTCGAGTGCTACGACATCTCGCATCTGTATAACCTCGCGCATTTCGTCGATCGCGGGCTCGTCAAGGGACCGTTCTTCGTGCAGAGCGTGTTCGGTTTGCTGGGCGGCATCGGCGGCCATCCGGAGGATCTCGCGCACATGAAGCGCACCGCGGATCGTCTCTTCGGCAACGACTATGTCTGGTCCATTCTCGGCGCGGGCCGCAATCAGATTCCGCTCGGCTCGATCGGCGTCGCGCAGGGATCGAACGTGCGCGTGGGTCTCGAAGATTCGCTGTGGATCGGGCCGGGCCAGCTCGCCGAATCGAGCGCGGCGCAGGTCCGCAAGATCCGGCAAGTGATCGAAGGTATGTCGCTCGAAGTCGCGACGCCCGCCGAAGCACGCCGGATGCTGTCGCTCAAAGGCGGCGACAACGTGAACTTCTGATTTCAGCGCGCACGCGCCGTGTGTTCGGCGCGTGCGCGCGCCATTAAAACTACAACGCTTACGGAGACACATTCTTGAAACGCCTTCCCGACACCGCATTGCCCGCGCGCATCGCGCGCTCATCCTGATTCCGGGAGTCATCATGTCCAAGCCCAACACGACGAGCGTCACACAGCACGCGTCGCTCAACAGCCTGCTGCTGCGCAAGCTGATGCCCTTGCTGGTGATCGTCTATGTGATCAGCTTTCTGGATCGCACGAACATCGCGCTCGCGAAGCATTCGATGAGCATCGATCTCGGCATCTCCGCCGCCGCCTACGGGCTCGGTGCGGGTCTCTTCTTCCTGACCTATGCGGCCTTCGAGATTCCCAGCAACCTGATCATGCACAAGGTCGGCGCGCGTTTCTGGATCACCCGCATCATGGTGACATGGGGCGCGCTGTCCGTCGCGATGGCCTTCGTCACTGGCGAGACTTCGTTCTATGTGATGCGCCTGCTGCTCGGCGCAGCCGAAGCCGGACTCTTTCCCGGCGTGATGCTCTATCTGACGTACTGGTTCGGACGCGAGGAACGCGCCCGCGCGACCGGCTACTTTCTGCTGGGCGTGTGTCTGGCGAACATCGTCGGCGGGCCGCTCGGCGGCGCATTGCTCGAACTCGACGGCCGGCTCGGCCTTCACGGCTGGCAGTGGCTCTTCGTGATCGAAGGCGTGCCCGCGATCCTGCTCGCGTTCGTCGTATGGAAGATGCTGCCCGATCGCCCGACGAGCGCGTCGTGGCTTTCACGCGATGAAGCCGTCGCGCTCGAACGCCGCCTCGCCGCCGAACAGGACGCGCAAGGCAGCGCGCATGGCGCAGGCGCATTGCGCAGCGTGCTCGGCGATCGTCAGGTGTGGCTCGCGATTCTCGTCTACTTCTGCCATCAACTGACGATCTACACGGTGATCTTCTTCCTGCCGGGCATCATCGGCGCGTCGGGGAAGTTTTCGCCGCTGACTATCGGTCTGCTCAGCGCGACGCCGTGGGTCGCCGCCGCCATCGGCGCAGCCACGCTGCCGCGCTTCGCGAGCGATTCGTCGAAGAGCCGCCGCATTCTGATCGCGGGACTCGTCATCATGGCATCGGGCATGCTGATCGCGGCATGGGCGTCGCCAGTGATCGGGCTGCTCGGCGTGTGCCTTTCGGCGCTGATGTTCTTCGTCGTGCAGTCGATCATCTTCACGTTCCCGCAGTCGCGTCTTTCGGGCAGCGCGCTCGCGGGCGGCCTCGGCCTCGTCAATTCATGCGGGCTCCTGGGCGGCTTCGTCGGACCGACGGTGATGGGCATCATCGAGCAGACGACCGGCCGCGCGATGAACGGGCTCGTGTGTCTCGCAATCGCGCTGCTGTTCGCCGCCGTGTGCAGCACGCGCCTGCGTCATGGCAACGAGGAACGTGCCGACGACAAGCGCGGTGTGATGTCGAACGCGTGATGCGCTGACGCTTCAATGATGCGGCAGGGTGCCGGGCCGGATATACGCGAACATATGCGACACGTAATCCGGCTTGCCGAGCGGCACGCCGTGATTGCGCAGGATCGCGTAAGCGGTCACGGCATGAAAATAGAACTGCGGCAAGGACCAGTCGCGTGCGTATTGCTCGCCGGTCATGTCGAACACGATGCCGTTCGGCAGTTCGAGCGCGATCTGCGAGCCGGTTCCGGCATCAAGGGCATCAGGCGCAAGGCCTGAGAGTAACGCGATCGCCTCGGCGATACGCGACTGCGCGGCGGCGAACGCGCCGGACTCCTCTCCCGCATTCAGTCCCTCTTCACGCACGTTGCGCAACATCTGCGGAACATCTTCCGCACGCAGACGGTACACCGGCTCCTGCGCCTGAAAGCACACGAAGCGCACTTGCGCCGCGAGCGGAAACATATCGGGCGCGAGACGCAGCGTCATGAGCGCATCGGGATTCGCGCCCTTCTCCTTCTGATGCGCGGCGGCCTTGTCGAGCCATGTCGACAGGCTCGTCAGCGTCTGCACGAAGGTCGGAACGAGAAGACGGGTCAGTTGCATGAAACACTCCACGGATTGAGGTTCTGCGATCTTATCTCCATGCGGGAGCTTTACCAGTGGAACATTTCATCGCAGTCCGAACCACCTGACGCAGGTGGGATGCAACTCCGGCATCACGGCGCTCTCATTCATCTGACTTAAGCGTTCACCAAAGAAAAGTAAAAAAGCTTAAATCGGGTAAGAGGACAAAAATTGAACGGTTACGCTGTTTGCTCACGGAACGAAGGCACGCTCGAATGTTGCCTCACCGAAAAACATGGAACCTGAGAGAGCCATGACCCAATCCAGCATCGATCATCGAGACTCCGTGCCGTATCCGCGCCCTTCCAGCGGCGCCTGCATTCGCCAGCACGCTTGAATCACGGGCGCATCCGGCGGCATGCACGCCGCTCGCGCCTCCGATCATCCCGACAAGTCAAATCTATGATCATCTATCATCGGGGAGCGGCTTTTCAGCCCTCCGCCACTCGTGTGGGCAATGCGTTCGTCGCAACCGCGTCGATCCTGGAAGAGGACGGCCATGCCACCTCGCTCGGCAATCTCGGCGCGTTCGCAAGCAAGGACGGCGCGCTCGGTTTCGCGGTCCGCTGCGCGACCGCCTTTCTCGACGGTGACGACCTGCCCTTGCCGCCTTTCCGGTTGACCACGCAATAACGTTGCAACGCGTCGAACGTTGCATGCGCGCCTGCTCACTGCAACGATGACGAATACCACCGCGACCGAACCCGACGACCAGCCTGCCCCACTCTCGCCCTTGCTGCAGACGGATGCGTCCTTCCGGCTGCTGGTGGACGCGGTCGAGGACTATGCAATTTTCCTGCTCGACGCGCAAGGCAACGTCGCGACATGGAACAGCGGCGCACGAAGGATCAAGGGCTATGACGCGCGGGAGATCGTCGGCCGGCACTTCTCCGTCTTCTATCCGCCCGACGATATCGCCGCGGGCAAGCCGCAAAACGAACTCGACACGGCGACGCGGGCCGGGCGCGTCGAAGACGAAGGCTGGCGCATCCGCAAGGATGCGAGCCGTTTCTGGGCGAACGTCGTCATCACGGCGCTGCGCGACGCGCAAGGCAATCTGCTCGGCTTCGCCAAGGTCACGCGCGACATGACCGACCGCTTGCGGCTCGCGGAGCTGCAACACGCCCGCGAGCTGTCCGCGCACGTGCAGAGCGCGCTCGAACACGAACGCGCGTCGATTGCCCGCGAGTTGCACGACGATCTCGGCCAGCAGCTCGCCGCGCTGAAAATGCAGTTGTCGATCCTCGACACCACCGCGCAAGGCGCGCACGCCGTACAGCAAGCGCTCGCGCAAATCGACACGATCATCGGCTCGGTGCGGCGGATCGCGGCGGGTCTGCGCCCGCTCGTGCTCGACGACCTCGGTCTCTTCGCCGCGATCGACTGGCTCGTCTGCGACATTCGCAAGCGCTACGATCTGACCATTCACCTGGATATCGAGGGCGAGGAAGAAGGCTTCGACACGGCCGCCTCCACATCGGTCTTCCGGCTGGTGCAGGAAGCGCTCACGAACATCGTGCGTCATGCGCGGGCGAGCGAGGTGCGCATCGCGATCGTCTGCGCGCGCACGCGCTGCACGCTGACGATCGAAGATGACGGTTGCGGCGCCGACCTCACGCGCGGGCGCACTGCCGGCACCTTCGGCCTGCTCGGCATGGGCGAGCGCGTGCGCCAGCTCGGCGGCAGCATCGCGTTTCGCAGCGCGCCCGGCGAGGGCTTTCGCATCGTCGTGGAGATTCCGCTCCCATGACCATAAGCGTGCTGATTGCCGACGATCATGCACTCGTGCGCGATGGCCTGCGTCATATCCTCGCGAACGCGCACGGCTTCGAGGTCGCCGGCGAAGCAAGCGACGGGCCGACGACGCTCACGCTCGCCCGCTCCGTCGAGGCCGACGTGCTCGTGCTCGATCTCTCGATGCCGGGCCGCAGCGGCCTCGACCTGCTCAAGCAGATCAAGGACGAAAAGCCCGCGCTGCGCATTCTCGTGCTCACGATGCACGCCGAACAGCAATACGCCGCGCGCGCCTTCAAGGCGGGGGCGTCGGGTTATCTCACCAAGGAAAGCGCCGGCGCGGAGCTGGTCGCGGCGGTCGTGAAAGTCGCATCGGGCGGCGTATACGTGAGCCTCGCGATGGCCGAACGCTTCGCGCAGAGCCTCACCGAACCGGCCGACGCACTGCCGCATCAGCGCCTCTCGAACCGCGAGTTCGAGGTGTTCCGGCGGCTGTGCGCGGGCGAGTCGATCAGCGATATCGGCGAGGCGCTATGCGTGAGCGCGAAGACCATCAGCACGTACAAGGCGCGCATTCTCGACAAGATGCAGATGCCGCATGAAGCCGCGCTAGTGCGCTACGCGGTGCGCCACCAGCTCTTCGACGACGACAACGACAGCGCCTGAACGACCGAGCGCCGCGTGTCAGGGTTTCCCTACACGACTTCACGAATGCCTACAGTACGATCCGCGCGCGCCGATTTATTTTCGGGCGGGCGTGGCCAATAATTTGAAGAGTGGCATTCGAGACCGCGCATCGGTGCGATGCACGATCGGATCCGAAAGGAGGCGCAACATGGTTTCCGTGAGCGCAGACAGTTCCGGCGCGAAGCACACGAGCGCGCGCTGTTCGACGTGCTCGATGCAGCGCGTCTGCCTGCCGCAGGGTTTATCGCCGGTCGAATTCGAACGCCTCGACGCGATTATCTGCTCGACGCGTCCCGTGCGGCGCGGCGAAACGCTCTACCGTTGCGGCGATCCGTTCCAGAGTCTCTATGCGGTGCGCAGCGGCTGCTTCAAGACCGTCGTCATGCACCGCGAAGGGCATGAGCAGGTCACGGGCTTTCATCTCGCGGGCGACGCCCTCGGCCTCGACGGCGTAAGCGCCGATCATCACGCGTGCGATGCGATCGCGCTCGAAGACAGCGTCGTCTGCATCATTCCGTTCGACCTGCTGGAATTGCTGTGCCGCGAAGTCAGGGCGATCCAGCATCATGTGCATCGCATGATGTGCGGCGAAATCGTGCGCGAGTCCAGCCTCATGATGCTGCTCGGCACAATGACGGCCGAGCAGCGCGTCGCGGCCTTCCTGCTCAATCTCTCGACGCGCATGAAGGCGCGCGGCTATTCGCCGGCGCAATTCGTCCTACGCATGACGCGCGAGGAAATCGGCAGCTATCTCGGGCTGAAGATCGAAACGGTCAGCCGCATGTTCTCGAGACTGCAGAAGGCCGGCGTGATCGATGCGCGCGGCCGCGACGTGCGGATTCTCGATCAGGCCCGGCTCGAAGAAGTCTGAGCGCGCGCCTCACGGAAGCGGAAAAATCCGCTGCGCAGCATGACCGACGTGCCGCCGACGCGGCTCAGCACATGTTCGGCGGCGCCTTCGATCGACGCGCGATGACTCTCGAAAGCCTGCTGCAGATCTTCCTCCCGCCATGAGGCCGCGCCGAAGTGATCCTCGAGCGCCTCGGCCGAAATGGTGCATTCGATGTGCTCGCCATCGGCGACGGCGGCAAACGTGAGCGAAGGGGCATCGCCCTGATAAACCGGCGGCTGGCTAGGAAACGTGATGATCATGCCGATACCTCATGGAGCGTTGATGCGGGGTGGGTCGACGTGGAGCACATATCCCTTCAGTCTCGGCCATGGATTCGTACCGCGTATTGATCTGGATCAATACGGCCGGAACGCCCACCGTTCGCGCAGCAGCCGCACGGCGTCGTCGAAGGCGTGGCGCATCGCCACGCTCGCGTCGGCGTCCGTGTTGCGTCGCACCGTGATCTGCTCGGACGCGCGCGTGAGGAGCACCAGTTGCGCATCGAAAACGGCGCGGCCCGCGCCGTCCAGACTGGCCTTGATCGTGAGCCTGCAATCGATGATATCCATCGCGACACCAGCAAGCCGCACGAGCTCGACGCCCGCTTCCCGTTCGATCGCGCTCGACCCGGCAAAGCCGAGATAGGCGATCTGCAGTCCGACGCCCATGTGATGGTTCTCCCGAGCCTCACTTGTCATTCGACGCGGCCGTCGAAGCGCGCGTGAGCAGCACCGGACACGTGGAGCGTCTGACGAACGCTTCGGCGACGCTGCCGAGCGCAAGCCTGCGCAATCCGCTGCGACCGTGCGTGCCCATCACGACGAGATCCGCGGGCATCTGCACGACGCGGCGCTGCAGACATTTCGCGATCGTGTCGGTTACGTTGCGCGTTTCGGCCAGTTCCGTTTCGCACTCGATGCCCGCGTCGATCAGGCGCGCATACGCGGTCTCCAGCGCGTGGCCTGCTTCCTCGCGAACGCTCACGCGATACTGCGCCGGATACGACGAAAGCGCGGCCACATCGATCACGAACACGACGCGCACGCTCGCGCGCGCGCCGATGCGAACCGCCTCGTCGAGCGCGCGTTGCGAGCATTCGCTGCCATCGAAAGCAATCAGGATATTGCGGTACATCATCGTCCCGGCCTTCACGGCTCTGCGCTCAGGCCATCCATTTAAGGTTGTCGATGCGCGCGAGCCTGCGCTCGACACGCGCCACCATGAACACTTTCGACGCTCACTTTAATGCGCTGCGTGCTGCCTTAATTGACTTGAATCAAGCGCACGCGTATTGGCGCGCCGTGCCGGTTTCCGTTGATCTGAGTCAAGCGATCGCGGCGGCGTCTCTTTAGACTCGAAGGCCATTCACTCTCAGCGGACTCGAGGAGTCATTCGATGAGCTACAAGACGATCCTCGTGCACCTCGATACGAGCGTGCGCGCCCATCCCCGTCTGGAAACCGCGCTGCAACTCGCGCGGCGTTTCGATGCGTATCTGACCGGCCTCTATTCAGTCTTCGAGCCCAACGCCCGCGCGTTCAACGTGATGGCCGGCACGGCCGCTTACTACGAAGCGCGGGCGGCCATGCGCCGCGAACAGGCCGGCGCGCTGGAACGGCTCTTCCACGCGGAGTTGAACCGCGCGGGCGTCTCGGGCGAATGGCTCGCGCCAAACGAACCCGCGGATCGCGCGGTGCCGCATCACGCGCGTTGCGCCGATCTCGTGATCGCGGGCCAGGACGATCCCGGCGATCCCGAGTCTTATATCGGCGACGGCTTTCGCGAGAATCTCATCCTGTCCGCCGGACGTCCGGTGCTGCTCGTGCCCTGCACCGGCTTCTTCCCCACCGTAGGCCAGCTTCCGATGATTGCGTGGGATGGCGGACGCGAAGCCGCGCGGGCCGTCCACGATGCATTGCCATTGCTGAAGGCGGCCGGGCGCGCGACCATCGTCACGATCGAAACGAAAGCGGACGACGCGCCGGGCGAGCGCATAGCGGGCGCGGACATCGCGGCATGCATCGCGCGGCATGGCGTGGAAGTCGAAATGATATCGAGCGTATGCGACACGCAGGCATCGGCGGGCGACATCCTGCTCTCGCGCGCCGCCGATCTCGGCGCGGATCTCGTCGTGATGGGCGGCTACGGTCATGCCCGCTGGCGCGAACTCGTGCTCGGCGGCGCAACGCGCACCTTCCTCGAATCGATGACCGTGCCCGTGCTGATGTCGCATTGATGCGCACCGTGTACGATAGACACGTCGATGATCGATTTCAGGAGACGCCATGAAAGCGGTGTGTCCGCTGCACGGGCCGACAACCATCATCCGCACGAACGCGTACGGCTTTCCGGTCTACGCGTGCTGCTGCGACGACGTGCCCTATGTCACGCCGCCGGACGCATGCACGAGGGCGCCGACCCAACGCGGCGCCCCTTCCGAGCCACAAAAACCCCGGCAACCGCGCTCCAGGAAGGAATGAACGCGGGGCCGACGCGCTTTTCGTAAAGCATTTTGCGATTCAGTTGAACTCGGACCGAAGTCGTACCTTGAGGTCGATCAGGTCCGTTTCGTGAGTGAGCAGAACGTCGTGCAATTGCACGGCCTGATCCATCAGATTTCCGATCGACGCGCGGCATTGTTCGGCCGTGTTGTGGCATAGGCGCAGGATATGCTGGCGAATCGCCTTTGCGAGCGCGGCATGCAGTCGCTGGTAGTCGAGGCCGGCGAAGGTGTCCTCGAAATCGGCATCGTCGTTGAGGCTGATTCGTGGAGGCGGGGTATCTTGCCGAATGTCGTAATCAGCGAGACGCGCATGTGCTTCGCGCGAAAACGACTCGAACACGGATTTCGACAAGCCATCGAGGATAGCCGCAACGTCGCGCGTTTGCGAATGCGCATCGAGCAATTGCGGCAACGTCGGCACGACGCTGCGCCACACGGCATTCGCGATCTGCGCCTGCTGCTCCTCCAGCGCCGCAACAGCGGCATCCGACGATGCGCGTAGTTCCGCAAGCAAGGAATACACGTCGCGGCACAATGCGCTCATCACGTTTTCTTCCAGATGATGCAGGAAGACTTCGGCCTGCTTGCGCCGCTTGTATGCCAATGTCGCTTCGGCGATGGTCATCAGCGCCGCATAGAGCCGTTCGAAACCCGCATCGGTCATTGCGGCCTGTGTCTGTCCCTGTTCGCGCGCGAGATACGAGGAGACCGACACGGGTGGCTTCAAAAGCTCCGTGGCCACGCCCATCGAAAGCAGCTTTTCCTGCGCGCGCGTCCTGACGTCCAGCTCCTGCTCCGCGCGATTCTCCGCGGTCTTGTTGCGCAGGCACTTGACGATTTCACCGTCGATCTCGTCTTCCTCATACACATCGCTACGCGTCACGACCGGCAAGAGCGGCTTGTTGCGATGCAGCTCGCGGCCGAGTTCATCCAGTTCCTGAACCTGCCCGGGCGATGTGGAACTCGTCAGCCACAACACGCCATCGGCGCTGTCGGTGAACCGTTGAGTAAGCGCCGCATTTTCCGGCGTGGCCGAATGCAGTCCCGGCGTATCCACGAAAACCAGTTTTCCCCCCAGACGCACGCCTTGCAGCCGCGCGGTCGTTTCCGTCACGCCTTCCCTGAAGCGCTCCGCCGTCTCGACGATGCGCCCCGCGTCGAGATAGAAGTACTCCACCGTCTTGCCGTGCGCGGCGAATCGATCGGCGAGCAGATTGCACAACGAGCTCTTGCCCGCGTTGAACTTGCCGAACGCGAGGAGCAGGACTTTATCGTCGAACGTTTCGGCGAGTGCCTGAGCGGGTTCGAGCGTCGCCCATTGCTGCGTCCATGCCAGCACGCTCTTCTGCACGACGGCGTTTATCGCCTCGGCCTGTCTCGCGAGCGCGCCGTGTTCCTTCAGCCCATCGCACCGGAGACGGCTGGATTGCAGATCGGCGCTCAATTTCGCGAGCCAGTCTTCCATCGACAGGAGAATGCGTCCGATATCGAGTGCGATGAACTCGAAGGCATCGACGTCGGCGATGAAGCGTTGCTCGTTGCTCGCGTCCGCTTTCATTGCGCGTCTTCCAGTGCGCGCAGCGAATTCGACGCCGTGTTCAGCGCGTCGATGACCGATGCGCTTTGTGAGATCAGCATCGCCAGCGCTTTCCGGTCTTTCGACAGTTCGAAATAATGGGCGAACTCGCGCTGCATGCGCTCGCGGCCCGCATCCGTGCAGAACATTCTGCGCAAGTCCTTGCGAAACTTCACCGACACGCCCATGACCGCCACCATCACGGAATTGAGGGCGCGCGCCACCGTTTCCTGTTCCGACGGCAAGCCCATGACGCCGTGTCCCGCGAGAAAGCTATCGATTTCGATGCACGCACGCGAGTACGCGATCTGAATATGCGCGCGCTCCAGCTTGCCCGCCGTGATCGCATAGGCGTCCCGCGCGGTATCCGGCACAGAAGCGTGGTCTGTGCCGAGCGCGTTCAACATCGCGTCGATATCGACGCTCACCTTGGCGATGACGCGCTTTACGCCATCATCGAAGGCCGCGCGTTGTTCCCGCTGCGTCCGGCGCAAATCGTCGAGGGTCTGCTGCTGCGCGATCAGACACTGCGCCAGTTCTTCGCGGGTTTCGTCGAACAGGAGCGCGGTTTCATGCGCACGCGCATCCGGCACGCGTGCGAGCGCGGCATCGATCGTGACGCGCAGCGAAGGCATGCCGCTTCTTTCGAGCATCAGCTTCTTGCCTTCGTCCAGCCCCTTTCGATAACGCGTCGACGAAACCGCATTCAGACCGATGCCCGGCCATTGCGCGCCGATCGCGTGACCGACTTTCTGCAGCTCGGCATCGTCGGCAAGCTGATCCACTTGCGACAGCACGAACAGGATCTGGCGCTTCGAGCGTTCACTGTCCGCACAGAGTTCGGCCAGCAAGGCCAGTTCCTTCGCGTCGAGTTCGCCTTCTTTCGCGGCATGCACGAACAGCCGGATATCCGCATGCAGCCACGCGGCATGCAATGCGTGACGATCGTCCTCGGTCCCGACGTCCGCATCGAGCCCGGGCGCATCCAGCCAGCGCACGCCTCGATGAACGCTGTCCGATAGCTTCACGGTCTCGCGCCGGTCCGCGACCGCGAAGGCCTCCTGGCCGATCAACTCGTTCAGCAGACGGCTTTTGCCGTGGTTGTATTTGCCGATGACCGTGACGATGGGCTCCGCGTCCGCCAGCAGGATCGCGAGACGCGCCATGTCGTGGGCGCGATCCGGCAGCACGGCCACGACCTCGCGTATCGCCTGCTCACGCATGTCGGCGCGCATGATCAGTTCCCTGATTCGGGCAATACCGCCACCGCCTTGATCTCCACGATATAACCCGCCGCGCCGCCCAGCATGTGCGCGCCGACGGCAGTCCACGCCGGCAGCGGATGCGTGCTGAGATAGCGGTCGCGCACCTGCATGAACAAGGGCAGATCGCGCATGTCGGTGTGGAAGGTCGTCACGTCGACGACATCGCTCATTGAAGCCCCCGCCGCTTCCAGCACCTGCTTCAGATTCTCGAAGGCCTGCACGATCTGCGCCTCGCGGTCTTCGATCAACTGCATTGCCGCATCACGACCGATCTGCCCGGACACGTAAATCGTGTTGCCGGCCTTGATCGCGGGCGCGTAGCGAATCTTCTCGTACACCGCTTCCATTCCCGCGGGAACGATAGCCTTGCGTTCACTCATGGCATGCGTCTCCTGCGACATCAGCCGTTATCGCCGCCGGCGACGGGCAATACCGCGCCGGTGATATAGCTCGCCTCGTCCGAAGCGAGAAACAGAATCGGCGCAACCTGTTCGTCGAGTGTGCCGTAGCGCTTCAAGAAGGTCGATTCGGTGACCTGCTTCACGGCTTCGCCCATCCAGATTTTTTCCTGCTCGCTATCGCCGCTCGCGTTGCGCGGCACGCGTCGGGCAGGCGCTTCGGTTCCGCCCGGCGCCGCGGCGACCACACGGATATTGTGCTCGCCGTATTCCATCGCCAATGCCTGTGTCATCGCATTGACGCCGCCCTTCGCGGCCGAATACGGCACGCGCCGAATGCCGCGCGTGGCGTTCGAAGATACATTCACGATGGTGCCGCGGCCACGTTCCAGCAAATACGGCAACACTGCATGGCAGGCGTAGAGCGTGGGCATCAGCGAGCGGCGAATCTCCGCGTCGATCTGCGCAGGCTCGAACTCCGCATACGGACGCATGCGAATCGCGCCGCCAACGCCGTTCACGAGAATATCGATGCCGCCGAACGTGCGCGCCGCAAAAGCCATCGCCGATGCCGCGCCTTCGTACGTCTCGAGGTCCGCGACGAAACCTGCCGTTTGCGCGCCCTGCGCTTCGGCCGCCACTTCGGACACGAAGTCTGCGCGATCGACGAACAGCACCTTCGCGCCCTCGGCGGCCGCGCGCAGCGCCACGCCGCGGCCGATGCCCTGCGCCGCGCCGGTGACGACCATCACCTTGCCGGCAAATCGTTGTGTGCTCATGCGGTCACCGGCGCGGCGTTGGGCGTGAACTTCTCGTAGTGGAAGCTGTTGGGCTTCACACCGTTGTCGTCGAAGTGCTTGCGCACCGCATCGACCATCGGCGGCGGACCGCACAGGTACACATCGACATCACCGTCGTTCAACGATTCGGCCGGCATGTGCTGCGTCACCCAGCCCTTGCGCGGATGATTCGAATCCGCATCGGCGACGACGGTGCTGAACGTGAAGTTCGGCAGCTTCGCCGTGTAGGCCTCTACCGCTTCGACTTGCACCAGATCGAGATCGCGCGTCACGCCATAGATCAGATGAATCTTCTGCTGCGAGCCGGTGCGCGCGAGCACTTCGAGCATCGACAGGAACGGCGCCAGGCCCGTGCCGCCCGCGAGGAACAAGAGCGGCCGCTCCACGGCGCGCAGATAGAAGCTGCCGAGCGGGCCGGTCAGTTCCACCGCATGCCCCGCCTGCGCGGATTCGAGCCATGTGCTCATCACGCCGCCGGGAATCTTCTTGATCAGGAAGCTGATCTTCGTCTGACCCGGCGCGGACGAGAACGAATACGAACGATGCTGACCGCTGCCCGGCACGTCGATATTCACGTACTGGCCCGGCAGGAAAACCGGCGCCGACGTGGCGGCATCCACGTCCAGTTCGAGCACGACGGCAGCGTCATTGTGCGGCTCGACCTTCGTCACCTTCGCGGCGAACTTGCTCTGCGCCGTCTTGCATGCCGTGGAAGAAGCCGGGACCGCGATCACGCAATCGCTCGACGGAACCATCTGGCAGGTGAGCACGAGGCCGCCTTCCTTCTCGTCGTCGGAGAGCGCGTCTTCGATGTAGTCGTCGCCGAGATCGTAGCTGCCGCTTTCGGCGCGGCACTTGCAGGTGCCGCACACGCCGTCGGAGCAATCCATCGGCAGGTTGATCTTGGCGCGAAAGGCGGCGTCGAGGACCTTCTCGCCTGCCTTGCATTCGACGAATCGCGTCACGCCGTCTTCGAAATTCAGTGCAATGTTATAGCTGGACATGTTGCCTCCTACTTCCTGTCTCATCACCGGGCGCATCAGACGTGGTAGACGTCGAGCACCTGACGGATATAGTCGTTCTTGAGCACAATCTTCTTGTGCGCGATCACCAGAATGTCGTCGACCTTTCGCAGCGTCAGGAAGATCGTGCCGAAGAAATGGTCGGTGAGCTTGTAGCGATGATTGAGCGTGTCGAAGTTATAGCGCACGTCGACTTCGTTCTCGCGCTCGGCCAGCACTTCCACGTTGGTGACGTTGTGGCTCGTGCGCGGCTCGGGCATCGATGCGCCGCTACGCTCGGTCTTGATGCGGAACACGCGATCTTCGAGGCCGCCGCGATCCGGGTAATACATCAACGAGATCTGGCTTTCGTGATCGTCGGTGAGCTGATCGTCGTCGTCCCATGCGGGCATCCAGTAGGTCACGTCTTCCGCGTAGCAGCCCAGCCACTCGTCCCACTGACGATCGTCGAGCAGGCGCGCTTCGCGATACAGCGTCGCGCAGATTTTCTGATAGTCGAAGCTCATGCCAGTGCCTCCCCTTGTTCTTTCTTCAGGGCGTCGCGCATCACGTTCACCCAGTATTCATGCTGCGCGACGAAGAGGCCTTCGTCCTCGCTGCGCTCGCCGGAGATGAGCGGCTTGATACCCATGTTCTTCGCGTTCTCGTCCGGACCGTGCACCCACAGCGGCGCGCCGCGCGAGAGGTCGTTCCACATCGCCGTGATGCCGGCATAACCCGACTGGCAGGCGCGGAACTCTTCCAGATCGTCGCTCGTGCCCATGCCCGAGACATTGAAGAAGTCTTCGTACTGGCGGATACGCGTCGCGCGGTCTTCGGCGCTTTCGCCTTTGGGCGCGAAGCAGAAGATGCTGACTTCGGTCTTGTCGACGCCGAGCGGCCGCACCACGCGAATCTGCGTGCTGAACTGATCCATCAGGAACACGTTCGGATACAGGCACAGATTACGCGTCTGATTGACGATGTAGTCCGCCTGCACGTCGCCCACGCGCGCCTTGATTTCCTCGCGATGCTGGTAGACCGGGCGCACTTCCGGGTTCATCGTCTTGGTCCACAACAGGATGTGACCGTGATCGAAGCCGTACACGCCCGCGACCGACTTGCTCCAGCTATTCGCATCGACCGCTTTCGTGCCTTCGACCTTGCGGCGGCCCATCGTCGCGGCGTAGTTCCAGTGCACGGTGCTGACGTGATAGCCGTCGCAGCCGTTTTCCATCTGCATCTTCCAGTTGCCTTCGTAGATGTACGACGAATTGCCGCGCAGCACTTCCAGCCCGTCCGGCGCCTGATCGACGATCTGATCGATGATGACCTTCGTCTCGCCGAGGTAGTCTTCGAGCGGCATCGAGTCCGCGTTGAGGCTGCCGAACAGGAAGCCGCGATAGCTCTGGAAGCGCGGCACGCGGCGCAGATCGTGCGAGCCGTGCGTATTGAACTGAATCGGATACTCGGTGGTCTTCTCGTCCTTCACCTTCAAGAGCTTGCCGGTGTTGGAGAACGTCCAGCCGTGAAACGGGCACGTGAAGCTGCCCTTGTTGCCATGCTTGCGGCGGCACAGCATCGCGCCCTTGTGTGCGCAGGCGTTGATGACCGCGTGCAGTTCGCCGGTCTTGTCACGCGTGACGACCACGGGCTGGCGGCCGATCCACGTCGTGTAGTAATCGTTCTTATTGGGAATCTGGCTTTCGTGCGCGAGATACACCCAGTTGCTTTCGAAGATGTGCTTCATCTCGAGTTCGTACAAATCGGCGTTCGTGAAGATGTCGCGACGGCAGCGGAATACACCGCTTTCCTTGTCGTCCTGAACGGCCGTTTGCAGCAGTTCGTCGAGCTGACTGGCTTTATCGGTGATGGCGGACATATGAGTTCTCCCTATGCGCGTTCCCGTGATGGAGCACATGCATCGGTGTCGAGTGATTGGTGCGGAGATTCAGGCGGCGGCAGATTTGCCGCCGCTTCGGGCGCGTTTCGCGTGATTACGCGGTGGCCGAGACGCGCGGGCGATGGACGATCTGGTTGTCCTTGCCCTGCACGAGCGGAGTCAACTGGATGTCGAACTCGATTTCCTTGTACGCGTCGGCCTTGAGTCCCAGCGCCGTGCCGCCGGTCTTTTCGACGACGTGCGGCACCAGTTCTTCACGCGTCGCGTAAGCGAAGTCGTCCCAGATCAGCGGATCGCCTTCGATGTTGATCTGCGTCGTCAGCTTGCGATGATTCTCGCTGGTCGCGAAGAAGTGCACGTGCGCCGGGCGATTGCCATGACGGGCGAGCGTGTTGAGCAACTGCTGCGTCGCGCCGTGCGGCGGGCAGCCGTAGCCCACGGGCATGAGCGTGCGGAATTCGTAGGTGCCGTCGGCGCCCGTTTTCACCGCGCCGCGCAGGTTGAAGTCGGTCTGCGCGCCGGTCGGGTCGAAGTGCGAATAGAAGCCCTTTGAGTTGGCGTGCCAGCATTCGACCACCGCGTTCGCAACGGGCTTGCCGTTTGCGCCGGTGACCGTGCCGCGAATGATGAGCGGGCCCGCATCTTCATCCGGATCGACGTCGATCTTCGACACGCCGTCGCGCACCGGCGCACCGGCGACATACAACGGGCCTTCGATCGTGCGCGGCGTGCCGCCGTGGATATCCGCCTCGCGGTCTTCGGCATCCATGCGGATGTCGAGATACTTTTCCAGGCCGAGGCCGGCAGCAAGGAGCGCTGCCTCGCCGTCCTGACCCAGCTTGTTGAAGTAGGTGACGCCGGCCCAGATTTCATCGGGCGTCATGTCGAGGTCGTCGATCGCCTTGAACAAGTCGCTCAACAGGCGATGCGTGATCTCCTTGGCGCGAGCACTGCCGTCCTGGCTTCCGAGGTTGGCAGCAGCCTTCAGCAGGTCCTGCACTTCCTTCGTATCGAACACTTTGATGCTCATGTCTGCTCCTGAATCTCTCAATTTTATGGTGGGGTTAACCCTTGCTTCAGCACCGCTACGAATATGCCCGGAAGGTATGGTCGGGTGTTGAAACAGAGCGTGAAGGCAGGATAATGGACGAAAAGAAGCCCAGTCCAACACTGATTTAGTATTGGGCTATATCCAGGAGGTATTGAGATGGAGTTGCGGCATCTGCGTTACTTCGTTGCGGTGGCTGAAGAACGCAATTTCACGCGCGCCGCGCAGCGGCTTCATATTGCCCAGCCGCCGCTGAGCCGCCAGATACAGCAGCTCGAGGAGACGCTCGGCGTGCAGCTATTCGAGCGCAACTCGCGCCCGCTGAAGCTCACCGAGACAGGCAAGTTCTTCTACTCGCACGCTGTGCAACTGCTCGCGCAGACCGCCGAGCTCGAATCGATGACCCGGCGCGTCGGCAATATCGAACGCAGCCTTTCGGTGGGTTTCGTAGGCTCCACCCTATACGGAATGCTGCCGAAGATCATCCGGCGTTTTCGCGACCAGAACGCCACCGTCGAGCTCAGTCTCCACGAAATGTCGACGATGGACCAGATCCGCGCGCTGAAGGACGGACGCATCGACGTGGGCTTCGGCCGCATTCGTCATGAGGATGCGAACATCCGCCGCGTCATTCTGCGCGAGGAGCAGATGATCGTCGCGCTCCCGGTCGGCCATCCGCTCTCGCTCGCGAAGCCCATTCTCTCGCTTCGCGACCTGACCAACGAGACCCTGATCATTTTCCCGAAGGCGCCGCGCCCCAGTTATGCGGATCAGGTGCTGTCGGCCTTCCAGGACCGCGCGCTCGCGCCGCGCAAGATCTATGAAGTACGCGAGCTGCAGATCGCGCTGGGACTCGTCGCGGCGGGCGAAGGCATTTCCATCGTGCCGAGCAGCGTCAACGGCCTGAAGCGCGACGACGTGAGCTACAAGGAACTCGACGACCCGACGCTCACCTCCCCCGTCATCATGAGCATGCGCGCGCTCGACGAATCACGCGACATCAAGGAAATGCTCGAACTCGTCTACCGGCTGTACGAGGAGGAGCACATCAGCTATACGCCGCGCACCGATCGCGCGCCATGAAACGCGTCATACCTGGGGGGTATGGGACTAGACGTCAACGGTGTTGGACAGGCGGCAAACGGCCGCGCAATACTTCAGCCAACCCTTCCATTCCGACATTTCAGGTATGAACGCCCAAATCACCTCAGTCGAAGCGATTCTGGTTGACCTCCCGACCATTCGCGCGCATCAACTCGCGATGGCGACGATGCAGCAACAAACCCTCGTCATCGTCCGTCTGCGCACGAGCGACGACATCGAGGGCCTCGGCGAAGCCACGACGATCGGCGGCTTGTCTTACGGCGATGAAAGTCCCGAAGGCATCAAGCTCACCATCGACACCTATCTTGCGCCTGCGCTCGTCGGACAGGATGCGACCAATATCAACGGCGCGATGCTCCGGCTGAACAAGGTCGCGCGCGGCAACCGCTTCGCCAAGTCCGCGCTCGAAACGGCGCTGCTCGACGCGCAGGGCAAGCGCCTGGGCGTGCCGGTATCGACGTTGCTAGGCGGCGCGGTGCGCAAAACGCTTCCGGTGCTCTGGACGCTCGCGAGCGGCGATACGCAGCGCGATATCGAAGAAGCCGAGATGCTGCTGGCCGAGCGCCGTCACAACGTGTTCAAGCTGAAGATCGGCCGGCGCAGCGTTCGCGACGACGTCGCGCATGTATCGAAGATCAAGGCCGCGCTCGGCGACCGGGCCAAGGTCACCGTCGATGTGAACCAGGCCTGGAACGAAACCGATGCGGCGCTCGGCATCGAAGCGCTCGAAGCGGCCGGCATCGATCTCATCGAGCAGCCGACCCCGCGCGAGCAGCGCGGCGCGCTCGCGCGGCTCGCGGCGCGCTTCATCGTGCCCATCATGGCCGACGAAGCGGTGACGGGACCGGAAGACGCGCTCGAGCTCGTGCGCCATGCCTGCGCCGATGTGTTCGCGCTGAAGATCGCGAAGTCCGGCGGCATCTACGGCATGATGCGCACGGCCGCCATCGCCGATGCGGCGGGCGTGTCGCTTTACGGCGGCACGATGCTCGAAGGCAGCATCGGGTCGATCGCATCGGCGCATGGCTTCAGCGCGCTTCCGCAACTCGCGTGGGGCACCGAACTGTTCGGCCCGCTCCTGTTGAAGGACGACATCGTCACGGCGCGTCCGCAATACCGCGACTTCGATCTGCACATGCCGGAAGGCCCGGGCCTCGGCCTTCAGATCGATGAAGAAAAGCTCGCGTTCTATCGCCGCGACAAGCACTGAACGCTCAAACTCAACACCCGATCGAGGACGACATGCTTTATCTCGTAAGAATGGACGTACATCTGCCGCACGACATGCCCGCCGCGAAGGCCGATGAAATCAAGGCCCGCGAGAAGGAGTACTCTCAGGAGCTGCAACGGCAGGGCAAGTGGCAGCAGTTGCATCGCATCGTCGGCGAGTATGCGAACTACAGCGTCTTCGATGTCGACTCGCACGACGAACTGCACACCATTCTCTCGGCTCTGCCCTTGTTCCCGTACATGACGATGCAGGTGACCGCGCTCGCGCGTCATCCGTCGTCCATCCGCTGATACGGCAAAAAGGTCTCATGAAGCGCGACACGGAACCCGGTGTGATGTCGGCTGCGTCGAAAGGAAACTGGTCCGTGTCGGCGGTGAGCGCCGGGTTGCTCGCCGTCATCATCTCGTACGCCGGGCCGCTCGCGATCTTCTTTCAGGCCGCGCATACGGCGCATGTCGGCAACGACGTGGTCGCGTCGTGGGTCTGGTCCATTTCGATGGGCGCGGCCGTCTCGGGCATCGTCCTGAGCTGGTGGCTGAAGCAGCCGATCATCACGGCGTGGTCCGCGCCCGGCACGGCCTTGCTGGTCACGCTCTTTCCCGGCATGCCGGTGAGCGAGGCGATCGGCGCGTACATCGTCGCGGGTGCATGCATCTTTGCGCTCGGCGTGTCGGGATGGTTCGACCAGATCGTCAGGCGCATACCGAAGGGCATCGCCTGCGCGATGATGGCCGGCATCCTGTTTCAGTTCGGCACCAACGTATTCAAGTCGGTTGCGCTTACGCCCTGGCTTGCGCTGGGCATGCTGGCGAGCTTCCTCGTTTTCCGCCGATGGGCGCCGCGCTACTGCCTCATCCTGGTTCTGGCGTCGGGTTGCGCGTTCGCCGTGGGACTCGGCCTGACGCACTTCGAGTCGGTCAGCTTTCATCTCACGCGGCCCGTGTTCACGATGCCGACGTGGAGCTGGCAGTCGACCGTGAGTCTCGCGGTGCCCCTCGTCATCGTCAGCTTAACGGGGCAGTTCCTGCCCGGTTTCGCGATTCTGCACGCGTCCGGATATGACACGCCGACGCGGCCGGTGCTCATGACGACGAGTCTCGCGTCGATTCTGGTCGCGTTTTCGGGCGGAATCACGATCGTCATTGCGGCGATCACCGCGGCGCTGTGCACCGGGCCCGATGCGCATCGCGATCCCGCGCGCCGTTATGTCGCCGGCATTGCGAACGGGCTTTTCTATCTCATCGGTGGATGCTTCGCGGGGACGGTCGTCATGCTGTTTGCGGCGCTGCCCAATGCGTTCGTCGCCGTGCTTGCCGGGCTCGCGTTGCTCGGTGCGATCGCGGCTAATGTCGTCGGGTTGGTGCACGATGAGGCGCATCGTGAAGCGTCGTTCATCACGTTTATTGCCACGGCGTCGAATATGAGTTTTCTTGGGCTTGGGTCGGCGTTTTGGGGCATCGTGCTCGGGACGCTTGCGCATTTGGTTCTTGGGAGCGGGAAGCGCAATCGCTGAAGCGTTCGCCGGATCCCGTTTTCGCGTCGGTCTATTTGCACTGCCCCTGTGCGGGGCGGCAGTCACTTTCTTTGCTGCTGCAAAGAAAGTAACCAAAGAAACAGCTTTCCCCATCCAAAGTGCTTCATGCCGGCCGCGGCACAGGCGATTGACCTCAAGGACGGGCAGCAGCAC
>LRBF01000282.1 GCA_001580565.1 Caballeronia megalochromosomata | reverse complement strand
GGTGAGATGGTGGCGAGGGAAGGTGGCGTGCATGGCGTGGGCCGGGTGGGTGCAAGGAGCGAGAGGGTGGGAGGTGGTGGGTCCGGTTTGCTGATTGTGGATGTTAATGCCGCGACCGATAACTACACTCGTTCAGTGGTCGGCAGCGTGAGATGTGTATAAGAGACAGTTGCTAAGAGACCGACGCGAAATCGGGATCCAGCGACAGCAGCAACAAAAAAACCCCCAAAAAGGACTCCGCAAAAACATGAACTTGAAGGACCAACTGAAAGACCCGACGCTGCTGCGTCACGCCGCCTACATCGACGGTGAATGGCAGCAATCCGACAATGGCGAAACGTTCGACGTGACGAACCCGGCCACAGGCGAATCCCTCGGCGCAGTACCAAAGATGGGCGAGAACGAAACGCGCCGCGCCATCGATGCCGCCAACGCCGCCTGGCCGGCATGGCGCAAAAAGACCGCAAAGGAACGCGCGATCATCCTGCGCCGCTGGTTCGACCTGATGATGGCGAACGCCGACGATCTCGCACTCATCCTCACGACCGAACAAGGCAAGCCGCTCGCCGAAGCAAAAGGCGAAATCACCTACGCGGCCTCGTTCATCGAATGGTTCGCCGAGGAAGGCAAGCGCGTCGCCGGTGACACGCTCGCATCGCCCGCCGCCGACAAGCGCATCGTCGTGACGAAAGAGCCGATCGGCGTCTGCGCGGCGATCACGCCATGGAACTTCCCGGCGGCGATGATCACGCGCAAGGTCGGACCGGCGCTCGCGGCAGGTTGCCCGATCGTCGTGAAGCCCGCCGAAGCAACGCCCTTCTCCGCGTTCGCGCTCGCCGTGCTGGCTGAGCGCGCCGGTCTGCCCAAGGGCGTGCTCAGCATCCTCACTGGCGACCCGAAGGCGATCGGCGGTGAAATGACGCGCAATCCGATCGTGCGCAAGCTGTCGTTCACCGGCTCGACTGCGGTCGGCCGTTTACTGATGGCGCAGAGCGCGCCGACAGTGAAGAAGGTGACGCTGGAACTCGGCGGCAATGCGCCGTTCATCGTGTTCGACGACGCCGATCTCGACGCCGCCGTGGAAGGCGCGATCGCATCGAAGTATCGCAACAGCGGACAGACCTGCGTGTGCACGAACCGCTTCTACGTGCACGAACGCGTCTACGATGCCTTCGCACAAAAACTGGCGGCGGCCGCGGCCGGACTCAAGGTCGGACTCGGCACCGAGAGCGGCGTTGCGCTCGGTCCGCTCATCAACGAAGCGGCCGTGCAGAAGGTGGAGTCGCATATCGACGATGCGCTCGCGAAAGGCGCCGCGCTCGCCACGGGCGGCAAGCGTCATACGCTCGGTCACGGCTTCTTCGAGCCGACCGTGCTGACCGGCGTCACGCCCGAGATGAAAGTCGCGCAGGAAGAGACCTTCGGTCCGCTCGCACCGATTTTCAAGTTCTCGTCCGACGATGAAGTCGTCCGCCTCGCCAACGACACCGAGTTCGGTCTCGCCGCGTACTTCTATAGCCGCGACATCGGCCGCATCTGGCGCGTGGCCGAAGCGCTCGAATACGGTATGGTGGGCATCAACACCGGCCTGATCTCGAACGAAGTGGCGCCGTTCGGCGGTGTCAAGCAATCGGGACTCGGACGCGAAGGCTCGCACTACGGCATCGACGATTACGTCGTCGTCAAGTATCTCTGCATGGCGGTCTGATCGCGCGCCGTGCCGTGTGAAATACGAAAAGCCTCGACACTTGCGTGCCGGGGCTTTTTGTTTGCAACTCAGTTCGCCGAAGCGACAGGCGTGACCTGCACCGCCGTCGCGGACACGAACACGGCGTGAATCGTGTCGCCCTTCTTCAGCTTCTCCGTCGCAAGGTCCGGCGTGAGATCGAAGGTCTCCGTGCGCCACGGGCCGCGCAACGTGATCGTGTGCTTCTTGTTGTTGACGTTCTCGACCGTCGCGATGACCTCGACCTGACGTGACGCGTCGAAACCGGTCGCACCGTTCTGGCCAGATGTCGGTTGATATTTCGTCGTGTCGATACGCTCACGCACGCCCGTACCCTTCAACTTTTCGGCGCTCACGAGCAGCGCGTTCTTGTAAAGCACGTCGACCTTGTCGCCGATGTGCAGCTTGTCGAAGTTCGTCACCTGCTTGTCCACCAGCACGGTTGCGTCCCCGCGCGGACCGTGGACCATCAGCGTGCGATTGGCGGCGTCGATACCGACGATCGTCGCCTGGACGTGAATCGGCTCGGCCACGCCGACGACCTTCTCCGCGGACTTCGCGAGCGGCTCGGTTTGAGCCATGACTGAGCCCATCGACGCGATCATTGCCGACGCGCAGAGAATCGAAATAGCAGACAGTTTCACGTTCATGACATTCATTCCTCGATTGAATTGGTAGTGCCAATTATTTACGTTATCGACCACCGCGCGAGCGATAAGCCTGCGACATTTATACCGTGCGACACGATGCGCGTCCAACTCATCACACGATATGTTACGACTTGCCATGTGCACGCCTGAAACCGTCGAAGGCATGCCCGGCGTCGAACCGGTAAAATCGGCTCCATATCCGGCGCGGGCGCTTGCCGCCCGTCTTCTTGCCGCGTCTTCGATCTCTCCAGGAGCGTTATGCGACGTTCGGCATTCTTTCTCCGCTTCATCGGCATCGGCGTTCTGTTTCACGTTTATGTCGGCGTGCGGCTCATCCCGGACGCGCCCGTCGGCCTGCCGCTCAAGGTGCTGGCGGCGATCCTGCTCGCTGTATCGGTCATTGTCATTCCGCTCGGCATGGCGGCCCGGCAGATCGAACCGCAATCACTCGCGGATCGCTTGGCCTGGCTCGGGCTGACGGCGCTCGGCTTTTTCTCGTCGCTGCTGCTACTGACCTTCGCGCGCGACGTAATGCTGTTCTTCGTGCATCTCGTCGACTGGCTGCGCGGCGCGCCCGTCGGCTCGCCGGTGCTCGTCGCCTATACCGCGCTCGTCGTGCCGCTGCTCGCCGTGCTCTTCTCCGCGATCGGCTTCTACAACGCGCGGCGGCGCGCACCGGTCGTGAACGTGGACGTGCCCATCGACAACCTGCCCGCGGCGCTCGACGGCTTCACGATCGCGCAGATCAGCGACATCCACGTCGGACCGACGATCAAGCGTCACTATGTAGAACGCATCGTCGCGGCCGTGAACGGGCTGGAACCGGATCTGATCGCCGTGACGGGCGATGTCGTCGACGGCACGGTGCCGAATCTTGCCGATCACACGCGCCCGCTCGCGGGCCTCAGCGCGCGGCACGGCACGTTTCTCGTCACAGGGAATCACGAGTATTACTCGGGCGCCGACAAGTGGATCGCCGAATTCCGGCGCCTGGGCCTGACCGTGCTGCTCAACCAGCACGTCGTGCTGAATCACGATGGCGCGCAGGCCGTGATTGCGGGCGTCACGGATTACAGCGCGGGCAGCTTCGATCCCGCGAATCGCAGCGATCCCGCGAAAGCGATCAGCGGCGCACCCGACGATGCCACCGTGCGCGTGCTGCTCGCGCATCAGCCGCGCAGCGCCACGGCGGCAGCCGAAGCGGGCTTCACGCTACAGCTTTCGGGACACACGCACGGCGGCCAGTTCCTGCCGTGGAATTTCTTCGTGCGATTGCAGCAGCCGTTCGTTGCCGGGCTCGTGAAGTTCAACGGGCTATGGGTCTATACGAGCCGGGGAACGGGCTATTGGGGACCGCCGAAGCGGCTGGGCGCCCCGTCCGAAATCACGCTCGTGCGCCTGGTTGCGTCGTCGGCGGCACGATAGCCAAGCAAGGAAAAAGGGACGCGCGGCACAAAAGCGCCGCGCGTCCAGCGCTTGGGGAAAAGCGCACCGCGTCCGAACACGGGGATGCACAGACGCTCTCGACTGACAGGCGGGGCCCCGTCAGCGAGTAGCTAAAAAATACGGGAACACGAAGGCCAAGACCACAAGAACTTTCTTAATCGACGAAACGCGGGGCGAATATCATGGAGTGCGAATTTTTAGTTGGCCTTCGCTGACATCGCCGCCGGCGTGCTCGCATAGACGCTCTTGTGCGGAGCCGTGCCTTCTCGGGGCCAGTCGGAGCGCGCATCGAAAAACCATTCCGCGCGCTCGCGTCCCTTGCGGATCAGGGCATGAATCAGCGCCGGATTGCGATCGAGCTTCGATGCATAGTCGAGCGGACCCGGATAATCCCTCGCGTCGAGATGCATCTGCACGACGCGAACCTTGATCGGCTTGTAGCGCTTCTCCAGCGACGTATCGGCTTTCAGCAGTTCGTTCACGCGTGTCGTGAAGTAAAGCTCCTGACCCAGCGCGAGATTGCCGGACAGTTCGTTGCGCCGGTCGATGATCTCGTTCATCGATTCGGGCAACTCGCGGCGATACTGCGGATTGATCTGCACGACCCAGATTTCGTCGGGCCGCATGTCGAGCGCGAAATCGGTGAATTCGCGCACTGGCGGATTGCTGCTGAAAAGGCCGTCCCAGCACAGGCGTCCGTCCGCCGCGACCGCGCGATACAGCGGCGGCACCGCGGCCGATGCGACGAGCTGATCCTGGTCGAGCTTGTCGCCGGGAAAGATCACGCGATCGCCCGTGCGCACGTCGGTCGCACCGACGAGGAGCGTGGGCCGCGCGCGCCGCTCCGGATCCGCCGGCAACGACTCGAACGGCAGATACTTGCCGAGCAGTTCGCGCAGGCGCTCCTCCGCGACCGGCGGATAGAGATACGGGCTGATTTCCGCGTTGATGGGCAGCCGCGCGTACCACGTCCCGACCGCATTGGCGACGATATCCGGCCCCTCGCGCGCTTCCAGATCTTTCCAGAAGCCCGCGAGGCGCCGCCTGGCGTCGGGCGGCCCGCCGAGCAGCAGGCCGGCCCACGCGAGCGCGCTGCACATCGCGCCGCCCGACGTGCCGGACAGCGCCACGAGTTCGAAGCGGTTCAGGAACTCGCCGCTCAGCAGCCGGTCGAGCACGCCCGCGGCGAACGCCGCATGGCTGCCGCCGCCCTGACACGCGATCGCTACTTTCGGAATGGCCGCCATCGCCGCACCTCGCTCGCGTCCGTCGACATCGGACGTACGCTTCAGGATAGGCGACGCGCGCCGCTATGCCAGCGCCGCCAGCACCTGTTGCGTCGAACGAATGCGGCCGATGCGCGGAAAGATGCTGCGGCAGGCCGATTCGTGCGTGTCGGCGTGCAGGTCGCTCATCGCGTCCTCGACGAAGATCTGCTGATAGCCGCGCTCGTGCGCGCCGCGCGCGGTCGAATCCACGCCGATGGCCGTCGCGATGCCGCCCAGCACGATCGTGTCGATGCCGCGCCGGCGCAAGTGCGAGTCGAGATCCGTGTTGTAGAACGCGCCCCACTGCCGCTTGGTGACGACGATATCCGACGCCTGCACGTCCAGTTCCGCGCACAGTTCGCTCCAGCCCGCCGGCTCCGGCGCTTCCGGCGCCTGTCCCGCGTCGGTGATCGGGCGCAGGCCGCCGGGCCCGTTCGGAAAGGCCACCTTGACCAGCACGACCGGTGCGCCGAGCGCGCGAAAGCGATCGGCGAGCGCACGCGCGTTGGCGAGCACGCTCGCGGCGTCATGAGGCTGCACGGGCAAGGCGGCGATGCCCGCCTGCAGATCGATCAGCACGAGCGCGGTCTTCGCGCGATCGAGCTTGAGTTCGGGTGCGTTCATTTTGGAAAGTGGCGAGAAAGGTGGATGAGTGCGCGATGTCAGGCTTCGTCGTGCTGGAATTCGAGCGCCGCGCCGTTCATGCAATAACGCAGGCCGGTGGGCTTCGGTCCGTCGTCGAAGACATGGCCGAGATGTCCGCCGCAACGCCGGCAATGCACCTCGTTGCGCATGTGGCCGGTCGCCTCCGGGTGCATCGCGACGGCGCCGTCGACGGGCTTCCAGAAGCTCGGCCAGCCGGTGCCGCTGTCGAACTTCGTCGCCGACGAGAACAGCGCGAGCCCGCATCCCGCGCACGCGTAGGTGCCGTCGCGGCCTTCCTTGAGCAGCGGACTCGCGAACGGTGGCTCGGTGCCGCCGCGCCTCAGCACACGGTACTGCTCGGACGACAGACGCCGGCGCCAGTCGGCGCTGCTGTGATCGATCTCGTACGATCGGGCGGGCGCCGAAGAACCCCCGCCGCCCGCGAAGGCGGCTGCCATCACACCGAGAAAATTACGCTTCGTGCGTCTCATGATTTTCATCCGATGAACGCTCTAATGCCCTCGCGCGCCCGGCCGGCGCCGCGCTACGATTTGAGCCGGTATCCCGTTCTGAAGATCCACGCGACGATCGCGATGAATACCGCCAGAAACACCAGCGTCATGCCGAAACTCACGCCGACCTGGACATCGGCGAGCCCGTAAAAGCTCCAGCGAAAGCCGCTGATCAGATAGACGACCGGATTGAATAGCGCAACGGTCTTCCAGAACGGCGGCAGGATATTGATCGAATAAAAGCTGCCGCCGAGAAACGTGAGCGGCGTGACGATCAAAAGCGGAATGATCTGCAATTTCTCGAAACCATCCGCCCAGATACCGATGATGAACCCGAGCAGGCTGAACGTCACGGACGTGAGCAGCAGAAATACGATCATCCAGACCGGATGATCGATTCTGAGCGGCACGAACAACCCCGCGGTGAGAAGAATAATCAGACCGAGAATGACGGATTTGGTCGCGGCCGCGCCCACGTAGCTCAGGACGAGCTCGAAGTACGACACCGGCGCGGACAGCAATTCGTAGATCGTGCCCGTGAACTTTGGGAAATAGATGCCGAAAGACGCATTGGCGATGCTTTGCGTGAGCAGCGACAGCATCACGAGGCCCGGCACGATGAACGCGCCGTAGCTGATGCCGTCGACTTCCGGAATGCGCGAGCCGATGGCCGCCCCGAACACGACGAAATAAAGCGATGTGGAAATGACCGGCGACACGATGCTCTGCATCAGCGTACGCCCGGCGCGCGCCATCTCGAAACGGTAGATCGCGCGAACGGCGTATAGATTCATTTGGTTTCCCTGACGAGACTCACGAAGATGTCTTCGAGCGAGCTTTGCGTCGTTTGCAGATCCTTGAAACGCACGCCGGCTTCGTCGACGTGGCGCAACAGCGCGATGATGCGGCCCGGCTCGTCATGCGCGTCGTACGTGTAGGTGAGCTCGCCGCCGTCCGCCGAGCGCGTGAGGCCGTAAGGCTCGAGCGGCGCGGGTATTTGCGCGAGCGGCTGTTCGAGCTGCAGCGTGAGCTTCTTCTGCCCGAGCTTGCGCATGAGCTCGCGCTTCTCCTCGACCAGCACGATCTCGCCGCGATTGATGACGCCGATGCGGTCCGCCATCTCCTCCGCTTCCTCGATGTAATGCGTCGTGAGGATGATGGTCACGCCGTTGCCCTGCAGCTCACGCACGAGGTCCCACATGTCGCGGCGCAACTCGACGTCGACGCCCGCCGTGGGCTCGTCGAGAAAGAGAATCTCGGGCTCGTGCGCAAGCGCCTTTGCGATCAGCACGCGCCGCTTCATGCCGCCCGAGAGCGTCATGATCTTGTTGTCCTTCTTGCTCCAGAGCGAGAGCGCCTTCAGCACCTTCTCGACGTGCGCCGGATTCTTCGGCCGGCCGAAGAGCCCGCGGCTGAACGACACGGTCGCCCAGACGGTTTCGAACGCGTCGGTGGTGAGTTCCTGCGGCACGAGACCGATCATCGCGCGAGCGGCGCGATAGTCCGTGGCGATGTCGTGGCCGGCGACGGTGACCTTGCCCTCGCTCGGATTGACGATGCCGCAGACGGTGCTGATGAGCGTCGTCTTGCCCGCCCCGTTCGGGCCGAGCAGCGCAAAGATTTCGCCGCGGCGGATTTCCAGGTTCACGTCCCGGAGCGCGCGAAATCCCGACCCGTAGGTCTTGGACAGATTGGATACGGTGATGATGGTTGGCATGGCGTGGACGATAGCAGATACCGCGCGATCCGGCTTGGACGACGGGGTCGTCCATTCGGCCAATGGTCGACACGCGCCGCGCTGCCTACAATGCACTGCTGAATACCGGGAGCCGACATCATGCTGTTCGAACAGATCCAGACCACCTGCCTCAACGACGCGGACCTGCCGTGGGTGCCATTCACGCCGTACAGCGCGCGCGTGCTCATCAAGTATTTCAAGCTCGATCCGATTCGCGGCGAGGTCATCGCGCTCATGAAGGCCCCGGCGAAAGGCCAGATGCCACGGCATCGCCATACGGGAACCGTGATCGTCTATACGGTCGAGGGGCGCTGGAAGTATCGCGAGCACGACTGGATCGCGGAGCCGGGGAGCATCGTGTACGAGACGGCGGGTTCGAGCCACACGCCCGAGGCGCTTGCCGCGGATTCGGGCAGCGCGGACATCGTCACGCTCAACATCATCCAGGGCGAACTGCTGTTCGTGAACGACAGCGAACAGGTGCTCGCCGCCGAAAACTGGAAGAGCGGCTGGGACCGTTACGCTGCCTTCTGTCATGCAAACGGCATCGCCCTGAAAGATTTGACGGCTTTCGGGTAACGCCGCGGCCTTTGCCACTGGTTAGAATCGATATCTGGACGCGCCTCGCGCGCTTTCGACCCTTTCCAGTTTGCCGGCCGCTTTCGGCCGGCGCAGATCGAGGAGAAGCAAAAGCATGAAGATTCAGACCGTCGGCATCGTCGGTGCGGGAACCATGGGCAACGGCATCGCGCAGGTCGCGGCCGTCGCGGGCTTCAAGGTCGTGCTGATCGACGTCACCGACGCCGCGCTCGCCAAGGGCGTCGCCACGCTCACGGGCAGCCTCGAGCGGCTCGTGTCGAAGGACAAGCTGGAGGCGTCCGCGCGCGACTCGGCATTGAAGCGCATCGAGACGTCGACCGATTACGCGCGTCTGACCGAAGCCGACATCGTGATCGAAGCCGCGACCGAGAACGCCGAACTCAAGAACCGCATTCTGAAGCAGATCGAAGGCGCCGCCCGCGCCGATGCGATCATCGCGTCGAACACGTCGTCGATCTCGATCACCGCGCTCGCCGCGACGCTCGACACGCCCGAGCGCTTCATCGGCATGCACTTCTTCAATCCGGTGCCGCTGCTGCAGCTCGTCGAAGTGATTCGCGGCGTGCAGACGAGCGATGAAACCGCTTCCGCCGTGCGCGAACTCACCGAGAAGCTGGACAAATCGCCGATCGGCGTGCGCAACTCGCCGGGTTTCGTCGTCAACCGCATTCTCGTGCCGATGATCAACGAAGCGTTCTTCGTGCTCTACGAGGGTGTCGCGAGCGCCGAGGAAATCGACGCGGGCATGAAGCTCGGCGCGAATCATCCGATCGGCCCGCTCGCGCTCGCGGACCTGATCGGCCTCGACGTGTGTCTGTCGGTCATGGACGTCTTCCTCAAGGACTTCGGCGATTCGAAGTACCGCGCGTGCCCGCTGTTGCGCGAACTCGTCTCGGCGGGGCGTCTCGGGCGCAAGACGAAGCGCGGCGTCTATCAGTACGATTAGGCTGCGTCGAAATCGAGGACCGGTCCGGTGGGCACGATGCCCGTCGGATTGATCGTCCGATGGCTCTCGTAGTAGTGCCGCTTGATGTGCTCGAAGTTCACCGTCGCCGCAACGCCCGGCATCCGGTAGATCTCGCGCGCGTACTTCGAAAGATTCGGATAATCCGCAATGCGCCGCAGATTGCACTTGAAGTGGCCGACATACACCGCGTCGAAGCGCACGAGCGTCGTGAAGAGGCGAATGTCCGCTTCGGTGAAGCGCTCGCCCGTAAGGTAGCGGCGCGTGCTCAGGCGCTCTTCGAGAAAATCGAGCGTGTCGAAGAGCGGCGTCACCGCTTCCTCGTACGCGGCTTGCGTCGTCGCGAAGCCCGCCTTGTAGACGCCGTTGTTCACCGTGTCGTAGATGCGCGCGTTGAGCGCGTCGATTTCCTCGCGCAACTCGCGCGGATAATAATCGCCCGGTTTCGCGCCGATGCCATCGAAGGCCGAATTCAGCATCCGGATGATTTCCGACGACTCGTTGTTGACGATCGTGCCGCGCGCCTTGTCCCACAGGATCGGCACGGTCACGCGGCCGGTGTAGTGCGGATCGGCGGCCGTGTAGACCTGATGCAGATAGCGCGCGCCGTTGATGCTGTCGGGCACGACGCCCGGCGCGCCGTCGAAGGTCCAGCCGCGTTCCAGCATCAGCCAGTTCACGACCGATACGCCGATCATCCCTTCCAGCCCCTTCAACGCGCGCATGATGAGCGTGCGATGCGCCCACGGGCAAGCGAGACTCACATACAGGTGGTAGCGCCCCGCCTCCGCCTGGAAACCGGTATCGCCATCGGCCGTCACCCAGTTGCGAAACGCGGCGTCTTTGCGCACGAAGCGCCCGCCCGTGGAGGCCGTGTCATACCACTGATCCTGCCATTTCCCGTCGACGAGAAGTCCCATCTCGATTCTCCTTTTTTGCCGTCGCGCAAGACACGCGCCACGGCATCGATGCATCTCAGTTGGAGGAAGGCGCGTCGATGAAGCGCACGAGTTGCGCCATCGTCGCGTCCGGCGCTTCTTCCATCAGCCAGTGGCCCGCGCCCGGCACGACGACGCCCTGCACGTTCGTCGCGACGAGCTTCGCCTGATCGATCAGGAACGTGCCCGACGCGCGTTCGCCCGTGAGCACGAGCATCGGCATCGGGAGCGGCGTTTTCGCGAAAACCGCGAAATCGTTCGCGTCCTGGGGAAATGCGTGGAAATACTCGAAGCCCGCGCGCATGCGTCCGTTGCGCGCGTATTGCGCTGAATAGTAGCGGCGATCGGCCTCGCTCACCGAATGCGCGGCATCGGCGGCGAAATCGTTCCAGAAGTGCTCGAAATAGACGCGCTCGCGGCCGCGCACCAGCTTCTCCGGCGTGTCGCCGTAGAAGTTGAAGTGCCACTTGTCGCGCAGGAGCCAGACTTTCTGCCAGTCGCCGACGCCGGGCAGAAACGCGTCCATCAGCACGATGCTTTCCACTTCGTCGGGATATTGCGCCGCGTACGCATACGCGACCATCAGCCCGATGTCGTGCCCGACGAGCTTCACCTTGCGAAATCCAAGCGCCTGCACCATCGCGTGAATGTCCTGCGCGAGCGTCTTCTTGTCGTAGCCGGAAGCGGGCATCGCCGAGCCGCCGGCGCCCGGCAGATCGGGCGCGATCACCACGCGCTCGCCCGCGAGACGCGTCATCAGCGGCTGCCACATGCGGCTCGTCTCCGTGTAGCCGTGCAGGAGCACGACGGGCGTCGCATCGCCCTGTCCGGCTTGCAGATAGTGAATGTCGACGCCGTTCGCATCGATCGTGCGGGACTGGATCGCGCTCGCGGCGGCGGCCGGCTGCGGCGGGCGCGGCGTGTTCGCGGCATGCGCGGCCGGTTGCAGGGCGGCGGCGGCGAGAAGCACGCTGGCGGCGCGGCGCATCGTGTGCAGGAAAGCGTTCATCGTTCAGCTCCATCGAAGGTTGGGTTTATCCCGATGAGACTCATGTTGAGCCGCCGCGCCGCTTTTGCCGTACGATCCGGACGATGAACTCGTTCGATGGAGTCGAACATGTTGTCAGAGGACGAACTCTCGCTGCTCGACGCGATCCGCGAAACCGGCAGCCTCTCGCGCGCGGCGGCGCGTCTCGGCAAGGCGCCGTCCACGGTGTCGCACGCCGCGCGGCAACTGGAAACGCGCTTCGACGCGCTGCTCTTCGACCGGCGCCGCTATCGCCTGCAACTGACGCCCGCCGGCCATCTTCTCGCCGACGAAGCATCGCGCCTGATGCTCGACGTGTCGCGCCTCGCGCAGCGCGTGAAGCAGATCGCGAGCGGCTGGGAAGACCGGTTGCGGATCGTCTGCGACGAAATCCTCGAATTCGAGACGCTGCTGCCGGTCGTGCAGGCGTTCGACGCGCTCGATTCCGGCGTCGCGCTGCGCATCACGCATGAAGTGCTGAGCGGCACCTGGGAGGCGTTGCGCGACGGCCGCGCGGATCTGATCGTCGGCGCGACCAACGAGCCGCCCGCGATTCCCGGCCTGCGCTGGTTCGAGCTCGGCGTGATGCAATGGGTGTTCGCGGTGTCGCCGCGCCATCCGCTCGCGACGATGAACGGGCCGCTCAAGCGCGATCAGATCGCGGGGCATCGGGCGGTCGTGGTCGCGGATTCGTCGCGCTCGGCGGGACGCGCATACGGCGTGCTCGGCGGCCAGGCCGCGTTCGCCGTGCCGACGATGCGCGCGAAAATCCTCGCGCAGCGGCAAGGGCTCGGCACGGGCTGGGTGCCGCGGCATCGCGTGCAGGCGCTGCTCGCGCGCGGCGAACTCGTCGAAAAGGAAACCGCCGATCCGCGCGAGCCGAACGTGCTGTATGTCGCGTGGCGCGGCGATCACGAAGGCCGCGCGCTGCAATGGTGGACGGAGCAATTGCGGCAGCCGCGTCTCGCCGAACGCCTGGTCGTCGGCATCGACGCGTTCGCGTAAAACCCCGTTACAAATTCGCCGCCGGACACGCGACGGAAATCGCACCGCCGCTCCGTTCAAGTTCTCGTCGCAACCTGAATCGACGGGACACATCATGAGAAAAACATCTTCGCCGCTGCGTGCGGCACTTTCGGCCGCCGTGCTCGCGCCGGTCATCGCGGTTTCGTTCGCCGCGCTGCACAGCACCCCTGCCGACGCGCAGGCGATCATCATCGCGCCGTCCGCGCCGCCGCCGCCGCGCGTCGAACCGCCGCCTCCGCCGCGCGCGGGCTACGCATGGGATCCGGGCCACTGGCGCTGGGACCACGGCCGCTATATCTGGGCGCCGGGCCACTGGCGGCCGGTGCGCACGGGTTATCGCTGGATTCCGGGACATTGGGTGCAGCACGGGCCGAACTGGCATTGGGTCGAAGGCCACTGGGCCTGAGCGCGCCGCACCACAATTGAACCAGGGTGGCCCATCATGATGAAGACATTGATCGCTGTGGTGCTCGTCGCCGTGATGCTCGCCGGGTGCGTCGTCTATCCGGCGCACCCGGCCTACTATCGCGGGCCGGTCGTCGTTTACTGAGCATGCGTACCAACGTGGTAACCCGCCCAGCGTCCGGGCAATCCGACACCCGACAACACATTGAAAGAAGAAGATCCGGATACCGCGCTCATTGCCCGCGTCGGCAATCGGGAACCGGGAGCCATCCGCGAGATCGTCGCGAGGAAGCTCCCGCGCATCGTCGCGCTCGCGGCGCGCATGCTCGGCGACCGTGACGAGGCCAACGACGTGGCTCAGGAAGCGTTTCTGCGCATCTGGAATATCGCGCCGAAGTGGCGGCGCGGCGAGGCGCGCTTCGATACGTGGCTGCATCGGGTGACGCTCAATCTGTGCTACGACCGCCTGCGCCGCCACCGCGAGACAACCGTGTCCGACGATCTGCCCGAGGCGGCCGATCTGTCTCCCCTGCCCGACGAGCGGATCGAGACGGCGCGCGCGAACGAGCGTATCGCGGCGGCGCTCGCGACGCTGCCCGCGCGCCAGCGCGAGGCGCTCGTGCTGCAGTACTACCAGGAACTGCCGAACGCGGAAGCGGCGGCGCTGATGGGCGTAAGCGTAGACGCGCTGGAAAGCCTGCTCGCGCGGGCACGCCGCAATCTCAGGGCCGCGCTCGCGGATCTCGCAAAGTCAGGCGGCGACGCCCCGAAGGAACATCGATGACACCCGAACGATTCCGCCACATCATCGAGGCATACGGCGCGTCGCCGGAGCGCTGGCCCGCCGGCGAACGCGACGCGGCGCTCGCGCTCGTGAACGCCGCCGACGCCGACACGCTCGCCGCGCTCGCCGAAGCCCGCGCGCTCGACGGCATGCTGGACGAGCACGCCGTAACCGCGCCGGATCCGGCGTTCGCGCGGCGCATCGTCGATTCCGCGCCGACGCGACCCGCGCGCGCCTTGTGGCGGCGTCCGCGCATCTGGTTCTCGGGTGCAGGCTTCGTCGGCGCGGGCGCGGCGGGCGTCGCGGCGGGCGCGCTGCTGGTTTCGCTGCTGGCTCCCGCACCCGCGCCGGGCGAGCCCGCGCACGGCGGCTGGTTCGAGCAATCCTATTCGGGCACGGCCTTCGGCGGCGCCCCTTCCGACTGGAGCGATCAATGAGCCCACGCACGCTGAAGACGCTCGCGGCGGTGTCGCTCGTGCTGAACGTGTTTCTGATCGGATCGATCGCGGGCGGCGCGTACTGGCTGGCCGGACCGCTCGCGCAGAAGCGCACGGAAGCCGCGCAGCAACGCGGCATCCGCTTTGCCGCCGCCGATCTGTCGCCGCAACGCCAGCGCGAGTTGCGCAACGCCTTGCGCAAGACGCGCCGCGAAAGCCTGCCGCTGATACGCGATGCGCGCGACGGGCGCATCGATCTCGCGCATAGCCTCGCGGCGCCGGAGTTCGATCGCCATGCGCTCGACGACGCCCTCGCCCGCACGCGTGAGGCCGACGTTGCGTTGCGGGCGCGCATCGAAGGCACGGTCGCGGATTTCGCGTCGACGCTCACGCCCGAGGAGCGCCTGAAGCTCGTCGGGGCGATGGAGCGCTACGGTCCGCTGCGCGCCGTGCCGCCCGATGAACGGCCTAAGCCGTAAATTCGCGACGGATTTTTTCGGGCACACGCGTTTAACTGGCATCGAGCACTACGGAGCACGTCATGGCCATCGCGCCGCAACTTTCGCCTGCCGCCATCGCGGTGAACCGCTTCGGGCTCGGCGCGCGTCCGGGCGAAGCGCTGCCCGCCGATCCGCGCGGCTGGCTCATCGAACAGGCCGATCCGCGCACGAGCGCCTATCAGCCGGTCCCGCCCGCGTTGAACAGCCAGCCGTCGAGCGCCGCGCTCGCCGCGCAGTTCGCCGGGCGTCAGCGCGCGCTGCGCGATGCAAGCGACGCCGACAAACCCGCCGTGCGCAAGCAATACGGCGAGCAGATCCGCGACACCTACCGCGACGCCGTCGACGCGCGCACGACGAGCGCGCTGACTACGAGCACGCCGTTCATCGAACGCCTCGTGCATTTCTGGGCGAACCACTTCGCCGTATCGATCGACAAGCCGCCCGTCGTGATGCTCGCCGGATCGTTCGAGAACGAGGCGATCCGCCCGCACGTGCTCGGGCGTTTCGAGGACATGCTGATCGCGGCCGAGCGGCATCCGGCGATGCAGATCTTTCTGGACCAGGCGCGCTCGGTCGGCCCGGACAGTCCCGCAGCCGCGCGCGCGGCGATGCGCAATCCCGAAAACAAGCGCGGCCTCAACGAAAACCTCGCGCGCGAGATCATGGAACTGCATACGCTCGGCGTGCGCAGCGGCTACACACAGGCCGACGTGACCGAGTTCGCGCGCGCGCTCACCGGCTGGAGCCTCGGCGCGATGACGGCGAACGCCGGGAACAATCCCAACGATCCGACGCCGCCCGGCGCGTTCGTGTTCCGCCCGGGCCTGCACGAGCCGGGCGTGCGCACCGTGATGGGCAAGCAGTACGCGCAGATGAACGAAGCGCAGCCGCTCGCCGTGCTGCACGATCTCGCGAACGCGCGGGCGACCGCGCATCACGTCGCGGAGAAGCTCGCGCGCCATTTCGTGGCGGACACGCCGCCGCCCGCGCTCGTCGACCGACTCGCGAACGTCTTCAGCGACACGGGCGGCGATCTGCCGTCGGTCTATCGCGCGTTGATCGATGCGCCCGACGCCTGGCAGAGCGCGCCGACCAAGTTCAAGACGCCGTGGGACTGGACGGTGTCGTCGCTGCGCGGGCTCGGCCGCACGGACCTGCAAGGCATGCGCGCTGCGCCGCTGCTCACGC
>LRBF01000281.1 GCA_001580565.1 Caballeronia megalochromosomata | reverse complement strand
GCGTATGGAAGCGGAGCTTGCGCGCATTACCGAGGAGGTCGGGCGACTCGCTTCGGTCGACGCTACGGCAGCGATTGCGAAGCTTGACCGCGACATCGCAGCGAACCGGGAGACCGTCGCGGCACTGGATGGTCGAATCGAGCAATCGATCCGCGCGCAGAGTGTGTTGCAGGCCGAAGCGGAAGCCCTGGCGCTGGAGTTGGAGAAGTTCTCGGCCACGCAGTCTCGTGCCGATCGCCTCTCCGACGAAATTGCTCATTGGAAGCTGCTGGCTAAGGGCTTGGGCAACGACGGCGTGATCGCGTTGACCATCGATGACGCGGGTCCAGCGCTGACGCACACCGTCAACGAGCTATTGCTCGCGTGCTACGGCATGCGCTTCACGGTGGAGATCCGCACGCAGCGCACGCTCGCAAGCGGCGAACTGCGTGAGGGCTTCGAGATTCTGGTTCACGACGCCGAGTCCGACAGCAGCAAGTCGGTCTCCGTCATGTCCGGCGGTCAGAAGGTCTGGATCAACGAGTGCCTCACGCGGGGCATCGCGCTCTATCTCGCGCAGAACACCGGTCAGCCGTATCAGACCTTGTTCAGCGACGAGTCAGACGGGCCGCTCGATCCCGAGCGCAAAGTGCAGTTCATGCGCATGAAACGCGAAGTGCTGCGCCAAGGCGGGTATCAACGGGAGTTCTTCATCTCTCAAACGCCCGACCTTGTGGCAGAGGCCGACGCAGTCATCGACGTACAGGCGCTTGCCGCCTGATCTTCTATTAACCCTTGTGGGGAGTCGCCCCCACAAGGGGCGCTTCTCGTTCCTCTTTCATTTTCTCGCGCCCTTCGGCGCTATCCCACTATGGCAAACCTCTTGATGCTGCTCCCCGCTGCAGCCGGCAGTCCGTCCTACTCGAACGCGGTGCGTCACCAGCCGCCAGCACAGCAAGCTGCACCGGCCACTGCTCAGTCGCAACCGCCGCGTCCGCCGTACCTGCGTCGCGCGTCTGCGTTAGATACCGGCCGACTGCGTCGCATCTGACAGTTGCTGTTTTTTCACTTCTTGACTGGAGCCTTCTATGGCCTATTCCTGCACCGATTTTGTCGACGACGTCCTGAACGATCTGGTGATCCGAAGCTGGATCAACGCCGAGCAGTACGGGCCTGACGACCCGCAAGCCCAATGCAATGCGGTGGTGGGCGCGATCGCCGACGCTGACGTGTCGCTGCGTCTCGCTGCTGACGCGAAGCAGTTCAATGCGGAACTGCTGGATGCAGTCGAAACGCTGACCGGCATCGCCGAACAGCCCGGCGCGCTCGCCCTCGCGAATGTCGTCTATCTCCAGGCGGCCATCTTGAAGGGCGGGCTGATCGAGCTTACGCGCGACGAAGCGGAGAACTTCGCTTTCGTCAGAGACCTGCCTTCGGGCGGTCGCTGGTGGCAAAGCGTCAAGTTGATCGAGTAAGTGGCACAAATCGCCGTCTAATTTCTCTTTACAACCCTTGCGGGCAAGCGACCCGCGAGGGTCGCTCCGCGTTCTTTCTGTGGAGTGTTTTCATGTTTGAAGCAGCGAAGCTGGGCGCATCGCCGGAGCAGTTCGTCAACCTCGAAGCGGCGATTGGTTACATCGCCAGCACCGCGACGCACGCGGGTGAAGTTCGCCCGTGGGTCCGGAACGTCGAAACGAAGGTCTTCCTGATCATCGGTGGCAGAGTGCAACCCCAAAACGGGGTGCGCCAATGACGCCGCCGTGGTTGGAGCAATACGCCACTGGCCAGAAGACCGGCTACGCGCAAGCGTTCATGTCGTACGCCGAGTACTACGGAGTCGACGGATCTGCTGACGATGACCCGGAAATCGAAGAGCGGATCGCCATGCATCGGCAGCCGCTCGTCGGTTACGCGAGCCGCACGGGCACCCGCCGCAACCTGGCCGCACTGAAGGGCGCCGACTGGCGCTTGTTGGTCTCGGCGAAGGGCGAGTTGCGTACCGAGGGCTTCGATCGCTATGCGTTGGATAACGGCGCTTGGACCGCGTACCAGCAGGGCCTGCCCTTCGATGAGCACGCGTTTTCTGTTGCTGTCGAACGGCTTGGCGAGCGGGCCGATTGGCTTGTCCTTCCGGACATCGTCATGGGTGGGATGGCCTCGCTCGACTACTCGCTGAAGTGGCTAGAACGACTTCGCGGGATGCCGTGCCGGATGCTGATCGCTGTTCAGAACGGTATGCAGGTCGATGACCTTGCCTCGCTTCTGTCGCCTGCTGTCGGCATCTTCATTGGCGGTTCGACGGAGTGGAAAGAGCAGACGGCGCACGTGTGGGGGTCCCTCGCGCGACGGCGTCACTGCTACTTGCACGTCGGTCGCGTGAACTCGGCGCGGCGCATCCGCATCTGTGCGGCCGCCGGTGCGGGCAGCTTCGACGGTACCAGCGTGAGCCGGTACGCGAAGACGCTTCCTCGGCTGGATCGAGCAACACGGCAAGCAGACATGTTTGCCGCAGCGCACGACGGTCTGGAAGAGGCGCAACGAGCGACGGCTGACCTTTTGATTTGAATTAGACCATTAACCCTTTCGGGAGCGCATCCCGAAAGGGTCGCTCCTATTCTTTTGGAGCGAGCAAGATGGAACAGGAAATCCTCTCGAAGATGGAAGCTGCGATCAGCGTTATGCAGCGTTACATCGAACAGGGCCATAGCTTGAGCTGCGCCTATTCAGGCGGCAAGGACAGTACGTGTGCTTTGGTGTTGATGGTGGAAGCTATTCGCCGTGCCGGCAGCACCACGATCAACCACCACGTTCAATCGGCCGACACGACCATCGAGAACCCAACGATCGCGAACTTCCTGCACTCGGTGCTGGACGAGTTGCAGTTGTATATCGAAGCGTCGGCGTTGCCGGTGCAAACCCATGTCACGACGCCTTCGTTGGCAAGCCAATTCGTCGTCTCGACGATAGGGCGGGGAACGTTGGCGCGCACGCCAGAGAACGGTGTGCGAGACGGTAGACGGACCCGTGCATGCGCGGATACTTGGAAGGTACGCCCGGGAGGTCGCCTTCGAACATTGCTCGAACGCCAGGCGGCAGATGACGGCGCTCGCGAAGTCATAACGGTGCTGGGCCTGCGCAGGGATGAAAGTACCTCACGTGCGGTGGCAATGACCGAGCGACGCGATAACGCCGATCATCCGGTGAGAAGCAGAACCGGGGCGCTCACACTTAGCCCGTTAAGCGAATGGTCCTCCGATGATGTTTGGACGATGCTCGCGCTGCTCGCGGATGCTCAAAGCCTGCCGTTTCCATCGCCGTTGATGCCGCGCACGATACATCGCCTCTCCGAGATTTATCGGGCAGGGAACGGTGGAACGTGTGGTGTCGTGGTGGGCGACTCCGGGGCTAGGGCTTCTTGTGGCAGTCGTTTTGGATGCGCCATATGTCTTGTCAGCGGCGATCGCGACAAGTCGCTTGAGGCCATGATCGAGGATGAGCACTATGGGCATCTACGGCCGCTGAACGACTTCCGCAACTATCTGCTCGCGATCCAGTGGGACATGTCGCGGCGAGAGTTGGTCGGGCGTTCGCTGAGCGATGCGGGCTACACGCGCATCCAGGCAGACACGTACAGCTACCTGACGCGTGTTGACCTACTGAAAATGCTCTGCAGTATCGACGCGGCTGAGCGCGACCGCGCAGAAGCCCATTCTGGCGCACTGTCGAGCGGATCGATTCCGGATACGGAGGAGAATCGGCTGCTGTGTGAGCCGCAGTTCGAGTTCGTGACGCCGCAGCAGTTGGTGGCCATCGACTTCTTCCTGTCGATGCATCACTACGCGCCGCATGCGTTCCCGGCACTGGCGGTCTGGCATGACGTCAATGTGTTGGGGCGTCGCTACCCGATTCCAACGCTCGGGTCGCTTCCGAAGCCGGATATCGTTCTGCACGGCTGGTATCCAGTCGGTCGGTACGACAAGGAGGCGCCTTCAACGGGATTGCGCTCGTTCGATGCTGAACAGTGGAATCCGTACCGGCATCCGGGTCGGCCCGGGCGATATGCGAGGACGACTGGCGGTGAGCAGACCGTCTACTTCGAGGAAGCCTCGCAGTTCGAGGTGGATGCGGGAGCGGCGTGCCTGTTCGTCACATGCACCTACGACACTGCCTTCATGCTGGACACGCAGCATCGCGACGCTATTGATTCAGCGCATTTCTGGCTGAACGAGGGCATCGTGAAGCTCCCGACCGGCATGGCCCAGCGGTATCAGGACATGGCCAAGCGCGGGCAGTACTTCGCGCGGCTGGCTCAGCGTCTCAACCTGACGCCGTCCGAGCTCGATGCACACCTGATCGAGAACGCGATCGGCGACGAAGCGCATCAGGCACTGTTGGGCTATGACGCGACGCAGTTGAGTCTCTTCGCAGAAGCGGCGTAGCTGCACATCATGCTTTTGAACACGTCCCAGGCTAAAACCCTGGGACGTTTTTTTTTGCGAGGTCGAAATCGTCGAAGTTCGGTGAGGGTAGTGTTTCGCCCGGCTGCACCCCAAGCAGCCGCAGCGCGTGCATCATCGCCGCGCTTTCGCGAGCGAAATCTAACCGGAGGGACGCGCCCTCCATCGTGGCCTCTATGCCGGAAAACACGCTAAACGTGTGGAGCGCGAGGTTCAACGCACGAGCGATTTCGCCGTCGCGCGTCTTTTGGTCGAATATCGGGTTCATCAGCGTCCCCGCTGGTGGTCGTTGCAAGGCTCAGCATCGCACGTTTTGAGCGGCTGGTAGGGAGGGCATTGGGAACTCTTGGCACAGGCTAAGCTCGGGCTCGGCGATTGCTGATGGCCTTTGCGGCGTCCAGCTAGAGAGCGCATATGAGAGCCATAATCATCTCGCACGAGCCTTCCCCTCCCGAATCGCCGGTTGAGATTCATCGCTTCATCTTCCAGATTGAAACCGAATTTGGCGATTCGAGCAATCAACAGATTTCGCTGCGCACGGCGCAAGTGATCGTCGACAAACTCCCCGGCCCCGGTGCTTTCGCGAAAATGCTGCGGGCAATCGTGACGACAGACCGCGCCCGCTACGACAGCCTCTTAAGCCGCACGTTTCTGCGTGACAAAGACGATCATGAGCTTGCGTTCGAACGGGATAGAGGAGAGGTCTGCGCTTGAAGGTCGAGCATCACGAGTGGACAATTGATTCGCTTCCAAAAAAGGTCGGCTTTCACTGGCATTCCTGGTGTGAGGTCGAGCGCAAGCCGACCGAAGACGACGCGGACGGACAGATATTTCATTTTTCCAATATTGGTTACTTCGACACCGAGCGCGCGGCGCATGAAAGGGCCATCTGCTGGGCGAAAGCGTGGATCGAAGAGAATTTCTAGGTACGTTTGACCGCTGACAGGTTCGGGCAGGGAGTTTGCGCTGCATCGCAAAATCCTTTCACGAGGTATCACGCCATGACCATCAGTGATGACCCGGCGAACGAAGTCGTCATTCGGCCCAACGAAGGCGCTGGTTGGCGCGTCGAATTTCCTGATGCTAGCCGTTCGGGCGGCAAGTTTGTGACGATCGTGGTTCACGAGCAAGAGGCGCTGAATCTCGCCGCGCAGCGCTGTCCGAAGGCGCAAATCAAAATCTTCCATGAGCCGGGCAAAAGATGAAAAAGCGCTCCTCGCGCGGTGGCGGGCGGAGCACCGACGAGCCATTGCCAGAGTCCATCGCTCCACAACTGGCCACGCTTGCGCGCCGGCCGCCCGCAAGCGGCGACTGGCTCTGGGAGATCAAATTCGACGGCTACCGCCTGATGTGCAGACTGGAGGCAGGGCGGGTAAAACTCATCACGCGCGGAGGCCACGACTGGACCGAGAAGATGCGCACGCTGGCGACCGCGTTCGAGGAAATGCCGGTCGATAATGCGTGGCTGGACGGAGAGGTGGTCGTGCTCACCGAGACCGGCATTCCCGATTTCAACGCGTTGCAGAATGCGTTCGACCGGCGCAGCACCGCACAGCTGACATTTTTCGCGTTTGATATTCCGTTTCTCAACGGACGTGACTTGCGCGAGGTGCCGCTCTCGCAGCGCCGCGAGCTGCTCGGTGAGTTAATCGCTCAGACGTCGAGCGAGCGCGTGCGCTTCAGTGAGTCATTCACAGAGGATCCGGAATCGCTGCTCGCTTCGGCGTGCCGAATGCGGCTCGAAGGAATCATCGGTAAGCGTGCAGATGCGCCGTACTGCTCGGGTCGCTCGACCGATTGGATCAAGCTCAAGTGCTTACGGCGCCAGGAATTTGTCGTTGGCGGCTACACGAGACTAGCGGGCGCGAAGAGCGGGATGCGATCCCTGATGCTGGGCGTGCATGAGCGAGACGGCAGCCTGCGGTTCGCCGGGACCGTGAAGGCGGAACTCAAGCCGCGGCCGCGCGCTGAACTGGAAAAGAAGGCCGTGCAGCTCGTTTGTGACAATCCGCCGTTCTACAACCCGCCCGCGCGCGAGAAAGATCGCGACTTCGTGTGGCTGGAACCTGCACTCGTCGTTGAAGCGTCGTTCCTCGAATGGACGCCGTCGGGCGAGGTTCGTCATCCCGTTTTTCAGGGCATGCGTGAGGACAAGCCCGCCACCGCTGTGACGGAAGAGGCAGTCGTGGATGTCGACGAACCGGAGAGCCTTCCGCAAGCGAAGGGAACCACGCGGGTGGCGCCCGGCCGAGCCGGTACGCTCGTCATCGCAGGCGTGAAGGTGTCGAATGCCGAGCGCGTCATAGACGACGTGACACGCATGAAGAAGATCGACCTGGTTCGCTACTATGACGAGATAGCGGAATTCGCGCTGCCGTACTTGAAGGATCGCCCCGTATCGCTGGTGCGAGCGCCCGAAGGCATTCACGGTGAGCTTTTCTTCCAAAAGCATGAGGAGCGCTCTCGGATACCCGGCATCACGCGGCTGCCGGTCGAGATGCACCTTGGCCACCCGCCGCTGCTTGTCGTTGACCATCACGAAGCGCTCATCGGCCTCGCCCAGAAAAACGTGGTCGAATTGCATAGCTGGAACGCGCAGCCCGACCTGGACCATCCTGATCGCTTCATCCTCGACCTCGACCCGGATCCCGAGCTCTCATGGCAGATGATGGTCGATGCGGCGACGCTCTCCAAAGTGTTGCTTGACGAGATCGGTCTCAAGAGCTTCATCAAGACGAGCGGCGGCAAGGGCTTCCACATCGTCGTGCCGCTCACACGCCGGCAGCAGTGGGAGGAAGTCAAAGACTTCTCGCACGCGGTCGCGCGCTACATGGCGCGGCTCATGCCAGAGCGGTTCTCGCCGGTCCTCGGACCCAAGAACCGGGTGAAGAAAATCTTCATCGACTACCTGCGCAACAGCAAAGGGGCGAGCACAGTCGCAGTATTCTCCGCGCGGGCCCGAACCGGCATGGGGGTGTCGATGCCCATCGCGTGGGATGAGCTCGCAGACATCGGCCGCGCCGATCAGTGGACGATCAAAACGGCCGCACAGCGCATGCACTCGCTCAAGGCTGATCCATGGGAGGGCTATCACCGCACGCGGCAGGGCATCACCGTGGCGATGCGCAGGGCGGTAGGCCTGCGGTGAGCGCTAAAGGCAACCGTTAGCTATGGTTTTTGGGCTTGTGGTGCCGTTTGAGATGCAGCGTGGAGTGCTTGCCCGTCGGTCCGGCGGCCGAGCCGGTTTCGCCATTCCCGTTGGGCGTCGTCGCGACGCCCGCTCCACCACGGCCGGCGCCGTTGGCGCCGGGTACACCGCCGGCGTTGCCCTGCGCGAGAGCGGTCGCAGACAGGCCCCACGCGAGCGCGGTCGTCACTACGCATTTCGTTGCAATATTCATCGTGTCCTCTTTATTTTCCTCAGGTACTCGTCGACTGCCGACGGCGGCCCGAAAGCCGCGCGATTGACACCTGCGCAAGCGCCAGTCCCGGCGGAGCACACGCACGGTGCGGGTATTAGACACGACGGAAATGACACGTGGATGGCGACGGCGATAGACGAAGAAGTCAGCCGCGAATCGCCGCTGGTGACAATGCACTTCGCGTATCATCCCGGCATTAATCGCCGGAAACCCGGCTGCAACCAACGCGCCTTCGAGCCGGGAGCCCAGTGACGACGGACGGTCATAAGCGCGACCAAGATTCGCAGATCGACGATCGGATTGCAGATTGCCATCGCTTGATCGAAGCGCAGTCGGACCAGCTGGCTGCCCAAGTCCGCGCCGGCGTAGACCCGGCTGCGACGCGGGCCGTTTTGTATTGTCTTAAAGAAACCTTGATGGCCCTCGAGGCGTCGAAAGCGGTGTTTGCCGTCGACCTGCGCACGTCAGCTATCAAAAGCTTCGCGAAGCTCGGCATGATGTCGAGAGCCGACAAATAGGCCGACAGATAGCGCAGCGGTGGATGGTATCTCGCGCTGGCGGGGTTGCCGTCTAATCGGCAAGCAACCTGTTTTCTATCGCCCGGGAAGAGCGCGTTTCCTGCTCTTTTTCGGCGCTTAATACGCCCCGCTGGACCCGTACACTTCTTTCCGTGGCGATGAAACGCAAACACGAGTCGCACGACGGCAGTCACCGAGCATCCGGCCCAACCTCATGCCTATCCCGGAAAAGCGGTTGCCACGCGTGCGCCTGAGGTTTCATCGCTCCGCTTCAAGAGATCAGTCGTTACGGGGAAGTTGTCGCTGTCCAGCGGTAGAGAGACGTTGTAGGGTTGTAGGAAGTTGACGCAATCGTAGTGAGCGAAGCCCCGCCCGGATCATCGGTCGGGGCTTCGTCTTTTTTTGCAGCTATGGCGCGTCCTTCAGCTTGTGCGGTTTGGGCGGCGACTTGACCTTGTTGTGCTCGAACTCCGCAGTGTTCTTCAGCGCTGGCGCTCGCCACGGCGCGTGGCTTGCTGTTGGTCCTGGCCAGTTCAATGCAACGGAGGCCGTCGGCCGCGTTCTCATGAGCGAGAGGAGGGGATATGAGCGAAATACAACGAGATGCCATTGAAGTACAGCCTGTCAGCCCGCAAGACGCCAACGAGCGGCGGGCGCTGCTGCTGCACTTCGGTGACGTGGTGGAATCAATCGGCTGCGTATTGAAGTGCGCCGAGCGACATACGACGATCGGCGGGTCGGCCGCCGATGAGGAATCACTCGCCGGCTTTCCGATACTGGGCCTCGTCACGCCGCAACTGACGCCGCATGACTTCGCTGCGCGAGCAGCCACCGCGTTCTTCCTCTGGACTAAGGAGCTGCTTGAGCCCACGCTCAATCGCGAGCTCTTGGCCTACACGGTTCAGCATGACCTGTTCGCCGGCAACCAATTAGGATGGGACTCGTACGTCGCGTTGGTGCGCGCGCAGGTGCCATGGTTCGGAGAGGGGCTTGGACCGGTCGCTGATGCCGAAGCTGAGTTCCCGAGCACCGCAATCTGGCCAGCCCGGGAGAGCGGGCAACGCAGCTCTGTTCTGCGCGATGCTTCAGACTGAGGCGAAGACGACCCCGCTCTCCTTGTTGAGGCAGGCATCATTCGGCTCGATGATCGAGCACTCGAGTTCCGGGTAGGCCAGCCGACGATACACGCTGGTCTCGAGCAACTCGCCGCGAAAGCGCGGTAGAGAATGCGCCCGGCGAAGTAGTACTGCGGCTCAAGCGAAGCGGGCGCTTCGGCTGGAACGGCTCCGCGGAATGTCGTGCGTTTGTCGGCCTCAAACGTCGTCCATAGCTCGCTGCGCGCCGGCAGCAGCGTCGCGGGCGACACCGCGTCCGTGACGACGTAACCCCAGCCAGCTTTCCGCAGCGCGTGTCGTGCGCCGATGTTCGTACGCTTGATCTCAAATGCGCTGCTAACGACCTCGAAATCGCAGTCGCAACGATTTTGCAGGACGAACGTCACGCGCGCTGGAGAATTAGGAATGACGCGGGCCTTGCTGATAGCGATCGACAGTTCCCGCGCGTCCGTCGTTGCGATTGAGTGGACTTCGGTCACCGGTTCACTGCGTTCGTAATGGCGCGCATTCCATTCGGTACCAGTAGTCAACGAGTCGCTGCGCCGCCTGCAGGTCCTCGGGATAGTAGGGGTCGTACCCAAAGGGCGATGGGTCGTATCCTGCCTTTCGCAACGCGGCTAACTCCGACTGGTGCTCAGCCACCGTGGGGTTCGCATTGGTCCTCAGCGCAGTCAGGTCACGACACTCGCGGTCCGTGAGGTACCGGCCGGGCGGCGGCATCTCGCCGACGGCTACGCAACTGGCAAGCAAAGGTGCCGACGCAAAGGCCACGAACAGGCGTTTGAGTGTTGCTCCCACGAGGCAGTCACCGCTAGTCACCACTAGTCTCCGCTTCCAAGCTCGCTATGCTTGTGCGAGTGCGTGGCGGCATGAACGAGCTCGTAGTGAGCGCCCTTGCCGCTACGTGTTGGCGGAAAATGCTCGCCCTCGACGCACGTCACTTCGAAGCCGGATCCGCCGTCGCCTTCCTTCACGACCTTGTAGATGCCCGAGGTCTGGACCTTCTCGCCGGGTTTATGTTGGTCTGCCATTTCCGCCTCCTCGTTGTTGCTACCGCAGAGCAAATCCCATTCCCCGGACGTCACAAGCCTTTCTGAAGATTGCGGTAGGCATTGAAGTGGCGGATCGCCTTTGTCGCGTCGCCGAGTTCTTCATGGATGCGCGCGGCGTTAAAGTGTGCATCCGCAAAATCTGGCTCGTGCTCGATACAAAGTTCATAAGATCGCAATGCTTCGCCGAACCGCCCGGAATCCTCCAGTGCAACTCCAAGGTTGAAAAGCAAGATCGGATCGCCCGGTCGATAGCGCAAAGCGTCGCGGTAGACCGCAATGGCGTCATCGAACCGATCAGTGTCCATGAGGATGCCGCCGAGGTTTAGCGTTGCGTCGGTAAAGTCGGGCGCGCGCGCAAGCGCCTCCCGATACGCCGCTTCAGCGGCGTCGATGTCCTCGTCCTCGAGCGAGCGGGCGCGGTAGAAGAGGCCGGTTGCCACTTCTCGGGCCTTGTTTGCAAGCGGCGCCTGCAGTGACGCGATGTTCGACGCGGCAGGTTTTCCGTCAAAATCCAGAAGCAGTTGACCGGTCTCCGCATCCCACTGGCCGCTTTCCTCGTCCCTCACCGCGACACGGTCGCCCACAGCCGCGATGCGCACACCGGTGAGCGACCCTTCGTGGCCCCAACTCTTGCGCAGGTGGTCGAGGGCGCGGACGATTTTTACGGGTGAGACGCCCGCGACGCGCAACGCCTGCGCCGTGCGCAGCATGACGATGTCCTGAAACGTGAAGCGCCAGTCGCGCCGCTCGCCGCTCGGCGAAACAAAACCGGCTGCGACCAGCTTTTCTACGACGCTTCGAGAGACGCCCAGCATGCGCTGGACTTCCCGCAGGCTGTAGCCTTGGTCGGGCATGTCACCTCTTTGTGCCGGTTTTGCGCGCCGGCGCGGGTTGGTCTTCTGTGGCCGCTCGGCGTACCGCGCGGCGTTTCGGGGCGGGCGCTTCCTCCGCCGATTCAGGTGTTGGTGCGGCGGCTCGGGCTGTCTTCCGTGCGGTGCGCGGTGCAGCCGCCGGCTGGTCTGCTACGGCGGGCTTTTTCTTCAGACTGGCGCGCAGCGCTTCCACGAGATCGATCACTTGCGCGCCGGGTTGTTCGATGGCGGGCGCGGCGGTGATCTTGTTGCCCGCGATCTTCTTGTCGATCTCGGCGAGGATGCGCTCTTTTTCTTCGTCCTTATACGCGGCGGCATCGTAGCTGTCGACGCGGTACTGATCGAACAGTTGTTCGGCGAGCTGTAGCTCCGTCGGCTGAATATCCGTCTCTTCGATGCCGATATCGGCCTGCGAGCGAACCTCGTCGGCGTAGAGCAAGGTCTGGAGAATCAGGCCGTCAGTGCCGGCGCGCACCTGCACCATGTGCTGCTTGCCCTTCCACGTCCAACGGGCCACGGCGCACGTGCCGCTGTCCTTCATGGCTTCCTGCAGCAGCCGGTACGGTTTGCCGCCGCGCTTGTCGGGGGCAAGGTAATAGGGCTTGTCGAGGTAGATCGGGTCGATCGCCTCGGTCGGCACGAACGACACAATGTCGATCGTGTGGCTCGCGCTCGCTTCCAGCGCCTCCAACTCCGACTTCTCGAAAATGACGTACTTCTCTTTCTCGAACTCGTAACCCTTGACCATATCGGCGCGCTCGACGACTTTTCCGTCGTGCGGACAGACGTACTGCTGTTTCAACCGGGTGCCGCACTCTTTGTGCATCAGGTTGAAGCCGACGCCTGACTTGCTCTCGGTGGCCGTATAGACCTTCACCGGCACCGAGACGAGTCCAAAGCTGAGAGTCATTGACGCGATCGAGCGAGCAGCCACAGTGGCCTCCCATTGAAGGTGATGGCCCGCTGATGGTGACACGCCTATGGTGCTTTGGCGACCTGGGCCTCGTCTGCGCGCACCTGTCGGTCTAGCCCGGCCGTGACGCGCCATTCTTCCAACACGCGTTCCAGCAAGTCGTAGGTGACCGGCTTGACCACATAGCCATCAAACGACGGAAAGTCATTGTCGCCCAGATCGTGCCTGCCGGTGATCGCCAGCATGTAGGCCGTCTGCGATGCGCCGTCCTCCCTAAGGCTTTCGCACGTATGGCGTCCATCGCCGTCTGGCAGGTCGACGTCTGCCAAGATGACGTCGAACAACTGCTCGCTCGCCATTTGGCGTGCCGACGCGCACTCGTGCGCCACCGTGACCTCGTGACCCATTTGCTTAAGCAGCGCCGCGAGACCCGCCGTGAAGTCCCAGTCGTCGTCGAAAACGAGAATCTTCATATAGTCTCCCTTGCGGCTGGCGCGAAACGGTGGCCGCATGCGCCTCTACGCGTTGCAAAAAAAATGCCATCCAGAGGTGTTTGGCCGGCGCCGCTAGACGTGGGCTTCAAAGCGATGCTGCCGGCAGGCTGCCCTGTATTATTTTCGGACCGGAGGAACGCAAATGTGCACGAGCTACGAATCGAATCCGAAAGACCGCTTCGACGTCTTCAGTCTGTTTCCAGTGCCAAACTTTGACTACAGGCCGGAAATCTACAAGGACTATTCCGCACCGATCTTCCGCCGCGTCGACGGTGAGTATTTGACTGACGCGGCGACGTTCGGCATGGTGCCGCGCAAGTTCATCCCGCAAGGCGCCAAAGCCTTCGATACGATGAACGCGCGGTCCGAGTCAGTCGGGCAGAAGACGAGTTTTCGCTCTTCGTGGAACAAGCTGCAACTTGCTCTGATTCCATGTCGCCGTTTCTATGAGCCGGATTACGAGACCGGCAAGGCAGTGCGCTGGCGCATTGGGATGGCCGATGGGGCTCCGCTTGCTATAGCTGGGCTATGGCGTGCATGGAAAGATCCAGCCGACGGCTCAACAAGCCTATCGATGACCATGTTGACGGTCAACGCCGACGACCATCCGCTGATGAAGCGGTTTCATAGGCCAGGGGCCGAGAAGCGGTCGGTGGTGATCATCCCGCCGACCGGGTATGAGGACTGGCTTAACTGCAAAAGCACGGACGAGGCGCGGTCGTTCCTGCGGCTCTATCCGGCGGAGGCGATGCGCGCGGAGCCGTTTCCCTTGCCGCCTCGCGTCCCGAAGGGGAAGGCGACGCCAAAAGAGGATCTCGCCCAGGCGTCGCTTCGTGCAGATGATGGGGGTTGAACTGAGAGCGCGCCCGGGAGGTTAGTTGCTGAAGTCTGCCGAGTCGATCCAGCCGTCGCTGGCCAGCACCATCGTCCGGTTCGCTTTGATGTGGCCCGCGAGCGCTTGGTCGAGGTTGAAAGCCTTCGCCACCTTGTCGTTCTTCGTCCAGTCCGGCACATCAACAGGACTCGCGGTAAAGGCGACTTCGGAAATCGTGTGGCCGAGCGCGTTGCTGGGCTCGGAAAACCGGGTAATGTCGTCCACCTTGTAGTGGCCGACGCAGAAAGCGAGACCGTCCGGACTAGCCAACGTCTTTTTGCCGGCGTCGGTCAGCGAATAAATCTTGGCGGGCACGGTTGACTCACGGTTTCCGAGCCACGACTTCACCTGTTTCGTCCCGTTGCTCACGGACAAATCGCCAGCATCGACGAGAGCATCGAAATACTGCGTCCGCTGCGCATTGTGTTCGTCGACCTGGACTTGCTGTTGCCACGACGCCTTCGTTTCCAACCCAACCGCGATTGGATACTTGTTGCCGTCGGCGGAAACGGCGGCCGGCGTGACCGTGATGCACTGTTTAGCGAAATGCTTGTCGATCGCTTTTTCGAAGTTGGAGTTGCTGGCTTCCTTGGACGACCCGCAGGCCGCAAGGAAACACGCGAAGACGGTGGAGGCGATTAGCTTTCGTTTCATCGGTTTCGGTTCTAGTGCGGTGCTCTTATGCGTCCGCCGACAACCAAGATGGAGTCGGCGGCTTTCGAGATGTGCGATCAGGCACGGCTCGCGAGTGCACGCTCGATCTTGCGGTCGGTCTTGTACTGGCTCAGTGCGAACACCGACCATATGGCGGCCGGAATCCAGCCGATCAGCGTGAGCTGCAGAAGCAGGCAGATGATTCCGGCGATCGGGCGTCCGATCGTGAAAAACTGGAGCCACGGGATGATGATGGCGAGAAAGAGGCGCATGTTGAGTTCCTTGATGGTTCGATGAGACCGCCGGTATAACGGCTCACTTAAGCGAATCCTTAACAGGGCGGAAGCCTGCCGCCCTAGCTTGATCAGTTGACGACGAGTGCGCCGCCGTTGCCGAGGCCGCCCTTGACGTTCTGCGCGCGGTACTGGCGAACTGCGCCGACGAGGTTGTTGAGCGAGTCGGTGAATGCAGCGACCACAACCTTGCCCTGCGCAGTCCGTGCATAGGCACCACCGCCCGCAGCGCCAGCACCGCCGAAACCGCCGGCGAACACGCCGGAGAGCATGCCGAAGTCGACGTTACGTGCCGAACCTTCGGCGGCCGCCAACTGGACGCTGGAGCGGTTGTCGACGAGCGTCAGCATGGTCGAGGCTTCCTGCGCCTTCATCGTGCCAGCGGCACCGGCGAGCACACCGCCTACCACGGGCACGAATGCGAGGAGCCCCGCTGCGCCGCCGCCCGCGTCGCGGTTGCTGAACGTGACGCTCGGGCTGATGGTGTAGTCGGCCGCGACCATCTGGCCTTTGTGCATCTTGGAGGTCTTGCGCAGTTCGCCCGAGGCGTTCAGGGCGCGCTCGCCCATAGCCGTGCCGAGCGCGCGGCCGCGATCGACGATCACGAAGCAGTTGCTTTGCTGGACGAGCAGTTTCAGCACAGGCACAGTCGAGCCGAGCTGGTATTGACCAGTGAGAAGGCCGTACCACGGCGCTTCCGTATCTTCAACGATGGCGACGGTGCCGAGCGGCGCCGTGCAGTGCTGCAGGCCTGCATTGGCGTTCTGCGACGCCTCGCCGGCAGCGGAACCGGTCGCCGCCGTCTTGGCGGATTGCGCGCCCGGCTGCATCTGTGAGCATGCGGACAGCGCGAAAACGGACAGGGCGGCGATTCCGATCATTTTGAGCTTCATGGTTCCTCGTTGTAGTCGTGAATTATTGATTTATGGCGCAACGGCCGATTGAGCCAGCAGCGGTTGCGCGGTCACCGCGCAGATGCTTTCATGAGCGAAAACAAGGCTACCGTCCGTGGGCGCGTCTTGGATTTGGAAAGACGCGTGTTTTTGCGCGTCTTTCCGTTATCTGCGGTGTCTAACGCCAGCGGCGCTCGAGCGGCGTCACTCGCCACCACACGCCGTCAAGGCTCGATGCTTGCGCGCGGATGCGACGCATCGCCCCGCGCTTGACCATCAGCCCGCCGTCCTTGACGAAGCCCATGCCTTTCAGTGCCTCAGTGGTGTCGCTTTCTTAGCGTCGCGTAGATGCGAGTCATGACGACTTACCGTGCGAAGAAGCCGCGACTTTCGGAGGGCAGTCGAAGCCCGTTCGCTCGCCGCGGACCACTTCCACATCCGCGCGGTTCGCCCGCACGAGTACGTCGCGCGACCCGTTTGTCTCGTCGAAGAGCCGAACGTAGGAACTGCCGCCCACGCCATGCCACACGGCGCGGGCATCGCGCGTGCCCCATTTGTCAGTGGTCGGCAGCTTGCAAAACTCGACCTTGACGCCACTAACCGCGGCGATCGCCGCCAATTGCGTGTGCTCAGCGTCGGAAAAGAGGACGACTTGGCCGGGAGCCGAGCGCACGCCGAGGTTGACCATCGCCAGATTGAGAATGGCGGGGCGCGTCGCGACCAAGATGCCGAAAACCGCCATTGCCAGAAAGCTAACGGTGAGCCGATGGTTGGCCTGCTGCGCCTTCGCGGGAACGATAAGGAGCAGGATCGCGGTAATCGCGCCGACAGCGGCGAAGAACATCAATGTCGCGTGCATGCGCGCGTCCGGCGCCTGATCCCTGACGAAGATGAGGAGGTAGGCAAGGGGAAGCGCAACGAGGAACGACATGAAAACTCTCGACCTGTTATCGACAGCCGGATGGAGCGATGAGCCGGGCGGCTGCCCGCGACGCTTGAGCCGGAGGTTGTTGGCGAGGACGAGTAGCTTGAGTGCCCACAAGGCTGCGAAAACGCCGAAGCTGACGCCAATGACGGCAATGCAGGTGAACGAGAACGCAGCCGACGCTAGGAAGAAAGCATCGCCGAGCGACAACCCTTCGGGGACAATGCTTTCGAAGTAACAGTAGGCGACCAAGATAACGCCGCCGAGGATGAGGACCGCTTTCCACGCGGTCGCAAAGAATGCTTGAATGACGTCGACGAGTGACTTGATCAGTTTCATCGCGTCGACGGGCTCTTTCTTGTTGGGTTCCATGGGACCTCGCTTGGGTGACGATAGCGACGCGAGTTCGTTCGCGTCATAAACAAGCCTATCGACACCATCGCGAAGTCAAGGTACCTGCCGCAGCCGTCAGACCGGAGAGAAAAGAGAGGTGCCCTCGGTTGATTGCAGCTGCGTCTGAGACGGGAAAAGCGCAGACCGAATCCCGTTCACGTCAGGCTTTGTCTTGGACTGAAAGCGGATCGTCCGGATGCCCGCGCTCGCGAGATATGCGTCGCGTACAGCGTCACGCGTGGCATCGTGCGTCCTATCATCTAGCTCGACAACAGCGATCAGTGTCAGATGCCGGTCGTAGACCGCGTAGTCCACCCGCTTTTGGGAGATCCGCCGGAAGTCGATCGTGCGCTGCTTCCCGCTGGAAATCGGCTGGATGATCGCTGACATTGCAACTTGCGGAAAGATCAACGCCTCGGGAAGCGCGCGACGAAGCCGCTCAAAAAACTCCTTCTCGTTGCCGGTCAGCAAGGGAACAGCCCGATATCGCGGCTTCGCGGCCAGCTTGCTGGCAATGACCGCTACGATCCCAGCCAATAGGGCGACGAATACAACTGGTGCGATGTGGTTCTGCATGTGCTCTCGATGCGGTTATAGGTCGTGCACGGCAAGCAGGAGGGGACCTTTGGGCCTCGCTGGAAGTCGTGCATTTGCTGAGACGGCTCTTACAGGACCGCGGGCGGACGAATACCGCCACCATTCAACCCCCGCGCCTTCGTTGTGCTTGCAGTCTTGGTGGTGAACGACCAGGTGAGATCGAGCGGACTGTTCTGCGTCCCATTCGCCCCGAATGTGGTCAGAACGCCGACGGCATGCACCGTGTACGTCGTGCTTGAGTTGAGCGGCTTGAAAGGAATGCACATCGCAGCGTTCGTGAGTTGCGTGTCGTTGGCAGACGTCTGAAGCTGACACGGCACCGCGTTTCCGCCGCTGTCGGTGATCGTATAACTCACGGAACTCATTTTGGACATCATGTTGCCCTGAATGGTGATCGGGTAACCGGTGTACGTCTGGTTGTACTGAGGCGCGGATGCGAACGGGCTCGGAATTTCATTGACGTACCAATCCGTCGGAACGTCCGTCTCGTTCGGGTACGGATAAGCGATGACCTGCGTACTGCCGAGGGCGGACGTCTGGTTTCCGAAGTCGATATTGAACGCCCCCCACGTCGAGCTGGAGGCGCTACCCACTCCCATACTGCCGAAGTTGTCGAGCATGAGGACTCGGTGATAGGGAGCGTCAAAGAGCCCCCGGACGCCCACGAGAGAGTCAGCGAATGCGCGCACATCACCGGCAGAGGTCACCTCGCCCCAAGTCGAATAGCTGCCTTGCTTGTCGATGCGGTCGCCGGGGGACGACCCCGTGAATCCCGCCAAGCCAGCAGTCTCGCCATGGCTCAAGATGGCATTGTTGGCCAGATAAACAGCGTGGTTTTGCGACGACGTCGTCAGCCCTTCATCGATCGAGAGTGGGGTCGTGTAACCGACGTTATGCCGCATAGCGTTGAGGTACGCGACGCTGTCGGCGATGGGGTCTCCGGTGGCCGCAACGCTTTGTACCGTCGGTGCCGGGGGCAGGAAGCTCGCTTTCTGCGACGCGGCTGGCGAGCCGCTCTGGCTCCCTGTGTTGTTCGCGCTCCCCGCGCTGTTTGCTTCGGAGGAACCCGAGCCACCGCCGCACGCAGCGAGTACGGCGATGGTCAGCACGGTCAACGCAGAGACGCGGGCGGACGGCAATACAAAACACAATCTTTTCAAAATCAAGCCTCGTTAGATTCGTGGGCGCCTGCGCGGCGTTCTGATTGTTTCGTCACCGATCCGGTCGTAAGCGCAGGATCGTTGACCACCAGTGTTCTCCGAAAAGGCACTTGTCAAGGCGGTGGAGTCCCGCCAACCGCATGGTCGCGCTGCGGACTATTGCGAATTCGGTATGTCAGCCCGGACCAGCATGAGCATGGTGAACAGAACGCCGGTTCCTGAGCGGGCGAAAGCTACGATTTTTCGAGCGCCTTTCGCCCATAACTGACGATGGCCGGCGATGTATCGTTCGCAAGGGTGAGCGCGGCCGCTGAACGGAGCGGAACCGCTAAGGCCCGGCGTCAAGCGACCGATAGAAGGGTTGGCAGGCGTTGGCACGTCATGTCGCGGTTCAGGCCGCGAGTGAAAGCAAAAAACGAGATGAGGCAGATGAAAATGGTTGGAAACCAAGTTGTCGCAATCGCGTTGATGGTGGCTGTCGGCGCGACCGGCTGATGAGAGCGCCGGGACAAGGCTCGGCCTTGAACTGACCGAAAAAAGATCGAACAATGGAAAACCCGGAGGAAAAATGCAGACGGAGGTTTTTATGACGGCACGGCACTCGTCGCGCTGCTTATTTGCGGGGCTGTCATAGCTCGGATAATGTGGCCCGGCTCTCTGATCGGGCAAATCCTTCTCTTCTCCGCACCCGCCGTGTTTCTGGCATGGCAAGTGACGCATCGGATACGTGAGCGCTTGCGCAGCAATTAGCGCCGGAAAGCCTGAACGAAGATAACAACTCGAGCCGCTGCCAGATAGACGCCGCTGACTGACCCACAAACAATACGAATATGAGCGTCCTAGAATCCGCGTCAATCAAAGCGATGGCCGAGAAGATCGAGCGTCTTGAGAAAGAGCTTGCGACCTTGCAGTTACGTCGCACCTCCCTTCACAGTTGGGAGACTTTGCGCGCATTCTGCGCAGTCATGGCATCGCCACCGTTTTTCACGCCGGAAAGATCGATCCCATAGACGGTGGGACCGCGGCCGAAAGCCTGCGGGCGGCAGTGGAACAATTTGGCCGCCGCGAGCGCCTTACGCCGCAGTGCCAGGCGAGACTGATCGCGGAGATTTCCGGATCCCTGTTCGACGCTACCGACGGCCTCGACGCAGTTAAGAAAGCCAAGTAGGCTTAAAAGTTCTGCGACGAGTTCGGAAACCATCGACATAGCTTCACGTGGGTAAAATTGGACGCGTCTACCTTTCGCGCCGAGGTCCGCGCATCCGACTCTATGGCTTTCTCGCATCGACGGTCGACGTATCTCCGACTTGGCGCAGTGGAAGCCTACGCGCGCCACAAGCGGCGCGTCATGAAAATCGCGGACAGTCCGGTCCTGTTCACCGTGCAGGCGGCTGACCCGATGATCCTCCCCGAGTCGCTGTTCGCGCTGAAAGAGGGCGACTGCCTTTCTCCGAGCGACCTCGAGCCCGTTGTCCCCGGTCTCGCCGACACGCCAAGTTCCTTCGGACCGGCGACGGCGGCGAACCCCCTGCACACGCTCACGGCCCTTACCGACGGCATCCTCGTCGTTCTTGAGATGGCGCAGGAGGCGGAAAGGGATTTTGCGCGAGCGGAGACGAAGCTACGCGGAACCCTAGCGCGGTTCATCGTGACGATGCTTTGGCCGCCGGGATCCGAGGTCGACGAAGCGGAGCATGCCTTGGCAAGCCGACCGGTCGGATAGGAGGCGAGCTTCGACGCCGCGAAGATCTTCTTCTCGTTGAGCCGTTCACGCAGCAACGCAAGAGGATGCCAGTCTGAGGCCCGTCGGGCGAATAGTCCCAAACGCCTGCGCCTCATTAATTCGGCCCGGCTAGTCGCGTACACACGCGTATTTACATTTACTCGCCAATCGCTTATAGTACATCCATCGTACATACGCAACGAGGAGCGAGATGCAGACCACGCGAGTTTTCAGGAACGGCAATTCCCAGGCCGTCCGCATTCCTGCTGACCTTGCCTATGAGCGCAGCGACCTTGAACTTGAGATCGAACGCGTGGGCGATGAAATCCGCATCCGACCGGCGCGCCGACCGCTCGCGGGTGTGTTGAAGAAATTCGCCAAATTCAGCCCCGACTTTATGGCCGAGGGACGAGGCGAGCAGGAACAAGCAGAACGCGAGGGCTTGTAATGCCGCGCTTCATGCTCGACACCAATATGTGCATCTACCTGATGAAGAACCAGCCCGAGCAGGTGGCGAAACGCTTCGCGGAGTGCTTTGTCGGTGACGTGGTCATGTCAGCTATCACGTATGCAGAGTTGGAATACGGTGTCGCCGTTTGTGCGAGTCCGGCGAAAGAGCGGCGCACCCTCGCCGCGTTGACTGAGGACATTCCGGTGGCTCCGTTCGATGCTGCGGCGGCGGTGGCCTACGGCCCGATTCGTGAGGCTACTCGGGAGCGCAAGAAGGACCACCTAGATAAGCTGATCGCCGCACATGCGGTTGCGCTCGACGTTGTCCTTGTCACGAACAACACGAAAGACTTTGTCAGTTATCCGGGCGTCAAGCTCGAGAACTGGCGGAGCGATTGAACACGGAAAACGAACCATGTCCAATTTGACTCCAGCGCTTGCTCTGCGGGCAGCGATCAACGTTTTGCGCGATTCTGCTGAGTCACGCAAGATGCCCAACGGTGAGCCGCTAACCGATGCCTCAGTGCAGCTCCATTTCGACGCGGCGGACTTGCTCGATGAGTCCTTGTCGGACCTTCGCGACCACGAGTAAAAGGAAGCGACGCGGCCCATTAGGGAGATGACACGATGCCGACTATCGAACTCCGAATCAACGATCGTGAACTTGAAGCCGAGCTTACTGCTGGACTTAGGGTAATCATTCGTGAGCGCGATGTGGCCGAGGTTGCTTACTCGCTGAGTGAAGCATTTGCCGCGCTGCTTCCGCACGGTCCGGAGTATGTGCTCCGGTCAACCGTCGACGATGCAATCAGGGCACTGTTACGAAAGCACGCACTGCCCAACTGAAGGGAGAAAGAATGGATGCGCTGTATGCCGCGGATGCGGCTCTAAAAGACGCCGTGCCTGCGGCGGTGCAACGCCATCGGACGGCAGGTACGCTGACCTGGGCGCTGATTCATAGAATTGAGTCGGAGATTCTCAGTGAGGTTGCGTCCAAGGGCAAACATAGCGCGAGGATGCTGGGCATGTTGCGAGCGTCTCCGGCATTGGGCTATCCAAACGACGACCGACCGGTTTCGTTCGAAGGCCACGACGTGGTTCCCTCGGTCTTCGGCGCGATCTACGCCGAGTGGAAGCGCATCAACTGACAACGAGAAACACTCAGCGATACCTTATATGGCATGGACCTAACAAGCTCATTCTCCCTTTAGGGAACGGATGAGTGTGGCCGGTGTACCGCAGCGTCGGCTGCACGGCGAGGGACCCAGCGACCGAGAGACCACTTCCGTGTTCGGCCAGGAAGCGCCGTTCGCCTATCTCGTCGTTCGGTCATTCAGACGGCTGCTCCGCCCCACGTACGGCCATTCGCTCAGCGGAAGGGGCTCCCGTATAGCCGCTATCCCGCGAATTCGTCCTTGGCGTGGGCGGACCTTGGTCTGGAGCGACCACTCGGCCGCATGCCTTCCTTATCCTACTATTTCAATGGTAAAGAGAAGGACGTTGAGCCCAGGAGGCCGAAATGAAACCATCGTTGATCACCACTCCTATCCACGGGACATTCTCGCCTGACGCAAGCTGGTGCCAACCGGGGTATTAGAAGCGAGCTTCTAGTGACCACCGTTCTCGCCAATGACGTCAGTGGCGGTCCTGGCCGCCGTGCCTACGATGAAACGATGCGTGATTTTGAACGGCGTTATTTGATGGATGCGTTGCGCGAAAGCGGTGGACGGGTCGCCGAGACGGCAGCGCAGGTCGGCATCTCAAGGGCAACGCTTTACTGGCGCATCGCGGCGTTGGGGATTGAAGTCTGAGTTCGTTAGCGACCGTCTTATCAGGTCAGCGGGTCCAGCCGTTGTGTTAAGACGAATCAAATCAAATACGCGGCGCCATGCTCTCGTGCTTGGGAATCGCTTGAAACGCTGACAGGGCTAAAGCAAAAAACGGGCTGAAAAAAAGCCGACGCATTGCATCGGCTTCGGAGGCGCGTCCTTCGTCGGGGTGGCAATGGACGCGAGTAGCCGCGAGTATATCGCAGGAGCAAACGTTTGCTAAGACAAATGGTAGTCTTGATCCGCTTGATCGCGCCAATCGATTGCGCGCGGCACGGCGCTTGCCTAAGGGGGTTCCACAAAAACAGCAAGAAGCATAGACCATGAAAAAGAACGTCACATCGGGCGGATCTGAAGCAGCGACCGTGTCACGCAAACGTACGTCGCGCGATGCTGATGTCGAACTCCGCCATCTCGAATCGATGCTCGCGGGCGTCGCGCGCGCCGCTCGTTCGGCCCCGTTTAGCCCGACGTATTGGAAAGCGCGGGTGCGCGAAGTCTATGCTAGATACACGCTGTTGGCTTCGCAGACGGCAAGGCTCGTGACTATAGAAAGGGAGATTGCGGCGCTTGAGGCAGCGCTGGCCGCGTCTAATTCGCAGCCTGAGCTCAGGCGAATCGCCGCTTAGGCACGGCTTGTCGGCCATCGATACCACAGGAGCGCGCCGGGAAGGACACGACGGCGAATTCAAGCGACCATCGTGCTAATCCGGCAGCCGTCGCCTGCCTGCATGCGCTTTCCCGTCACGGCCGAGTCGGGGCGCAAGCGCCGTGCCTTCGCGCGGCGACACGCTCGGTCGTCGTGTCTCGGTTCTCTCGTAAGCCAAACTAAAATTGACAGTGATATCGCTTCGGAATTAAGTTTTGATCGATCGATGGACCAGCGATGGGAGCACGTATGAATTCATCATCGGTGGGGGCGAAGCATCCAACGACGAAAAAGAAATCTGAAGCTGCGTCACAAACAGCAGCGCCTGGACGGCGGCAAAGGCCAAAGACTCCTGCATTCCGCGTAAGGCAAGGCTCGGCCATCAAGCGCGATTCGTTCCTTGCGTAGCATGGGCGTTCAAAGATCCGCTTCGATCTACCCGGAGAACGCCCATGCGATCTTCGCTCGAGCCGGCGACGTTCACTTAGATCAACGGGCTGCGGCTCAGAGGTGGAAGCCTTAACTCTGCCGTTAGTCCGACGCTCGATGCGTCGCATCTAAAGTCGATAGGCTCCGTCCTCGCGTCCTCGCCTCGTTCTTATCGTTATAGAGCAGCCTTTCGCGAATACCCTTTTTCGCGCTCCATCCCTGGAGTAGCGATTGCGACTGCTGGGCGGTTTCAAGATT
>LRBF01000280.1 GCA_001580565.1 Caballeronia megalochromosomata | reverse complement strand
CCTCGGAGATGTGTATAAGAGACAGGCTTGAGTGTGCCCGATATCTGCTGAGGTGACCATTTCCACTCAAGCAGGGTAAGAACGATGCGCCAGCACACACTCTGCGGGGAGAGCTTTGTGGGACGACGACCCGCACTGCGGCGCGCGGCGCTGAGCGCTTCTGCAGGTACGGAAGCGTAGCCAGCGGGAGAACCATTTCGCCTCAGTTCACGGCTGATGGTGGCTGGCGAGCGGCCGAGTATCCGGGCCATGGCCCGGATACTCGAACCCTGCAAATGCAGGCTTGCAATGGTCAGGCGCTCTTCGGGTTGAAGCTGTTGATACTGAGTTGTTTCGTGCATCGCAACACCTTATACGAAACAGGTGTTGCACTTCACATTTGAGGCCGCCCTGCCATTAAATCGTTGGCTCGCGTGCAAAGCCCGCTCATCGGGTGCGGCTGAAAAGAAGCCGTCCCGTTGCCATCTCAGTGCGTCAACTATCGGTGCCCGGATTGTGAAGCGCTTGCGAAATCGAAGCGTGCAACTCAATAGCTTGATAAGGCTTGTGGAGCACGGGGAATTCCGTTCCGTCGAGGTCGTTTCTCGCAATCGACGTGTCCGCGTAACCGGTCGTCAGTAACACGCGCAGATGGGGCTTGCGGCGCCTCGCCTCTTGCGCCAACATCACCCCATTCATTCCTCCCGGCATGATGAGATCCGTAAACAGAAGCTCGATTTCCGGGTGACAGCTCAATGCCTCTAACGCGTCGTGCGCGCCGTGAGCGACGATCGTGTTGTATCCCCCTTGCTGGAGGCTCATCGCGGCGACTTCTGCCACATCAGGTCGGTCGTCCACAACTAGAATTGTTTCGTTACGGGCCGTGGTGTCAGCGTGTCGGCGTTCAGGATGCTCTGCCCCTGCTTCGGCCGCAACAGCAGGGAAGTAAAGGCGGACGGTAGTGCCGTGACCGGGTTCGGAGTAGATGTCGACTGCGCCACCAGACTGCCTGACGAACCCATAAACCATTGACAAGCCCAGGCCCGTACCCTTTCCTTCCTCCTTCGTTGTAAAGAAGGGGTCCATGACATGGGCCAACACGTGTGGAGAAATGCCCGTCCCGTTGTCGCTTACCGACACCCAGACATATTCACCCGGCGTAAGCTGGGCGAAGCCGATCGGTCTACGGTCAGTCAGCGAAAGATTGCCCGTGCGCACAGTAACTTGAGGGTTATCTCGTCCCTGCAACGCGTCGCGAGCATTAAGTAAGAGGTTGAGCACCGCGACCTCGAACTGGGATACGTCCAGCTGGCAGTTGCGCAAGGACGGATCTGGCACGAACGTCAGGGCCTTTGTCTCGCCAAATGTGTTGTCGGCCAATTCACGGATGTCGGCAAGGCGCGAATTAAGGTTGACGACGCGACCGCGCAGCTCCTGTTTGCGTGCGAACGCGAGTAGTTGCTGTGTAAGTGTGGAGGCCCGGGTGATGGCGTCGCGCATCCGCTCGACGGGCATCACGAATCGGCCGAGATCAAATTTGTGTTCGATACCAAGCTTCATGATGTCGACATAGCCACTCATGACCTGCAACAAATTGTTGAAGTCGTGTGCGATGCCGCCGGTGAGTTGCCCGAGGGCTTCCATTTTCTGAGACTGCCGCAGCGCGTCTTCAGCGTCACGACGGCGACTGATATCTAGTTGTGAAGCGAAGTAGTAGACGATCTCGCCCGCCTCATTTTTGACAGGCGAGATAAACAGAGCATTCCAGAAGGTCGACCCGTCCTTTCGGTAATTCAGTATCTCGGTGTTGATCTCCCGTGCGTCGGCGATCGCGTCACGGATCTCCGACACGGTTGCTTGGCTCGTCTCCGGTCCCTGCAGTAGACGACAGTTATTCCCCATCAACTCCTCGACGGTGTAGCCGGTCAGATTAAGAAAGGCCGAGTTGACGAAGACGATCGGGTTATCCGGCTGATTCGGGTCGGTGACGAGCATCGGCATGCGAGTCGTCGAGACAGCAGCAAAGAAAATGTCGTTTGAGTGATCGCTAAAGGGCGGTCGAACGTTGCTAATGGTGGGGCGTTGAATGTTCACTTTTTGTCCTCCTGCGCTTTCAACCGCCTGAAAGGCGGCATCAAGAGGACCGCCAAATGCGACTGATTGCGGGGCTGAGATTTTAGCGTTAGCGTCAGCCTCTGACGAGGCATCTGACACAACGTGTTAGAAAAATCTGGTTGCGCCCTGGGATTTCAAGAGTTCGCCGCGCGAGTCATATATAAGAAGGGAAATCGGATGGACAAAACCAAGACATGCTTTTCGCAGTTCCCATTCGCTGGGCGGAATAGTACCGGGTAAGCAATCGAAGCATGAGACGTCGATCGCAACTTGCGTATTGCGAGGAAGCTAAACGCTCGTTTCGGTAAAGTGTGAAGTCGAACAGGCGAGGAGGGAGGTGCCGCTGAGCGCTTATGATTGCACCGCGAGTATCTGAGTGACTACCTACGTCTTTGATCAAGCGCGTTTTCACGTATCGAATCCCGGGCGAAAAGGGAGGGTCAGATGAGTCGACTTCTTGGTAGCCTGGCGTGCACCCATCCGTGGTAAAAGCACTTTCGTCGTCGTACGGCTGGGCGGCGAACGTGTTAGCGGATCACATCAGTTGGATCGGAAGCGCGCAGGGCAAAGACCGGCGTCTTCCGAGCCGGTCGTCTAAGTCAGCCTAAGCCCGGTCGAAAAATTCGAGGCAATCAGATTGAAGGAAGGCTTTCGTGACGCGGAGGAACTTATGGTTTGGCCGGTTTATTCAGCGCTTTTGACTTTGGTCTTCGTGGTCTTGAGCATTCGTACTCCGCGTCTCCGACGTCGGTTAAGAATTGCCATTGGTGATGGCGGTGATATATCGATGCTCCGCGCCATCCGCGCGCACGGCAACTTCGCTGACTACGCCCCTTTTGGGCTGTTGCTTATCTTTGCGTGCGAATCGTCAGGGGCGTCACGCATCCTCGTTCACGCACTCGGCTTGATACTTCTCGTTGGCCGACTCATCCACGCAATCGGGGTGTCAAAAGCCGCCGAGACCTTTGGATTCCGGGTTGCCGGGATGGCACTTACGTTTTCGTGCTATTTGGTGGCGGCAGCGTACCTTTTGTGGCGGGCAGTGGCAGTGAGCGCGTAAATGCCTTGTGGCCGACTCCACTATTGATTTTCGCGAACACTGCCGTTTGATAACGCCGCACTATCAGTAGGAATGGCTCTTGCTTCATCGCCCACAGCGCGGGGATCTACCCGCAAACGGTGGGGGCGTCGCAGCAGCGGGGAGGCGGGGTCTTGCGCTGCGCCGCCCGCGGCAGTGGAACGACAGATGCCGGATCGGCAGCCTCCCTTCTCAGGGCATAATCGCGCGCTTCACTGACGGGTTAAAAATTGCTTTCATGAGCGCTCAAACAATATTCGACGGTGAGGGCGAGGTTCGCGCGCTACTGCGCCAGCTTGACTGGCGCACATCGCCCCTCGGCCTTCCCTCAGGCTGGTCAGCGCCGCTGGCCACCGCGGTCAGAATGGTTCTCAGTTCGTCTTTTCCCATGTTCGTCGCATGGGGACCAGAGCTTGGCTTTCTGTACAACGACGCCTACGCGGTCATCATGGGTGACAAGCACCCGAGGGCCTTGGGCGGGCGCTTCAAGGACATCTGGGCTGAGATCTGGTCTGATATTGTTCCGATCGTCGAACGCGCCCTGTCGAACAGATCGGCGTATTTCGAGGATTTACCGCTCACCGTGAAGCGGCGCGACTATCCGGAACAAGGCTTTTTTACGTTTTCCTATTCGCCGCTGCATGACGACGCCGGAGAGGTGGGCGGCATGTACTGCACCGTTATTGAGACGACCGATCGAGTGTTGGCTGAACGGCGTGCGGCGTTCGAGTTGAAGGTGTCGGATGCATTGCGCCCGCTCACCTTTCCAGAGGACGTCGTCGCTCGCGCAAGCGAGCTGCTTGGCGAGGAGCTAAACCTGGCGCGTGTGATCTACGGTGAATGTGACGACAGCAGTCGTACCTTCTTCGTGCCGCGCGACTGGACCAACTCGACCGTTCCTAGTCTTGCCGGGATGCGGTTTGCGCTCGACGATTTCGGTCCCGGCATCACCGACCCGATGCGTGTCGGCGAGGTCGTTTCAGCCACCGACAGCAGCACGGATCCCCGCACTACAGCTTTTGCCGATTCGTACGGGATGACCGGGATTCGCTCCTTTGTTGCCGTGCCCTTGATCAAGGCCGGACGGCTGGTCGCTTTTCTGGGTTTGCATCGAAGGGACCCTTATCGCTGGACCGAAACCGACATCCAGTTTGCGCGCGACATGGCCGAGCGGACCTGGTCGGCAGTCGAGGCCGCGCGCGCGCAGGCCGAGTTGCGTGCCGAGCGCGACCGGAGCCGCAACATCTTCGACACTATGGCCGAAGGTTTCATGCTTTTGGACAGCCAGTGGAATGTGTTGTATATGAACGCAGAAGGTTTGCGCATCGCGGAAAAGAGCATCGTTCAGGTGCTCGGGCGCAGCCACTGGGATATCTGGCCGGAAGCGATCGACAGCGAGGCTGCGCGCATGTATCGCCGGGTAATGGCGAGCGGCGAAGCCGGCACGGCAGAGTACTGCCAGCGCAATCCCGGCAGCGATGACATTTGGGTCGAGGTGCGCGCCTATCCGACGAGCGAAGGCGGGATCGCCTCGTTTTTCCGTGACATCACTGAGCGCAAAGTGGCGGAACAGAAGCTAAAGGCAGCCGACCAACGAAAGGACGAATTCTTGGCCATGCTCGCTCACGAGTTGCGCAACCCGCTGGCGCCCATTGCTGCCGCCGCAGAACTCCTGAAGATCGGCAAGCTCGAAGACGCGCAGGTGCGCCACAGCAGCGCGATCATCGCGCGCCAGGTCGCACACATCACGGGGCTGGTCAACGACTTGCTAGATGTCTCTCGCGTGACGCGCGGGCTCGTCACGCTCGCAAGAGCGCCGATCACCGTCCAGACGATCGTCGAAGAGGCAATCGAGCAGGTTCGGCCGCTGATTCAACTGCGCCGTCAGCAGTTGACAGTTGACCTGCCGCTGGAGGAGGCGACCGTATTGGGCGACAAGCCACGGCTTGTGCAGGTGGTGGTCAACCTTCTTAATAATGCGGCCAAGTTCAGTCCCGATCAGCGCCACATCGAGATACGCGCGGAGGTCGACGCGGACGACCTGGTGATGGCAGTACGCGACGAAGGCATTGGCATGGAGGCCGAGTTGACCACGCGAGCGTTTGAGCTGTTCGCCCAGGCCGAGCGGTCGTCGGATCGCTCGCTTGGTGGCCTGGGACTGGGGCTGGCGCTGGTGAAGCACTTGGTTGAGTTGCATGGCGGCGCAGTGCATTGCGTCAGCCCTGGACCGGAGAAAGGCAGCACGTTCGTGGTCAGGTTGCCGCTGATGCAGCCGCATCCAAAGTCCTCGGAGGAGCGATCGGTTGCACGGATCGCGGTGGGTAACCGGCTCAACGTAATGATCGTAGACGACAACGTCGACGCCGCCGAGGCGCTGGCGATGCTCTTAGAATCCTGCGGGCATGAGGTGGTCGTCGAGCACCGATCACGTATCGCCCTCGAGCGCGCGCTGAAGGAACGCCCGGACGCCTATCTGCTGGACATCGGTCTGCCCGAAATGGACGGCAACGAACTGGCGCGGCAACTGCGAAGCCGTCCCGAGACGGCCGGCGCGATGTTGATCGCAGTGACCGGCTACGGGCAGGAGCAGGATCGACAGCGCAGCGCGGAGGCCGGGTTTAATCATCACCTGGTCAAGCCAGTTGTGATGAAAGAGTTGGCGGAGCTGCTGGCGGGTATTAAGCCTAGGTAGCATATTCTCGCTAGTCAGTCAGGGCGCGCGAGAGAGGCGCTAGGTGAAGCAACAGCCACTGTCGTGGGGTCCTGGGCTTTCGAGGGGATGCGGGGGTCGATGGGGAATGCGACCACTCGTCGGTATCGCCTCGCGCACACCGCGTGCTCGGCCTGCAAAGTCTTTCGCAATGGCTCAAACGACATTGCATGATCACGATGCCACCGCAACTTCGTATCCATTTTTCTGACTTTAATGCCACTGGTCGCCAGTTGGCGCGGCGCGGGCTGTGGCCGGTGTGGCAGGACAGATGGCGGGCACGCATGGCACCGCCGTCGCGGTCGTTGGATGCGCGATCGGCCATCATGAAGCCGGTAAGCGGGGCGGCCACACACGACATCCGCGTAGCGGCTTCTAAAGTATGGCGAGCGCTCTTCGGAATTGATTTGGACTTCCGAAGAAGAGAGCTTGCTTCACGCACTAGCATCGGAGGTGAAGTGTTATTCCTCTTTGTGGACGACGATGACAATGTGGCAAAGGCATTCGCGGAGCTTGCCGAGTCTCTCGGTCATCGCGCCGAGACCGCGAGTTCTGGGGGCGACGCGTTGCGAATGGCAGGTCAGACCCGTTATGACACAGTATTCATGGATATTGGGCTGCCCGACATAGACGGGCGCACGCTTTGCGAATTCCTCCGTTCAGCCGGCGCCTCTGTCGAGGCCTGCATCGTAGCGGTTACGGGTCAGCGAGACCTTGAGGACACTCTCCTTGAACCGGTCGACGGCTTTCTAGCGAAGCCCGCGACGGAGTCCGAGCTTAAGAGGATCATCCATCGTTGCTGAGGTGATTCTGGCGGGTCTCGCGCGCTCGCGGTCCCATTAACGGGACCGCTGACAGAGGGGGCCGGTCAGCGAAAACAAACGCCGGGCGCTGGGCTGGGCAGAAGGGCGAATGTCACCTGCAACGCTTGCCCAAACCTCGCTTTCAGAAGCTGAGGTGATGGGCCAACGCAAGTCGGCCCATATAGAGGTTTTCTAACGCAAAGGCGCGCCGATAGCTGGTCTATTCCAAATGATCGACTACCTTGCTCGCGACCAGCGTAACGTCGCCGCACAATCTGTTCAAACTTGGCGCTGTTGCGTCCATACTGTTCCGAGCACCCCAGTGGTGACGGTGGCTCAACAGTAATTGTTATGATTGGGGCGGAGCAACGCGCCGATGTACGCTTGCACCGTTCATCATCTTTCAGCAACGTGGTCATCGTCAGCGTCCGAAAGAGCGTGAGCGGGACTGCAAGGGATGACTGACGCTCGCGCGTTCGCGATGCGTAAAATCAGAAGCTTTATAAACGATCGCAGCTGTCCGGGCCGGTCATCATGGTCGAGATCGACAAAACATCACACGTTGTGCGCGACACGGAAGATCAGTTCCGCATCCTCGTTCAGGGGGTAACCGACTACGCCATTTGCTTGCTCTCGCCGGCGGGCATTGTCACGAGCTGGAATGTCGGCGCCGAGCGGATCAAAGGATACAGCGACGCCGAGATTGTCGGCCGGCATTTCTCATGTTTTTATACAGACGAGGACAGGGCAGCGGGGGCGCCTGCGTCTATCCTCGCGACGGCCGCGAGGGAGGGGCGCGTCGAGCGTGAAGGATGGCGCGTGCGCAAAGATGGCAGCCGCTTCTGGGCCCATGTGGTGGTGGATGCGATACGGGATGGAGCCGGAACGCTGATCGGCTTCGCCAAAGTGACGCGCGACATCACTGAGCGTAAGGAGGCGGCCGCCGCGCTCGAGAAGGCGAACGCCGCACTGTTTCAGGCGCAAAAGATGGAGGCCGTTGGACGCCTGACAGGCGGCGTGGCGCACGATTTCAACAATCTCCTTGCGGTACTGTCCAATGGTCTTCAGGTGCTGGCCATGCAGTCGCGCACGCCACTCGACATGAAAATGATCGAGGGCATGCGGCGCGCGATCGACCGCGGCGCCGCACTCACGCAGCAGCTCTTATCCTTCGCGCGGCAACAGCCGCTGCAGGCCGAGGTGCACGATCTCGCCGCCTTGATCCATGATTTCGAACCCATGCTAACGCGTGTCGGGACGCGCACCGCATCCTGCGAAGTGAGACATTCGGATCAGCCAGCCTTCGCCTCGGTCGATGTGCCTCGCTTTGAGGCCGCGCTGCTGAATCTTGTGGTGAACGCGGTTGATGCAATGCCGGACGGTGGCATGGTAACCATTGCGACCGAAGTCATCGAATCGCGCAAGGCGCCGACTTCTGTGTTGCCCCCCGGCCGCTACGTGAAAGTGTCAGTTTCGGATACGGGAACGGGTATGCCCCAGGATGTGTTGGATCAGGCATTCGAGCCGTTCTATACCACCAAGCCGGCGGGCAAGGGGACGGGTCTTGGGCTGAGCCAGGTGTACGGGTTCATTACGCAATCCGGCGGCGATGTCATGATCTCCAGCCAAGAGGGTGTCGGTACGAACGTCGACCTTTTCTTGCCGATGGCCGAACCCGTGGATGCCATCAACCCTGTCCCGACACCGAAAGTGGAGACCGTGCTCCTGGTCGAAGACGAGCCCGAGGTGCTTGGTCTTGCGGCCGAGCTTTTTCGAAGCATCGGATACGAGGTCGTGGGCGCGAGCAGCGCCTCTGAGGCGGCCGAGATTCTTGAAGATCGCCACAACGTCGACTTTGTCTTCACCGATATCACCATGCCCCACGGGATCAGCGGATTGGAGCTCGCGCGCTTGGTCCGCTCGCGGTTTCCCGACATAAAGGTGATTTTGACTTCAGGCTATCCGCTTGCGACGTTGCGCAGTGAACATGGCTCACTGAACGGTTTTGCCTTCGTGCACAAGCCCTATAGACTGGCCGAGCTTGCGAAAGCGTTAAGATCTTGATGTTCGATGTCAGTGAGACGGGAGTGCAAGCCAGCGAACCCGGACCGTCCATGCTTCCGCTGATTGAACAGCGTTGAAAAGCAACAATCGTCGATTTCCAAAAGCAACAGCTTCTTATGCCAGCCTCAATAGGCAAGACATCGGAAAGCAACAGAGGGCGAGTGCCTACTTGTATTAATCTCGAAGTGCCAGCCCTCGCGGGAGATTTGCAACACTCCCGCCGCTCAAGAAAGACTCATTGTGCTGCATCGACCCATAGAATTCGCACCGGTGACTTGTCCTTGAGCGATGTTGAAGAATGACCGTTCCAGTCTGATACCTGCCACGAGAACAGCGACGGCCCGACCGGCCGCTTCGGGTCGGTTCCCGTCAGCGGGTCAATGGAAGTTGCGGCTCGACGTGGCCAGGTTGCCGAGGAGCGCGGTCATGTCGACAAGTCGATTCGCGACAAGGTGCTTCACCTCGCCTTCCTTTTGCCAGACGCCATAGACGCCGAGGAGGGAAGCGCCAAGCGCTTCCTTTCTGAACTTCTCGACCAACGACGGCCAGACAATCACGTTGATCTGGCCGGTCTCGTCCTCCAGCGTAATAAAGAGGACGCCTTTCGCTGTGCCCGGTCGCTGACGCACGGTCACGATGCCGCATGCCTTGGCAAGCCGCCCGTTCGGATATGTCGCAAGCTTCGACGCGGCGAAGATCTTCTTCTCGTTGAGCCGTTCACGCAGCAAGGCAAGAGGGTGCCGGTTCAACGTCAGGCCCGTCGAGCGATAGTCGCTGACGATCTCCTGCGCCTCGTTAGGGGCCGCGAGTATCGGCAATTCTTCCTCGCGCGTGGTGGCACGCAACAAGTCCTTGTCGGGTACGGCTGCCACTGCCTGCCAGAGCGCCTCTCGTCGGTTGCCGGATAGAGCCGAAAGCGCGTTCGCGTCCGCAAGTAGCTGCAGGTCGCGGCGATCAAGGCGGGCACGATTGGCAAGATCGTTGACCGACTCGAAAGGGCGCACCGCTCTCGCGGCCTCGATTCGCGCGGCCGACTCGTCCCGCATGCCGCGAATGAGCGATATGCCGAGCCGCACCGGCGCCATCGAGCCGTCGCCTTCAAGAAACGAATCCCAGTTGCTGATCGTGACGTCGATCGGCAGCACACGGACCTTGTGGCGCTTAGCATCCTGTACCAGTTGCGAAGGCGAGTAGAAGCCCATTGGCTGGCTGTTGAGCATCGCGCATAGAAACGCTGACGGTTCGTGGCACTTCAGCCAACAGCTTGCGTAGACGAGCAGGGCAAAGCTCGCTGCGTGGCTCTCCGGAAAGCCGTATTCGCCGAAGCCCTGGATCTGCGCGAAGATCGATTCAGCGAACTCACGGTCGTAGCCACGATCGAGCATGCCGTTCACGATGCGATCGTAGTAGTGCTGCAGTCCGCCTTTGCGCTTCCACGCGGCCATAGCACGGCGGAGCTGATCGGCCTCTCCGGCGCTAAACCCTGCTGCTAGCATTGCGACTTGCATCACCTGCTCCTGGAAGATCGGCACCCCGAGCGTCCGAGCGAGCGCGGTCTCCATCTCAGGCGAGGGGAACGACACGGCTTCCAGTCCTTGCCGCCGGCGCAGGTACGGATGGACCATCCCACCCTGGACCGGTCCCGGCCGCACGATCGCCACCTCGATCACGAGGTCATAGAACTGACGCGGCTGCAGGCGCGGCAACATGCTCATCTGTGCACGCGATTCGATCTGGAACACACCGACGGTATCGGCGCGGCAGATCATCTCGTACGTCTTCGCGTCTTCTGCCGGAATGTCCTGCAATTCGAATGGCTCGCCGCGCTGCTTGGCGATGATGTCGAGTGTGCGACGGATCGCTGAAAGCATCCCGAGCGCGAGCACGTCAATCTTGAGCAGCCCAAGCGCTTCGAGGTCGTCCTTATCCCACTGAATCACGCTGCGATCGACCATCGCGGCGTTCTCGATGGGCACGAGCCGCGAGAGCTTGCCGCGCGCAATGACGAAGCCGCCGGTGTGCTGCGACAGATGGCGCGGAAAGTTGAGCAACTGCGACGCGAGGCTCGCCCACTGCTGGATCATCGGCGTCGAGGTATCGAGGCCTGACTCAACGAAGCGATTGAGCAAATCCGCGCTCGAGTCGAACCAGTGATGCGACTTCGCCACCTTGTCGACGATGATCGGATCGACGCCCAGCGCTTTTCCTGAGTCCCGCAGTGCGCTCTTCGGCCGGTACGTCGTGACAGCCGCGGCGAGCGCCGCGCGGGTGCGCGTGTACTTGCGATAGATGTACTGGATGACTTCTTCGCGCCGCTGGTGCTCGAAGTCCACATCGATGTCAGGCGGCTCGCCGCGCTCCTTCGAGATGAAGCGTTCGAACAGCATGGAGCTGCGCGCGGGATCAACCTCCGTTACGCCCAGGCAGTAGCAGACCGCGGAATTCGCCGCTGATCCGCGTCCCTGGCAGAGGATTCCCTCGTTGCGGGCGAAGCGCACAAGGTCGTACACGGTCAGGAAGTACGGCTCATATCGAAGCTCTGCGATGAGCGCCAGTTCGTGCTCAATCTGCGTCTGCACCTTGTGCGGGATGCCTCGGGGAAAGCGGCGATGCGCGCCAATGTACGTTTCCTGCCGCAGGTAAGCGGTCGGTGTCGTGCCTTCCGGGATCAGTTCGTCGGGGTATTCGTAGCGCAGTTCATCCAACGAAAAGGTGCAGCGATTGGCAATCGTCAGCGTCTCTGCCAACGCCCGCTCGGGATAGAGGTTCGCGAGCCGCAATCGCGCGCGAAGGTGCTGCTCGGCGTTCTGCGGCAACTCGAACCCGCACTCGGCAATCGATCGGTTCAGGCGCACGGCAGTCAACGTATCCTGCAGCGGCTTGCGAGAACGCACGTGCATGGTGACAGCGCCGGTGGCCACGACTGGCACGCCTTGTTGGTCGGCGACGTACTCGACAATGCCGCGGTGGATATCATCCATCGCGCGGGCGTGGAGCGTCAGCGCCACCCAGCAGCGGCCATCGAACGTGCGGGCGAGCCATTCCATCTGCGCATCAAGTCGCTCCTCCTTCGCCGGATACTCGGGCGAGAGGATGATGAGGCAGTCCGGCAGACCCTTCAGGTGGTCCTAGGGCGCTTCTGGCCGCGCCAGATCGTTCGGCGTCAGCAGGTAGGTACCCTTGGATGTGCGCGTGCGCGCGAGCGTGATCAGTTCCGACAGATTCCCATAGCCGTTGCGGTTCATGGCAAGCGCCGTGAAGGCGAGGGCACGTGTGCCGTCGGCGTTTACCAACTGAAAGTGCGCGCCGACGATGAGCCGGATATTTGCTTCCTTGGCGGCCACATGCGCGCGGACGATGCCGGCGAGCGAGCATTCGCCGGTGACAGCGATCGCGAGATAGCCAAGTTGCTCCGCGCGCAGAATCAGTTCTTCCGAGTGCGAGGCGCCACGCAGGAACGTGAAGTTGGAGAAGCACTGCAACTCGGCGTAGCCGGGCAGCATTGAGGTGTACACGTCCATC
>LRBF01000279.1 GCA_001580565.1 Caballeronia megalochromosomata | reverse complement strand
GTGTTTGAGACTCATGATCCCGTTATCGAGCACGTCGCGCTGATTCTCATCGGAGAACTCGATCGCAAACCTCACCCCGCGCAAGCACTCATTGTCGATCATGTGTCGTTCGCTCTCGCCGCGCATCTGATTCGAAGCTACAACGTGTTCGAACCCGTTGTGCCACAGTTGCCGCCGGCGCTGAGCAAAGTAGAAATAGCTCGTCTCACCGCATACATAGAAGACAACCTGGATAGCCCGATCGGGCTCGTTGAACTGGCAGCCTTAGTGAACGTAAGCCGTTTTCACTTCACTCGCCTGTTCAAACAAAGCACGGGCATGACAGCGATCAGCTTTGTCGAGCAATGCCGGATCCGGCGCGCTCAATCGCTCATCATGGAAACGGCTTTTGCACTTTCAGAAGTTGCACTGATGACGGGTTTTGCGGATCAAAGTCACTTCACCAGGCGTTTCCATCGCCATGTTGGTTGCACGCCTGCCGCGTTTGCGCGCAAGCACGGACGCCGGCGTGGAGTTAAAGGGATGCCGAACTGACTTATCGACGACCGAGCTCATCACGCGATTGGATCGGGTGTCTCATGACTCCAAATGCGGCGGCGGCAGGCCTCATATTTTCCCGGTTATAACCGGCGGCCTACCAGGTAATCCACCGACAATGGCCCTGGACCGAGCGCCATGATCGCGACTGCGAGCGACGCCCAATAGAGATGGAAATTCGCCCAACCGTCAGGGAACACCAGTTGAATCACTCCCGTCATGATCAGCAGAGCGAGCGCCACGAATCGGGTCGCGAATCCCAGTACGAGTAACACGGGGAGCGTTACTTCTGCCACGGCGACGAGAAGTGCGACCGTGTCAGGCGCCGGAAAATTGTAGGCGCCGCCGAAGATATGAACCTTAAACTGATTCTCGAAGAGGAAGAGCGTCGCCGGTGAGATGGACAGGAAGCCGTCCCATCGCGTAAGACCTGATCTGAAGAAAGGAAGCGAGAGTGCGATTCGCAGCATGGGTGGTGCGAGGACTCGTCCGAGTGCCTTGACCTTTTCAGAAGCCGCACGAATCCGCAGTCCGGAGCGGAATTTCGACTGCGCGCCGGACTGGCTCATGCGTACCTCGTAATCGGGCTGAAGGAAGAACTTTCGCGGATGTTCCAACCGGCAATCGCCTTGATCATGAACAGATTCCGAAGCGCGCCGGCCAGGTCGAAGCTGGCGTATTCATCGAGAGCGAGCGTCGCCGCGTCCGCCACCGATGCGTTCATCGCGAGACTCTGGACGAAAGTCGCTGCGCCAGCGGGCAGGCGGCGAACCTCGACGTCGGCGTGGGGACGTACGACAAGAGCGCTTTCGCCTCCGCTCGAGATATCGATTGCGGCAGGGACGCCATCTTCAATATTCATCGCCCATATCTGAACGACGGGAAAGGACGACCGTACTACGCGTACCGAAGGATGCAGCACGAAAGCAATCTGCGTAAGACTCCGGGAATCGATCGTGGCGAGCCGTGCCGGGTCGGCCGGTTGCGCCTCTGCGGCGTGATATGCCTCCACCCATGCACGCTCGAATCGGGCGACATCATGCAGATAAGGCACGCTCTGCGCAGGCTCGAACCTTCTGATGAAGTCCGGAAACGTTTCGCCATAGTCCAGCATAACTGGCGTCCTCGGCGGTTCGAGCGCAACGTATACGCGCGCCATTGCCGCGAAGAACTCATCGCCGGCAATGCGGCACACGGCCGGAAAGGCGGCCTTCAGCGCCCCGACGAGGCCAGCTACGACGTTGTTCCGATAGACATTGAAGCGCTTTTCGCTGACTTCCCGATCGGGGCCGACGAGGCCCGGAGGAACACGCATTGCAGGATCCAATAGCGCTGCGGCGAAGTACCTCTGACGTGCCCACAGGCTCTCGGGGTTCAAGCGTGTGCCGGGCAATGATCGAGATGATTGTTGGTGTGCCATTGCGCTCTCACGACCGACGCGGGCGTTGAACGACATTGGTCCAGAACTCGCGAAGACTGTCGACACCGCCGGCCGTCGAACTCCAGAGTGTGGTGTCGCTGACCAGCAGGCTACCGATGAAAGTGTCTGGTCGAGACTGCAGGAGGGCATCGAATGTCGTGCGGTCGTCCGTGAAGGGATGCGGCGGAGCAGTCGGGTCGATCCTCTGGCGGGCGAGGACTTCAAGTTTCTTTACAGCCTCGCCGAGACGCTCGAGTTGCGGCAAATGCGGATGCAGATTGAAAGTGTTGACCTGGTTTAGCAGACCCAGTCGATCAAGCGTCGTGTCGGCTTCAATCGGCGCCGGGGATCCGTCTGCTTTGACGTCTGGTCGCAGTCCGTAGCGGTTTTCAACGGGTACGCCAAGACTCGCGAGGAGGGAACGCGCGAGGCCGCCGAACCGTTGCCGGGGCGGGATCGTCTTGTCGCCGTGGTGTTCGAACTCTGCGATCTGACGTGACAACTGCTCGCTTTCCGACAGATCCGCAACATCACCGATGTCATGGTGCGGGCAGATGAAGGCGAGGTGGTCGGGTTGTCCAAGGAATGTGCGCAGCGCTTCGATTTCCGCACTTCCCGCTGTTTGAGCCGTCCTGAGCGAGTCGAAACTGATCACGATCAGTGTGTCGACGCCGCTGAGAAGACGCGTGTCGAGCGGCGTGAGTGTGCCATCGTCGGTCACGCGCTCGATCTCCGTGACGCTCTGGCCGGTCAGCGCCGCCGCCAGTTCGACGAAGGCGATGAAGTTGCGCTTCATGATGTGATCGAGGAAACCCGTGATGCTCTGGTCGAACCGATGCGTGTCCGAGAACTCATGGAACTTCGGAAAAGCCATCCTGCGACTTTCAAAGAGCGCCGGGAATCGATCATCGATGACGTGCAGAGGTGCGCCGTTCTCTGCCGGCCGACTCCACGCGTAATAGACCAGTACTTGCCGCTTGATCATGGTGTTTGTATCTCTGTCAGTTGGCGCCGCGTATTGGTGAACGGCGGCTGCCCGGCCATGACCTCGATGATTCGGTCCGCCCGCGCTGCTTCCGCGTGGAGGATCGACCAATCGGGTATGTTCAAGTCCCATTCGATCAATGTGGGAATGGGGCCGGTCTTGTGGATTGCTCGCGCGAAAAGGTCCCATACGATGTCTGCGACGCGACGGTCGTGAGTATCGATGAGCAGCGGGCGACCGTTTTCGTCCGTCTCTTGTGCGTGGCCTGCCAGATGAATCTCTTGCACCGCGGCGAGGGGGTATTCATCGATATAGGCGAAAGGGTCCCACTGCAGATTGATCGAAGCAACGAATACGTTGTTAATGTCGAGCAGCAAGCCACAGCCTGTGCGCCTCACGACGGCCGAAATGAAGTCGGTCTCCGAGTACGTGCTGTCCTCGAAGGCCAGGTAGGTGGAGGGGTTTTCCAGCAACATCTGCCGACCGAGGACTTCCTGCACCTGATCGATGTGTTCCGCGACGCGCGCGAGGCTTTGCGCAGTGTAGGGCACCGGCAGCAGGTCGTTGAGAAAGCCGCAGTCGTGGCTGGACCAGGCCAGATGCTCGGAAAAGAACCGAGGTGCGTAGCGATCGACGAGTAACCTCAGACGCTCGAGATGATCCGCGTCCAGAGGACGGTCCGCACCAATCGACAGACCTATACCGTGAAACGATAGCGGGTAGGACTCGCGTATGGCCGACAGAAATCGATGCGGCGGTCCGCCTGCGCCCATATAGTTTTCAGGATGAACCTCGAAGAAACCGACATCCGGGCGCGATTCGAGGACCGTGCGGTAATGTTCGGCTCTGAGTCCGACGCCGGCGCGTTGTGGCAGGCTCCGTCGGGCATCGAGAGGTAGGGACTCTGACATAGCCAGTCGTGGTTCCGATTGGACTGCGGGGCCGGGCTTGACGGCACCCGGCCGCTGATCGATCTCAGACCTTGGGAGACAGGCTGCCGGCACCGTTCGGCGTGGAGATGGTGGTGCAGGTTCCCTTGGGCACCAGCTTGAATGCGTTGCCCTGATAGTCGGCCGAACTCGTTCCCGCGCAGGTCGTACCGGCGCCGGCGTAGCAGTCGTTTTGTCCCTTCAGCGCCGTACCGAAACAAGGCTCGACCTTGCCCGACTTCACGAGAGCGGTGTGCTCGGCCTGAATCTTCTTCTGAGCCGCGGTGAATTCCTGTGCGCTTACCGGTGTCGCCGTGATTGCGGCAAGGGCGGCGGCGAATGCACCCGCGACGAGCGTGGTGGTTTTGTAATCGGCCATACGATTCTCCAACGTTAGAGAACACAGAAATCCAAAGGCATGGCGAGCGGCCCGGTGTTCGTGTGCCCGGTATGTGTGGAGACGGATGCACCCGAGCCCACCCTTGCATGCCAGCGAACGTGAAAACGCTGCGGAGTAAGCATACGGAACCGGGACTGGTGGAAGATTGCATGGTCTTGTGCTGTTTGGTACAGGATTGCGATTACGCGAGCAGATTTGGTGGCCTGCTGGACCTGAGGTTCCGATGACCGTTGCAACGCGCAGCCGAATGCGGGCAGCCGTCAGCTCTGAGGGAACACAAACCGGCGCCTAGCTGCGGATCTGTCCACCATCAAGACGCGTTGCCGCCATCTCGCCGGAATCCGAAGCAGAGGTTTACCGAAAGAACGTCTTCGAGTATTGATTGCACACTGAGCGAAATGCGCTCATCAGCGGATGCCGGCGCGTCACGAAGACCTCGAAGGGTATGATCTGCTCAGTTCCTTCAAGACGACGGTCGGGACAGTTCAGGATGCTCGGAACATGGACGATCACGATGCCGGCACGCGAACGCGTACATCGATCGGCGAAACGATTTACTCTTGCGCAGTCACGGCATTGACCATCTCCAGGCAGCCGCCCTGAGCGCGGGCTTGCCGTCAGGCGCAATGCCTCGACAGCGTTGCAAAGCGTGACTTCGATTCAGTTTCGACACGTACGACTGTGGAGCGACACATGCCACTCGTCAGAGCCAGATGCCCGAAGTATGCCGCGCGCATTGCCGCCTTGTCCGCTTCCTTGCTTTCGGGCTGCGCGTATTCTCCGTCCATCAGCGTGCTCGGCGCATATTTCCCGGACTGGCTCTTCTGCATTGTCGCGGGCGTTGCGCTCACCGTCATCGTGTATCTGGTTCTCAGGCGATCGCAGGCCAGCCAGCTGCTCTGGCCTTCAGCCGTGGTGGTTCCCACGCTCGTTACGTTGCTTTCACTCGCTGTCTGGTTGACGTTGTTCCAGCATTGAATCTCCTTCAGGTGAGACCAATGGCGACGACTCCCGGCAAGACCAGAAGAAAACTGTGGCCGGCCATCATTCTGGTCGTGGCGACGCTGCTGTTGCTGGTGTTCGTCATTCGCCAGTTGGACCGCGCCCCGCGCACCGACGACGCCTACGTCTATGCCGATACGATCGATGTCGTGCCCGAGGTCAATGGCCGCATCGTCGAGCTTGCCGTCCACGACAATCAGGCGGTCAAGGAGGGCGATCTGCTGTTTCAGATCGATCCGCGGCCGTATCAGGATGCGCTCACGCGAGGAAAGGCGTCGCTGGTCGCGCTCGATCGCCAGATCGAACTCACGCAGCGCACCGTCAATGCGCAGCAGTACAACGCGCAGTCGGTTCGGGCCGCCGTCGAGCGCGCTCGGGCCGCGGCGAATCAGGCATCCGATACGCTGCATCGCATGGCGCCGTTGTTGCCGCAGGGCTACGTGTCGGCGGAAGACGTCGACCGCGCGCGCACCGCGCAACGCGCCACGCAGGCCGAGCTCAGCGCCGCGCAACTGCAGGCGCAACAGGCGGCCGCGGCCGTGAGCGGCGTCGATGCGCTCGTCGCGCAACGCGCCGTCGTCATGGCGGAAATCTCGATCGCCGAACTGCAGCTCGAATACGCGACGGTACGCGCGCCGTTCGACGGTCGCGTCGTTGCGCTGAAGACATCGACCGGACAATACGCGTCGGCGCTCAAGCCCGTTTTCACGCTCATCGATACGCGCCGCTGGTATGTGGTCGCGAACTTTCGCGAAACGGAACTCGAAGGCGTGAAGGCGGGCACGGCCGCCACCGTCTACCTGATGAGCAACACGGGCAGGCGCTTTCGCGGCAGCGTCGATTCGATCAGCTTCGGCGTCGCGCCCGACGAAGGCGGCCTAGCGTTGCCGGGAGGCTTGCCGCGCATTCAGCGCACGCTGAACTGGGTTCACGTCTCGCAGCGGTTTCCGGTGAAGATCCGCGTCAAGAATCCGGACCCGGAACTGTTTCGCGTCGGCACTTCGGCGGTGGCGGTGCTGGAGCCCGCGCAGGGCACGGAGAGCAGACGCCGCGAGGAGCGCCCGTGACTCCCGCGGACTACCTTCCCGACACCGTGCGCGGCGCAGGCGCATTTCTCGAGCGCGAGCTCGCGCCTTTTCCCGGCCGCGTCAACGTGATGCTGCGCTGCATGCTGACGAGCGCGATCGCGATCGTCGCATCGATGGCGCTGCAAGTGCCCGAGTTGCCGCTCTCGCTGCTGGTCGTGTTCTACGTCACACAGTCGAACGTGGTGCTCACGCGGCTGGTCGGCATCATGTTCATCGTCGGATCGACGCTCGCAATCGGACTCTCGATCCTGCTGCTCAAGTTCACGTTCGACTACCCGCTACTGCGCATCGTGATCGCGAGCGCGGTGTTTTTCGGCAGCGTGTATCTGCTGCGCGTGCTCAAGATCGGCGTGGTGTTCTTCGTCGTAGCGATCGTCGTGATCTATGTGCAAAGCTTCGTCGACCGGACCGATCAGGCCGACCTCCTGATCCGCGCGGTGCTGTGGGTGTGGGTCGCCGTCAACTATCCGATCGCGCTCACGCTCGTCGTCAATACGCTGCTGTTGCCCGCCGAGCCGCAATTACAGCTCGAAGCTGAAATGCATCGACAGATTGCGGCGCTGGACAGCCGGCTGACGCAACTGATCGACGGCACGACGGGCATCGAGCCGGTCACGCTGACGGCGGTGCAACAGGGCGCGCTCACGTTGCAAAAACTGTTGCGCTTCACGACGATGCGTGACGCCCGTTATCGCGAGCATCAGGCGTTGCAGCTCGCGCGCATCGCGACGGTATCGCGTCTGTATCGTGGCGCGAGCGAGCTTCCACGGACGTTGCCCGGCGCATCGGACGCGCACCTCGCCGTGCTGCGCGAGTTGCGCGCGAATGTGTGCGCGCTGGACGAATCGTTGAGGTCGGACGAGCCGTTTCGCTATGTCCGCATCACGACGCCGGCGCAACGCGCCGCGGCCGACACGCTGCCCGCGGCCGGCGATGCGCAGCGCGCGCTGCACGCTTACGCCGACCTGCTTGCGCACGGCGCGCAACCCGGCAAGCCGCCCGCGAGCGAGCCGATGATCGCGACTGACGCGTGGACCAATCCCGCCTACACGCGCTTCTCGCTGAAGACGCTGCTGGCTGTCCTGGCCTGTTACGTCTTCTATAACGCCGTGGACTGGCAGGGCATCCATACGATCATGCTGACTTGCGTGATCGTCGCACTGCCGAGCCTCGGCGCGTCGACGCAGCGTGCGTTGCTGCGCGTGGCCGGCGCGGTTATCGGCAGCGCGCTGGCGTTGTTCATGGTGGTATTCGTGATCCCGCATCTCGACGATATCGTCGGCCTGCTGCTGATGACGCTACCGGTCATCGCGTTCGGCGCGTGGCTCGCGGCGGGATCCGAGCGGATCGGCTATGCCGGCATTCAGCTCGTTTTTACGTTTTCGCTCGCGCTGCTCGACCAGTTCGGCCCGACCACGAACCTGACCGAAATCCGCGACCGGATGGTGGGCATCCTGCTGGGTGTGGGTGTCGCGACTTTCGTGCAGATGTCTTTCTGGCGCGAAGGCGAGAGCGATGTGCTGCGGCAGAAGCTCGCCGGCCTGTTGCGCGCCATCGCGGAGCAGCTTCGCCCGTCGCGCGCGGCCGATGAGACACCGGACGAATTGCCCCGCGGCCAGCGCCAGTTGCAGGCGTGGGCAGTGCTGGCGGATTGCGAGACGACACTTGCGCGCGTCGCGCTGGAGCCTACGTGGCAGGAAGGAGAGCAGGCGCAACTGACCGTGCGCGCGCAAACGGTCATCGCTCAGGCGCGTGAAATCCTGCTCGCGGGCGATGCGCTACGCAATGTGCTGGCGGCACGCGCGGCACCGGACCCTCGAACACTCGATGCCGCGCGCTCGATACAGGAGCGCGCCTCCGACGCGCTGCGCCGTTACGCGGAAGAACTGGCGGCCAATCCGCCGGATGCCCGCGCGCCTCGTCACATGGAAAGCGCCGCAGCGTCCGTCGAACAGTTAGACCCGGCCGACGCATCGATCATCACCGCCGCGGATGAACTGTCGCGGCAGGTCGCCGGACTGCCGGACTGGCGCCTCGATGCGTCCGTCGCGACGCCCGCACCGCAGGCGCTCCAATCATGAACGCGCACCCGGTCTGGCGTCGATGTGGGCTGCTCGCCGTGTGGATGTCGTCGTTGCTGACTGGATGCGCGCTGATCCATCATGATGGCGCGCCGCATGCGCAGATCGCGCCGGAGCAGATCGAGGTCGCGAACGACATTCATCTGCCACCTGGCGGCTGGCCCGCCGCGCGATGGTGGACGCGCTACGGCGATGCGCAGCTCGATGCGTTCATCGAGCAGGCGCTCGCCGCCGCGCCGACGATGGTGATCGCGCGCACGCGGGTCGCGCAGGCAAAGTCGGACGTGGAGCTCGTCAGGACGGGATCGAGCCTTCAGGTGGTCGCGCTTGCACTGCTGAATCAGCAGCATGTCTCCGCGCACGGCTTTCTCGGCCCGTTCGCGCAGGACGTGCCGGCCGAGGGGCTGACAGGCCCTTGGTACACGGAAGGCATCGTCGGACTCGGCGCGAGCCTGAACATCGATGTATGGGGCAAGCAGCGCGCGCAGATCGCGGCTTCGGTCGGCGTGAGCAATGCGCGTCTCGCCGAGATGTCGGCCGTGGAACTCGAAATCTCGACCGATGTCGCGCAGCTTTACTACGGCATTCAGACGACTTATCAGCTGATCGAACTGTTGAACGAATCGCGTGCGGTCGCGGCATTCGCGGTGCAGGCGCATGAAGGGCGGGCGGCGCGCGGGCTCGAATCGCGGACCGAACTCGAAGGGGCGCGTGCACAGGAGTTCGCCATCGAACGGCAGATCGTCACGGCGCAGAATCAGCTGCGGCAGCTTCGCGAATCCTTGCGGGCGCTGGCCGGTGCCACGCCCGACGGACTGCGCGACATCGAGCCGGTGGCGCTGCCGCCCGCGCAGGCGGCGCTACCCGCCACGCTCTCATATGAACTGCTCGCGCGCCGGCCCGATCTGCAGGCGATGCGCTGGTACGTGGAGTCTTCGTTCGACAGGATCGATGCGGCCAAGGCAGCGTTCTATCCGAGCTTCGACATCAAGGCGTTTTTCGGTTTCGACGCGCTGCATCTGCGCGATCTGTTCATGCATTCGAGTCAGCAGATCAACCTGATTCCGGGCCTGTATCTGCCGATCTTCGATGGCGGCCGCCTTAATGCGAACCTGAGCGGCGCACGTGAGGGCAGCAATCTGCTGATCGAGCAATACAATCAGGCCGTGCTGAACGCGGTGCGTGACGTCGCGCAGACAGGCAGTCGCCTTCAGGCGCTCGATTCGGAAGCGGCGCTGCAGCAACATCGGATCGCATCGGTCGCATTCGTGCGGGACAGCGTCGAAGCGCACTACCGGCGCGGATTGACGAGCCAGCTCGCGGCGTTCGAAGCGCGCCAGCCCGTGATCGCCGAACAGGTCGTGCTGCTTACGCTCAACGGACAGATGCTGAGTCAGGAGATCGCGCTGACGAAAGCGCTCGGCGGCGGATATCGCGCGGATCCGCCGGTCGAGTTGCAGCCGCGTTGAACGGGGACGACTCGTTCGACCGCTCGGAGGCCGATGGTTTCTGAACGAGGCGCTGCGCAAGACCGCATAACCATACTCGAAGCGATCATCATCCCATGTGTTCGTCCAGGCAAGCGGCGGCCTGATTGACCCGCAACGGGCTCGACCGGGCGATGCAGCACGCTTCGCTCGTCGCGCGAATCCCTCGGCTACTTGCGCCATCAGCATGGCGAAGGGCATGTCGAACGCGGCATAGACTTTGCCCGCTTTCGGATCGGCGTTGTCGGCCGTGACTTGACGTAACTTTGGGTCGTGAAAGAGAACCTTTAGGTGTCGGCCATGCGGGTATTTTCGCAGCATGAATCGGAAGATGCTATTGGTTTGGAGATCGGTCCGGAGCGCTTGTTCAAACCATTTGTCATGTTCGTCCGCGAGCACAAGACCGCGATCGGCAATGCACTCAATCGTTCGCTCGTGGTCGCACTGGATGTTCCCGACGGCGACCGCTTTAGCGAGATCAGCGAGCGAGGCGATGATGGGCTGTGCATCGATCCGACCGTCATGGAGATGGAGCGCTCGGCGAACGCGATGATCGTTCAAGCTGAATTCGGCGCGCCGGCCCGCCAGCGAGAAGACCGAACTGATGGCCGAGATCTGTCGGCAACCAGCCGACGCCGCCGGCGTTGCTCCCGATAACGTCTTTATCGCGGTGATTCCTGTGTCAAACGAGAGTACTCGTTTGGCCGGGGCCTCGCGCGGTGGGCCGGTGTTGCACCACGCTTGTAAAGCGAGGACCAACGATACCTGGAGAGGCATTCAGGCGGTCGGTTCACCTTGATAGCGGTCGTACAGACGACGCCGGCTCGAGCGGCCGTTTGGGGTCGGCTACGGAAGTTCGAGATTGCGAGCCTCCAAAGCGCTGTGTTTCGACATCGCACTTTCCGACTTCGGACGGGTCCGCTCATCCGCCTCAATCCACTTGCGGACAGCCGAGCGTCAGTTTTTTGCCGCTGACAGCGGGCCGTCGGCTGCTCCTGACCGGTGTCGCTGATGAGTGAAGTCCTTCGGGGCGTCACTCCGATCGTCGATCCGTCAGTGTTTCGGTACTCGCGGCGGCCCGTTGAGGTGAATGTGACAATGGGTGCCCAACGGTCGTCAGTTGCAACCGTGACTGTTGGCAGTCCGGTAGCAGGTTTTTCCGTCGGGGCCGTGAACCACGCCTTTGCCGTTCTTCGTCTGCGCCTCGCCGCCCCGGTTGGTCTGCGTCGTATGCACACCATTCTGGTTGGTCTGCGACGTCCAGGCCGTACCTGTGTTCCGGTTATAGCCGCCGGCCGTCTGTCCGTTGCCGCAGACCGTCTCGCCACGGGCGTTTGTCGCACATTCTGCAAACGCGTTCGTGGACAGCATTACGCATGCCAGTAGTATCAGTCTCTTCATGAACATTTCCCCCAAGGGCTGCGGCAGCCGGTGTACTCTCCGCGCCAATTGAGTCTTGGCCTAGGGCGCTGGCCAGTACCGCAAACTGGCTGCACTGGATATTAGTTTAGGTCTTACCGGACCAGTTTTCTCCCTCAAGGTAGCATTCACTCCGGCGAATTCGGGGCGAACGGCAGGCGATGCGATCGAACAGCACTGCGCAGGAGCTTTGCGGGTTCATCAGTGGATTTGCAACCCTAAATTTGATATCCGACGAACGGCGGCCATGGGCCATACGGGGCGGCGGACGTGATAGTACGAGTGCCCCTCGCACCTTTGGAAGCGGCCTTCGAGCGATAGCAACCGCGCGTGACCGGCGAGGGTCGAATTCGCCCGTTGATCCGGACGCGAATCGCCGTTCAAGATACTGGGATTGCTGGTCGTCGAGTGCTTCCTCGACTGATATCCGCAGAGCAAACGGGCAGCAGCGTTCGTTCTGAAGCCGTCGCTCTGAACCAGACATCGGCTTCAGATGGCACTATTCTGCGCATGCTGGTCCAATGTGTTCGCAAATACGATGGATAGGTCGCCACTTAAAGTGTTATGAAAATTCGGCGCGTGCCGCAATCTTTTCGACGAATTTGCAAAGAGAAGGACCTGACATGACTGACCGAACTTTCGAAAAACCCGGATCGTGTGTTGCGATAATCGCGGTCGTGGTGCTGGCGACAAGCGCCGGGGCCGCGCGGGCCGAATCCATCGACCCGCCTGATTCACGCGCGCACTTCAGCGCGCGGGCTTCTGGCGTGCAGATTTACGCCTGCGAATACGATGCACATCACGCGCTCGACTGGGTCTTCAAACAGCCGCGCGCTACGCTCTTCGACGAGCACGGCGCGGCTGTCATCGAGCATTCGGCCGGGCCGTCGTGGGAAGCACGCGATGGCAGCCGTATCGAAGGGCGTGTCATCGCGCAGACGGCGAGCGAGACGGCCGACAGCGTGCCGCAACTTCTGCTTCGGACGCAATCGACGGCGGTACCGGGGCTGCTTTCTTCCGTGCGATTCGTGCAGCGCGTGAAGACAGTCGGCGGTGTGAAACCGTCCGCGCCGTGCACAGTCGAACATGAATCGGGTAGTTCACCGTATCTCGCAACTTACGTGTTTTATCAGTGACGAAGGGACGATGATCGGCACACGTGCGCGAACTGTTTCGCGGCGCGCGCAACCGCGTCGTTCGCGGTGTCTTGCACAGTGGGAAGTCGATGAAGCCGGTCGTGAAACGGAGATGAAAGTTGGCGATTGAGCGAGGAATGTCATCGTGTGCGAAGTCGCCGCGAAAAGCAAAGCGTCGCCCGGACAGTTCCATTTCTTCAAACAAATATATTTGGCATAAGCCTAAAGATGAGTCGGGCCATACTGGGCGACGCGGCTAGCCGTCAAACAGGCCTTGATCGCGGACCGCCGGTCTCGGCTATTAAGCGTCATTCGCGCACGCCGCGTGACGGACTTCCAGGGTCGGCTCCACACTCAAATTAGGGCGTTTATAACCGGACCAAACACAACGTAACCAACCGGCTATTGAGCCCGCGACGAGCTTCGCGCTGCTCGAAACAGCCATGGCGCACGCCAAACTTATTGCAAACGAGTATTCCTCGGCTGACGCGTGGAGAGGAACGCCCTGGACCGCTCCCATTTCCCTGGTTGGATTTCAGAACTCCCTCATAACACGGTTCGTTCGACGCTAACCGAGCCGCGTGCGCTGATCAACGCGCCGAATGCCATCGGGTCAACCCTGATTGTTCCGATGCAACCTGCTCTGATACCTTCAACATCATACGTATGACCTAGAAGGAATCGCCGACCATGCCAACTTTGCATCGGCAAGTGCTGAACCAGATGGGCGAGCAAATCTGTTCGGGCAAGTTCGCACCGGGGGATATCCTGCCCGCCGAAGATGAACTCGCCCAAATGATGCAGGTGAGCCGCATCACGATTCGCGAAACAATGAAGTCGCTGTCCGCGAAGGGCATGCTTCAGGTGCGACGCCGTCACGGCACGATCGTGCTGCCGCGTACGCACTGGCAATTGTTCGATCCCGACGTGATCACCTGGCGCGCGCGCGCCGGCACCGTCGATGCCGATCTCATTCGCGACCTGATGGAATTGCGCACGATCATCGAGCCGAATGCCGCGAAGCTTGCTGCCAGGCGCGCGACGCCCGAGGACCGTATCGCCGTGCGTCGCGCGTTCAGGGCGATGGAGCATGCGGTCGCGGGGCAGGGCGAATACGTGCCCGCCGATCTCGCGTTCCATGGCGCGATCCTCACGGCGTGCCACAACCAGTTCGTTCAGCAGATGCAAAACGCGCTCTCCGCGATCCTGCGCACGAGCTTCGAGTTGAGCTCGGAGATAGAGGGCGGCCCGGCGCGCTCGCTGCCGATGCACGAAGCGCTGTGCGTCGCCATCGAAACAGGTGATGCGCACGCGGCGGAGCAGGCCGTGCTCACGCTGATCGAACGCGCGGAAAAGGACTTCGACGATCGCGCGATGCTCAATCGCACCGCGAACGACAAGCCTCTGTAGCAGCGCGTCTCCGATACGCAATTAAAGGACCGCAGCCTCGAAAGAGGCTGCGCGGGCGCGCTCGCGTCCGCGTTTTTGAATGTATCTGATCAGGGAAACACGCATGAACAAGTTGTTCGATCTCAACGGCCGCACGGCGCTCGTCACGGGCTCGGCGCGCGGCATCGGCTACGCACTCGCAGAGGGGCTCGCGGCGGCGGGTGCGCGCGTCATCGTCAACGGCACGAAAGCCGATACCGTCGATGGCGCAGTGAGCCGCCTGCAGGCGCAAGGCTTCGACGCGCGCGGCCAGGCCTTCGACGTCACCGATGAATCGTCCGTCGCCGCCGCCTTCGCGGCATGGGACGCGGAGGGCATCGAAGTGGACATCGTCGTCAACAACGCGGGCATCCAGTTCCGCAAGCCGATGATCGAGCTCGCGCTCGCCGACTGGCAACGCGTGATCGATACCAATCTGACGAGCGCGTTCATCGTCGCTAAGGAGGCCGCGCGGCGCATGATCGAGCGCAAGCGCGGCGGCAAGATCATCAATATCGGTTCGCTGACGAGCGAAGGCGCGCGTGCGACGGTCGCGCCTTATACGGCGGCCAAGGGCGGCATCAAGATGCTCACCCGCGCGATGAGCGCCGAATGGGCGCCGTTCGATATCCAGGCGAACGCGATCGGCCCCGGCTACATCCTCACCGACATGAATCAGGCGCTCGTCGACAACGCGAGCTTCGACGCGTGGGTGAAGAGCAGCAACCCGTCGCAACGCTGGGGTAAGCCCGAGGAACTCGTGGGCACGGCGGTGTATCTGGCATCGCCCGCGTCGAGCTACGTGAACGGACAGATCATTTACGTCGATGGCGGCTGGCTCGCCGTTCTTTGACACCGGAGACATCATGAACGACATCAAGACCATTGCGCCGCAGAGATGGTGGCATCTCATGCCGATCATCTTCATCACCTACAGCCTCGCGTATCTGGACCGCGCGAACTACGGCTTCGCGGCGGCGGCGGGCATCGACCGGGATCTGGGCGTGACGCCCGCGACGTCGTCGCTGATCGGCTCGCTGTTCTTTCTCGGCTACTGCCTCTTTCAGGTGCCCGGCGCGATCTACGCGCAGAAGAACAGCGTCAAGAAGCTGATTTTCGCGAGCCTGATCCTGTGGGGCCTGTGCGCCGCCGCGACCGGCATGGTCAGCAATATTCCGATGCTGATGGCGCTGCGCTTCGTGCTCGGCATCGTCGAGGCGGCGGTGATGCCGTCGATGCTCATGTACATCAGCCGCTGGTTCACGCGCACGGAGCGGTCGCGCGCGAACACCTTCCTGATTCTCGGCAATCCGGTGACGGTGCTGTGGATGTCGATCGTGTCCGGCTATCTCGTGCGCAATTTCGGCTGGCGCGAGATGTTCGTGTTCGAGGGCGCACCCGCGCTCCTGTGGGCGATCGTCTGGTGGTTCACGGTGAAAGACAAACCGGCCGACGCGCCCTGGATGAGCGAGAAGGAGAAGGCCGATTTCGACGCGGTCCTCAAATCAGAGCAGGCACATATCGCGCCGGTGCGCGACTACAAGTCGGCGTTCCGCTCGTCCATCGTGCTCAAGTGCTGCGCCATTCACGCGCTGTGGAGTATCGGCGTGTACGGCTTCATCATGTGGCTGCCTTCCATTCTGAAGTCGGCGTCGAAGACGATCGATATCGTGTCGGTCGGCTGGCTCTCCGCCGTGCCGTACCTCGCGGCCATCGTGCTGATGCTGATCGCGTCCTATCTGTCCGACAAGACCTGCAACCGCAAGCTCTTCGTGTGGCCGCTGCTGTTGATCGGAACGATTGCGTTCGTCGGTTCATATCTCGTCGGCAGCTCGAATTTCTGGCTGTCGTTCGTGTTGCTCGTGATTGCCGGCGCGACCATGTATGCGCCGTACGGACCGTTCTTCGCACTCGTGCCCGAACTCATTCCGAGCAACGTGCTCGGCGGCGCGATCGGTCTGATCAACGCATGCGGCGCGCTCGGCGCGTTCCTCGGCGCGTGGCTCGTCGGATATCTGAATGGCGCGACGGGAAGTCCTTCGGCATCCTATGTGTTCATGGCTGCGGCACTGCTCGCGGCGGTCGTCCTCATGATGCTGGTGCCCGCGCAGTCGGGCCAGCGCTCGACACCCAAGGGAGGCGCAGGCACGAAGTCCGATGCCGTGTCTTCCGCACTCGTGGATTAACGCCATGGCGACACTCATCACCGACGTCAAGGTCATTCTGACCGCGCCGGAAGGCATCAATCTCATCGTCGTCAAGGTCGAGACGAATCAGGCCGGTTTGTATGGGCTCGGCTGCGCGACGTTCGCCTACCGGCATCTGGCGGTCAAATGTCTGATCGAGGAATACCTGCGGCCTTTGCTCATCGGGCGCGATGCCGAAGCGATCGAAGAGCTATGGCAGTTGATGCATCAGAACGCGTACTGGCGCAATGGCCCGATCGAAAACAACGCTATTTCAGGCGTCGACATGGCGTTGTGGGACATCAAGGGCAAGCAGGCCAACATGCCGCTGTATCAGTTGTTCGGCGGCAAGGTGCGGGAAGGCGTGCCGATCTATCGGCATGCCGATGGCCGCGATCTAAACGAATTGTGCGAGAACATTCAGCGCTATCGCGAGCAGGGCATCATGCATATCCGCTGTCAGAGCGGCGGTTATGGCGGCGGCGTGTTCGGCCGTGCGCCGTCGAATGCGCCCGAGGGCGCGGCGGACGGCATCTATCTCGACAGCCGCAAGTACATTCGCGAAACGCTCAAACTGTTCGATGGCATCCGCAGCAAGATCGGCTTCGATGTCGCGTTGTGTCATGACGTGCACGAACGCCTCAAACCCATCGAAGCGATTCGTTTTGCGCGCGAACTCGAGCCCTACGAATTGTTTTTCCTCGAAGACGCGATCGCGCTCGAAGAGAGCGAGTGGATGCGCCAGTTGCGCGAGAAGACCACGACGCCGCTGGCGCAGGGCGAGCTCTTCAACAATCCGTACGAGTGGCGTTTTCTGATCACGGAACGTCTGATCGATTTCATTCGCGTGCATCTGAGTCAGATCGGCGGCATCACGGCGGGACGCAAGCTGCAGATTTTCGCGGAGCAGTTCGGCGTACGCACTGCGTGGCATGGTCCGGGCGATATGTCGCCGCTCGCGCATGCGGCGAACATTCATATCGATCTCGCGTCGCGCAATTTCGGCGTGCAGGAATGGTCGGGCACGGAGCCGCCGAATTTCGTCATCCAGCAGCTCAAAGGGCCGCGCGAGGCGTTGCTCGACGTGTTCCCCGGACTGCCGGAGTTTCGCAACGGCTTCGTCTACGCGAACGACAAGCCGGGGCTGGGCGTCGATCTCGACGAGACCGAAGCGGCGAAGTATCCGTGTGAACGCGACGTCACGCTATGGACGCAGACGCGCCTGGTTGACGGTGGGCTTCAGACACCTTGACGCGTCTACCGACGGGACCGTGAATACGACCGGGCCGCATGCTCTGATCATGCTTCCTTTATCCAATGTTAATGTTGTCGGGGTCGCACTACGGCGAAGTCGTCGGCTTGATGTGCGCAATGTCGATCGGTCGAACGGCGATGCCTAAGAATCTCGAATGACTGATGTACCTTCGGAAGCGGCGACGGAAGCGTCGTTAGGGAGAATGCAATCCGAAAACAAGTCGAGGATGTTCGCATTCGGCGCCGACTTGAACGGAGGCTGAATGACACTGTGCAGAAGGTCGTTGACGAGAGCGTCGTGTAGCTTGCATCTGAGCGAAATCGGGCTAGCGGACCTGCAACAGGGTGGCTGCTTTTGAATGTCGAGTTGATGAAATCCGAATCTCCCCCCGGCCGTTATCCGGAACGGAGCCTATTGCGATTCGCTGGTCGACCACCGAACTCGCGATGCCCTGCGATCGCCGGTCGCCAAACGCGTGGACGTAGCCGACCGCCGCAGGCCGAGGGCGGGGAGGGCGTCAATGCGGCGGCTCTTTCTCCATGACCGCGACGGGCGCCGAATCGAGCGGCACGATCTCGTCGAAACGCGAGTAATCGATGTGACTCACTCCGTTTTCATCGCGCATGATGTCCACGAAGCGGTAATGCCAGAAGATCTGATCGCAAGTCCACAGATGACGTGCCTGCATGGTTTGGGAAGTCGATTCGTCGACGCCTTCGAGCGTCAGCAGCAGGGTCGTGTCGCGGCCCTTGAGTGTTTCGGCGGTTTCGCCGAACAGGGGACTGTTCTCGTCGATGACGTGCATCAGGCTCCAGCCCAGTTTGAAGACCGGATGCTGATCGCGCACCAAAGTCAGGTCGTAGAGCTTGCGCAGCGCATAGCCTTCGACGGTTGTTTCCTGCCGCAGGATGCGCAGCCTGGCCCGTGCTTCGGCGATGACGTTCTGACGGCCGTTGGCTGCGCGCACCATCAGCGTCATCTGGCCTTCCAGAGGTCGCACGATCGCATAGCGGGCAAAAATGATCTTTGCGTGCGGGCGTGAAAAACGCGCGAAGATCAGCCCTGTGGCCAACGCAATACTCGACATGCCGACAAAGATTTCGAGCGTCGCGATCCAGTGTGCATAGACGGTTTGTGGATGCATGTCGCCGTAGCCGACCGTAGCGAGCGTTTCGACGCTAAAGAAGAATGCGCCGCCGAAACCTGCCGGAAACTGATTGGCGATCGGCGCTGCGCCGAGCATATATAGCGTCGCGAATAAAGTGTTCAGCAGCAGAAACAGCAAAGCAAGTGACGCGAAAAACGTTGGCCAGCGGACCACGAGTGCACGGTGATAGAGATCCTGCCAGAGCGGCGTCGGCAAGCCATGCGCGATGACCACACGATCGTCCATGCGCATCTCGCGGCTGCCGCGCGCGCGGCGTTTTGGCGCGCGTGCTTCGGCGTCGCCGATACCCGGAAAACGATCTGACGGTTCGGTAGCCATCGCGTAGTCGTGGAGGTGAAGGCGCGCCGAGCGTAGCACGATGATCGGTGCGCGAAGGATTTGTGACGATACCGGTGAGCGCCGGGTTGCATGCCGGACTGGATCCCTGACTGCCGCGGGGGCGATCGGCGCGTTTCGCTTTTTTCCGGGCGATTAAGGCCTATCGTAGCACGTAGTTTTCGAGCATCATTTGGCAGGTGACGAGCCATGAGCCATGACCGTGCGGCGGATCGCCAGAATCAGCAACAGTGCGCTGCATGCTTTCATCGAGATGTTCAAGTTGACTTAATGGAAGTTGCCTCCCCAATCTCATCACCGTTTCCGGAATACAGGGAGGCGGAGGCGCGGTTGAAGCGGCTTCGATCCTCCGTGATCGTGGAGTCGCACGCTACGGTTCGTGAGCCGGACGAACTCGAAGTCGTTACAGGAAACACGGGTCCAGACCTGGTCGCTTGATTAGTTAGCTGCTTCATATTTCATGGCCAGATACAAATGTCGGGGTTTGAACTTTTTAGAAATGGCGGGTTTTGAGTCTTTAAATCTCTCTTTAAAAGTTCATTTCTCCACCGCGGCTGCCCGCAGTTCGGCGCTTCTCAGCATCATCGCGTTCAGGTCGACCGGCTTCAGTTCGCGTTGCTTGCGTGTGTTGTTAGCCCGCATCTTCGGCCTGACCGGTTCGTCCTGATTGGTTCTTGATGGTGCATCCGAGGCGCGCCGGTTGTCGCGCTCCATCTGCACCTGACGCGATAACGCCAGCACGTGCTCCAGGCGTTTGTTATCTACTTCGGCACCCTGGTCCGCCACGGATAACCTGTCGTACTGGCGATAGGGCAGCGCGTCTCCATCCGCCCGGATTTCGATGCGGCCATCCGGGTACTCGTACACATCGATATAGCGATGGGCGAGGGCGCGTGTCTGCAGCGTGTCGTCCAGCATGTAGATCACCCGGTCGTACTGCAACGTCAAACTATTCGACACGCAACGCGACACCCGATGCGTCAGAATCAGGTCGAGATTCTCATCTTCGCGCAGCGCGCGATGGGCATCGAAGCCACTGCGGGGCACCTTCCCAAAACGACCATTGAAATCAGCGATGAAGTGGGGCGCATAACCATTCGCCGCCTCCCACGTGTCGATCTTGCGCAAGCGCAACTCCTTGACGAGCCGATCCTGCAGGGTCAGATTGGCCCGTTCCACGCACCCCTTCGCTTGACTGCTGTTGGCGCATAGCGTATCTACGTTGAGCTCGTACAAGGCCCGTCCGTATTGGGTGACGCCCCTGCCGGGCGTACTCGTTGCACGAGAACACGCTGGCGCGGTTGCTATAGAGTGCCACTGGCTTGCCGTACGCTTCGATGTACTTGCGCGTCGCCTCGAAATAGCTGAACGTCGACTCGGTGGCGGTGAAATGCAGAGTCATCAGCCGGCTCGTGGCATCGTCGATAAACACCAGCAACGTACAAGCCGGCGCGCGATCCTCGAACCAGCGATGATCGCTGCCATCGATCTGAATCAGCTCACCCAGACACGAACGCCGATTCCTCGGCTGGTGAATCTTGGGCGGGCGCTGCGCGCGGGGAATCCACAGGCCGGCTTCGGTCATCAGGTGACGCACGGTTTCCTTGGATAACGTTAAACCGTGACATTCACGCAGTTTCTCGCAGGCTAGCGTCGAGCCGAAATCGGCGTAGCACTCCCGGATCAGCGTCAGCGCTCGACCAGCGATCGCTTCGTCGAGTTTCCGGTTGCCCGGACGGCCGCGCGAAGTGTGGCCAACGCCGCGCGCACCGGATTGTTTGTATCGGGCCACCAGCCGTTCGACCTGACGCACTGTCAGTTGCAAACGCTGCGCGGCGAGCCCCGGTTTGAGCATCCGGTCCACTACGGCCTGAACGACTTTGAGACGGTCGAGTTCGCGCATGGTCAAGGCCACCCGTTCGGTTGGCTTCATGGCGAACTCCCGGCGTCGGATCGGAAGCGCCCAGCATGGCACCAGGAGCAAAACACGACATTTCTATCTTGCTCGAACACGACATTACTAAAAAGCTCTGACACCATAAAAATCGATAATGTTAATTATGTCAAGTCGAATCAAGCTTCCTCGTCGCGTGACCGCATTGCCTCGCGCCTTTGCTGGCCAGATCGTAGAATTTAGCGCGCAGGAGTTCTCCACGCGCAGGTGGCATTCGCCGGCTTTCCGCGATTTCATCACCGAGTGACTTCGAGTGTCGACCCTTTCCCGCTCAGATGTTGGATTACGGTCTTCCGTACAAAACAAGCAGAAGCGACAGGAAAAGCTTAAGGACGCTATATCCCGTCAATCTGGAATTCGGAAGATGCCGCTCGGGAATTCTTCACCGATGAGATTCTCGATCGGGTAACGGGTCTCTACGGTGTACGCCCTGACGTCGAGTTCGTCGAGATTGCAGAACTGATCGAGAACCGGGGATGACGTCGTCATCCCGAATCCCTCCGGATCGAAAACGGACCCGGAGGGCGACGTGTCTTCGATTATCGATTCGTCGAGCGTCGAGTGTCGAGCAAGTTCAATGCAGCGTGGCGAGCGCAGCCTGAATGCGCATGGCCTGACTCTCGGAGATGAGGCTCTGCAGCACGTCTCCGAAATGAGGATGACTCGCGCCCGAGTGAATGTACTGCCACCGGTAAGCTTCGAGGAAACTGGTTTCGATGACCCGGGCTTCCGAGTCGTCGAGTGCGCGCCCGCAGTTGGCCTCGAAATAGTGCGCGTCGGCTGCCGCCCGCCCTTGCAGCAGGCCGTCGATCGAAACGACGAGCTCGATGAATTCGTCGACAGCCTTGTTGCGATCATCATCCGTCATGGTGGCGTCGTGACGGATCCATTCCAGCTCATCGAGAATGGCGTGCTGGCTCTCTTCCTTCCAGTGATAGAGAAACACATTCTTGAACAACTCCGATAGTTCGGTATCCGGAGCGATGCTCTGACGGTAATGAAGCTGGGTGAACAGTTCGATATGCAGCGTCAACGCCAGCACGGACCACGTGCTTTTCCCGAGGACGGCAGAGGCGACAACATCCGGGTCGACGTCGAACTGATAGCCGGGAGGGAGCGTTTCGCCGACCATCTCGTCGATGCGGCGAAAGAGCGCCTGATGCTTCAGTTCCTCGTCGCTGAACCGGATTAGCGCCTCGAGCGCCACCTGGTCGCCAAGCCAGTAATCGCGGCTGACCTCCAGCATCTTCGCGTTGATGAAGCGCTCCACGAGTCCGAACATGTTGGCGTAGGTCCGCCCCTGGATCTGGCTGACGAAACGCTTTTCGCTCGCGGAGAGCGTGAAGAAATTCGGCGTCAGCGAGAGCCCGTCGGGAAGATACTTCTGGGACGCATCGAAGGTGCGACCTCCGATCACGTCGCGCTCCATGTCCCAACTGACCCTCTTCGATGCGCGAATGCAACGGGTATAACGATCGCGGTCAGACAGTCGCGATACTGCGTTCATGACATTTCTCCCAAGTTCGATCTATGTGCGGTGTAGCTGCGATGGTTCATCTACCGGTCCGAGTCACATCGTCGAGATGGCGTCCGGTAGGCTCGAACTTACGATCGGGAGAGGCAGAATTCTATGATCGAGGCACCGTCAGATACGGCCGGAACGCCGAATCGGCCATGAGGTGCCTGAATGAGATTTGCGTCAAGGACCTGGTGATGGCACGTTGCCAGTCGTAGCAGGTATGGCCGACACCGATTCGTCAGCGTGACTCGTTTTTCCCTTGCTCCTGCGCCAGCCTGCCGGAGCCTTTCCGAATTCCCGCCTGAACGCCCGGCTGAACGCAGCCTCCGACTCATAGCCAACCTGCTCCGCGACGGCGGCAAGCGACTTCGCGCCATTCAACAGTTCCTGAGCCGCGATCTGCATGCGCCATCGCGCGAGATACTGCATCGGTGGTTGTCCTACGAGATGCGTGAAGCGTTGTGCGAGCGCGGAGCGCGACAGCCCAACCTTGCGCGCAAGTTCATCGACGGTCCAGGGGTGGACCGCCTGAGCATGAAGCAACGAAAGCGCGCGTCCCACGTAGCGATCGCGCACCCCTGCGAGCCATCCTGTCTGGTGCGCAGGAAGCGCTTCAATACAGCTACGAACCGCCTCGACAAACAGAAGCTCGGACAGCCTTGCGAGAACGATCGTGCCGCCCGCCCGCGAATGCGCTGCTTCGGCGGCGGCAAACTTCAACGAGGATTCGAGCCATGCGGCTCGCGGGTCATGGCGCATGTCGATCTTGAAGAGCCGCGGCAACGATGAAAGCAGAGGGTTACTGAGCGTATCGTCGCAGGCCAGGAATCCGCATACGATGCGGGTCGCGGGTCCTCCCCCTCCGTAGGACAAGGTCATCACCTCGCTAGGCGCCGCCTCGATCGGACCGGCCAGCAGCAGCTCCATGGACGTCGGCGCGAGCCCCACGGAGCTGCCCATCAGATGTGTTTCGCCTTGCGGCACCACGAGCAGCTCGCCGGCATCGAGACGCAGCGCCGAGCCGGGATTGTCCGCCAACTGGGCGCAGCAGCTCCCTTCTATGACCAGATGATAGGAAACAACGCGCTCGGATCGCGGCAGATAGGCCCCGCAGAGCGCAGCATCGGTACGGCCAATCAGGCACCAGGGCGCGGTGAAAGTGCCGTTCAGATAAACCGCGCCGCTCAGACGTACAGCGCGCAGGACCTCGGAGACTGCATCCATGATGAGCTAGCGTGACATGTGAATCGTCGGACGGTAGCGGGAGGCCGGTCGACGCGACACGCTGGCCGAAGAATTACATGTTATACGCACCGGGGCGCCATATCGACAATCGGCTTGGCAGTCACGAACCCTCTGCATTCCCGCGCGATCCGCCAAGATCTGGACGAACGAGCAACAAGCAACGACGCCTGAGCAGGACGGCAAGGCCTTGCTGGAGGCAAAGTTCATCACAGAGCAGAACGGTAACAGATCGCGTCGCCAGAACATCACGGCTCGAACCGCACGACGCATTCAGAACGTCTGGACGCCTCCAGACTCGCGCGGATGCGTGCCCCGCACCGTCATCGGCCGACATACCGGGTCTGGCAAACGAACCAGTGTGAGACGCTGATGAAACACCTGATAATCCGCGCGATGTGCCAACCGTTCGTCGTCGTGCCCGCGTTCTATCTGGTCGAGCTGATGCACAAGGTCGACTACAGCGTCGCGGGCGCTCTCCTCGTTCTGGCAGCCAAATCCATGTCCCGCGTCGTGAGCCAGTGGAGCAAGGAATAGTGCCGTTGCCGACGGCGACTTCTCATCTCCGTCGGCGTACTGATCGCGATCGGCTCAGGCGTTCTCCGGTACCGCATGGCGGACCAGCATCACGATCCGCTTCAGGCGACGAGCATCGTTTATCAGATGCGGCAGGATCCGTCGCCATGGGTACGCACCGAGTACGACGCCTCGCGCATGCTCACGAATATCCACGAGAAGCGCTTGGCCGCGATCGGCGTGACGCTCGACGCCGTCCTCGTGTCGACAAAATGCGGCTCGCGGTACTCTGTCAGCGACCGATTCGCGGTGTTCTCGCAGTCGTTGCTGCTCAATGCAATCAAGGGTGAAAGCGCGCCGGACTAACAGATCGCGTGGCTTCCAAATGTGTCCGTCGGCGCACAGGCGGTCGTAGGCCCGCTGCTCGCCTTCTTGCGTGATTCGTTCGTCATGCTGGTGTACGTGCTGATGCTGTTCCTTATGCTCTGGTATCCCTGCTGCGCTTCTCGTTTTGGCGGCAGAGCATTCATAATGAGCCTCGCATATTCGTTGAGCGCTTCCCACAGAGCCATCCGAGGAAGATAGTGTAGGAAAGAAATTACGACCGCTCACGTTAGCCCGGCGTCACAACATCGCCGGTTGGACTCCGTCTCTCCAGGAGCGCCGCCGGTTCGAACAGTATCGTGAGCAGGTCCTTGAGACGCAGGAAGACGGCCAGCAGCGCCGCTGACTGAGCAGACGAAGTCGAGAACAATCCCGCCCGGTCGATCGACGAGGCGGGGAGGAATCATCCGAGGTATTGCCGGCTGGCTTCCCTTAGGCAAGTGCGCCTCTCCGGATGAATGGAATAAGGCAAAATAAGCGGAAGGCGCACGCGACCGGCGACAGCTCATAGGTTTGCGTTGTGCACTCAGACGCATGGAGATGCGCTATGGAAAACCTCACGAAGACCTGCGCTGCGCTTGCCGCGTTGACGCTCGTGCTGTCCGGATATCCCGCAGTCGGCGCGACACAAAGCGGGCGACACTTGAGCGACACGGAGTGCCGTGACCTGGCCGCGACGAAAAGGAACGCACCTAAGACGAGGTCACAGCACAGAAGCGAGCTCTCGGCTTTGAGCAAAGCGGGCTACAACCCGTCGCCTTGGCATGACGACCCGAACTACCCAGCGGATCTACACGCGGCCCAGCGGCTGGTCGATCATTGGTTCCAAACGGAATGCAAGCCGTCTCAATGAAGGTGAGCGGCCCAACCGATCGTCAGCGCTCGGCGTTTTGCCAGTCCGGTGACCCAGCTACACGATCGCCTGGACCATTCTCGACGAAGACGTCCTGGAAACTTTGGCCGATTAACGCATCGTAATTCGGCGGCTCGCTACTTCTCCGATCCGGGCGTCAGCCCGTTGCGCTGGCGCATGGTTGATGACATGCGCCAGCGCAAGTTCGCACCAAAGACCCAGTCCGGGTACCGGTCGAGTATTACCACATCGTCTTCACGCTACCCGCGCCGATCGGCGCAATCGCCTGGTACAACAAGCAGTCGAGATCGCCGCTACTACGCTGCACACCATCGCCGCGGATCCCCGGTACCTCGGTGCGCAGATTGGCGCCACGCTCGTGCTGCACACCTGGGGTTCGGCGAGCAAGCATCGTCCACACGTGCACCGTATCGTTTCCGGTGGCGGCCTGTCACCGGATGGTGAGCGCTGGATTGCCTGCCGACCTGGCTTCTTTCTGCCGATGCGCGTGCTCTCGCGCCTGTTCTGCAGGTGCTTCCTCGAAGCGCTCACGCAGGCACACCGGTGTAGCCGGTTGCAGTTCTTCAGTGAGTATGCCGGACTCGCCGACCCGGCTGTCTTTGCCCGGTGGCTTGCGCCACTGCATACCTGCGAATGGGTGGTCTACGCCAAGCGTCCCTTTGCGGGATCCGAAGCGGTACTTTCGTATCTCTTTCGCTACACACACCGTGTAGCAATCTCCGGCCAGCGCCTGCTCGCGTTCGATGAACGCGGCGTGACGTTCCGCTGGAAGGACTACCGCGAGAAGGCGCTTACCCGCCACAAGACCATGACGCTGGAGGGCGGCGAGTTCATGCGTCGCTTCCTGCTGCATGTGCTTCCCGGCGGTTTCCATCGCATCCGCCACTATGGACTGCTTGCGAACCCGGTGCGCCGCGCCAGTCTCGCGAAATGCGTGCACTGCTGCACGTTGCGGCGGAGCTCAACGCGTCACCCGAAGAATCCCTCGTCGAAACGCGAACGGCCTTCATCTGCCGGCACTGCGGCGCCCCGAAGATCATCACCGATATCCTTGCGCGGACCGCACCGATTCGAGCACCACCCACGCGCCGGGGCGAGACATGACTGCTCCTGTTTCCGGCCCGGAAATCCGACCGTCGGCTCTGCGGCAATGCGGCCCACGCGCGGACGTTCGCGCCTGTCGTTCCCCGCATTCCCTCACACCTTCGATCTGACATCACGATTGCACGACTGCACCCCGTCGGCACATCATTAGCGTTCCCTCAGCACACCGCCAGACCGCGCGTCCCGTAGCTTCGCAGGTTCTCCTGGTCTATCAATCGCCATAGACCCAAAAACCTCCAATTGCATCGGGGCACTCCGCGGTTTCCTCCCTTCAGGTTTGTCCAGCGTCTGCCCGCATACGCTGTCTCGCGCTCGCGCAGGCGGACCTGGGCAGGCGTAGAACAAACCTTAGAGGCGCCAGCATTCGTTGTGCACAGCCACTTGAGCGACGGGCCCTCGCTGGGAGGCGACGTTCGTCCGCCCACGTTGCGCGTTGCTCCTTCCATTATCGCCTCGTCGATCCTCTTGTAACACGCGAATGGCGTCAATGTTTAAGCTGGATAGCCCGCAAACCAAAGGCGCTGATCTAGCCGAAATGCGTTAATTGGTTGTCGGGCGGCTATTCGAGCGAACCAGGCATTCGAATGACGGCGTCGGCGGTTGATTGAGCGGCGGGCAAGTGGCCGGGCGGTGCCATCGGAACATGCGTGGCATAACCCCGGTGCGCGCTATGGAAAAAGAATTGCGGCGTAATCGCGCGCACCGTGTAGAACATGAATAACATCGATGCGCTCAGGCTGGCCCACGACGCGGTAGAAAATTTGGTGGCGGCCATGAGCTCGGTGCCGCACCCCCCGATCTTCGTAGCGCGGCACAAGCGGGAAAGCGATCGGCATATCTGCGAGGCTCAGGCACTTGTCACGCAACTCGCGAACGAAGCTCACAGCGCGGCGTGGATTGTCTCGGGCTATGTAGTCGCCGATGGCTTCTATCTCCTCCCTTGCGGCAGGCAAGATGCGAACAATCATGCCTTGCCGTCCGCCATTGCCTGATACTTGGCTTCGAGCTGGTCGAACACTTCCTCGGCGGGCTCCCCTCGGCCAGCATCGGAATCGACGATGCCACGCTCAATCACGGCATCCAGCGCGACAAGCTGCGTCTCGCGGTCCTGAATCAGTCGCACGCCCTCGCGTAAGACTTCACTTTTCGACCCGTAGCGGCCCGTTTCAACTAGCTTCGTGACGTACCCTTCAAGTTGCTGCCCCAAGTCTGCGCTAATCATGGCTAACCCCCAAGTGACCCAGAAAATAGTATACCGCTTATCAACTATTATCAAACGGTGCACAATCCCCGGCTTTCGATTCAGCTTTGCGTCCAAATGTGGACGTGTTTCAAACGTGAATGCTGAAACAGCGCAGGTGCAAGGGCCCCAGATGGACCGCGCGCACGCTGAGAAACGTTTCCCGTGAAACCAATCACATTTCGACCCTAATAATCTTAGTGTTCGCCTGCAAATTCCGAGGGTGCGTTTCCGCACTCTCTCTATCTATCAATAGATTGAGTCGGGAGGCCATCTAACAGGCCCGCACCATAGCCGACAATCTTCGTTCCACCCTAAAACGCGCCCGTTGACGAACAAAATGCTGCAAGCATGTGGCACGGCATGCATCCGATCCGCTGCTGGCGCCGGTCGCAATTTTCGAGTGCAGCTGTTTGCGACCTCCGCCGCGACCGGATCGTGACTGTGATTGACATTATCTGCCGGGGGCTACCAATTCGACGGCGTGCGGTCTCGCCAATCATCTGTTCGACGCGGGCGAATGCATGAAACCCGGCGCCTCCCACGGTAAAGACCCCCGTGACGGCATCTCATTTGGACTTGCGATCAAGGGCATATGCGTTGACGACGAGCGGGCTGCCGCCATACTGGTCACAGAAGTCGCTTATCCGCGCTTGCTGTGCTTTGTAAGACCTGTCAACCTCGTCGATCGTGCCGACTGACGCGTAGCGCTTCTCGTCGGCGAAGAGTTCCTTGAGCAGACTTTGACACGACTGATTCAGCACTGCATGTCCGTACTTGCGAACAACCTGATGCAGAATCGGCCAACGGTTGTTGTCTGTACGCCGAAAGAATCTGATCGCGGAGTCAGCCATGAGCAGAACGACGTGCTGTGATTGTGCCTCCAAGCCACGCTTCACCCAATAAGCGGCAATGTCTTCGACCAGCGAAGCGTGGAAGTCTTCGAAGCCCGCCGGCGTATTTATCGCATCAAAATCGAACTCACCCGCTTTGAATCGTTTGACTAAGCCAGCAACCCAAGCCTCATAGGCTTCCCTCGGCCCATCCGCCAACTTGATATTCATCTCCCGCCAAGCCGAATTGTCGATTCCACCAAAGGTTTCTTCCGGATGCGTCGCCAGCCAGCTTTCGCCTCGTGGAACATAAGTCTCGTAGTCGTCAGCAATCTTTATATTGATCGTCATAGCGATGCTCCTGTTGTTGGCGTTTTCCAGCGTTGACTCAACCCCGTTACGTCCGTCAGTTAGGGTTCGGGCCGGAACGAATACGGCGACCATCAACTATATCTTGCGCTGCTCAAACGCGAAGTTATCAGCGGGACGCCCTCCCAACGCGTGATGAATCGTGTTCACCGCTGCCGGCCAAACAACGCGTGGCATCGATTACATTCTTGCTCGACCGGTGGACGTTGTTGATGCTCCGCGTCGGCGTCGCGCAAAGCGATTGTTCCGTGCCGCGGCTATTTAGAATGAGTGCGATTCACATGATCGCGCGACACGCTCCCCCTATTGTTCGATCGAACCGCTGGTCCCGTGTCTTCGCCGATTGTCGAGATCGCGTGCTTGAACAGCATCTGAGATCCCGTGGTCGCACTGAGATAGAGCATGTACGTGTCGAATGACTCGATGTGTCCAACCAGCCTGATTCCGTTGACGAGGTATATCGCCACTCGTTTTCGTTCATTTCTCAGCGCGTTGAGAAACTCGCCTTGCACACCCGGTTGATTCTGCGCCATATGATATTTATCTATGAAATTTGAATTGGGCTGCCAAAAGCAATCAGGCAGCGAGTTGGCAATCGATTTACAAGTGCGTGCCGCCGTTCATCACACTGCGGAACCGAAAATCGTCGAACGGCATCAGCGTCACAATCGTTGCATGACGCTCAGCGAATATCGGATTCGGGCGCAGTCGAGCGAACATCGACCACTTCCAACCACCGTGTCCAATCTCCAATGAGTTAAAGCATTAAACGGCATCGAGTTACACGGTTTCTCACTCGTGGCGGAGGAAACGCAGAATCGTGCGCCGATCAGAACACGCGTACAGGACGAGATAGGAGGAGAGAACGATCTCCCGAAACTCCAGCATCTGCGACTGCACGGACACCTGCTCAACCTTCTCACGCCGAGCCGGCGACGCGTTCGAGACCGCTGCAAAGAAGTCGGCTCGACGACCCATCTTGGGATATTGCTCCACGCGCTCGATAAGCTCAATGAATTCATCTTCGAGTTGGTCGGACCGTCGTGCGACAGAGCCTTCGTCTTGAACAAACATGAACACGACAATGTACTTCGTCCGATCCGGCTCTCAACGCAATTCATCTATCTACTGCACAATAGATGAAGGGTTGAGTGAGAATTGTCGGCTGGCTTGCTGCACCGTTGGCATCAAAAAGAAATTCAAATCATTGACCGCCGAGGCTTCCGATCGGGCAACCGCGACGAGTGCGAGCGTATTGCCCGGACAGACGTCCGACTTGCGATGCCACTTTCCGAGTCACAAGCGTTGTCTTTTTCAGGTCTCGCGCCGCCAAATCGATGGGGCTGCCCCACTCCGATGTCCCGCAAGGCGCAGAGGGAAGACACGGCACGCGATGAATCTCTCAAGCAGCGCCGATTAAAGTATAGTTGCGGCCTCTCACTTGCCGCACCGGTTCGACGCCTGGGCGGCTTCTATCCACAAGGAGTGAACATGCGTCATTACGAAATCGTCTTTATCGTGCACCCGGATCAGAGCGAGCAAGTGCCCGCAATGATCGAGCGCTACAAGGGCACGATCACGTCGCACGGTGGCCAGATCCACCGCATCGAGGACTGGGGCCGCCGCCAACTGGCCTACATGATCGAGAAACTCGCGAAGGCTCACTACGTCTGCATGAACATCGAATGCGACCAGACCACGCTCGAAGAACTCGAACACGCGTTCAAGTTCAATGACGCTGTTCTGCGTCACCTCATCGTCAAGATGAAGAAGGCCGAAACCGGCCCGTCGCCGATGATGAAGGAAGTGCAGCGCGACGAAGCCAGAAAGGCGGCTAGCCAGCCGTCCGAAGCGCAGGCTTAAGGACAGTTTCGAACTGTCAAGCCACTAGGGAACAGAAACATCTCGTGAACCGGCTGCAACTGACAGCAAGCGTCGTGGAACGCGAACCGGTGCGGTACACGCCCGCCGGCATCCCGATCGCAAGCTGCACGTTGCAACACGCGGCAGAAGTCGTCGAAGCGGGCATTGCCCGAAAGATCGAACTGACACTGCAGGCGGTCGCGGCCGGAGAAGCGAGCGGCAGGCTGGAAAGCTGTCCGATGGGCGTCGAAACACGCTTCACCGGCTTTCTGGCGAAGAAAAGCCGCAACGCGCGAACCCTGGTGTTTCACATCACAGAATTGCAGGACATTGGAAAGGATTAGTCATGCCCCGTCCCACTGGTAAGAAGAAATTCGACAAGCGTCGTCCGCAACAAAACCCGCTCTTCAAGCGCAAGAAGTTCTGCCGTTTCACGGCAGCCAGTGTCGAGTACATCGACTACAAGGACACGGAAACGCTGAAGGACTTCATCGGCGAAAACGGCAAGATCACGCCGGCTCGTCTGACTGGCACGAAGGCGCACTATCAGCGCCAGCTCGACACGGCAATCAAGCGCGCGCGTTTCCTCGCGCTCCTGCCGTACACCGACCTGCACAAGGCCTAATCAGACGACGCACTAAGGAAAGCCAAAAATGCAAATCATTCTTTTGGAAAAGGTCGTCAACCTGGGCAACCTCGGCGATATCGTCAAGGTCAAGGACGGCTACGCACGTAACTTCCTGATCCCCGGCAAGAAGGCACGCCGCGCAACGAAGGACGCAATCGCCGAATTCGAAGTTCGCCGCGCCGAGCTCGAAAAGGTCGCCGCTGAAAAGCTGAAGGCTGCCGAAGCCCAGGGCGAAAAGCTGAACGGCTTCACGGTTCAGATCTCGCAGAAGGCTGGCGTCGACGGCCGTCTGTTCGGTTCGGTCACGAACGCGGACATCGCTGAAGCGCTGAAGTCGCGAGGCTTCGCGGAAGTGGAAAAGGCGCAAGTGCGTCTGCCGCAAGGCCCGCTGAAGATGGTCGGCGACCATTCGGTTCAAGTGGCGCTGCACACGGACGTGCTGGTCGACGTCACGGTGTCGGTGCTTGGCGAGCACGCGTAAGTTTTTCGCGAGACTTCGCGCCGCGCAGCGCAGGTTAGACGTAGCAGGCAGCTTCTGCGGACCTATCTTAATCCGATGGTCAGCCTGACCGAAATGGCCCGATCGGCTTACGCTGGTCGGGCCATTTCCGTTTGTTAGACCATCATCGCGAATGCGACGCTCATCCGCATTGATCCAGCCGTGCGTTGCTTCTCCTGCGCGCGCAGGACGTACGGGGCGCGCAGGTGCGGCGCAAACAGGCGCGCGCAAGCAGCTCTATGCGCGCTTAGGCATGCGTCCGGTCAACGCGATAGCCATGGAAGGCAGCGCGGATCCGCATTGGCTGGCAAGCAAAATGTCAGTTGTATGGACATCACGTCCGGGTGACTGCGCCGCAGTTCGTTTCGATCGAACCAGAGGCTGCTCCCGCCATGGCGCCCCGACGGACTGCCGCAGCGCAGCCGCTTAAATCGGCTTGATGTTAGACGCCTGCTTGCCCTTCGGCCCCATCTTTTCCTCGTAGCTCACCTTCTGCCCTTCCGCGAGGGTTTTGAAGCCTTCAGAACGGATTTCAGAAAAATGTGCGAATAGATCGTCACCGCCTGCATCGGGCGAGATGAAGCCGAAACCCTTCGCATCGTTGAACCACTTGACCGTACCAGTTGCCATGTTGTGTTTTGTACCTGAGTTACCGTTTGACCGGCGGTTGCCCGAGTTGCGTGCTGGGATGCTCATCTTGAACCGTGGACGCCGCAACGGCAACCCCCGCTTAGGCCTCGTATGGGGTAAACGAGGTTTTTGCGCAGCCATTTTTCGCACGGAAAGGACACTTATGCCTGTCTGGATCGTGATCGGAGATTTTCGTGGCCACAGCACGTCTGCAGCGAATTCCGGATGGAAGCGTCTCTTGTAGGCTATTCGCAGCACCCTTAGCCTCGATCTTCATGTTCACCTCCTTCAAACCGCCAACTGAGCAACGCGCAGTCGTGGAAGCGGCCATCGGCGCGGGGATCTCAAAGTTAGAGCCTATGCCGGCGCAGGCAAAACCTCGACGTTGCGGCTGGTCGCGCATTATCTGACGGGCTGGCGCGGTGCTTACCTCGCGTTCAACAAAGAGATCGCAGATTCGGCACGCCGCGGATTTCCGCCCAACGTCAGCTCGCGCACCGTTCATTCGCTTCGTATACGCGGGTGTGGCCCGGTCACTGACGGCTCGTGTCAACGTTCCCGCCGAGCCACTTCACGAACTATCCGCACGCTACGGAATTGGTGCGATCGAAGTTCCGACCATGACCGGCAAAGACTTCGAGATCGCGCCTTTCGAGATCGGGAGAATGATCGTCGACGGCTTGGGTCGATTTTGTCGCTCGCCGGATGCGACACCGCGCCCTGAGCACATTCCACCCTTCTTTCGTTGCCGAGATTCCGTTGGCCATTCGCTCAGCCTACGACCCGACGACTTCGCGTTACGAGTCGTCGACACGCTTCAGGACGCGTCTTTTGCCCGCACCAAGGTGACATATTGTTTGGCCGCTTCGCTGCCATGAGCCAGCGCGCGTAACGCAAGAGCAACCCCCAATTGCGTCTCGTGGACCACTGCACTGCGATCACTCTCGAAAAGCTTGACCGCGTGCCGCAGATGTTGCGCCGCTTGCGTGTGAAGTGCCGACGCGGCGGCATGATGTTGCGCGGCCGTCAGGTCACGGTCAACGGCGCCTGCCGACGATGGCGTGGCCGCATGCTTGGCAGCAACATGAACCTCGTCCATGGCATGCTGCGTGTGCCCGTGCGCCAGCACCGCCAGATGGGCAGCATGCTCATAATTCTTACCGGCCTCGTAATACTGCGAGGCTTCCCGATGAAAAAGCGCTGCCTGCTCGTGATGCGAGGCGGCCGCCTCGAGATGGCCTATCTTGCTGGGTTTGGCGGTCATGGCAGTTGCGCTTTGAAGGCGTCCCATCATCAATGTACGGTCCCATGCGACCTGCATGGCCCGGAATCTATTCCACTGCAGCGGCGACCGGCCGTAGATAGGCGAGCAACATGTCGACTTGCATGCTAGAAATCGACTCGTGGTGAAGCTGCTCCGCATAATTCCGGCCCGCGAACGCTTCCACGGTATAGCGGTTGGCCACAATGTAATAGCCCATGCCAACCAGCGTTACGTAAAAGTCCAGCAGATCAATGCCCCGGCGAAACTGCCCTGCTGCCGCACCGCGCTCGAGCGTCACCCGCAGCAAGTCAATCAGCGGCGAGATCGTCTCTCGCAAGCTGCTCGAACGCTGCAAGATACCGTCCTTCGTGCTGATTTTCATTATTGACGAGGCTCAACCACCGAGGATTTTTCCGCAGATATGCCCAAATCGACTGCGCTATCTCGCGCGACATCGCCTGGCTGCAGGCCAGACAGATCCAAACTTCCTTCGCGTTCTGCGAACTGCGCATACATTGCTTCCAGCACCGCGACGTACAGTCCCTCCTTGCTCGTGAAGTAATAGTAGAGCATGCGCTCGTTTGTCCCAGCCGCCGTGGCGATTGCGTCGACACGTGCGCCGGCGAGGTCAAACCGGGTGAACTGCTCGGTGGCGGCCTCGAGGAAATGCCGCCGCGTACCTTCAGGATCTCGTCTTACACGTTGTTCGCTCATAGTTGGCAATATCAGATCTGTCGCGATTATTAATTAATAGCTGCAATTGCGCTGTTCGGCATTGGCACAATCACCAATCGGCGCGCGTGGTCGATGGTCCGTGGCCTTGGCGAGGACGAGCTAAACCTCGGCCGAGACATCAGCGCGATCGACGCTTTGACTATTCAACGGGGTGTCCCTGGGGTCCGTTGCGTTCGAGACCGGCAAGAAGTCCATGCCATGTGACACCTCTGCCACGGCGCACCTCGCTCGGTACCGTGTCGCCTGAGGCTCCAGGTGCGGAGTTCGGCGCGGTTCGCATGCCGCGAAGAAGCCAGGCTGCTTCGCTAAACTGAAGAATATGCTGATGATTCGAATGGCCCGAGGTATTTTGGACGTCCGTAAAGTGACGAACATCGGGGTGTGCGCATGGATGCACCGAATCGCGAATTTGTGCTCGTGGGCAGCCTTGAAGCCCTGAAAGAGAAGGATCGGCTGGTCGTGCAATGTGGCCATCGTCCGATCCTCGTCCTTTACGACCGCGGGCGCATCTTTGCCCTCGATAATCGTTGTCCGCACATGGGCTTCTCCCTTAAGCGGGGCACCGTTGAGGACGGCATCCTGATCTGTCAGTGGCACCACGCGCGCTTCGATCTCGAAAGCGGCTGCACCTTCGATCTCTGGGCCGACGATGTACCGAACTGCGCGGTCGAGGTGCGCGATGGCGACGTCTGGGTAGCGCCACTTTCGGTCATTCTGATCCGGCGGCGTACTGGCATCAGAGGCTGGCGGACGGTCTCGCGTCCATATTGATTCTGGGCCTGTTCCGTTGCGATCCAGGTAATCGTTGCCACTGCCAGCGCTACCAGCTGGCCGGGGTAGCGCCTTCTATCGGACATTTTTCTACGGGTCGGTGAGGAGCGGCGCGTATTGTATCGCCGGGCAAGGCACTGTGATGCGAACTATGACGCCCCATCCGACTTCGACTTGGCCTCACCGTTACTCAAACGTTAAATTCGATGGACACGGCGAGAACGCTGCAATATCAGCTCGACGCCTATGGTCACTCGACGGGAGACTAAATCTGTGTCGTTTCGCCAGGGGGGCCGCTGCTTTAGTTCCATCGGGGGGAATTTGGCCCGTTGGGCCGAGTTTTGCAGTCCTACCTCCGGGACTGAGACAACGCGAGGCGATGACGTTGACCGACTCTCTTCGCGAACAGAGTGTTAACGCAAGCGTTTCCCTCCCTCGATACACCTGAGGTGTCGGCGTCGCATGCCAGGAAAGCAAGGGGGCGCTACCGTCAAGCAACTCATCTTGTGGTCGTCATCTTAGGCTTTCGCGCGCGCCGGCTGCGAGGGATCGGCGCCGTCCTTGGCATCGGCAGAGGTCTGCGGAAGATCTAGGCGAACCCGCCCAAAGGATTGCTCGAGAGCGAGCAGTTCCTCTCCGCGCTGAACCACGTCGGTATCCGCCAGTACTGGCGCGACCTCGAAAGCCTTGAAGTCGTCACGCGCAGCGAGCCCCGTTCCCCGCTGGTGGCGCGACTTCTTGCGCGATAGCGGCGGCGCGGGCTTTTGGCATGAGAGTTATGGTCGACCTAAACGATCTCGATGCGATCCGGGCGTGGCTTTAAAGACACCATCGCCGCCATGCCGCGCGACACCGCGCGCGAGCTCGCACACGCCGCTCGCGTGCGGTGGCTTTTCACCCTTCTCTATCTCGGTGGGCTGCGGATCGCAGAGGTCAGCGCCAACGCAATGGGCCAGTTCTTCGTCCGGCGCGATGCGGATGGAGCAATGCGATGGTGTCTCACCGTGCACGGCAAAGGCGGCAAGGAACGGTTGGTTCCGGCCACACGGGAGATGATGACGGAACTCTCGCGGTATCGACAACACCTTGGCTTGAGCGCGCTTCCCACCTCGAATGAAGACACGCCGCTGGTCCTGCCAATTGGTGCCACGGCAGGCAACGGCGGCACGCAGACGTGTGCACCTTTGACGCGCGCCGCACAGCATGCGATCGTCAAGGACGTGTTTGCGGGGGCCGCCGCTCGACTTCGTGAGCGCGATGAGATATCAGTGGCACGCGCTGACATGTTGGAAAAAGCGTCGGCCCACTGGCTTCGGCACAGCGCTGGATCACACATGGCCGATCGACAGGTCGACTTGCGCATGGTGCGCGATACCCTCGGACATGCTTCGTTGACGACGACGAGCTTATACCTGCACATCGACGACGACCGGCGCCATCAGGAGACCGAGGAGAAGCACCGGATAGATTGGTAACGACCTTGGGAGGCGGCGCGCGATCTGTCGCCTGCTAACACCTGCCTCATTTGCATTCAACGACGTAACATCCTCAAGACTTCCCATGAAAGCGCCTGTTCCGAAACCACAGATCTCGGCCGATATGTCGGCGCCCGATTTCGCTAAAGGCTGATCTTCGCTCATTTCCAGCGCACCAAACTCGCCGCCCATTCGCTGGCCGCGCATTGGTGGCGAAGCTTCTGAATGGGGTTTGTGTCACTGACGATTAGTTGCATTATTTCGGCAAACTATCAATGCTATCGACCTCTGCGCGCGCCGCATGATTGGCAGCTCCATTTAGTCAATTCTTTCCAAGTTTCGGTCTTCACAAGACACAGCCTTCGTGATGTTCGATCACCACGCTCGCTCAATCACTTGCCTCTGTGGCGGCGGGTTGCGTGATCGTCCTCAGGCCGGTCTGATTCACCTCGACCAGCCGTTCGATATCGTCGGCGGTGTTGAACATTGCCAGCGACACGCGGATGCCGCCGCGCTCCGGCGAGACACGCTCGTCGTTGCGAGCGAAGAAGTCCGCGCACCTTTCGACCGGCAGTTGCAGCACGTAGATGTGATTGCGCCTACTACGGACTCGCGGATCGACGACGCTCACGCCCAACGCATCCGGATGTTCGACGAGCAGATCGCCGAGCGCCAGCACGTGCCCTGGATGGCTTCGACGCCGACGCTCTGAATGAGCCCGATCGCCGCCGAAAGTCCGTGCACGTCAGGCAGATTGACGTTGTCGAATTGGAAGCGCAGCGCATCTTTGCGCGCGGGCATGTCGTCGGGACGCGCGACATAATCGGCCGGCGGGGTCGCCACTCTCGACATCGCGAGATAGGCTGGCGTCAGTTCGTCGAGACCGTCGGCGATATAGAGAACCCCTCACCCTTGCGGCACCAGAAAACCTTTGTGCGTGCCGGCCGCCAACTGCTCGGCGCGCAGCACATCGACGGGCTTGCGTATCGCTCGAACCAGACGCTGTTCTGGTCCACCGACGACGCCATGCACGCGCGTGCAGCGCGCTATCTCGAACGCGGCTTCAACGAACTGAAACTGCGCGTCGGTACGCGTGAAGAAATGCGCGCGCTCACCGACGTCCTGCTCGAACGAGAACATGTGCTCGTGATGGCCGACGACATCTACGAACACATGCGCTACGGCGGACCGTTCTAGACGTCCGTGCAGGTCGAACCGCGTCTGCGCGAGTGCACGCTGAAGTGCAGCGGCGTATCGAAGGTGTACTCGATGACGGGCTGGCGCATCGTCATGCGGGCGGTCCGGCGTGGCTGATCCGCGCGATGCAGACGCTGCAATCGCAAAGCACGTCGAATCCGAGCACGATCTCGCAAGCGGCGACGCTCGCGGCGCTGGAAGGCGGCACGGGTTTCCTGATCGAATGGATCGATGAATTGCGCACTTGCCGCGATCTCGTGGTCGACACCGTGGCACGCTGCCGTGGCCTGCGTTGCGATGCACCCGATGGCGCGTTCTACGCCTTCGTGAACTGCTCGGGCGCGATAGGTGCTAATACGCCTTCGGGCGCTGTCATCGCTACCGATCTCGACTTCGCCAACTATCTGCTGGGGCGGCGCATGTCGGCGCGGTGCACGACAGCGCGTTCGGCGTGGAGAACCATGTGCGGATCGCGTATGCTGTTCCGATGCCCACGCTGCGCGACGCGTGCCTGCGCATCGAGACCGCGTGTGCGGCGTTGACGCCCGCTGTCGCCGCGGGCTGAAGCGCCTAAGCACCAGACGCCATGCCCGCGACATGTGTGTCGTGTCGTGGGTTTTTCTTTTTATCGGATGGCCTTCCATGCTCTATCTCATCGAAGACGCTACCCCCGAGCCCGCGCAATTCGGCGCCCTTCCCGCGCTGTTCGCCCGGACCTTGCATGCCGAACTCCGCTGCGCAGGCGTGCATTTCGACGAACAGCGGTTTCCCGATGCGCATCAGCACGTCACAGCGGATGGACGGTTAGTCGCGAGCGGTCTCATCTGGCGCACGCGCACAGGCCTGCCCGATGCTGGCGAACCATGCCATGAGATTTTTGCGCTGGCGCGCACGCGCGATATCGTGCTTCTCGTGCAATCGTTCGATGCGTTTCCTACGCAATGCGCCGAAGACGTGGAGATGTTGCGCGTCGTTCATGAAGCCGATAGCGCACAGCTCGTCGAAGATGGTTCGGGCGTGGTTCTGCAAGCGCATCGTGATCGCTATGGAAGATGGCGATCCATCAAAGAAGCCGCATCGCGCGCGAGCGGACCGACCATAACGATTGCGCTGATAGGTCGTGAGTGCGACCAGCATCAGCAATACCCCGCGACTCTCGCCGCCCTCGGTGACGCCGCCGATGCGCTCGACTTCGATCCCGACGTGCGCTTCATCGCGGCGCAGGACATCGACTGCGACAACGCAGAGACTTTGCTCGCCGATGCACACGGCATTCTTTTGCCAGGCGGCGCGAACATGGCGCACCTGGCGGGACAGATCGAGGCCGCGCGTTTCGGCTGGCTGGCGTCGATTCCGGTCGTGGGTTTGAGTCTCGGCATGCAGTCAATGGCGACGGCCATCGCACGGCTCGCGTTGAAGAGCGATGAGATCGGCATAAAGGAAGCGCAGCCCGATGCGCGCGTCGCCAGCTTCGAGCCGATTCGTGTTGGCGAGGATGGCATGTCGTTGCATCGCTTAGGTTTGCGGCCGATAAGCCTAGTGCCGGGATCGCGTATCGCGGCCATGCTCGGCGCGCAGGCGAGCATTCTCTGCAATCATCGCTACAGGCTCAATCCGGCGCTCGAAGCGCCGCTCGCGACGCTCGGCGTGACCGTCAGCGCGCACGACGAGAGCGGTTCGATCGCCGATGCCATCGAGGCCGATAAGCATCCGTTCTTTGCGGGCATGCAGGGGCATCCCGAACTGTCGTCGCGTGATGGCGCGCCGCATCCTTTGCTGATTGCGTTTCTGGAAGCGGCAGCGCACCGTTCGTAAGCGTAAGCGCCCGCTTCGAGAGCGGGCGCTTACGCTAAAGCTCAAACTTAGCTGATCGCCGACGCGAACAACGCCGCATCGACGTTCCCGACCACGCGGACGAACACGCGACGCTCGACGCGGACAACGCAATCGACAAGGCACAGACACGGGCTCGAATCATGAATGTCTCCTTTCGATGAATGAGGCGATGCGTTTGCAGCCAGCGAGTTTAACGGCCGAGTTCCTTCAGATACGCCGTGCGCGCCGCGAAGCCGGTATTGGCGAAATCCGTGAACACACCGTCGACGCCGAGCCGGAAGAACTTCAGATACTCGGGGTTCGGGTCGCTGCTGTAGTCCGCGGCGAGATACTTCTTCTCGTTGCGGAACGTGAAGACGTGCACGAAGAGCCCGGCCTTGTGTGCATCGCTGACGACGCTCGTCGGAGCTTGCGTCGTCGCCTGCGCGGTCGAGCCGGAGAATGCCGTGCCGTCGGGATTGGTCGCGGGAAACGGCGAGATCTTGAGCGGGACGATCTGCGGCTTCCACGGCCCGATCCCGTCTGCGTAGGTCTTGATCTGCGCGAGGCCTGCAGGCGTGAGCATCGCGTCGAACCAGCGCGGATCGCCCGCGACCGTCCAGTCGAACGGACGGCTGTCGGTGATTTCGTTATAGACGACCGCGCCCGTGCGGTAATCGACGTCGTAGCCGTCGATCAGCTGCACGACCTTCGTGTTCAGGCCGTGCGCGCGCATGTATTGAAGGCTGCCCGGCTCGAAGCTCTGCACGAACACCGCCGCGTTTCGGTTGTTCAGGCCGTTGTCATTGAGGATATTGATGAGCGCGTCTTCGAGCGGATGACTGCCCGCCGCGCCACAGCCGTTCGCGATAGCCTGCGCGTTGTTCCAGGTCGGGTTCTTCGTCTCGGGATAGACGGCGATCGAACGGCCCGTGGCCGCGCTTTTCGCCTTCGCTATATCGATGATCTGCTGGAATGTGAGTATCGGGTACTTGCCGTTGAACTCGGTGGGACGTTCGGACGCGGCATCGTAGGTCGTGCCTCCGAGCAGCGTGCCGAGTTCGGCGGCGGTGAAGTCCGTGATCGACCAGTCGCCCGTGTGATCCTCGCCATCGACGATCAACGACTTCAGCACCGACCTGGAATCGGTTGGATTCGTCAGATCGGTCAAATACTGCGATGGGCCGGTCTCGGGCGTGGTCGTCCACTTCACGTTCACCAGCACGCCGGGCACCGTGCGCTTTCTCGCCGCGACCAGGGCGTTGGTCTTCGCGACATCGGCGATATTGGTGTTATCGGAAAGCCACGGATTGTGCCGCGCCACAAGCACGCAATCTTTCGACAAATGCAGGTCTTCTTCGAGCGCGTCCGCGCCACTGTCGGCCGCAAGTTCATAGGACGGTTGCGTTTCTTCGGGACGCAGACCGGGCAATCCTCGATGGCCGATCACGAGCGGCTGCTGACCGTCCAGCGTGGAGAACGCGGCAGGCGCCGGAGGCGTGGATGTCGTGGTGCTGCTTTCGTTGCCGTCGCCATGGCAAGCGGCGAGCCCGAAGGATAGGACGAGTGCGGCGCGTGCCGCGATCGAATGCTTACGATGCTGTCGTGCACGCTTCATTTGGCTTCCTGTTAGCTTCGAATTGTCCCCGCGCATTATTACGATTGGCGAGTGACGTTTGTATGACCAGAGAAGCAACCCTTTACTTTTAGTGGCTATCGCGCGGCGATTTCGATTGGATAGACGACCGTGAAACCGCCGGCATGCTGGCTCTCATCGCGTAGGCGGCATATGCGCGATCACCGAGGCCAGTATCATCGCGCCCGCGTTGCCCGGAAAGCCGCGCTTCGAGCGCGGCTTGTACACGATATCGTCACGCGAGATCGCCGCGCCCGTCATCGCGCAATGTCCGGCTTTTCGCGCGCGACAGCAGGTCCAAAGCTGATCGACGTAGCGGCAACGCGTGGCGTCCTGCCAGAGGATGACCACCGATCGGTCCGTCAGCCGCTCGAGCACCTCGATATGCGCATTGTCGGACTGCGCCGGACGCTTGCTGGCGAGCGAGCGCGACGTCGTGTCATTACGTCTGAGACCGGCCTCTCCATCGTGGCTATCCCGCAGCACGCGAATCACGTGATCCCAGACGGCGAGGCTCGTCATCGCGCCCGTGTGTGCATCGTTCGCGGCCGACGGCTGGAGCGCGCCACGCCCCCGGCATACCCCGTCTCGAAGTCGTGCTTGCGGATCGTTGCGCATTATGATTCCTCGATCAAAAATGGTCAGACTCGCGTGCGCTCTTCAGTGCTCCGGATCGGCCTCGTAGTTCACCGGAACCCATTCGTAGCGCGCACCTGCTTTTCTCACATGGCCAAGCCCGGGAAACGCGATATGCGCCGCCGCGATCAGGTCACCGTCGCCGGCCGCTGCATCCAGCATGCGCGTGCGCGAGCGGCGCGCGAGGATCGCATCGTTGTCGTACTCCACTGAAGCCCGGGGATTGCGCAACTGGATCGACGCAACATGAATCACGTCGCCCCACGCGAGCATGACGTGACCGTCGCTTTCCACGCGATATGCGCTGTGCCCCGGCGTGTGCCCCGGAATGACGATGGCGCGAAAGCCCGGTTCCAGATCGGTGTCGCCGCTGAAGGTCTCGAACCGGCCCGCGGCGATGTAGGGCGCGACGCTCGCCTGCGCCGCATCGAAGAAGCTCGCGAGGAATGCGGGCGCGAGCGGCTTGTTCGCGGCGTCGAGCCAGTAGTCGGCTTCCGCCTTGCTGACGCGCACGATGGCGTTCGGGAACGTCATCGCGCCGCTCGTCACGATGCCGCCCACATGATCCTTGTGCAAATGCGTGAGCAGCACTTCATCCACTTGTGCGGGCGCATAACCCGCTGCGCGAAGGTTCGCGATCAGCCTGCCGCAGCAATCGCCGTACAGTACGCCTGCGCCTGTGTCGATCAGAATCAGCTTCGTGCCCGTGTTGACGAGGAACGCGTTGATCGAACCTTGTACGGGCGCCTGCAGAAAATCGCGGTGCAGATCGCGCGCGATCTCTTGCTTCGATACACCCTGCACCACCGTATCGATCGGAAACGGATGCGTGCCGTCGAGCAACGCGGTGATCTCGAAGCGTCCCAGCATCATGCGATAAAAGCCCGGACCCTGAGCGCCCGCTTGCGGTGCGGCTGCATACACGTGAGCCCGGCATGTCAGCATTAAAACCAGCAGCAGCATGTGGACGATTCGAAGGCGCGCGATGTGATTCATGATGTGGAGTGAGCCATGCGTTGCGAGATCGGTGCAAACATCGTAGACAGCGCCATACGAGCCGCCGCGCGAAACCTTGTCAAACCTCCTCAGGCAACGTGGACGCGATCCATCGAATTGGCTTCATCGAGCCGGCTCAAGTAAGCGTGAATCTGACTGACGACAGCCGCACCATCGCCGACCGCTGACGCCACCCGTTTCGCCGATTCGGCGCGCACGTCGCCGATGGCGAACAGCCCGGGCACGCTCGTTTCCAGCGCAAGACGTTCGGACGCATCCGGCTCGCGGCGATCGAAACGCGTCCTGACGAAGCCGCGCTCGTCGAGCTCGACGCCGCTCATGCGCAGCCAGCCCGTTTCCGGGTCCGCGCCGATGAAAAGAAACAGATGGCGCGTCGCGATCACTTCGTCATCGCCGGACGCATCGTTGCGACGGTGAACACGAACGTGCGTAAGACCCGCGGCGTCGCCATCGAGCGCGGTGAGCACGCAGCGCTCGCACACCGTCACGTTCGGCAATGAGCCGATGCGATCAATCAGATAGCGCGACATGCTCGCGTGCAGATCGTCGCCGCGGATCAGCACGCGAATGCTGCGCGCGAAGTTGGCGAGAAAGACGATCGCCTGCCCCGCCGAATTGCCGCCGCCGATCAGCACGATGTCGAGGCCTTTCACGAGCCTCGCCTCGATCGCCGACGCCCAATAGTATGTCCCGCGTCCTTCGAAGCGCTCGAAGCCGGGCACGTCGGGCTTGCGGTAGGATGCGCCGCTCGCCGCGACCACCGTGCGCGCGTTCACGCGCTGCTTGTCGGTGAGCGTCAGCGCGAAGATGCCCCGTTCGCGCTCGACGCATTGCACCTTGCCGGGAATCGCGAGATGCGCGCCGAACTTCAACGCCTGCTGGAACGCGCGTGCCGCAAGCGCATGACCCGAGATGCCGGTCGGAAAGCCCAGATAGTTTTCGATCCGCGCGCTCGCGCCCGCCTGTCCGCCGGGCGCGCGCTGGTCGAATACGGCGACCGACAACCCTTCGGTCGCCGCATAGACCGATGCAGCCAGTCCCGCCGGGCCCGCCCCGACGATCGCGACATCGTAGACATGCGATTGCTCGAACGCGGGCACGAGACCGAGGCACGACGCGAGCTGCACTTCATCGGGCGCGCGCAGCACATAACCGTTCGGGCAGAACACGAGCGGAAAATCGCCGGGACCGGTCGTGATGCCGGCGAGCAGCGTGACAGCTTCGGGATCGCTGCGCGCATCGACGAGCGTCGCCGGATGCGCGTTGCGGCGCAAAAACCCTTGCAGGCGAGCGCGCGACACCGTACGGCTCGCCGATCTGCAGGTGCGTCACGGCGAGCGTCTGGCGACGTTCGAGCTGGACGTGACCAACGAAGAGCAGGCAAAGCGCGCCGTGTGTGGCGAGAACCTTGCCGCCGTCCTGCAAGGCCGCTTCGAGAATGGCGCGGCCAAGTCCTCGGGACGCGCCGGTAATCAACCAGACTTTTGACATGATCGATGACTTCCGTTATGCGCCAACATCGACGCGATGAAAATGAAATGGTACGAATGGAGCGGTGCTGTGCCTCACCGTGCAATTCGGCGTCGGCTGATCCGGACCGTGGCCGCGCTTGCGGCGTGCGGTGATCTTTCGGGCAGGCTCCCGGCCGCCGCCGCGGCAACGGTCACTGGGGATTGAATCCCGCCTTGCCTTCGAGCATCACCGAACTGGCGAGGTCCTTTTGGGCCTGCAGCGCGGCGAGGCTCCGGCTATAACTGGCTTCCAGCACCGCGTAGGCGTCTCCGCCCAGGACGGTACGCAGCGGTGGTTCGGCCAACTGGCTGATCGCATAGATGGCGGCGGCCATTTTCACGGGATCGCCCGATGCGTATTCATCGCCGACTTCCTTGATCTGCTGGCGCAGCTTGCCGACCACGCCGTCCTTATAGTCGGCTAACTCCTCGGTCCAGCGAATGTTGGCCACGAAGCCTGTCTTGATGGAGCCCGGTTCGACGATGAGGGTCCTGATGCCGAATTCGGCCACTTCCTGGCTCACCGCTTCCGCAAAACCCTCAAGGCCGTATTTCGCAGCGTGATACAGCGCGCCGCTCGGGAAGGCCGCGCGTCCTCCGACGCTGGTGACGTGGATGAACGTGCCATGCTTGCGCGCGCGCATCGGGCCGAGGAAGGCGCGCGTGACGTGAATGGGCGCGAGCAGATTAAGCGCGATCTGTTGCTCGATGTCGGCTTCGCTCATCTCCTCCATTGCGCCGATGACTGCGCCACCCGCGTTGTTGACGACCACGTCGACATCAGGATGGCGCGCTGCTGCGGCCTGCACCTGCTCAGCACGGGTCACGTCGACTGACTCCACTTCGAGCGCATCGGGCCAGGCGTCTTTCAACGACTGCAACGCCGCGACTCGTCGCACTGCGGCAACCACACGATGCCCCTCGGCTAGCACTCTTTCGGTGAGCGCCAGGCCGAGACCGCCGGACGCTCCAGTAATGAACCATTTCTGACCGCGCATGATGATTCCTCCTCTACAATATTGAGCGCGTACGCGCTCAATTAATACGTAAAAATACTACTCAGTGACAGCTCGCCAGGCAGCACGAAACCCCAGTTGCCGATGACGATCAGCGCCCTCGGGATCCCTGTCGACGTACTCGATTGTGATGTCGGCAATGCGCTCGATCACGGCGTAAAGAAACGCAATCGGCGCATCGGCGAGTACGCCGTTTTGCACCGCATCCTCCATCATCCGCGACACTGCGAGGAATGGCTCCGTACCACGGGTCCGCGTTCCCTCCTGTAACACCCCCGAAGCCGACAGCCTCGAAATCGCAAGGCGTCCGGCCCCATTCGCCAGCCCCCAGCCTACATAACGCTGAAAGACATGTTTAACGCGAAGCCTGTAGCTCGCCTTATCAGGATAGTCAGGCATTACATAATCGGCCAGTTCGTTTTTGAGATGTAGGTACAGTTCCTGGAACAGGACTTCCTTGCTTTCAAAGTAGGTGAACAGCGTTCCTTCCGCGACCCCCGCACCGCGGGCGATGCTCGCCGTGCTCGCAAGCACGCCTTGTTCGGCAACAGCTCGCGTTGCCGACAACAAAAGGGCATTGCGTTTTTCCGCGCTTAAAGGGCGTGCCATCGTAGTTCGAATCAAATAAAAGTGAGTACGCGCTCAATTATAGACTAGCTTCGATGCCGAGGTAAACCGTCCAGATTTGCGTGATCTACGGAGAGCACTCGACGGCTCGCGCCTTCACGTTCTCGGCGTTCAAAGCTGGAAGTTGGACGTCACGTGATCAATGAACGCACGCACGACAGGCGGCAGTCCGCGGCGCGTCGTGAACACGAGATGGACGATTCCACTCTCGGTTGTCCATGCCGGAAAGACATGAGCGAGCGCGCCACTCGCCAGATGCTCGCGGCATACGTGATCGGGCAACAAGGCGACGCCGAGTCCCGCTATCGCAGCATCCCGCAGTGAGACATAGTCCACACAGGTCATGCGCGGCTCGCTCCGGATCGTATGGGATGCATTATCGGGTCCGGTGAATTCCCACTCGATCTCGCCCATCTGGTCCGTAGTCGCCAGCGTCGGCAAAGCGGACAGTGTGGCAATGTCACCGCGCATGCAAAGCGACGCGAGGTCGGGCGCGGCCACCAGAATGCGGCTCGAGTGCCCCAACGTGCGCACGATCAGGGACGCGTCGGCATCCAGCGTGGCGCGCACGCGAATGGCGATGTCGATCCGCTCTTCGATCAGATCGACCGGGCGATCCGCGGCGACGACCTGCAGGCGCGCCTTCGGGAAGCGCGACAAGAACGTGTTGTACGCCTTCGAAAGCGCAGGCATGAGCCCGAGTGGACAACTGCACCGGATTATCCCGCGCGGCTCACCCAGGGCCTCGGAGACAATCGAATCGGCCTGCTGGACGTCGAGCATGATCGTCCGGCAACGCTCATAGAAGGCTTCCCCAACTTCGGTCACCCGAAAGCGGCGCGTCGAGCGCTCGATCAGACGCACGCCGAGCCGCGCCTCGAGTCCGGCGATCCGGCGGCTGATCGTCGACTTGGGCGTGCGCAGCGCGCGGCTTGTCGCCGCAAACCCGCCGTGCCCGACAACCTCCGCAAACAACACGTAATCATTGACGTCTGCCATGCTCATTGACCCATTTTCGGAACGCTCAAACCCAATTTAGGAGTCTACCGCGCCGATTGTCTCATTGGCATGATGCTTTCAACGCGACGCAGCCTGCGCCGCCAAACCAGATGGAGAGTTGAAAATGACGGGCAAATTCGAAAACAAGGTCGTGGTCGTCACGGGCGGCACGAGCGGGATCGGCTATGCGACGGCGGCGCGCTTCGCTGCCGAGGGTGCGTCGGTGTTCATCACCGGTCGTCGGCAGAAGGAACTGGACGAGGCTGTCGAGTCGATGAAGGGGCGCGTCGTGGGCGTCCGGGCGGACATGTCGAAACTCGCGGACATCGACCGTCTCTACGATGCCGTCCAGCAGAAGCACGCGCAAATCGACGTGCTGTTCGCCAATGCCGGGGGCGGCTCCATGCTGCCTCTCGGCGCCATTACCGAAGAACACTACGAAGACACGTTCGGTCGCAATGTGAAGGGCGTGATCTTTACCGTTCAAAAGGCCATTCCGCTTCTGCGCGATGGCGCCTCCGCCATCCTGGCGGGCTCCACGGCAGGCAGCACGGGGACCGCCGCGTTCAGCGTCTACAGCGCTTCCAAGGCAGCGGTGCGCAGCCTTGCACGCAGCTGGACGCTGGACCTGAAGGGCCGGGGGATCCGCGTGAACGTCGTCAGCCCGGGACCGGTGAAAACGCCGGGTCTCGTCGAACTGGCGGGCTCCGATCAGGTTCAGCAGCAGGCGTTGCTCGACTATATGGCGGCTAACGTGCCGCTCGGACGCGTAGCTGATCCGGACGAAGTCGCCAAGGTCGTGCTCTTCCTTGGATCCGACGAATCCAGCTTCGTCGCCGGCGCTGAATTTTTTGTCGACGGCGGCATTGCCCAGGTCTGATTCATCACTCGCGTGCCGGGCGACCTCGTAGCCGCAAGTGTTTCCTGCGCGCGATGCTCGAAACGAAGGACATCATCATGTCGAATACAATCGAAACGTTGTTGTTGCGCAATCTACGGGACGTCTTTGGCGAAGCGGATTCTGAACGCCGGCGCTCGGCCATCGAGGCGCTTTACTGCGCCGATTGCGTGGTGAATCTTCCACCGGGCCAGTATCACGGACACGATGCGCTTCAGCGGATTGCCGGGAAATTGCGCGCCAGTCATCCGGACTATGTCTACACGCCCCATAGCGCGCCGCAAGTCGTGCAGGACGGCGGGCGCATCGACTGGGGGTCGGGTCCGGAAGGCGAACCGCCGCGGTACACGGGTATAGACATCATCATTGCCCGTGACGAAAAGATCTCGGCGCTTTATGTCTTTCTGGACTCAGAGCCGGTCTGAGCCTCGATTGTTGCCGCCGACCAAAATGGACCAGCCGCCGACGCATCGGTGATCCGAGAGACGAGGTCGCGAATGCCGCCTGCTCTGTGATGAGATCGACTCGCGACCGCTAACGCTTTCGCACACTCGACAAGCTTAGGTCCGAGTGTCTGAATGCGCTCGGCGGTCATGCGGATTGAAGGACCCGCGATGCTCACCGTGCCAATCGAGTCGCTTCTCTCGTCCGTTCGGATGGCCGCGACCACCGCACTCGTACCTGCTAAGTAGGCATCGAAGACGACCGCGTATCCGCGCTCGCGAGCTTGTTCGATTACAGGCTGCATCGCCGATTAACCTGCCGGAATTGTTCGGTGGCTCGCTCGGCCTCAAGCACCGCAGGACCATGCGTATGCAAGGCTGTACAACCGCTATCGCTGCACGTCGAATGACTCTCTTGCTGGTAAGGTATTCGACCTTCGAAGGGTAGCTAACGAGAAGAACTAGTCACGGCAGCGGTCATGTTAGACCGAAGTGCCTTCAGCGAAGATGTGGCGAAGCGTGAGACGGCCTTAGCGCAGACGCGCGGTTCGCACCGGATCTTTTTCGCTGGGCGCGCAAGTCGAGTGCCCTTGATTGGCGGATCGGCGAGAAGCGACAAGCCCGACCCGCCATCTTGCTCGCACGGACGGACACACTATATTTCACCCAGCAGTCCTTTCGCTTCCCTTAGATCAGGTGTGTCGAATCCTTCAGTAAATGAGTTGTAGATCGGAGCGAGAAGCACTCGGCCCGCGTCGGCGTGGCTTCCCTCATCACGGCACAAACGGGCGAGACTGATTGCAGCCCGCAATTCGAATGACTTGGCGCACTGGTCCCGGGCGATTGCAAGCGCCTCCTGGAAATGTCCCTCGACCTCGGCCGACGGAGCGCCCTGCATCCGCCAGAGCTCGCCTTCCATACGCCTGAGCTCCGCCTCCCACATGTGCTCGTCGGTGCGCGTCCCGAGGTTCCTCGCTTCCGCGAGGGCCGCCAGGCCTTCGTCGGGGCGACGCTGTTGCAGGGAGGTGGCCGCCAGCATGCACAGGTATCGGCTCTGATACCAGCTGACACCCATTGCAAGGCGCTCCGTGCAACTCCGACGCATCAGCGCAAGGCCCTCCTCGCCCGCTCCGGCCTGCGCCATCGTCCAGCCCCGCAAGATCAGGCCGTTCAGCCGGAGGTAGCGCAGATTGTGTTGATCCGCGAGATCGACGATGGCGTCGGCATGAGCGCGTACGGCGCTTGCGTCGAAGCGCAGTTCGTCGAGTCCTGCTCCGCCGTATATTTTCACGTGAGTCGCGAGCGTCGCCTGATTCAATTCAGCCGCATATTCGAAAGCTTTTGCTTGCCAGCTTCTCGCCTGCTCCGGGTACCCGAGAACCCAGTCGATGACCGGCAGATAGGCCAGCGCATAGAACTTCGGATCATGGATGTAATGCACGGGCTGAGGGCGATGCCGGGTCGCGTTATAGATACGCAAGATCGTCTCGAACGCGTATCGGGCCTCCACGAACCGCCCGAAATACATGGCGTTGCCCCCGGCCAACCGATACCCCGCCAACTGGAGCGCTTCATCGGCCATTTGTTGAGACGTGCGTCGTGCCTCGTCGGCCAGTTGCCGCATCATGTCGTGATCGCCACGCACGAAGTGAAAGGCCCATTGCCCGCTGAGCGTCGCGAACAGGGCGCCGGCGTCTGCGAGTCGTTCGCCAAGGATGCGCGCCCGGTCGAAGGCAACGCCCGTTTCCTGACCCGCGTACCCGTAGACAGCGATCAGTGGAGTTCCGATCGTGCTCTGTATGGTAAGTTCCTGCCGATCCCGCTCCGGGCTCTCCGGAAGCATTCTCACCGACTCGAGCGCGCGGGACAGATGCCTGATCGCCTCCAGATTTGCCGAGGTTTCGGCGCTTTTTTTTCCCGCCTTGAGCCAGTAACCCGCGGCACGATCCGGCCGTTGCGCTTCGGAAAAGTGGCGTGCCAGCAGCTCCGGCTCGCGGGCCACCCTTTCCGGAAAGCGCTGTTCGAGCACCTCGGCGATCCGTGCATGCAATTGCTGGCGCGTCCGGCGTAACAGGGTGCCGTAGGCGGCATCTTGCAAGAGCGCATGTTTGAAGAGATAGGATGCTTCGGGCGGCACGCCACGGCCGAAGACCAGACCCGACGCGACGAGTTGATTCACGCCCGCGCGCAACGCAGGCTCCGATAGCGACGCCACCGCAGCCAGCAGATCATAGGGAAATTCACGCCCGATTGCCGCGCCGATTTGAGCAAGCTCCTTCGCCTGACCGAGCCGGTCGAGACGGCCCATGAGCGACGCGTGCAAGGTCGCAGGAATGGTGCGCGCCGGCGTTCTGGATAGCGTATTGGCGGCTTCAGGTCGATCGAAGCCGGCTTCGACTACGGCCTTCGTCAACTCCTCGACGAAGAGCGGAACCCCATCTGTGCGCTCGACGATTTCACTGACGATCTCTGGCGGCAGCACCGTGCCGCCCGCAATCGTATCGACGAGTACCGACACATCGTCCTGCTCGAGACGGCGCAAAGCCATCATCGTAACGTGCGGCTGGCCAACCCACGGCGGGTCGAACTCCGGCCGGAAAGTCATGAGGAGCAGCACGGGTAACTGGCGGATAAGCTCGACCGTCCGATCCAGCGCCTCGAAACTCGTCGGATCGATCCAGTGAATGTCCTCGAAGATGTGCACCACGGGTTGCCGTCGCGAAAGACCGTCGAGTTGCCGCAGAAGCGCGTCGATCGTCCTCTGCTTGCGTTGCGGCGGGCTAAGATGAACTTCCGGATGCCGTCCAATATCGGGCAGCAACAGCAGGTCGGCGATGAGCCGGCTGTCTTCCGCTGTAGCCGTTGCGCGCGAAAGCAGAGCGTCGAGCTTATCGACCTTCGAGCGCGCATCATCGTCGCGCTGGAAAGCTGCGGCCCGCTGGAGTTGATGAATGATCGGATAAAACGCGCTATCCACGTGATGCGGAGAACAGAAATAGCGCAAGCGGGTGTGCGGTTCCTCACCGATCCGTCGAAGAATTGCAGCGGCCATGCGCGACTTGCCGATCCCCGCCTCGCCGGATATCAACACAACCTGGCCGCAGCCGCTTTTGACCTTCTCCCATCGGCGAAGAAGCAATCGTGTCTCTTCGTCGCGCCCGACGAGCGGCGTGAGGTCCGTTGAATGAAGGGCTTCGAATCGGCTATCGATGGCGCTCAGTCCGATGACCTGGAATGCCTGAACCGCTTGCGCAAAGCCTTTTACCTGCACTTTGCCGAGGTCGCGGTATTCGAACAGGTTTCCGAGAATCAGGCGTGTCTGCGGCTCGATGACGACCGCGTCGGGTTCCGCCAGGGCTTGCATTCGAGCCGCCAGGTTGGGTGTTTCACCTACGATGCCCCGCTCTTGAGCTTCGCCCGCGCCGATCAGATTGCCGATGACCACGAGTCCAGTTGCGATCCCGACGCGCACCTGAAGCCGGCCGGGCGCATGACCGGACGCCTTGAGAGAGCAGGCCTCGGTGATGGCGAGGGCAGCCCGCACTGCCCGTTCAGCATCGTCCTCGTGCGCCCGCGGATAACCGAAGTAGATCAGGACGCCATCGCCCATGTACTTCGCGACGAAGCCCCCAAAAGAGCTGACCGCATCCGCGACACATGTGTGATACGCGTTGATCACATCATGGAGATCTTCGGGGTCGAGTTGCGTAGCGAGCGCCGTTGAGCCAACGAGATCGCTGAACATCACCGTCACTTGTCGCCGTTCCGCCGAGGGCGTTGGCAGCACGCTTGCCTGCGCCGGCGTTGCGGGTGCCTCGATACATGCAGTGGATGCGCCGACATTCAGCCGGCTACCGCAGCCTCCACAGAATTTCGCGTGCGGCGAATTTGGATGCTTACAGGACGGACACTCGACCGGCAGCAGTTCACCGCACTCTACGCAGAACCTGTTGCCATGAAGAAAGACGGCCTTGCAGGATGGGCATTCCATAGGTTACGCGATCTTCCAGGTCGCGCCTCGCGAACCGAAGGAAACCGCTGAAAGAACGATCTCCCGCGGTAACACTTTGATCGCTTGCGCGTCCAGTTCGGCCAAACGGCTCCTGCTCGACGTTATCGCCCATCGCTCATTGCGCCGCGTTCCACGTATGCGCGATTGTGCGCCATTTTCCATCGGCGCCTTTGGTCATGACCTTTACCAGAACACCTTTGTATGGCGCCTTCTTGCCATCCTTTTCCGCAACGGCCGTCCAGTTCGCGGTCTCGTACATCACGTTGCCAACGCGGTTTGCCTGCACGACGTCAATCGTATGATCGTGTACGCCGGCGTCGAAGTAGCTCTTGAAGAGCTTCTCGATATCGGCGCGTCCCTGAACGGTCGTTCCGTTGCCTGGCGAGACCACCGCGTTCTTGTCGTACATGTTGGCGAGCCCGTGAGCATCTCCCTTGTTGAAAGCCGTGTTCCAGGCCGTGTTCGCCTGAGCGACCGCCTTGTCGTGCTGCGCCAGTGCCGTTTGCGAAGCTGCAACTGCCAATACTGCGCACGCGGCCAATTGTCTTGTGAACTTGTTCATCTCGTAGCTCCAAATGGCGAAGTCGCAGAACCGGACGACGGCTCAGGGCGCAGCGTTAGAGGAAACCTCATGCTCACATTCGGCTCGCGCAGGTAAGCGTTTCGATGCCAGTCGGCCGTCTGCGCGTGGAGTATAGAAACCGGGCGTTCCCGTAATCAATTAACTCGGAGATAAACATTCGAAGTAGATTTGACCCCGTGAGACCTGCTCATGCCTCGCCGCGCCGTCGGCCAACCGGACCCCGCCTCACCCCTGCCGCTCATCGCACTTAGAACTTGTGGCGAATCGCGAAGCGCAGCGCTGCCTGTCGATCCGTGCTGGAAGGTGTGATCTGACTGATCGACGCCACCGCCGGATTTCCAGTCGAATCGGTCCCGTTCGCCTTTTGATAGACGCCCACCATATAAATGTCCGTGCGCTTGGAGAGGAAGTAATCGACGCCCAGCGCGCCCTGGTGATACCTTGCACCGCTCGCCCCGTCCACTCCGCTGCTCTTGGTAAAGACGTATGCGGCGCCAAGCAGCAGCGCGGGAGTCAGTTGGTATCTGAAGTTGACTTCGGCGTTGTTCAACGTGGCGGTTCCGGCGATGCCTGTTAAAGGCGCGGGGCCCGAGGTCGTGTCACCGAGCCCCTTGAATTTCGTGTTGGAGTAAGTCGCGCCGATCGTCGCCGCACCGAAGGTGTACGAAGCACCCGCGCCGATCACCTGCAACGTGTGCGCCGAGGCGTATCCCGAAATGACCGGAGAATTGCCGAGGTTGGAGCCTGGAACGCCCGCTGTCGCAGGTGCGACCATCCCGCCCGATCCGTAAAATGAGACATTGGGGTTGCGCACATTTAAGTACGCTGCACCCAAAATCAGCGGACCTTTCGTGTACCCTCCACCGAGCGACCATATCTGATTGCGCGTGGCGTCGCCGGCCACTCCGCCGAGACTATACATGCCGCCAAAAGTGAAACCACCGAGGGTCGGGCTGGTGAACTTGATCGCGTTGTTCACGCGATTCGTGTTGTTGAAGTTATCGTTGTCTGCGGGATGCGCCCCGAGATATCCAGCCCACTGGTCGCCCGCTTCCAGCGGACCCACATAGTCGACGACCGAATCGTACTGACGTCCAAGCGTGATTGTGCCGATACCGCCCGACATGCCGACGTATGCCTGACGGCCGAATTCAAGACCGCCTTGCCCGAGTCGCCCCGTGTTCACATCGAAGCCATTTTCCAGCACGAAGATGGCCTTCAATCCTCCGCCCAGATCCTCGCTGCCGCGCAGCCCCCAGCGGCTGCCGTTCAGTTCGCCGCTTGCGAGGTAGTACTGGCGCTTGCCGCCCGCGTTGTTGTTGAACTGGAATCCTTCATCCACTATCCCATACAGCAAGACGCTACTTTGTGCATAGGCTATCCCACTGACCGCGCTGAATACGAGTGCCACGAAAGCCGACTTCTTCATCTAAAGATCTCCGTAAAATTCTTATTTGAATTACCGCAACCGCTGAAGGAGCAACCTGGAGCGGCGTGAAACGAAACAACGTTTGGAAACGCCAACGCGTGCCTTCGGCGAAGCGAGCGAAACTGAGTGCGGCGAGACGCTCCCTTCAGACGAGGCCCGTCGCGTAGTAGACGGCGATCACAAAACCCACCGCGAGCGTCTTGATCAGCGTGATTGCGAAGATCTCCCGATAGGACTGCCGATGCGTCAGGCCAGTCACGGCGAGCAACGTGATGACGGCGCCGTTATGCGGCAGCGTGTCCATGCCGCCACTCGCCATCGCAACCACGCGATGCAGCACCTCCATCGGGATATGCGCAGCCTGTGCGTTCTTGATCAGCAGGTCGGATGTGGCAGCGAGCGCGATGCTCATGCCGCCCGACGCGGAACCCGTGATGCCGGCCAACGTGCTCACCGACACGGCCGCATTGACGAGCGGATTCGGAATCGTCTTTAGCGCGTCGCTGACCACCACGAAACCCGGAAGCGCTGCGATCACCGCGCCAAAGCCGTATTCCGATGCGGTGTTGATCGCAGCGAGCAAAGCGCCAGCCGCCGCCGCCCGGCTTCCGTCCGCAAGCGCCACGGACACGCGGCGGAAGGCCGTGCAGACAACGAGTGCGATGCCGAGAAGCAGCGCAGCCTCGACTGACCAGATGGCGGTGACCGTCTTGATTGAAGTCGTTACAGGGACATGCACGCCGGGGAGCACCTCCGGTGCCACGGTGTACGAAGGCCCATACCAGAGCGGAATCCACTTCGTGAAGCAATAGTTCGAGACGCCGACGAAGATCAGCGGCATGATCGCCAGCACCGGGTGCGGCAGCATGTCCTCCGCCACGCGCTCCGGTTCGTTGACGAGCGACGTGCCGTAACCTTCGCCCTTTGCCATCGCGCTCTTTCGCCGCCATTCGAGATAGATCAATCCGATGACGAGCATGAATACCGAACCGCTCATCCCAAGCGCAGGTGCGGCCCAGCCCGTGGTCTTGAAAAAAGTCGACGGAATGATGTTTTGAATCTGCGGCGTGCCGGGAAGCGCATCCATGGTGAAGCAGAACGCGCCGAGTGCAATGACGCCTGGCATGAGCCGCTTCGGAATGTTGCTCTGCCGATAAAGCTCCGCAGCGAACGGATACACCGCGAACACGACGACGAATACTGACACGCCGCCGTAAGTCAACAACGCGCACACGGTGATGATCACGAGGTTGGCGCGCGAACGACCGATATATCGGATGGCGGCGGCGACAATGGCGGCTGCAAATCCCGATATCTCGATCAGCTTTCCGAATAACGCGCCAAGCAGGAACACTGGAAAGTAGAGCTTCACGAAGCCAACCATCTTCTCCATGAAGATGCCCGAGAATACCGGTGCGACGGCTGCGGGTTCCGTGAGTAAGACGGCGCCGAGCGCGGCGATTGGCGCAAAAAGAATGACGCTGTAGCCGCGATACGCCGCGAGCATGAGAAACGCCAGCGAACAAAGAACAATTACCAAGGCCATACCTGTCTCCGGACTTGACTATATCTTTCGGTTTTGATTTTTTTCAAACTACGTGTGAAGGCTGAGATCGTTTTCAAAATTTTCCCTCGCCATTTTATTTAGTTATTCGAATTGAATAGAATGAGGTATCGCGTTGGACAAACAACGCTTTAGAAATACGCGCTGGATTCTCGCGACCTATGCCGTCCGGTTTCCCGGCACCGCCTTGGAATTGCCTCCGTATGCGTTCAGTCCGTGCCTGCGAGACAGATGACTCGCGCATCGGCGTTACGCAATCGTAGCGGCAGGATGTCCTGATAAGCAGTCGATGCGTACCATTCTTCGGCGCGTTCGAAGCTCTCGAACTCAAGCACGACGATCGTGCCGCCATCCGCTGTGCCTTCCAGGACGTTTTGCGTTCCGCCGCGAATCAGGAACACACCGCCGTATGCATCGAGTGTTGCCTGAACCTTGCTGCTGTATTCGCCCCACTCAGCGTTGGCGGAGTGGATATTCACTTCGGCAAAGATATAGCCTTTGGTCATTTGAAGTTCCTCTGCGTTCGACATGTCGTTCAACGTTGGGAAGCGAAAGCCTCGGGCGGGTCGCACGCCACCGTGCCCATCTTTGCCGGCACGGATACTTCAAGAAGCTCAAAGTCTTCCGAGATGGCAATCTCGTTATGCTTGAGCCCGCCAGGAATGAGCAGCGATTCGCCCGCGCTCACGCGAATCTTGCGTCCATCCTCGATCAGCAGATCGACCCAGCCTCGCAACGTGAAGATGAACTGGGACTCGCACACGTGGTAGTGCCAGCCCGTTTGCTGCATGTCGCCCGTGGCAATGGTGAGTTGCGCACGCATGCGGCCGGCCGTGGCATCGGTGACGCCGAGATCGCGGTATTTGAAGAATTCGCGGCGCCCCGGCACCAGCGGCGCGGTCTCCGGAGTGGCATAGGCAAGTTTCGCAATCGGTTCGGCGGTGTCGCCGGTCGTTGCGGGAGAAACTGCTTTATCGCTGTCGAGGGAATTCATGATTTTCTCCGTGAGATTCGAATAGTTGAGGGATGTAATGGAGGCGGGTCGCAGGGCTATCGTCGTGGCGCGCCACGAACCGTCACGCCGCCGCGGGCTTCCACGATTTTGAGGATGGACGTGAAGTCGTCGCGGCCCCGGCCTTGTTCGATGGCGCCGTGCCAGAGGTTTCGCGCTTCGTTCAGCACAGGCACCGGGACATCGAGCGCTTTTGCTTCGGCAATGGCCAGTTCCACGTCCTTCGCCACGATCGACATGTGCGCACCGAAGTCGAATGCACCGCAAATGGCGAAGCGGGCGAGGATATCCGCGGCCGCGCTGTGCCCGGTGCTCGACCGGATCACCTCGATCATGGCGTCCGCGTCGAGCCCTGCCTTTGCGCCGATGGTAAGCGCCTCGGAAGCCACGGCCATGTTGGCTGCGAGCATGATGTTGTTCACCAGCTTCATCGCCTGGGCTTGGCCGGGCTCGTCGCCAAGCCTGCAGATCTTCTTTGCGATGAGCGTGAGCCATGGCATCGCGGTGGCAACCACATCGTCATTGCCGGACAGCATGATGGACAAGGTGCCTGCGCGCGCCGCAGCGGGACCGCCGCTGACAGGCGCATCGATGGTCGCGATGTTCGAGGCGGCGAGCCGCTTCGTATTCGACGAGACCGCGGTCGGCCCCAGCGTGGACATCTCGACATACGTTTGCACGCTCTTGCCCGCAGCCACGGCATCCTGTCCGAACAGCACACGTTCGCACACGTCGCTGTTCGGCAGACAGGCCATGACAATGGTCGCCGCATCCGCCACCAGGCGCGGGCTCGCATGCGCGATCGCGCCAGCTTCGACGAGCGGCCTGACCGCTTCCGGATTCGGGTCGAACACATGCAGCGTCGAGTCTGGATGAATGAGCCGCAGGGCAATCGCGGCACCCATGTTGCCGAGGCCCAGAAAGCCGAGATGCGTGATATCGCTCACGTTGTTAGGTCTCCGTTATTTCAGATGATCAGTTCGATCAGGAAAGGCCCGTTCTGCAGGAAGCTTTGCTTCATCAGGTCCGCGCAAGCTTCCAGTGTCGTCGCGCGTGCCGCTTCCACGCCCATGCCATTGGCCAGCTTCACCCAGTCGAGATCGGGATTGGAGAGATCGAGCATGCCCATCGCGGTCGGGCCCGGGATGGCGCCGACATTCTGGTATTCGCCAATCAGGATGTTGTATTTCCGGTTGCTGAGAAGGATCGTCGTGCAGGGCAGCTTCTCGCGGGCTTGCGTCCACAAGGACTGCAGCGAATACATCGCCGAGCCGTCCGCCTGCAGGCTGATGACTCGCCTCGATCCACCGCTCGCCACCGCTGCGCCGGTCGCCACAGGCAGGCCGTCGCCGATGGCGCCGCCCGTCAGTTGGAGCCAGTCGTGCGGCGCAGCCCCATGAGTGAGCGGGTAAAAGCCGCGCCCGAACGAAATGCTCTCGTCGGACACGATGGCGTTCTCCGGCATCAGCGCGGCCAGCGTCCGCGCGAGGCCTTCCTGCGTCGGTGTGCCCCGGACAGCTTCGGGTCGCGGACCGGCATCGGGCATGGCGGCGGGAGGCGCATTCAACGTTTCAGCGAGCGCCAGCAATGCGGAAACAGGATCCTGATCGACGCGCGACAAGGTGTGAATCTGCGCGGTGCTCGAATATTGAATGGAAGGCTTTCCGGGGTACGCAAAAAACGCGACGGGTGCTTTCGCATTGACCAGAATGATGTGCTGGAACGGCTCAAGCAGCTTGATGGCTTGATCGGTGTTGTACGGCAGGCGCTCGATCGGCAGGCGGCCACGTCCGCGTGCGACGCGTCCGTTCACATACTCGTACTTGAGTGTCGCGCCCGTCGCGCTCGCGATACGCCACGCTAGCTCCTGCGCTTGCGGCATCGCACAGTGTCCGCCGAGCAGAAGCAGCACGTTCGCGTTGTGCCGAAGGATGCTTGCCGCGGTGTCGACCGCGAACGGATCGACGGCGGGCGCAGCGGGAACAGGCATCGCGCGCGCAGCGACACCGCCCGCGTCCCACGACGTATCGGATGGCAGAATCAGCGTGGCAATCTGTCCAGGCGCGGTGCGCGCCGCTGCCACCGCCGCCGCCGCATCCCTGCCGACATCGGCCGCGTGCCGGCTCGTGCGCACCCAGCGCGACACGGCGCTGGCGAGGCCAGCGGTATCGGCGGTGAGCGGTGCATCGAACGGCTGATGATAGGTCGCCTGATCGCCCACGATATTGACGATGCCGCTATTGGCCCGACGCGCGTTGTGCAGATTGGCCCAGCCGTTAGCGAGCCCCGGCCCGCAATGCAGCAGCGTGCTCGCGGGCTTGCCGGCGATACGGTAGTAACCATCGGCCATGCCGGTCACGATGTTTTCCTGGAGGCCGAGCACGCAACGCATGCCCGGGATCTGATCCAGTGCCGCGACGAAGTGCATCTCACTGGTTCCGGGATTGGCGAAGCAGGTGTCGATGCCCGACTCCAGCAACGTGGTAACAAGACTCTCAGCGCCATTCATGCTGTACTTTCTCCAATTCAACGATTTGCGCTCCGGCTGGCAAGGACCGCCTGCCCGGTTCGCGATTGCAGCAGTGCAGTTCTTTCATACGATCGCGCGGCTGCGCAGCGCCTCGATATCGCCCGCACGCATCCCGCAGAGCGATGCGAGCACCTCGTCGGTGTGCTGACCGAGCGTCGGCGGCGGTGTGTCGTAAGTCATGGGTGACGCGGACATGCGGATCGGACTGGCCACGCTCGGCACACTGCCCGACAACGGATGCGCAATGTCTACCCGCATCCGCCGATGCTTCACCTGCGGATGCTCGAACGCCTGCGCGATGCTGTTGATCGGCCCGGCCGGCACGCTTTTCCGATTGAGTTGCACGGTCCATTCGTTCACCGTGCGCGTGAGCATGATCGCTTCGAGCAGGGGGATGAGCACATCGCGGTGAGCCACGCGTCCGGCGTTGGTCGCGAACCTCGGATCGGCCGCGAGATGAAGGCAGTCACCGGTCTCGCAGAACTTCGCGAACTGACTGTCGTTGCCGACGGCGATCACCATTTGCCCGTCGTTCGCGTCGAACACCTGATACGGCACGATGTTCGCGTGCGCATTGCCTTGCCGGCGCGGCGTCGTCCCGGAGACGAGGTAGTTCAGGTTCATGTTCGCCATCGTCGCGACCTGAACGTCGAGTAACGCCATGTCGATGTATTGCCCTTCTCCCGTGTTCGCGCGCTGGGCGATCGCCGCGAGTATCGCGACCGTCGAATACATGCCGGTCATGATGTCCGCAAATGCGACGCCGACCTTCTGCGGCCCGCCACCTGGATAATCATCGCGTTCGCCGGTGATGCTCATGAGTCCGCCCATGCCTTGCACGATGAAGTCGTAGCCCGCCATCTCGGCGAGCGGGCCGGTCTGCCCGAATCCCGTCACCGAGCAATAGACGAGACGCGGGTTGAGTTCCCGAAGGTCTTCGTAAGACAGACCATAGCGGGCCATGTCGCCCACCTTGTAGTTCTCGATGAATATGTCCGCCTGCGCAGCAAGCTGGCGAACGATGGCCTGACCCTCCGCACGCGCGATATTCAGCGTGACGGACTTCTTGCCGCGATTGGCCGCGAGATAATAGGCGGCTTCGCCCGTGGGTTGACCGTCGACGTCCTTCAGATAGGGCGGCCCCCAGCCGCGCGTGTCGTCGCCGCTACCGGGCCTTTCGATCTTGATGACTTCTGCTCCCAGATCCGCGAGCGTCTGACTCGCCCAGGGTCCGGCAAGCACGCGCGACAGATCCAGCACGCGTACACCGGATAATGCTTTGGACATCTCTTGTCTCCTGCTTGAGCCTTGCTGATGGATGCGGGCAGTCTTCAGGCGTGCGCCCAGCCGGAGATGGCCTTGACCTCGAGAAACTCTTCGATACCCCATACGCCACCCTCACGTGCGCGCCCCGATGCCTTGATCCCGCCGAAAGGCGATCCGGCTCCGCGCGGTTTGCCGTTCATTTCGACCATGCCGGAGCGAAGCCGCGCGGCGACGCGATTGCGTTTCTCGCCGTCCGTGGATTGCACGTAATTGGCAAGGCCATAGGGCGTGTCGTTGGCAATGGCGATAGCTTCATCCTCGCTATCGAACGGGATGATCGACAGCACCGGGCCGAAGATCTCCTCGCGAGCAATGGCCATCTGGTTATTCACGTCGACGAAGACAGTCGGACGAACGAAGTAACCGGCATCGTGTCCCCGTGGGCGTCCGGGACCGCCGGCCACGAGTCGCGCGCCTTCGTCGATACCCTTCTCGATCATCTCCTGGACTTTCAGATACTGCGCCTCGGACGCGAGCGGCCCCATGTGCTTGCCCGGCTGATAGGCCGCGTCGACGGCCACGCTTTCCGCGATCTCGCGCGCTTGCTCGACCACGCGCGCGTAGATCGACCGCTCGACCAGCATGCGCGTGGGTGCGTTACAGCTCTGTCCCGTGTTCTTGAAGCAATGGAGCACGCCGCGCTTCACCGCGCCTGCATCCGCGTCCGCGAAAACGAGATTCGCGCCTTTACCGCCGAGTTCGAGCGATACGCGCTTGAGGGTCTGCGCCGCCGCTATCGAAATGGCGATGCCCGCGCGCGTTGAACCGGTGAAGCTGATCATGTCCACATCCGGATGGGATGAGAGCCGTGCGCCCGCTTGCGTGCCATCGCCATTGACGAGATTGAAGACACCGCGCGGGAAGCCCGCTTCATCGACATACTCCGCGAAGAGCAGCGACGACAACGGCGCGATTTCCGACGGCTTGAGCACCGCGGTGCAGCCCGCGAGCAACGCGGGCACGACCTTGAGCGTCACCTGGTTCATCGGCCAGTTCCACGGCGTGATGAGGCCCGCTACGCCGATCGGTTCCATCAGGATGCGGTCATCGGGTGCGTGCGGTCCGAGCGGGCGTTCGAATCGAAAGTCGCGAAATGCGGCGATGAAGTTTTCGATATGGAAAGCGCCGGCGCCGACGTGATCGTTCGCGGCCAGGTCGATGGGCGCGCCCATTTCCAGGCTGATCATCTTCGCCATCTCGGGCGCGCGACGCTTGTAGATCGCAAGGAGCTTCTCTATCAGCGCGAGGCGCGCGCCCGGCGCCGTACAGGACCAGTCGGCGAAGGCACGGCGCGCAGCATCGACGGCACGATCGATGTCGGTTTCATCGCCGGCTGAAATGCTTGCGCAGGGCTGTCCGGTCGACGGATCGAGCACGGAAAGCGTCCGCGACGTTCGTGGTTCGTCCCAGCGCCCATCGATATAAAACTCTCTTTTATCAAGCACGATTTCTCTCAGGCGGCAGATTTCAGAATCGATGCTTCCCGCATTGCGAACGGCGGGAAGTCCCAGTGCCCGAAAGGTAAGCTCGGTCATTTACCGTTGCAAATAGGGATAACCCGTTGTCTATAGGATAACGTTCGAGAGGCGCGTCAGCCGGTCGTTTCACCGTGATCGACGGGCTCGATTCGAATCGAAAAGAAACGCGGAAAACTGCCATTCCGCGGGAAGGCGGGCCGCGCATCGTGAAATCGACGCAACGCGCGGGCATGTCTGCGTCGAAGATTCCAGCCCGCCCGCGTCTGCGGGCTCGTGGAAAGGAGACGTTGAGGGCGTCGGCCGGATTGCTCGTTTATCGGGCCGAAGGGCGCCGTCGACGGGACCGGATAGCGCGGTGCAAATGGTAGAGTTAACAGCGCCCGAGCGCGAATCCCCTTGAATCAAGGAAATAACCGCATTGCCCACGACGAAAAGACGAGCTGCGCAGACCTCGACGCCATCCAAACACGAATTGTCCGCCGAGGGCGGCGGCGGGCGACGGGGCATCCAGTCGGCGGACAAGGCGACGGAAATGCTTCTTGCGCTCGTCGCCGCTGGGAAGGCTGCGCCGCTACGCGAGCTGGCGCGTGCGGCAGGCATGCCGAACAGCCTTGCGCATCGTTATCTCGCCAGTCTGACTGCAAGCGGTTTGGCGGTTCAGGACGAAATCACCGGACTCTACGACCTGGGGCCCGCTGCGATTCGCATCGGCGCGTCCGCGCTCGGACGTCTCGATCCTTTGCGGCTTGCCGGCGAAGCCATGCCGCAACTGGTCGCCGACACGGGTCTTCCTACCCTGCTCAATGTCCTTGGTGATCGCGGCCCGACCATCGTCCGTTGGGAGCGCAGTTTTGTTCCCTTCATTACGACGTTGTCTGTCGGATCGACATTCCAGTTGACCAACTCGGCAACGGGGCGCGCGATGCTCGCGTTCATGCCGTCGCAGATAAGAGATCATCTGATCGAACTGGCTGTATCAAAGAATCACGAAAAGCCGCCGCCAGATCTGCTTGATCGTCTGGCAACGGTTCGTCGGCGTGGTTATGACGAAGCGGAGTCCGTCCTCATCCCGGGCCTCGCCGCGATAAGCGCGCCAATTCTCGACGTGCAGGAAGAAGCAGTGGCCTGCCTGACCTTGATTGGCGCGAGTGTCGAAGTGTCGGCGATCAAAGAAATGGCCATCGCGCGCCTGGTCGAAGCAAGTTCGCGCGTATCGCAGGCATGCGGAAGCCGGTTCTCGCTTGGAGGCGGTGGAGTCGTGGACCTTTGACCTGCCGTATCCGGCGTGCGATCTGTGACATCGATCGGAATGCCCCGAGTTACTGTTACGGAAGAGTTTCGAGTGGCGTGAGGACTGCACGAATGGTACACGTGGGACGGGACCAAGGGCGCGAAAAGGTGACCGGAAGCTACCTCACGAACAAGGATGCCTGAATGTGGTTACAGCTGAACCGTCCCATGGATAGTGCGTCACGTTCTGGAGCGAAGCTGCCATTGCAATGGCAGGTTTGCTCGCTTGATGAATAGCCGTTTGTGGCCGGGATCGGCGATTCGGCATCAGACGTTAAAGAAAAATACGCAGCTCGACATATCCTCTTGACCCGATGCCTTACCGCGATGGCGGCTTCCACAGGTCGATGCAGGACACCGAAAGCCGCGTAAGCAGTTGGACCAGTGGGAAACCGACGTTGCAGGATTTGGCTACACTCGGTGATTCCCCCTTGCGTCGTATCGGCAAGATGCGCGCTGCGCCAATCCGGAGGTGGTTCGTGGGCATCGAGCGACGCCGATTTTTCAAACTGGCCGCAATCACGGCCGGCACCTTTCTCGTGACACGCGGCGCGCATGCCGCAACTCCGTCTGACAACATGCCTGACCCTGAGGAAATGCAGGCAATCCAGCGCGGCGGCCTTTATGTGAGCCTTCGTGACCCGGAAGCGACGCAACTTCCGCCCGAGGCCTACACGCAGCGCTTCACGTATTCTTCCGCGCCAGCCGCACCGACCCCGGGGCACTGGAGCGCCGCCGCGCCTCTGCCCTTGCCACGCAGTGAAATGGCGTGGGCCACGAGTGAAGGCGACCGCATGCACGTAATTGGCGGATACGCCGCCGGTCGCGTCGCGCGGCCCTATCATCACGTCTTCGACACCTCGCTCGGCCGCTGGATCGAAGCGGCGCCGATTCCGCGCGGCGCCAATCACATCGGCGTGGCGGCGCTCGACGGCGTGGTCTATGCATTTGGCGGATTCGTCGAGCAGAATCGCGTCGCGGTGCCCGATTGCTACGCCTATGTGGTCGCGGATAATCGCTGGCATTCCATCCGTCCGTTGTCGCGCGGCACGCGAGGCGCCATTTCCGTTGTTGCGCACGAGGGACTGTTGCACGCCATCGGCGGACGAGACACGCGTTCCGTCGACTGGCACGAAGCCTACGATCCCAAAGGCGATGTCTGGAAAACGCTCGCGCCCGTGCCTGGACCGCGCGATCACGCTGCGGCGATATCGCTGGGAGACCGGATACACGTGGCGGGCGGCCGGATGGACACCTTCGACTTCAACACCGGCATGCATGTCGCATACGACGCAAAAGCCGACGCATGGGAGGAGCGCGCACCAATGCCGACGCCGCGCTCAGGTCATGGCGGCGTCGCGTGGCGCGGCAGGTTCTTCTGCATGGGCGGCGAAGGAACACGCCGCGTGTTTGGGCAAAACGAGGCCTATGACCCCAACTCCGATGCATGGCAAGCTTATTCGCCGATGCTGACGCCGAGGCACGGCATGGGCGCAGCGGTCGTCGGTGACGCCATTCACGTCGCGGGCGGCGGTCCCATGAATGGCGGCAGCTTTCAAAGCTCGGTCCACGAAGTGTTCTCGGTTTAATCGTTAGCCTGTGGCACACGTGAGGCGTTCAAAGCGGCATACGGCACCGATTTCGCAGAATCGCTTTCGATCAGACCGCCCGCAAGACTTCGAAACTTGCGAGCAGGCTTCCATCCAGCAGCAGACGCCGATCGCTCAGTAAGAGCGTGATTCTCATCGTTGACGATGCGCGAGCGTTGATTTCCTCGCGCACGGTTGCAATCGGCCACACGGCCGTCGATCAGTATGACGTCTCGCTCGGGATGTGCTTTGATCGGGATGATGCCGTCAGCGTGTCCCACAGCGTCCTGCGGAAGAGAAAGCCCACCTGGTTGCTAGCCTTCTATGGTCCGCTGTCGGCTGCCAGAAGGCGATGATGATCCTGAATGCGTTGTTTTCGTGGTTGGAGCAGGCAGGTTATCTTGCCGGTAACCCGCTCTCACTTTCTCGACAGCGGGCCCGTCATCCCGCTCCGCACATCAAGCGCTATCTGGAGCCGAGCATCTGGCAGGAGGTCAAGGACACCATGGCCGCGATGGTCGCGGAAGATACTGCCGAGTCTGGCGAAATCACGAGGTCAAGGATAGACCCGATTTTCTCGTTCTTGTCGTTGTACACGGCCTTACCGAGGATACTCTTTGATGCGCTTCATTCTTGCAACACGGCCTGAGACTAGTTTGTCGGTAACCGTTGAAGGTTGCGTTCCATCCATCTGCGCGTGCGCGCCAACGCTGGCAGCATCAGTTACGATAGCAATCGATAATGTACTCAAGGCTTCTATATGGAGCTCAATGTGTCGCGAAAGTGCAGAGCCTTGTCGGCAACGCGTTGCCCGACACCCGGACTAATCAGTTCGCGTGGGTGGCCATTGTCCCGATGCCCTACAGCAGCTTGCTTAATAACGTCGCAATCGCGCGTCGCTTGCACGTTCGCGGAAAGCAAAATTAGCAATCCCCACCCGCTCCGGCACGCCGCCGAAATAGATCTGTTTGCAGCAGGATGTAGACCTGAGCGTGATGGCGTTCTTGCTGATCAAGAATCGGATGCCTTTTGCTCGCGTTCAACTGGATCGTGTCGTGTGGGCCCTCTACGAAACCGAAACGCCTAACAGGTGTCCGATACCAAATGTGAACGCGGTGGCCGCGAGACCGACGATGATTTGACGAATGGCCGAAAAGCCGGCACTGCGCCCATTGAAGAGGGATGTCAATACGCCCATGCCGCCCAGCGCAAGAACGCTGTGTACAATGCATTACCAGCGAACGCAGACAATGATCACGTCAGCGTCAAAGTGACTGCCGGCAAACGACACCTCCAGGTTCTGGCGTTTGCTCATTGGTGGCCCTCTTATCAGTCAGCCCATTACGATGACCGAATTGTGATCGCCTCATTTGCACCAGATCCGCAATACGCTCGCCGGCCAACGTTCAGGCCATTGTCACCACTGCGTCGATTCCCGTACCTGCATCAACAACTCAAGATCGACGCAGGTCGGAGCAAACGACGGGCCGTCGTGGCGAGTTGCTGCATCCCGGATGAGCCGCACTTGCTCGATGCCCTTATCGGGAATCGACATGTCCAGAATCAACCCGCGCTCCGGGTCCACGAGATCCGCATACACGGCCTGGATGTCGGCCTCAGATATCTCGTCGAAGCGGCGTCGCAGGATCGCGCACGCTGACCGACGGTTGTTCGCATCGAAGATCCACTTGAGCGCCTCGCGATAAGCAAGCATGAAAGCCTTGACCTCGTCGCGATGAGCATCGATCCAGCCACGCCGCGCCGCACCCACGGTCCCGAGATACCCCGGAAACATGTCGTTCGCCGTGGCGAGCACATTGAAACCGTGCGTGAGCGACAGGACCTCGAACGGCGTGCGTAACAGCGTCGCGTCGAACTGCCCCGCGGCGAGTTGCCGATAGCGGTTTCCCGTGCCGCCCGCGGCGACGAAATCCACCTCCGAAGCGCCGACGCCATGCATGTCGAGCATGCGCCTGAGCGCGAAGGCGAAACCGGTCGTAATCGCATCGACGGCAACTTTCTTGCCGCGCAACTCATTGATCGATGTGATCCCGGCGCTGGACACCAGCGACAGGAATCCTCGGTCTCCGCCCATGAACGCGACCAGATCCAGCGATGTGTGTCCGCCCGATTCGCCCTGTCCGCTCGAATAGGCGATCACGTTGTCGACGCTCGTCAGCGCGATCTGGGCCTCGCCCGTCGACAGACGCCCGACCATGTCGACGGACCCGCGCGTGTAGTCCGTCGTCACGGCAAGGCCATGACGCTCGAACAGACCCCGTTCCTCCGCGACCCATAGCGGCAGATTGAACGCGCCTTCGAAGTTCAGCACTTTGATCGATATGTTCGGCATCGTAAGGCCTCGCTCAGTCCACGACCGCGATGGCCTGAACCTCCACCAGCATCTCGGGTTTGGCGAGACCCGCGACCGTGATCAGCGCACTGGCCGGAAAATCGTCGCCGAATATTTCCGCTCTCAGCGTGGTGAATGTGTCGCCAAAGCGAGCATCCGTGATCGATACCGTCATGGTCACGATGTCCTTCAGTGATCCGCCGGCCTGCCCCAGCGTCTTCGAAATCAGCGAAAAGATCTCTCTGACCTGTCCGGCGAAATCACCCGCCAGCGACTTGCCCGCCGAGTCGGCAATCACGGTCTGTCCGGCCAGCCACACGATGCGTCCGCCCTGCGTGATCACCGCGGGTGAGAATGCGCGTGCCTGGGCGGCGTCGCGTTTGATGTATGTACGAGTGTGAGCTTGAGTCATCTGAATGTCTCCCATGGCGTTTCAAAAGCACTTCAATTATCCGAGCGGCATCGCCAGCAGCAGCATCGCCGTTTCAGCGGAGTCGTTGCGGATGGCCCGCTTCTCTCCGGGCGCGAGCCTGCATGAATCCATCGTGTTCAGCACTTCGGTTCCGGATTGCGTTTCAACGGTCACGACGCCCGCCAGGACCACGTAATGTTTCTCCACGTCGGATGCGGACAGCGTCGTATGTCCCCCGGGAAAAATCGTCGATACGCCGAGCCATAACGCGTCGGCCGGTCCGGCTTCATGTCCCTGGAGCCGGCGGCACTGCATGCCGAAATGGTTCGGCGGGAAATACGCCGGCGCCTGTTCGAACCGGGTGACGTTCATGGCTTCAGCAGGACGCGGTTGGCGCTGCCGCGCAAGACCGCCTGATAAGCGAGCCTCGCATCCGCGAGCGCGAAGACCGCTTCGGGTTCGATCGGAAACGGTTGCAGCGCGCCGCTTTCGAAGGCCGGCGTGAGCTGCTCTAGAATCAGCGCGCCCTCGATGCTGTCGAGCGCGAGCGTGTCGATGCCCACATACGTGTGCTGTCCGCGATAGAAGCTGAAGATGTCGAACGGCACCGCACGGTCGATCGTCGAGATGAAGACCTGCACGCCGCGTCTGGCCATGGCGAGGTTGGCCTGCTCGAAGTACGGGCTGCCCACCGTGTTGAACACGATGTTCGCGCCGATGCCATCGGTGCGCTCGCGCACGACATCGGCGATGCGCTCCGACGCTGCATCGATCATCGTGACCTCTGCGCTCGCATGACCGCTGTAGGCGACCGCCGTGCGCTCGACACCGAACACGCGCGCGCCAGCAATCGAGGCGAGCTGGATGGCGGCCTGCCCGACCTTGCCATTGGCGCCGAATACGAGCACGACGTCGTCCTTGCGCACGCCGCCCGCGCGCCGCAGCCCTTCGAACGCGGTCACGAACGGCACGCCGATGGAGCCGCCCTGCGCCATCGAGAGATTCGACGGCTTGATGCGCACGCCCGCAGCCGGCGCGACTAGATACCGGCCATGCGATCCGTTCACGCGAATGCCCAGTTCGCCGCCGCTTCCCCACACTTCGCGGCCGACGAGATGCGCCGGACCCGCCGTCACCACGCCCGAGAAATCGCGGCCGGGCGTGCGCGGCCAGACCGCATGTGGCATGGCGCCGAGCACGGCCTTGACATCGCTCGGATTGACGCCCGCATAGGCGACTTCGATCAGCACCTGATCGTTGCCGGGAATCGGCTTCTCGTCTTCGATCACGTGCAGGCGCAGGTCATCGATGGTCTTGCTGGCTTCGGTTACGTGGATTGCACTCATTGCCTGGTTTCCTGAAGAGTCAACACTGAAAAATGGAACGCGCGATATGCGGCGGCCAGCTCGACGTACCGCGTGGCGGCGAGCCGCATCGACGCGCGCTCCTGTGGTGTCAGCCCGCGCAGCAGCCGCGCGGGATTGCCGGCCCACAGTTCGTCCTCGCCGACGCGTTTGCCCTGCGTGAGCACCGCGCCCGCGGCCAGCATCCCGCCGCTGCATACGGTGGCGCCGTCGAGCACGCGCGCGCCGAATCCCACGAACGCGCCGCTTTCGAGGGTGCATGCATGCAGGATCGCGCCGTGGCCCACGGTCACGTCGTCGCCGACGATGACCGGATGACCGCTCGTCGTGCCGTGCGCGATCGTGCCGTCCTGAATGTTCGTCCGGCAGCCGATGACGATGCGCTGAACGTCGCCGCGCAACACACAGTTGAACCAGATCGACGACTGCGCGCCGATCGTCACATCTGCGGCGAGCACGGCGCCTTGGGCGATGAACGCATCCGGGCTCACGTTCGGCGCAGGCCCGGCGGCCGCGCCGGATTTCATGATTCCGTTCATGCCCGAAGCCCCATCATCGCGCGGGCTTCGCGTGCCGTCGCGATCTCGCCACCGAGCAGCGTCACGATTTCCTTCGCCCGCGCGACCAGTTGCGCATTGCTTTGCGCCAGCACGCCCTTCGAGATATAGAGGTTGTCTTCCATGCCGACGCGCACATGTCCGCCCGCGAGCCAGGCCTGCGCGACCATCGGAAACTCGCTGCGCCCGATGCCGAATGCCGTCCACGTGGCGCGTACGGGCAACAGGCTGCGTGCGTACAGCAGCGTCTCCGGGCTTGCGGAAAAGCCGTACTTGACGCCCAGCACGAAGGTCCAGAGTCCGGGCCCGTCGAGCACGCCGGACTTGATCAGATCGAGCGCGAGGTGCATGTCGCCGGAATCGAAGATTTCGAGCTCGGGCGTGACACCCGCCTCGCGGATCACCGCCGCCATGCGCGTCACGTTCTTCGGCGTGTTGATGACCACTTCGTTGCCCGAGTTCATCGTGTTCAGGTCGAGCGTACAGATGTCCGGCCGCAGTTCGAGGACATGCTCCACGCGGCTTTCCGGTTTCATCAGCGTCGTGCCAGGCGCCGCCACGCGGGGCTCGTCGTCGTCCGGCACGAAGCGGCCGCCCGGGCCCGTCGTCAGGTTGATGATGAGATCGCGGTTCTCCTCGCGGATCAGTCGCATGACCTCGCGATACAGCGCCACGTCCATCGAAGGACGGCCCGTCTGCGGATCGCGCACATGAATATGCGCGACCGCCGCGCCGGCCTGCGCGGCGTCGAGCGCGGCGCGGGCGATCTGTTGCGGCGTGACCGGCAAGCCGGGATGCTGCTCCGGCCGTGTGAGATTGCCCGTCACGGCGCAGGTGATGATGGTTTTGCTCATCGCTCTTTTCCTCGCCTCGCTCAGCCCAGAGCGCGTCCGCCGTCCGCGACCAGCGTCACGCCGGTCGTGAAGGTCAGATGCGTGGCGCATGCCTCGATCGCCGCGGCGATGTCCGCCGGCGTGCCGATCCGGCCGAGCGGCGTGGTCGAGGCCACCTTGTCGTTGAAATCGGCGCCGCGCCCCGGAACGAAGGACGTGTCGACGACGCCGGGCGCGACATTCACGACGCGAATCGCCGGAGCCAGCGCGCGCGCAAGCGACACGGCCATGATGTCCAGCCCGGCCTTGGCGGCGCAGTAAGCGATATTGCTGCCGATGCCCGTGGTCGCCGAAATCGACGAGACGTTGACCACGAGGCCGTTGCCCGTCGCGGCGAGCGCTGTGCGAAAAGCCCGGATGGCGGCGAACTGCCCACGCCAGTTCACTTCGAAGATCGCGTCGATCAGCTCGTCGGTGAGGGCGTCGAGATCGTGATGCGGTACCGGTTTCGTGAAGCCCGCGGCGTTCACCAGCATATCGACACGCCCGAGCCGCCCCACGACCTGAGCCGCGAGCGCGGCGAGGCTTTCGCCGTCGGTAATGGACGCCGCGGCAGCCATATGGCCCGCACCCGGCAACTGATCCACGACCGCGCTCGCCTGCGCCGTGTCGTCGAGGCCGACGACCACCACGCTCGCACCGGCGGCGGCGAGCGCGTGCGCTGCTGCCGCGCCGATCCCGCCCGCGCCGCCCATGATCACGGCGACTTTTCCGTTCAACCTGCTTGTCATGAAACGATCCCCTTTACTTGATGGGCGGCGTCGGCTGCGTGGCGACGCCTTGCGCGAGAACGAACTCGCAATGGAGCGTGAAATACGGCTGCGGATGCGCGGGATGCGGCCCGCTGCCCGCCTCATGCCGCTCGAATTTGCCGATGAGCTCGCGCGTCACGCCGAAGACCACGTCGGAATTGAGATACTCGGCATCGTCGGCGAAGATCTGCGAGATGAGCGTGTCGTGCCCTTGCGCGATGACGACGAAGTGCAGATGCGCCGGCCGGTACGGATGGCGCATCTGCGCCCGGAGCAGGTCGCCGACCGGCCCATCCGTCGGAACCGGATAGCCCGCCGGACGCACGGTGCGGAAATCGAATGCGCCGGTTTCGTCAGTGAAGAAATTGCCCCGCAGATTCATGTCAGGCTGTTCGGGATCCTGATTTTCATACAACCCGACCGGCGATGCCTGCCACACGTCCAGCTTTGCATGCTGAATCGGCCGCCCGCTCGTGTCGAGCACCTTGCCCGACACGAACAGCACCGGGTCCGCGATCCCTTGCTGATCGAGCGACGCGCCCGCTTCGTAATGGGGCGAACCGCCCCGGTAGAACGGCCCGAGCAGCGCGCCGCCGGTACTTTCCAGATGGAGGGAATTGTTCAGCACCTTGACGAGTGTGGAAAACCCGAGAACGTCCGCAAGCAGCACGACTTCATTGTGCTTGTCGTTGCACGCGAGGCCCACGCGTCTGATGAAATCCAGCGCGTGCTCGTATTCGTCGTCGGTGAGTTGCGTTTCGCGCAGGAATGCGTGGACATGCGTGACGAGCGAAGCCATGACTTCGCTCAGCCGCGCGCTTTCCGTCCGGCTCATCGCAGCCTGAACAATGGGCGTGACCGAAGCGGCGTCGGACACGATGCTGCCTTGAAAGTCGATCGGTGTATGCATGACCGCGAATCTCCTTGTGCAATCGATTGCATAATAAGCTCGAATTTTCTCGATGTCAAAGGGAAATCGAATGCGGTTTTTGCGCGCAAGCGAAGGCGGCGTTCCGCAATCTGCAGAACGCGCATCTGGAAAGTGGAAGCCCGCTTTGCTAGGCGGCTCTGGGTGCGCCGGTCGACGCCCTGACGATGAGCTCCGGGCGCAGCACGACGTTCACCGAGCCGGTGGCGCGCGCATCGAGCGTGTCGAGCATCAGGCCCGCGGCGCGCACGCCCATGTCGTACAGCGGGATGCGCACGGTCGTCAGGGCGGGAGAGACAGCGTCCATGAGCGGCATGTCGTTGTGGCCGACGACGGAAATGTCGGCGGGACAGCGCAGCTTGCGCGCGCCGAGTGCGTCGTAGCAGCCGAGCGCCAGCAAATCGTTGGCGGCGACGATGGCGGTGATCTTGCGCGAGACGCCGAGCAGCGCTTCGCAGGCAACGCGCCCTGCCTCGCGCGAATACGCGGCGGCATCCGCGATCGGGCACTCGGCTTCCTTGAGACCTGCGTCACGCATCGATTCGACGAAGCCCTTGCGCCGCTCGAAGCCCGTCGACAACTCGGCCGGCCCGGCGATGTGCGCGATGCGGCGATGCCCGAGCGCGACGAGATGCGAAACCGCCAGCCGCATCGCGATGCGGTTGTCGCTCACGACGCAGGAAACCCGCCCGCTCTCCTCGCTGCGGTTCACGACGACGACCGGCAAGCCCTCTTCCAGACAGTGCTCGAGCACCGGATCATTGCGCGCCGATGTCGCCAGGATGAGCCCGTCCACGTGGCGCCCGACCATTTGATCGATCACGAAACGCTGACGCGCCTTGCTGCCCTCCGCATTCGCGATCAGCGGAATCAGGCCTTTTCTGGCGAGCTCGTCCTCGATGCCCTTGAGGATCGGCGGGAACACTGGATTGGCGATATCCGGCAGCACCACGCCGACGATTCCCGAGCGCTTGGTGCGCAGCGTCGCGGCGATGCGGTTGGGCGAGTAGTTCTGCTGGCTCGCCGCCTTCAGCACGCGCTCGACCACGTCCGCGCTGATCAGATGGCGCGTCTCCGGATTCATCACGCGGGAGACGGTCGAGGAATGCACGCCGATCGATTCGGCGAGCTCACGCAATGTGGTTCTTTTCTTTTGCGCCATGTCGGTCAGGTTGAAACGGGGCACGCGCGGCGCGTGCACGATGCCGCATTTTACCCACGGCAGCGTCACGCCAACGCTCTCCGGACCGCCCGTCCGCCCTTCCCGACGCGCGCAGCGGGAGTCGGGTAAACCTCGATGCATCAATGCAATCGATTGCATTAAATTGTGTGCAACAGGCGACGGCAAGCCGACCGAGCCGGCATACACGGAGACAGCAATGATCGATGTATCGAAAGCGGGGAACCGGAAATGAGCACTTCACGGGCAGGCTTGCTGGCGGCGCTTGCCGGAATCTGTTCCGGGCCGGTCTGGGCCGACACGAGCAGCGTCACACTCTTCGGTTATCTGAATACCGATATCGAATACGTGCGCGGTTTGGGCATGGGATCGCTGTGGCGGGAGGCGAACAACCTCTCGTTTCTGGCGCTCAAGGGCACTGAGGATCTCGGCGGCGGATGGCGCGCGTTCTTTCAGATTCAGGGGAATATCTTCCTCAACCGCGGCGCCGGCAATCTCGCCGATCGCGATACGTATGTCGGCATCGGCGGGCCTTACGGGCAGGTGACCATGGGCTATCAGCTGACTCCGTACCGCGCCTCGACCTGGCTACCGGTCGATCCGTTCTTCATGAACACGATCGGCGGGGCGAACAGCATCATCGGCAACGGGTTTTTTCCGGGCGGCAATGCGCAGGGCAACTTCTCGTTCGACCGGCGCCAGGCCAATAGCGTGTTCTATACGTCGCCAACCTGGCATGGGCTCACCTTACAGGCGATGTACTCGCTGCCGAACGAGAAGACCGCCAGCCAGACGCCGTCGCTCTTCTCCAGCGCACTCACCTTTCGCAGCGGCGCGGTGTACCTGTCCTACGCTTACGAGCAGCACAACAGTTATTTCGGGCCGGGCACCAAGGACACGGGACATCGGGTGGGCGCGTCATACACCTATGGACCGTTCAGCCTGCGCGGCGCGGCGGAACGCCTGCGCTTCGAGCCGACTCCCGCGACGTACCTGACCCGCTGGGCGTGGCAACTGGCCTCCGTGTATCAACTGGCGAGCAGTTCGTTTCGCGTCTCGTACATCCAGGCGCAGGCGGCGACCGGCAACTCGCCGACCGGCGTGGGCGGCATCGGCGCGGCGGGCGTGGATTCGGGTGCACGGCAGATCGCGCTCGGCTACGAATACAACCTCTCGAAGCGCACCGCGCTCTTCGCGGTGTTCAGCCGGCTGATGAACAAGTCGGGCACGGCGTACAACTACTCGACCAATCCCGTCGCCATCACGCCAACAGGGATGACCCTCACCGGTTTCGGCATAGGGATCGGACATAACTTCTGAGCGCCGCGGCGCAATCGATCAATCAACCCGCGCGCGACCAGGCGTCATCGTCGCCGGAATCCGTGGAGTCAAACATGCCTGCAGGCCGTACCGTCAACCTTCGCTCGATCATCAACGAGCGGCCCATGTCGTCGTTCCAGGTCAGGACCTTTCTGCTCTGCTTTCTGGTCCTCTTCCTCGACGGCTACGACACCGTCGTGCTCGGTTTCATCGCGCCTTCGCTCAGGTCGCATTTCGGCGCGAGCCCCGCGCAACTGGCGCCGGTGTTCGGCGCGGGCTTCTTCGGCCTCGCCATCGGCTCGTTCCTGTTCGGACCGCTGGCCGACCGCTACGGCCGCAAGACCGTGCTCTTCGTGACCGTGGCGCTGTTCGGCGTGGTGAGCCTGTTTTCCGCATGGGCAAGCTCCCTCGAAGCGCTGCTCGTGCTGCGCTTCCTGACCGGGCTCGGGCTCGGCGGTGCGATGCCCAATGCCTACACGCTCGCGGTGGAATACAGCCCGGACCGGCTGCGCTCCACGCTCGTCGCGCCGCTCGGATGCGGCATCTCGGCCGGCGGCGTCTTTGGCGGTCTGATCGCCTCCTTCATGATCAGGACCTTCGGCTGGTATTCGATGCTGATACTGGGCGGCGTGCTGCCGCTGCTGCTCGCGCTCGCGCTGCGCGCGTGGCTGCCGGAGTCCGTGCGCTTTCTCGTCGCGAGCGGCCAGCAGGAAGACGCGCGCGTCATCATGCGAAGGATCGCCCCGGCGGCGGTCACGCCGGACACCCGGTTCGCGCTCGACGAAACGCCCGCGCGCGGCTTTCCCGTTTCGCGCCTGCTTGCGCGTGGGCTTCGGGCCGGCTCGCTGCTCTTGTGGCTGACGGGATTCATGGCGCTGCTCGTCGTCTATTTTCTCGGCAACTGGCTCACCATCCTCGTGCAGGACACGGGCGTACCCTTCGATCGCGCGTCGCTGATGACGGCGCTTTATCTCACCGGCAACGGGCTCGGGGCCGTGCTGCTCGGCTTCCTCATGGACCGCCTGAACCCGCAATACGTGGTGGCCGGCGCGTTCCTGTGCGCCGCCGCGAGTCTCGCCTCGTTCAGCTATCTCATCCATGTTCCCGCCATCGCCCTGTTCGCGCTGTTCGTGACCGGCGTCGGCACGGGCGGCGCGATGACCGGCACGAGCATTCTGTCGGCGGGCTTCTACTCGACCTCGATGCGCGCGACCGGCGTGGCCTGGACGCTCGGCATGGGACGCGTCGGCTCCATCGTCGGCTCGATGATCGGCGGTGCGATGCTCGCGGCCCACTGGGCGCCCAACCTGATGTTCGCGGCGGTGTCCGTGCCGATCGCCGTCGCGGCGCTCAGCGTGTTCTGCCTGGCGATCGTCAGGCGCCGCCGCCCGCAATCACCCGCTATCGCCGACGAGCCCGGCATGTCCGCTGGCGACAAGGTTTCCAACCACTGAGCGAACCGCTCACACAACTGCCCTTTTCGTTTTCCGCTTTCAAGGAGAAGCTGCAAATGACTGAAGCAAACCAGGACCGTTCCAATCTGGCGCGTCCCTACTGGAGCGCCATTCGCCAGGGCAAGCCGGTCGAGGCCGGCGCCGGCCAGGAATTCTTCTACGTGGAGGAAGCATCGACCGGCGAGCGCATCGGCAAGGTCGCATCGGCCGACGCAGCGACGGTCGACGCCATCGTGCAGGATTCGCGCCGTGCGTACGTCGAGGACTGGCGCAACCGTTCGCCGCGCGAGCGCGCGCTACTGTTGCAGCAGGTCGCGGCGAAGATCCGCGCGCATGCGGATGAGCTCGCCGAGCTCGAAGCGCGCGAGGTCGGCAAGCCCAAACGCGATGCGCTGCGCTTCGACGTCTCGTATTGCCATGCGTGCTTCGACTACTTCGCGGGACTCGCTGACACGCTGCACGGCGAAATTCTCGATCAGGGCGCCATCGAGGCGCGCGTGCTGTTCGAGCCGTATGGCGTCGTCGCGGCGATTCTGCCGTTCAACTGGCCGCCGATCCACTTCGCGAAGAAATCCGCGCCGGCGCTCGCGGCCGGCAACACTGTGATCGTGAAACCCGGCGAGCAGGCGCCGCTCACCGTGTTGCGTCTGGTCGAGCTCGCCAACCAGGTGTTACCGGCGGGCGTTCTGAACGTGGCGCCCGGCATAAAGGCCGGACCGGCGCTCGCCTCGCATCGGCTCGTCGAGCGCATCAGCTTCACCGGCGCGACCGCCACCGGACAGCGCGTGCTCGAAAGCGCGGCACGGAACATCACCTACGCGACGATGGAACTCGGCGGCAAGAACGCGCTGATGATCCTCGAGGACGCCGACATGGATGTCGCGATCGACGTCGCACTGGAGGGCATGTTCTACAACCAGGGCGAAGCCTGCACGTCGACGGCCCGCATCCTCGTGCACGAATCGCGTTACGACGAGTTCGAGGAGCGCTTCGCGCGCGCGACCGAAAAGCTCGTCGTCGGCGACGGGCTCGACAAGGCCACCGACATCGGCCCGATGGTCGATGCGAAGCAGCGCGACCGGGTGATGAAGTACATCGACATCGCGCTCGAGGATAGGCTCCACGCGCATCTTCGTCACGGTTTCTTCGCGACGCAGCGTCCATTCGCACGGCACGCCTTCGCGCACCATGAACAACGACCGGCGATCGGCGAGGTCTTCGGGATGTCGCGGGAGATTCGAGCCTTCAAAGAAATCCGGGCTGCAGAAAAGCATCCACGGCGTAGGCGCGAGCGGGCGCTGGATCAGCGTCGAGTCCTGCAATGGCTGACTGTGCGCACGGATGGCGATGTCGAATCCCTCGGTGACGACATCGACCTCCACATCCGACAAGCGCTGCATGAGACGAACCTTTGGATGCCGCTCGCAGAAACGCGGCAGCAGACTGCGCAGCGCGAACTGCGCGGTCGCGACCGCCGTCGAGATGCGCACGAGGCCGCTCGGCGACAGCATGCGCTGGCGCACCACGGACTCCGCCGCGAGCGCTTCCTGGAGCATTGAGCGTGCGTGAGCGTAGAACTCGGCGCCGATCTCCGTCACTGCGAACTGCCGCGAAGTGCGATTGATCAGCCGCACGCCGAGCGCTGCCTCGAGCTGATTCACGCGATAGCTGAGCGTCGACTTGGGCAACGCGAGCGCGCGTGCGGCGGCCGTGATGCTCTTGTGATCGACCACCTGCACGAAGTAGTACATGTCGTTCAGATCAAGCATGGTCTCGTCCCCGTGCGATATGTACATCGCGTGATGCATGGTACACGCGAGCTGTCCCGGCGAACCGATCGTCCAACGGGTTGCACGCAGCGTCCGACGCTAGCGTCTTGTTTCGCGCGCCTGGACGACTAAGCTGCGATACATCCAGCAAGGAGATGACGATGATGACCAAGACGCGATCCCGCATGACCCGCGACAACACTGCTGTTCTTCTGATCGATCATCAAGTGGGCCTCTTTACCGGCGTGCGCGATATCGGCGTGGGTGAACTCAAGCACAACGTGGTCGGCCTCGCGAAAGCAGCGAAGACGCTCGGACTGCCCGTCATCGCGGTGACGACCGCGCGCGACAGCATGTGGGGCCCGACAATTCCCGAATTGCGCGCCGCGCTCGGCGCCGACGACATCCTCGACCGCTCGACGGTCAACGCCTGGGACGAGCCGCGCTTCGTCGAGAAGGTGAAGGCGGCGGGACGCGATCACCTGATCATCGCGGGGCTGAGTTTCGAGGTGTGCGCGTCGCTGCCCGCCATCTCGGCGCGCGACCAGGGCTATCAGCCGGTCGTGGCGCTCGACGCCTGCGGCACCTTCAGCAGCTACAAGCACGAAGCCGGACTCGCGCGCCTCACCGCGCTCGGCATCGAGGTGTCGGACTATGCGACGCTCATGGTCGAGATCATGGCCGACAACGCCGATCCGAAAGCGGGCGAAATCTATGCTGCGCTCGACATGCCCTTCGCCACGCTGATGGCGCAAGTAGCCGAGGGATTCGCGCGATGAGCGAAGCGTGCTGCATCGCCCGGTCGAACCCGTTGCGGGTCGAAGTTTTCCCGATGACGTCGTCGGACCGGGACGTCCTTCCTGCGCTACGTGCGACGTTAAAGCGCATATTGTCCGGTTCGCTTGCGAAGGCCGCTCCGCGTGTCGCGTACGATGCGCTCTTCGCGATGACGCCGCCGTCGCGCGACGTGATGTTCCATCCGTCCACGGACGCCGCCATTCCGGGCTGGATCTGCGTGCCGGACGATCGCATGGACGATCAAGCGCTGCTCTATCTGCACGGCGGCGCATACGTGATGGGCACGGCGCCGGCATATCGCGGCTTCGTCAGCCAGATCGCGTCGCGCGCGCGGCGCACGACCTTCATCCTCGAATACCCGCTCGCCCCCGAAACCGCTTTGCCCGGTGCGCTCGATCTTGCCTCCGGAGCACTCGGACGGCTTCTCGGCATCTATGGCAAGGTCGGAGTGGTGGGGGACTCGGCCGGCGGCGGTCTCACGCTGGCAACGCTCGCGCGAGTCGCAAAGGTGTCGGCGGCGGTCGTGTTTTCACCGTGGACCGATCTGACCTTGAGTGGACCGAGTGTCTCCGAACGCGCATCGAGAGATGTGCTGCTCGACGAGACCCATCTTCGCGAGGCCGCACGCGGCTATCTCGGCTGGGCTGCAGCCGACGATCCACGGGCGTCTCCCCTGTTCGACGTTCCCGATGCGCTGCCGCCGCTGCTCGTCCAGGTAGGGTCGGAGGAAATTCTCTACGATGACGCCTCGCGCTATGCGCAAAACGCCTGTGCTGCCGGCCACAGAGTCACGCTGCAGGAATGGATGGGCATGGATCATGTGTTTCAGCAGAATATCGAGCGCCTGGAAGCCGCGCGAGAAGCGCTCGATCAGACAGCCGCTTTCCTGGACGAACACATGGGACGATGATCGCCTCTAGTCTGGTGGTGAGGTCTTTCGCCGCGTCTGGTTCAGAGATCATCGGCCTCTTAGCGGTCGAGCGAGTCGTCCTCGTTCAACGCGGCTGCAACTCGACCGGCGGATCCGCGCGATATCCGCCGCCGAGCGCTTTCGTCAGCGCGATCTCCTGACTGAGCATCGGACCGTTGAGCGTAAGCAGCGCGACCTGCTCGGCGATCACGGGCCGGCGCGCTTCGCAGCGCCCGCCCAAAGTCTATCAGCCGCGAGCGCGGCGTTCGTGTCTGGGTGAACTGAGGCGTTTCGAGGTCAAGGTGATCTCGTTTTCGCAACCCGCGAGGGCCGGCTATGAGCGAGATCGAGGCGATCACGATGAGCATGCGCAAACCCAAACGCTTCAACCTCATTCAACACATGCACTCAACCCGAAGCGCCCACCGCACGTGCCCGTCGCGTTTTCGACTTCTCGTCCCGATTGAACGGAACTGCATCGCGTTCGAGTGCCGGCGGCAATTCTGCCTTCAACAACTCGATCCACGCACGCGTTTTTGCTTCGAGAAACTTCCTCGAAGGCATCAGGACATAGACGCCCACATCGGGTGATCGCCACTGCGGCAGGACGTGCACGAGTTCGCCGCTGCGTATCTTGTCCAGCACTGCGAACCCCGGCAGCAGCGCAATGCCCAATCCGCAGCAGGCCGCATGCACGACCGCCTCGGGATGATCGCCGACGAGCGGACCCACAGGCTGAATCGAAAGCGTGTTCTTTCCGTCGCTCATCTCCCACTGAGGCGTCGTCGAAGAATTGACGAGGCGCAGGCAAACGTGGCCAGCCACGTCGGGTATGGTCTTCGGCGAGCCATGCCGCCTGAGGTACTCCGGTGCGGCGCACAGCACGCCGTGAATCGCGCCCAGCCGCTGCGCAACGATGCTCGAGTCCGGCAGGCTCTGCGTGAGATAGACGCTCACATCAACCCCTTCCGCCAGCAAATCCGGCACGTATTGCGAGGCGCTGTACTCGACGGCCACCGCCGGATACATCGCACAGTACTTGGCGACGACCGGCACCACGTAGCGATCGCCGAAACTCGCCATGCACAGCAACCGCAATCGACCGCTCGGCTGAATTCGTGCGCCACTTACCTCGCCTTCTGCTTCTGCTACCAGTTCAAGGATTGTCCGACACTGGTTTGCATAGCGCTCGCCTGCACTCGTCACCGACATGCGCCGCGTCGTCCGCTGCAGCAACTTGGCTTGCAGACGATTCTCCAGTTCGGAAACCAGCCTCGAAACCTGCGCCGTCGTCAGCTCCATCTGTTCAGCGGCCGCGGTGAAGCTGCCGGCATCGACAACCCGCACGAACGCGGTCATCGCGTGGAGCAGTCCATAGTCGAGATTTTTGCGCATGACGTAACAATTTTTCGAATCCGGCTGTATTTTCGCACGAGTGCAACATGGCTAGGATCAGCCCGTACGTCGTTATTTGAGTCTGAGTTCCGGGATCGCCCGGAGCAAAGATCAGTTGATTGGTTCGATTTCGAGGTGAGGCAAAAATGAACGGTGCTGAAAGTCTGTTGCGTTCGCTGACGGCGAGTGGTGTGGATGTTTGCTTCGGAAATCCGGGCACATCTGAAATGCATTTCGTGGCAGCGCTGGATTCGGTCGACGGCATGCGCCCCATTCTCGGCCTTTTTGAAGGCGTCGTGACCGGGGCGGCCGACGGCTATGGAAGAATGGCGGGCAAGCCGGCCTGCACGCTGCTGCATCTCGGCCCAGGCCTTGCGAACGGGCTCGCCAATCTTCACAACGCCCGCCGCGCATCGAGCCCGGTCGTCAATATCGTCGGCGATCATGCTTCCACTCATGCGCGCTATGAAGCGCCGCTCACCTCGGACATCAAGGGCTTCGCGCGCCCGGTGTCGGACTGGATTCATTCGTCGGGCAGCTCGCTGACAGTCGGCGCCGACGCCGCCCGCGCCGTTCAGGCTTCCCTGACAGGCGCGGGGCAGATCGCGACGCTGATCCTGCCCGCCGATACCGCCTGGTCGCAGGCCGACGGCGTGGCGTCGCCGCTGCCGGCCCCGGCACCCGCGCTCGTGAGCGATGACACCATCGAACGCATCGCCGCCCTCGCGCGGAGCGGCGTGCGGACCGCCTTTTTGCTCCGCGGCAAGGCATTGCAGGACGGGGGCCTCCGCGCCGCCGGCAAGATCGCCGCAAAGACCGGCGCGCGGCTTCTGTGCGACACGTTCGCATCGAGCGTGGCGCGGGACGCGTGACCATCGAACGCCTGCCGTATTTCGCGGAACAAGCCGTCGAGTTCCTCGCAGGCACTGAACTGCTCGTGCTCGTCGGCGCGCAAGCGCCGGTCAGCTTCTTCGCCTACCCGGACAAGCCGAGCTGGCTCACGCCTGAAGGATGCCGCATCGCGGTGCTCTCCCATCCGCATGAAGACGGCACGGCAGCACTCGAGTCCCTTGTCGACGCACTCGATGCCCAGCACGCCATCACCCGGACCAGCGTTCCAGCGGCAGAAGACTTCTCGCCGAACGGCACGCTCGATGCGCAGTCGATCATGCGCAGTGTCGCGAAGCACTTGCCCGATCACGCCATCATCACCGAAGAAGCATCGCTTGCGATGGCGTACTCGGGTCTCACCGAGTCCGCCGCGCCGCACGATCTCCTGACGCTGACGGGCGGCGCGATCGGCTGCATGATGCCCGTTTCCATCGGCGCCGGAATCGCCTGCCCCGACCGCAAGGTCGTCAACCTTCAGGGCGACGGCAGCGCCATGTACACGCTCCAGTCTCTCTGGACGCAGGCGCGGGAAAACATCGACGTGGTCACCGTCATCTACGCGAACCGCGGCTACAGGATCCTCGCCAACGAACTCAAGCGCGTGGGCGCCCGCACGGATGGCGCGCATGCGGCATCCATGTTCGACCTCGAGAATCCGTCGCTTGACTGGGTCGCCCTTGCCAAGGGCATGGGCGTGGAAGCCGTTCGTACCGAATCGGCCAGCGATTTCGACGCCGCATTTGCGCACGCGATGAAGCGTCGGGGCCCGATGCTGATCGAGGCCGTCATCTGAGCGAATGTAATCCGCGGAATCATCAAGCCATTCAATAATCAAAGGTATTTAGCATGACGAATAATTTTCAACTGCCCGTCGAACCGACCGTCGCACAGATCCGCGCACAACTCGACGCGATGCAGCAGGCACAGCTCAGGGACGGCACCCCTTCCGCCGCGGTCCGTCGCGACCGTATCGATCGCGCAATCGATCTGCTGCGCTCGAACAAAAGCGCACTCGTCGGCGCGATCAACGCGGACTACAGCTGTCGTGGTACACAGCAGACCTTGCTCGCCGATATCTTGGCCTCGGTCGAGGGTCTGCGCTTCAATCGCGAACACCTCGAAACGTGGATGGCGCGGCCCGCGACCGTCGAGCCATTTCCCGGCGTCAAGACACGGGTCGACTATCAGCCGCTCGGCGTCGTAGGAATCATCAGTCCGTGGAATTTCCCTATCGTGCTGGCGTTCGGGCCGCTCGGCGGCGCCTTCGCCGCGGGCAACCGCGCCATGATCAAGCCATCGGAGCTCACGCCCGCCACATCTGAACTGCTGGCCGAGTTGATCGCCCGCTACTTCGACAGCAAAGAGTTGACGACCGTGCTCGGCGGCGCAGAAACGGGCGCCGCGTTCAGCGCGCAGCCGTTCGATCATCTCGTGTTCACGGGCAGCACGCAGGTGGCGCATCACGTCATGCGCGCAGCATCGGAGAACCTCGTGCCCGTCACGCTCGAACTGGGCGGCAAGTCGCCGGTGCTCATCGGCAAGGACGCGGACCTGCAACGCGCGGCAGAGCGAGTTCTGACCGTGAAGACCTTCAACGCTGGCCAAATCTGTCTGTCGCCCGACTACGTCCTGATCCACGCGGACCGCGTCGACGAGTTCGTGGAGCACGCGGAGGCGGCGGTCGCGCGGATGTATCCGACCATACGCGGAAATGCCGACTACACCGCGATGATCAATTTGCGTGGCTTCGAGCGCCAGTTGTCGCTGGTCGACGATGCCCGCCAGAAAGGCGCCAGCGTCGTGAGTCTTGCCCCTGCTGGCGAAGATCTCTCCGATCCATCCGCGCGCAAGATGGCGCCCACCATCATTTGCGACACCACCGACGCCATGCGTGTGATGCAGGAGGAAATCTTCGGTCCGGTGCTGCCAGTCGTGACCTACGAAGCGTTCGACGATGCGCTTGCGTATATCAACGCTCGCCCGCGCCCGCTCGCGCTCTACTACTTCGGCGACGATGCTGACGAGCACGAGCAGGTAGCCCGCCGCACCACCTCGGGCGCCCTTGTCGTCAACGATGCGATGACGCACGTGTTCTTCGACACTTTGCCGTTCGGCGGCGTGGGGGCATCCGGCATGGGCCACTATCACGGCGAGTACGGATACCGGACGTTCAGCCATGCGAAGCCGGTCGTATTCCAGAGTGCAGGCGGCGAATCGAATCTCCTGATGCGGGCGCCCTACCTGCCTGGCTCCGAATCCGCCGTTCACGGCCTGATCGACGCCTGATGCGTCACGGGGTCGGCGCGATAGCCACGATCGAAACAGCAATAGCCGAACGGAGTTTCTTATGCCGATGACACATGTCTCGATGCGCACGGGCAAGCCGGCGCACTACCGCACCGCTGTCCTGCAGACTATTCACGAGTCCCTGCGCGACGCGTTGGGCGTTCACCCGGAAGCGTTCTTCATGACGATCACCGAACATGAAGAGGCCAACTTCCTCGCGAACATGACCTTCCCGTTCACGCGCAGCCCGGATCTCCTGCTGATCCAGATCACGCTGACGGCCGGCCGCACCGCCGACGACAAGAAGCGCTTCTACGAACACCTCGTCAAGCGGCTGCAAGCCAGCACCGGCATCGATCCAGCCGATGTCTTCATCAACATCATCGAGGTCGCCGGCGAAAACTGGTCGCCCGGCAATGGGCTGGCCGGTCGCAACGCGGCTATTCCCGCCACGGATGCGCAGTGATCACGGGCACTACCTGACGGACACCACTCAGGCCGCAAGAGCAGCCGATCACGCCGTCACCCATTTCGTCGTTCTTTTCAATCTGGAGTTGTCATGCTGAAGCAGTTCGCCGTACCTCTCTCGCCCCGCGGCCTTTCGAGTATCGCGCCGCCGCCGCCCTGGCACTATGCCGGTGACTTCATTCTCGTCGAATTCTGGGCCGATCCCGCTGCCGCCGCGGCCGTTTTGCCCAAAGGCCTGAGCCCCGATCCGGCGTCGCCCGGCCACGCGACGGCGCTCTTCATCGACTGGCAGTTCACGGCAGACAATGACGAGATGCTCGATCCGGCGCGCTATCAGTACCGCGAGTTCTTCGTTCTCGTCGACGCGCTGTACGAAGGCAAACCGGTTTCGTATTGCCCATACATCTTTGTGGACAACGACTCCGCGATGATGCGAGGCCTGATTCAGGGCTTCCCTAAACGCTACGGCCAGGTGCATCAGACGCGCTCGTTCGCGGCACTCAGCCCGGCTGCTGCGCCAGTCGCTGCGGGCACCCGCTTCTGCGCGACGGCTTCCGCCGCCGGACAACGTCTCGCTCGCGCCGAAGTCACGCTGGATTCTGCAGTCGAGGACGTGTCGAAGCTCGGCATCGCAGGCCGCCCGGTCGTTAATTTGCGCTATTTCCCGCGGCTCGCCGCGGGCCAGCATGACAAGCCGGCCGTGAACGAGCTCGTGCTGTCGATCATGGATAACGCGCAGATCGCCGACGTGTGGACTGGCCAGGGCGAACTCTCGTTCCCGTTCGCGGAAGGCGAAGAGATTTCGGATCTCAAGCCCGTCCGCACGGGCGCCGGATTCCGCGGCTCGATGGCCTACAGCGTGACGGATCTCAAGACTCTGGTCGACAACACGAATTAAGCAAGACACATAAGACCGAGGGCCGCGGCGCGCTCCCACCTGCCAGTGGTAGCGCGCTTTCATCTGTGCTTCGGCATTTCCCACCTACCTGGCCCGTTTCACATGGCTTTGATGACCGAAACGTCCGAAGAAATGCGGACAAACCCGTGGTTCAGCGTCTTGTCCGCCGAAGGACGGGAGAGCCTGATTCGCAAATGCGAGACGATCACGCTACAACCCGGCGAATATCTGTTCCGCCGCGGTGACGTGCCGAACGGCTTTTATGGTGTCAAGTGCGGGCGGCTCAAAGCCTCCACGCTTCGCGAGGACGGCAAGGAAGCGATCCTCGCCGTTATCGAAGCCGGCAACTGGTTTGGACAGACCTCGCTAGCGAGCGGACAGCGTCGCCTCCGCGATGTCGCGGCACTCGACCGCTCTTCTCTCTTCGTAGTCGGGCCAGCGGCCTTCGAGGAACTGATGCTGGACACCACGTTCGTCCGTGCCATCGCGGAACTGCAGTCGATGCACATGAACTGGCTGTATCGGATGGTGGAGGACGCCACGCTGCATTCGACCCGCGCGCGCATCGCGAGGCGTCTGCTCCTGCTCGCTTCAGGCGATGTCACCCTGTCGTCGCAGTGCCGCCAGCACGTGAGCCTCTCGCAGGACACGCTGGCCATGATGCTGGGCATCACGCGCCAGACGCTTTCTCTGGAACTCAAAGCGATGGCCGAAACGGGCGCAATCGCTCTTCGCTATGGCCGGATCGAGATCCGTTCGAAAGACCTGATTTCGGCCTTTCAGGACTATTCGTGACTACCCGTGGATCCGGCCTAGAACAAGTGCCGAACGCCGGCCATGACCCCGAGCTGCGTTGAGCCATAAGCCGAGCTCGCCGCGTTGATGCCCTGCAACTGCGCGCCAATCAGCCCACCCCGATACAGCGAGTAGTCGACTTCCAGATAGGTATCCGTGCGCTTCGACCAGTTATAGTCCGCGAGCACCTGGAACTGCGTCGCGTTGCCGTCCGCGGGCTGGGTTTTTCCGCTCTGAATCGTGCGCCACACGTTCGCGGAAAGGTGAGTCGCCACGCCGATCTGTTGCGTCACGCCTCCGAAATACATCTGCCGTGAATTGAACGTGTTGAATTTCAGCGCCGTCAACGCGGGGGCCGAAAACGGACCGTTGGGGAAATTGCCGACGAATCCGGCGTCCTGCCGGTTGACGGCCCAGCCGGCGGTCACGGTCGTGGCGTCGAACGTGTACGAGCCGCCAACGGTCCATGACTTGAGGTGCGCGGAGGTGTTCACTGCGTCGCGCGAATCGAGGTACGCGGCACCGAAGGTCAGCGGCGCAGGGGGCAGATACAGCACCGACGCGCCGATCTGGCTCCCCGCGCCAAACTGGCCTGCCATTCCGCCGAATGCATAGGAGACTTCCGCCCGAAGATACTGCCATCGTGCCGAGTACTTGACCATGTTGCTCGCCCATACGCCCTGCGCCATCGTCACTTCCGGCCGGAACCTATAAAACGTCGGAAGCCAGCGGTTCGTCACGAAGGCGCTGAGCACGGCGTCCGCCAGTGGATTGAGCTGGCGACCGATCGCCAGTCTGCCGTAGCTGTTCGACTGCAGGCCGACGAGAGCCGTGTTGAAGAACGGATACGCGGGGTCGGTCTGCCCCGTGTTGGGGAAAAAGCGATCCTCCAGGGTGAACACGACCTTCGTGCCTGCCCCGATGTCTTCCGCGCCCGTGATCCCAAAGTGGCTCTCACTCGCGCCGCTTCCAACCTGATACTGCGAATCGCCTGCCGTATTTGCGTGCGTCGTATAGCGGATGCCGGCATCGACTAGTCCGTAAAGCGTCACTGACGACTGTGCCGCCGCCGGGACGGAATAAAGCGTTGCGGTCGACACAACGCCAGTCAGCAGAGCCGCCGTATAGCGGCTCTTTCTCTCCAACCGGTTAGCGCATTTCGAAACGGCCTTGCCGAACGATCTCCTTACCTTCTTCATGTGAAAAGCTCCATATTTCACTTTTATGTCGTACTACGAATTATTCAAACCATATAGAACCGCGCTCTTTTATGCAGTGGCGGCCTGAGATATCGGAGGCTTCTTGCGGGACGTTTCTTGCAGTTGTCCGCTGCAATACGGTTCCATCACGCGTGAGATTAATCGTTGCGATCAGCCTCGGGGCATGCCATGCCTTTCTGTTTGGACGTTGTGAGCACTACCAGAGCTTGCCCGGAAAACTTCACGCAGACTGCCAGAAAACTTACATTTCGCTATGGGCGTCGCGGATCGCGAGAATCTCCCGGCCGACTGTGGTGATATCGGCGCATCCACACAGCGCCATGGTCGCATCGAGTTCCGCCGCAATGATTTCCAGACTTTTGTGCACGCCCGCCTCACCCGCGGCCGCCAGTCCGTATAGAAATCCGCGCCCCACCAGCGTGCCGCGCGCGCCGAAGGCGACGGCCTTCAGAACGTCCTGGCCGGATCTCACGCCGCTGTCGAACCATATTTCAGTGCGTTTGCCGACCGCATCCACAACGGCGGGCAACGCCTGAATCGAGGAAGGCGCGCCATCGAGCTGGCGTCCGCCATGATTCGATACGACGACCACGTCCGCCCCGGCGTCGACCGCACGTTGCGCATCGCGCGCATCGAGAATCCCTTTGACGACGAGCTTGCCGTGCCAAAGCGTGCGTATCCATTCGATGTCCGCCCAGGTCACGGTCGGATCGAACTGATCCCTGACCCACGAAGCGAGTGAAGTCATATCGCCGACGCCTTTGACGTGGCCCACGATATTGCCGAAATGGCGTCGCTTTGCGCGAGCCATGCTCCACGACCAGACGGGCTTGCTCGCCATGTTCAGGACATTGGACAGCGTCATGCGAGGTGGCGTGGCGAGGCCGTTTCGGACATCCTTATGGCGCTGGCCACCAACGGGAAGATCCATCGTCACGACGAGCGCGGTACAACCAGCACTTGCAGCACGATCAATCAAATGTTCGACGAAAGCGCGGTCGCGCATGACATAGAGCTGGAACCAGAACGGTCCGGGCACGCTCCGCGCCACATCTTCGATCGAGCAGATGCTCATGGTCGAGAGCGTGAACGGAACGCCGAACCGCTGCGCGGCGCGCGCCGCGAGAATTTCGCCATTTCCCCGCATCATTCCGGCGAGCCCGGTCGGCGCGAGTGCGACCGGCATAGCAACATCATGACCCGCCATGACGGTCCTGATATGTCTCGACCCGATATCGACGCCCACGCGCTGCCGCAACCTGATCTCGCGCAGATCGGCCTCGTTAGCCCGATACGTCGATTCCGTGTAGGAACCCGAGTCGACGTAGTCATAGAACATGCGCGGAATGCGTCGCCGCGCCAGGACGCGGAAATCTTCGATGCAGGCGATGGGGTCGGACATGGTCTCACTCCTTTTGATGTGAAGTGATCCTACTTGCCGCCTCCGTCTCAGCGCGCGACGTTTGTTCCGGCCAGACGCGAAAGATATTCCGTTGTCTCCCGGATTGCATGCGCGCAGATGCCGATCAGCCACTCGGCAAACGCTCCTGCGGCTTCAGTCGATGCGTGCGGCATCAGATAGTACGGCGGCACCGGACACGTGATGTCGGGAAACAAAGGCACGAGTGCCCCTGTCGTCAACCACTGCGTCGCCAGCGTGGGACGCCCGAGCGCGATACCCTGCCCGCTCACCGCCGCCTCCAGCAACAGACCGAGATCCATCAACGTTGGCCCGTTGTGCGGCTCGTCCCAGTCCAGACCCGCCGCGTGCAACCAGAGCGTCCACGGTTCGAGCGACGTGCGCAACAGCGGTACCGCAGCCATGTCCACTGGCTTGCGCAGCGGTCCGACGGCGCGCAACAACGCGGGCGAGATCAGCGGCGTGACGCAATCGCGCATCAGGATCGTGCAGCCTGGCTCAATGGGCTCTCCGCCTCGAATCCACAGATCGTGATCACCGGGCGGGCTATCCGGATACGGCGTGCTCAGGACGAGTTCAAGCTCGACAGACGCGTATTGGCCGGTGAATTCCTGAAGTCTCGGGACGATGATCTGCCGCGCGAACGTCGGCGGCGCGCAGACGCGCAATCGCTGTTTGCGCCGGTCGTCGACCTGATGCAACGGCACGGCCGCCAGCAGCCGAAGCGGGCCGCCAACCTGCCGGAGATACGCGTGGCCGACATCGGTGAGGATCAGTGTTCTTCCGCTTCTGTCGAACAGTTGCACGCCCAGAAGCTGCTCGACGGCGGCCACCCGTTTGGCGACCGCGCTACCGGTCACGCAGAGCGCTTCGGCCGCTTGCTCGAAGGTGCCGTACCGGGCCGCTGCCTCGAAGGCCAGCAGCCCGTCGAGTGATGGAAGTCGAAGTCGGGATGGTGTCATGTTCAACGACCCTGTCGGAACGCGCTAGCGGGGCAATTGTGCGATTTCTCGAAGTCCTCGCGGGATGATTGCTCATCTTGCGCTCCTACCGCTTGCAAAGCCTGCGGCATCACACGGGAGCATCTGCTCCGTCCCGGCAGCGCGACACCGCAAAAGAAAGCATACAAGGAAGCGCACTTGGCGAATTGATCGAACTCCAAGCTCGCTTTTCGCCAAATCGGACGTGCAGCATGCCATGGAGCGACCGTACGAATCGTTCATTTTTCAGCCCGGAAGCTGCTACGCGACGACCCGGCTGAGCCAATGCCTCGCAAAAAAGGAACACGTTTTCCCCTCCTGACATCGCTCGCAAAAAGCGGAATCTGCGGCGCCCGCGCGCCGCAGATTCCGGTTAGGACGCTTGCTGCCCATTCCCCGAATCCGGTCTACAGCAGTCGGCGACTATATCGACGATGCGCTCTCGCATGAAGAGGCCCGCGCCGGCTACGCGCCCGCCTGCCAGTTGCGCCCCACTTCCGACCGGACAAACCCGAAATTGGAAATCATCTTGCAGTTGCGCTGGAAGGCACCCATTACCCTTGCCTTACGAAACGGGAAAGGAGTGATGTCAGCGCTGCCAAGACAAGCCCACGGCTATTTGAGCGGTGCGTTTCAAGACCTGCCTGTAGTCAAGGCGGATAGACGGGATAGACGATCCCATCCCCTTCGGCCAGACGGACCGGTCCCGCCGCGTGAACGTCATGCAGCGTGCTCGCTACGCACGGCCCCACATTTAGCAACGGACATCAGAATGTCAGACATCACCGCATTTCCGAGCAGGTGCTCCTCAACAGATCTCGAAAGGACGTATCAGAAGGTGACTCGAAGAGTCGTTCCTTTGCTCTTTTTCTGTTATCTGCTTGCGTACCTCGATCGAATCAACATCGGCTATGCCCAACTGCAAATGCGATTTGATCTCCACTTTTCGGATGCCATCTATGGCTTGGGCGCCAGCATGTTCTTTGTCGGATACGTGCTCTTTGAGGTACCCAGCAACGTGTTGTTGAAGAAACTTGGAGCGCGTAAAACAATGCTACGCATCATGCTGTGCTGGGGCGTCGTCTCAATGAGCACCATGTTCGTAAAGAGTTCGCTCGAATTTTATGTAGCACGGTTCTTCCTTGGCGTGTTCGAAGCGGGCTTCTTTCCCGGCATTCTGTTTTACCTGACTCTATGGTTTCCGGCAGATCGCCGGGCTCGCATCGTTGCGTTGTTTATGGCCGCCAAAGTCGCGGCGGGATTGATTTCGGGTCCAGTTTCGGGCTACTTGCTGCAAAACATGAACGTTCGAAACGGAGCGTACTCAACCCAGGTGAGAAACCCCGGAGCCACTACGATCCTTCTCAGACTTGGCGCGCAGCAACCGCGCGCCGCATTGCAACGCTGCGCTGATACCCCTGGAGCGCGGCCTTGAGACCGCATCACGCGTCTCCCATTCAACGAACGCACGCGGTGCGCCGCGTTTTTCCGTCCACTAGCTCGCTTTACCGATATCTCTAAGTTCGCGCCACCGAATCGGCATCGAGAGACATTTCGTACCTTGTGGCGGCACATCCGGAAAAACAATTATGTCATCTGATGTGCGCAACCAGACGCGCTCACAGACAGCCTCCATCCAGTCGGCCTTGAGACGCGGGTCTTAACGCCATCGGGGTTTTTATCCTCCGGAGGGAGCAAAAAATCCGATGACGACCTCGTCCTGATGCTCAACCTCTTTTTCACTGCACGTTCCCGGGTGCTAGTTATAAGAATTGGTTGGGCGGCAAGTGTTCGCGCAAGAAACCACGCACCATCTCGCGAAACCCGGTCAATCCCGGGTCTGTTCGAAAATCCATATCCAGTCCTCTTGATGGACGGCAGGCGTTATTGACAGGCGCCTGCGCGATTCGACCCATGGTATGGAGTCGTCCGCCTCGACATGCCCACACCGCTGGGGTTCATAGGCATCTTCAGGTAAGCAACAGAGCGGGCGATCGTCACTTCCGCTGGCGCCGGACCGTGACCGTACCTGCTCGTGCGTCCATATCGGCCGCACGAGACGTGATGGGCAACCGTCGGGAATCAGGCTAGTCAGCTTGTGGGCAAATCGTGATTGCGCCCGGATCGCGGGGGATTGCGGCCTATACTTGCGTGGCAAATCGAGCAGTAAGGCGGTCCAGAGCAGGTGTCGTTCCTTTGATCGATGGCAACCAAGGAGAAGTCGATGGGAGACGCATATATGGGTGAAATCCGCATGTTCAGCTTTGGCTGGGCGCCCAGGGGCTGGATGCTATGCCAAGGCCAGACGATGCAGATCGCACAATTCCAGGCGCTATTCGCACTGATTGGCAACTTCTACGGTGGTGACGGCCAAAGGACATTCCAGTTGCCCAATCTGACGCCGATGCCGGTGGCCGGTGGCGGCGCGAACGAAAAGCCCTTCCCGCCGATGAATTTCGCAATCTGCGTAGAAGGCATTTTCCCGAGCAGGGACTGAGCGTACCCGGCGCGGAGATTCATGTTCCCGGTCGCTGCGCCGATGCGAAGTTTTGCAAATACGCTTATCGGGACCATCCGGTTTCAACGATCCTTACCCCCCCGCCGATGACACCTCGGCCCGCCTGCGCTGCAGAAACCGGCGCACGGAAGGATCGCGCTCGAGTCCGATCGCGAGATCGTACGCAACGAGCGCTTCGGCCATCGCGCCGACACGCGCGAGCAGATCGGCGCGTGCGGCCCAGTACGGCTGATAGTCGGCCAGCCGGGGATCGTCCGCGTACGGCGCGAGCGCGTCGAGCGCCGCCTGCGGACCGTCCCGTTCCGCCAGAGCGAGTGCGCGATTCACCGCGACCACCGGCGACGCGGCAATCGCGAGCAGCGCATCATAGAGTTGTACGACCTCGTCCCAGTTCGGGCGGCGCGTGCGGCAGCGGTGCACGTGCGCCGACTGCAATGCGGCCTCCAACTGAAAACGTCCGATTGCGTTAAAAGCGTTCGCGCGCCGCAGCAATACGTCGGCGGCGTCGATCATCGGCGCGTTCCATGTCGCCGGATCCTGAGCCGACAACGGCACATAGTCGCCAGCCGCGTCGCGTCGCGCGTCGCAGCGCGACTGTGCATACAGCATCAGCGCGAGCAGGCCAAGCGTCTCCGGCTCCTCGGGCAACAGTTCGACGAGCAGTTGCGCAAGATACAACGCCTCGCCTGCGAGATCGCGCCGCTCTGCATCGCAACCGTCCGGATCGGTCCATCCTTCCACATACACGGCGTAGACGGCTTCCAGCACCGCGGCGATCCGGCCGGGCAGTTCCTCGCGCTCGGGCACGCTGAACGGAATGCCCGCTTCGCGGATCTTGTGCTTCGCCCGCACGAGGCGCTTGCTCATCGCGGCGGGCGACATCAGGAACGCAGAGGCAATCGTCTTCGCTTCGAGCCCCAGTACCACCTGCAGCATCAGTGGCGTGCGAATCGCAGCTTCGAGCGCAGGATGCGTGCACGCGAACAGGAGCGCAAGCCGCCGGTCGGGCAGCGCGCCCGCTTCGCGCTCGTCGATCTCGTCGGCGAGGATCGTGAGTTGATTGACCACATCGTCGCCGATGCGGCGATGGCGCGCGCCGTCGATCGCGCGGCGGCGCGCGACCGTCATCAGCCACGCTTCGGGATTCGCGGGGCAGCCGCGCTCCGGCCAGTCGGCGAGCGCGGCCGCAAATGCGTCGGCCAGCGCGTCCTCGGCTGCGGCGACGTCGCGGGTGCGCATCGCCAGCAGCGCGACGAGCTTGCCGTAGCTGCGGCGCGCGACCGCTTCGGCAATCGAACGCGCGGCGCCATCCACGTCATGGCCGCCGACGGACCGGCTCATGCCGCCGATGGCGCGTCGTACGGAGCAGTCCAGACCGGGCGCACTTCCATGAGGCCGTGCGCCGCGCCGGGACAACGCGACGCCCACGCGATCGCCGCGTCCAGATTGGGCGCGTCGATCAGGTAGTAGCCGGCGAGCTGCTCTTTCGAATCGGAAAAAGGTCCGTCAAGCACCTGCGGCTTGCCGTCGACGAGCCGCACCGTGGTCGCCGTGCTGGTGTGCTGCAACCGGTTGGCGCCCACCAGCACCTCCGCTTTCTTCAGCGATTCGGTGTACGCCTGATACGCGGCGACGCCCTGCTGCCGCTCGCTGTCGGTCATCTGGTTCCAGCGGTCTTCTTCCGAGTAGATCATCAACAGGTATTGCATGTGAGCCTCCGTCATGGGATTGAGGCGGGTGAATTGCATCGGGCCGCCATCACAATGACGCGCGGGCCTCATGCCGACGGACAGGTGGCCTCGAAAAAATCGCGAGCGGTGTTCGCCTCGTCCCGCGCGGACACGAGATCGACGAGCGCGCGTCCGCTCGGCGACAGCGTGCGGCCCTTGAGCCACACCATATGCAATTGTCGTTCGATGTGCATGCCCGCGACATCGATGGTTCTGAGCAGCCCACGGCGCAACTCGTCCTTCACGCTGAGCACCGAGAGATACGCGAGCGAGCGGCTGGCGCGCAGCAGACGCTTGATCGCCTCGGTGTCGCTCACCGACATGAGCGGCTCGATATGCAGATTCCGTTGCGCATACGCATCCTCGACGATCGCACGGGTGCCGGAGCCCGGTTCGCGCATGATGACCGCGCGGTCGGCCAGCGTGGACGGATCGATCGTTGCGCCGCACAGCGGGTGATCCGCCGCCGCGATCACCGCGATCTCGTCCCGGCCGATCGGGCACGCGTGGAGGATCGAGTCGTCGAACGGACCTTCGACGAAACCGAGCGTGAACTTCAGCGCGCGAAGGCCGGCCTCGACGCTTTCGGTGTTGGTCACGGTGAGATCGACGGCCACGCGCGGATGCCGTGCCGAAAATCGCGCGAGCAGATCGGGCACGAGATACACGCCCACCGTCGCGCTCGCGCCGATGCGCATGTGCCCCGCATCGAGTCCCGCGAGTTCCTTGAGCTGGCTCTGCGCGGCATCGGCGAGCGCGAAGATCTTCTCGGCGTAGTCGAACAGCATGTGCCCGGCTTCGGTCAGCGCGACGCCGCGAGGCAGGCGATCGAACAGCGCCAGGCCCAGCCGGTCCTCCAGTTCGCGGATCTCACGCGTGACGGCCGGCTGGCTCACGCGCAGGCGTTCGGCGCCCGCGCTGATGCCGCCCGCCCTGGCGACTTCGTAAAAGGCATACAGATGCGTGAAATTCATCGATCGTTCATGTTGGGCGTCGAAAGGCTCGATTCTGCGCTGCTTTGCTTTCGGGCGGCTGTCCGCTTATCCGGCGTCGGCGTGTTTGGGCGCATCGTCAAAGTTTTCCGCCTGCACGCAGCGTTCCGCCGTTGGGCGTCGATCGACTGCCGAGCACCGCGCCATTCACGCTCTGGCCGTACATCGATTCCGACGAGTCGTGAAACAGCTTGCGCGTCTCCTCGACCGATTGCGTGAAGCGCGGATCCTGCGGGCGGTCGTGACTGTCGATGAACATCGCCACATCCCACGCATCCTGATCGCTCAGCGTGCCGCCCTGCCCGAGCGGCATGTTGCCCTTGATGAACGCCGCCGCGTTCTTGATGCTGCCCATGCCCGCGCCCCAGTTGAAGGACGCGTCGCCCCACAGCGCCGGGAACGCGGGCGCGCCATTGCGGGCGCGCTCACCACTCCCGTTGGCCCCATGACACAGCGCGCAGCGCGCCTGATACACCGCTTCGCCGCGATGGTAGTCGGGCGTCTGCGCGGGCTTGGCCAGTTTCGTGTAGCCGCGCCCCGCGATCCCGGGATCGAGCGGCGCGCCTTGCGCCATCCAGTACGAATAGCTCTCGAGCGCGACGAGCACCGGATCGCCGAGCGGCGGCGCCTTACCGTTCATGCTGTAGCGAAAGCATCCCTGCAGGCGTTCTGCGAACGTGTTGACGTGATGATTCTTCGCGCGATAGGCCGGATACGACAGATACGCGGCCCACATCGGAGCGGATCCGGCCTTGCGTCCCTGATCGAGATGGCAGCTCGCGCAGCGCAGTTCGTTGCCGACATACGCCTTCGCATACTTCGCGGGATCGTTGAAGATGCGCTGGCCTTCGGCGACGACCTTGCCGAAGTCATCGTCCGGGATGGGACGGTCGCTTGGCGTGAACTCGGCCTTCGGCGCGGGCTTCGACGGTGCGGGCGCCGATGCGGCGACCTTGATCACTTGCGCCTTCGGGTGCGCGGTGATTTCAACGTCGGGCCGCAGCGAATGCGCGATCGCACCGAACGTGAGCGCCCCGGCCGCGCCCGCCACGAAGACCGAGGTCCATGCGATGGATGCGTATTTCATCGTGCGGCCCCCTGCGTGCCGTTCTCCGGCGCGTGTTGCGCCGCCGGCAGCGACGCGAAATACGTGGCGGCGGCGTCCGCTTCCTTGTCCGACAGACGTTTCGCGACGGCGCTCATCAGACCGAGCGGACCCGGCGCGCGCGTGTTGGTCTTCCAGGCCGCAAGCTGCGCCTTGATATACGCAGCGGGTTGACCAGCGATCGCGGGAAACGCATCGCCGACGCCGCTGCCCTGGTCGCCGTGACACGAGACGCACGCGGGCACGCCGTTCTTCCAGTTGCCGTGCAGCGCGAGTTGCTCGCCCAGCGCGTCGGGCTTCGGCGCCGATGTCGATGTCGATACAGGCGCCGGCAACGACGCGAAATAGGCCGACACGCTCGCGCGCGCGTCCGGCGTCATCCCTTTTGCGATCGGCGCCATTACGGGCTGCTGACGCGCGCCGCTCGCGAAGTCATTCAGTTGAGCCGTGAGGTAGCTGGCGGACAATCCCGCCAGACGCGGAAAACCCGCCTGCGCGTTGCCTTCGCCTAAGGCGCCGTGACACGCGATACACGCCGGCACGGAAGGCGGCACGCCCGCATGCGCGATCGCGTCGCCCTTCGCGACCTCCGGCGTTTGCGCAAGCGCTGCGGCGCACGTCAGCATCGACACGCCTGCGATCAATGCGCGCGCCATCGTCCTGATTGTGAGTGTCTCGTTGTTCATTGTCGTCTTGTTGAGGCAGGTCCAAAGCAATTCTCCGCCAGCTTCGCAGACTTCGCGACCCGACACTAATACCGATAAGCAATGCCTCACATGCCTTTATGTTATGAGATGGGGATTTGCCATGCGGCGATGAGGCTCGGCCGACGAATCATGCCTTCGAGGCATGGCATGCATATCACGAATGTATTTACTCGATCGGCGTGCGACCGATAGACTCCGTTCGCATCGAATGACACCTGAGAGGTCGAGATGATGCGCTTCCGTATGAATACGCTCGCGACGCTGTTGCTGCTGTCGGCGTCGGTCGCCGCCCACGCCGCCGATGCCGACGCGCAGGGCTTCTGGACCACGCCCACGATCCACGGCTACGGCAGGATCCACTACGTGGCGGATTCGGCGTTCAAGCCGAATCCGAAGCATTCGTACAAGATCGTGTTCTCGCTGACGCAGGCATCCAAAGCGCCCGATGCGGTCAATGCGGCGCTGGACCACGTGGCGCGCACCGTCAATCTCTACGTGGCGGCGGGCGTGCCGCTCTCGCATCTGAAGATCGTGGCGGTGGCGTACGGCGGCGCGACGCCCCTTGCGCTCGACGACGCGCACTATCGCCTGAAGTTCGGCACGCCGAATCCGAATCTGCCGCTCATCGCCGAGCTGAAGGAAGCGGGCGTGACGGTGTCGGTTTGCGCGCAGGCCGTGGCCGAGCACGGGTTCAATTACGACTGGCTCGCCAACGACATCACGCTGGCGCTCTCGGGCCTCACGACCGTCACGACGCTCGAAGCCGACGGCTACGTGCTGATGCCGCTCTGAACCCTCCTCCCGCGAAAACGATCATGACGTCATTGAGCAAGAGACTCGCGCGCACGGCGCTGTGCGCGAGCATCGCGGCAGCGTGCTGCATTCAGCCGGGCCTCGCGGACGAAGCGGCCTCCGCCCCGCAAGCCACATCGATCGCCCCGCCCTGGCAGCACGGCGAGAATAACGACGCGCTCGCGCGCGGCTTCGAATTCACCGAACCCGATGCCGACAACCTCGCCGACTTCCACGGCGATCCGCAGCATCCCGCGCTCGCGCTGTATGTAGGCGGCAACTACTTCTTTGCGATGGCGCCGCTCGTCCACGCGTTCGAGAAGCGTTATCCGGAATATCGCGGCCACGTGTACTGGGAAACGATTCCGCCCGGCATGCTCGTCAAGCAGATGGAAAACGGCGGAACGATCACGGTCGGCAACATGACGTGGACCGTGAAGCCCGACGTTTATCTCGCGGGCCTCAAGGCGGTGGAAAAGCAGATCGAACGCAAGCTTCTGACGGCACCCGCCGTCCCTTACGTGACCAACACGCTCACCATCATGGTCGCGAAGGACAACCCGACGCATATCGCCGGACTCGCGGACCTCGGCAAGCCCGATGCACGTCTCGCGATGCCCAACCCGGAGTTCGAAGGCATCGCGCGGCAAATCAAAGCGTCGCTTGCGCACGCGGGCGGCGACGCGCTCGTGAAGACCGTCTACGACGACAAGGTGAAAGACGGCTCGACCAGGCTCACGCATATCCATCATCGGCAAACGCCGCTGTGGATCATGCAGGGGAAAGCGCAGGCAGGCGTGACATGGCAATCCGAGGCCATGTTTCAGGAGCAGGCCGGGCATCCGATCAGTCACGTCGACATTCCCGCCGCCGACAACACGACCGCGATCTATGCGGGCGCGGTCACGGCCCACGCGCCCCATCCGCAGGCGGCGCGCCGCTGGCTCGACTTCATCCGCTCGCCGGAAGGCTTGAGCATTTTCGAGCAGTACGGCTTCAAGCCCTATCAGGCGAATCACGCGGCGCGCGCGTCGGCGTCGACAAGTTGAATGCGCTCGCGCGGAGCAGGCTGCGGCCCGACAGAGTAAAGTGGTGTCCGCGAGCGCGGGTTCCCCGACGGGGCCCCGCAACGCCGGCGAACAGCACGAGCGTTCACGAGTTTCCACTATGCCGATCCGAGCCCTTCGCGATCCACGCAAACAATCCAGGAGACAGTCATGGCTGACCCAAAGAATCCCTTCGAAGATCTGACCAGGATGCTCGAACAGTTCAAGGTGCCTGGAGTCGACATGTCGGCACTGATGGAGTCGCGCAAGAAGGACATCGAGGCGATCGTCGAAGCGAACAAGACCGCATACGATTCCATGCAGCAACTCGCGCGCAAGCAGACCGAGATGCTCTCGCGCGCGATGCAGGACATTCAGGAAGCGGCGAAAGGCGGCATCAGCGATCCGGGCAAGCAAAACGAGTTCGTGCGCAATGCCTGCCTGAAGACGCTCGACGACATCAAGGATCTCGCGGAAATCGCGCGCAAGTCGCAGGCCGACGCGATGGCGAACATCACGCAGCGCGCCAACGAGCACGTGGAAGAAATCAGGAAAATGCTGCAGAAGAAATAGCGCGGTTTCATCCAGTCGGAATCCCGCACCTCGGCGCGCCCTGTCTGACGACACGGCGCGCGGCGTGCTTTTGGCGATGACTCCAGGGAGACAACATGGCCTCGCCGTTCAATATGCCGGAGGAGTTCGTCCGGGGATTTTTCAAATCCGGGCAGACGCTGCTGGAGGCCTACATGGGCGTGGCCGGTAACGCCACCGACTCGCGTCCGGGATCCGGCAGGACATTACCCGCGCTGGCGCTCGCGCAGGCTCAGGCGCATTACTGGCAGCAGCAGATGGCGCTCTATGCGGGCATGATGGCGAGCGCGACCGGCCAGAAGCCAGAACCCGCCATTCAGCCCGAGCGCGGCGACCGCCGCTTCAAGTCGGATTCCTGGCATGAGAATCCGTGGTACAGCCTCCTCAAGCAGACTTACCTGCTCAATTCGAAGCTGCTCGACGACATGGTCGAAGCCGCGGATGTCGGCGACAAGGAGAAGCACAAACTGCGCTTCTACGCGCGCCAGTTCATCGACTCGATGAGCCCGGCCAATTTCGCCGTGACCAATCCCGAAGCGATGCAAACCGCGATCGAGACCCAGGGCAAGAGCATGCGCACGGGGTTCGCGAACCTGCTCGAAGACCTCAGGCGCGGACGCATATCCATCACGGATGAAAGTGCCTTCGAGGTGGGGCGCAACGTGGCGGTCTCGAAGGGGTCGGTGGTATTCGAGAACGAACTGTTTCAACTGATCCAATACGCGCCGCTCACGAAGCAGGTGGCCGAGCGCCCGCTCGTCATCGTGCCGCCATGCATCAACAAGTTCTACATCCTCGACCTGCAGCCGGCGAATTCGTTCGTGCGCTTCGCGGCCGAACAGGGGCAGACCGTGTTCCTCGTGTCCTGGCGGAACCCCGAGAAGGAACTGGGCCACGTCACCTGGGACGACTACATCGAGACCGGCGCAATCAAGGCGCTCGAAGTGAGCCGCGCGATCAGCGGCGCCGACAAGGTCAATGCGCTCGGCTGGTGTGTCGGCGGAACGATTCTGTCGTCGGCGCTGGCGGTATTGCGTGCGCGCGGCGAAGATCCGGCCGCGAGCCTCACGCTGCTCACGACGATGCTCGACTTCAGCGATCCGGGCGACCTGGGCGTGTTCATCGACGAGGCGGGTGTCACGCAGCGCGAGCAGACCATCGGGCGCGGCGGCATCTATTCGGGCGGCGAACTCGGCTTCGTGTTCCAGACGCTGCGTGCCAACGACCTGATCTGGCCGTACGTGGTCGACAACTATCTGATGGGCGGCTCGCCGCAGGCATTCGACCTGCTCTACTGGAACGCCGACGGCACCAACCTTCCCGGGCCGATGTACGCCTGGTATCTGCGCAACATGTATCTCGAGAACAACCTGTGCAAAGCGGGCTGCCTCACGATGTGCGGCACGCCGGTGGATCTCGCGCGTATCGACATGCCGAGCTATATCTTCGGCACACAGGAAGATCACATCGTGCCGTGGCAGGGCGCATACCGGTCGACGCGTCTCTTGGGCGGTGAGACGCAGTTCGTGCTCGGCGCGAGCGGACATATCGCGGGCGTGATCAATCCTGCATCGAAGAACAAGCGCTCCTACCGGACCGACGGCAAGCTCGGTGACGATCCGCAAGCGTGGCTCGAATCGGCTACGTCGCAGCCGGGAAGCTGGTGGACCCACTGGAGCAACTGGCTGAAAGCGTACGCAGGCGAGCAGGTCGCGGCGCCGAAGAAGCTGGGCAGCGCGAAGTTCGCGCCGATCGAGCCCGCGCCGGGACGTTATGTCGCGAAGCATCCACCGAAGGCGATGGGCGTCTGAGCGTCGCGTCGGATAAAACAGCGCTTATTGCGCCGTCCATCCTCCGTCGATACGCAGACTCGTACCGGTGATCATGGCGGCGGCAGGCGATGCGAGATACAGCACCGCCGCCGCCACCTGGTCACTTTCGAGCAGACGGCCCATCGGAATCCGGTCGAAGACCCAGCGCCTGAACTGCTCGTTCTCGAAGAACGGCTGCGTCATCGGTGTATCGACGAAGGTAGGCGCCACCGAGTTCACGCGTATCCTCGGCGCAAGCTCGACTGCGGCTGCCTTCGTCAGTCCTTCCATCGCGTGCTTCGTCATGCAGTAGACGGATCGATCGGGCGCACCCACGTGCCCCATCTGCGACGATATGTTGATGATGGCGCGGTCACCGGTCGCTTCGCCTTCGAGCATCTTGCGAACGGCTGCGCGCGTCGCCAGAAACGTCGCCCTGACATTCAAGCCGATCACGAAGTCCAGATCCGAGGTTTTGACGTCCGCGAGTCTTGACGGGACGTTGGTGCCCGCATTGTTGACGAGGATATCCAGCCTGGGAAGTTCAGCGAATGCCCGCTCCAGTTGCTCGTCTTTCAAAAGATCACAAACCAAAGGCGTGCACGCACCTCCGCTTCGATGGATGCGAGCAGCAACTTCGTCCAGCTCCCTTGCGTCCTTGCTGAGCAGATAGACGTGCGCACCGGCCCCGGCGAGCATCGAAGCGATGTCCGCGCCGAGGCCACGGCCTGCGCCAGTCACAACAGCGGTCTTACCCTCAAGACTAAAAAGTCCGTCAGACATAGGTTCCTCTCAAGTTTCAAATTCAGTTGATGGATTGCTTCGCTGGCGGCATCCACACCGTGCGCCCTCCGACTTGCTTCAACCCATTCGGAGGAAGGCGAGCAGAGTCGCGCACGACCAGGTGACCGCTGACGATGCGTGGCCCCGCCGATGAATCACGTCCACTGCGGGCGTCGATGAGGATCGCGAGAGCGCTGTCCACCATCTCGTCCAAGGGCTGTGAGAAGGTGGTGAGGCGATACGCAGGTGAGGCCGCAAGCTGCGTGTCGTCAAAACCCACGATGGAAAGCGCTCTGCCGACGTCGACACCAAACTCGCTACGCGCGACATCGATTGCCGCCATCGCCATCTGGTCGTTGGCGCAGAAAATGGCGTCCGGACGCGTGTCCGCCTTGAGAAGCGCTCGCGTGGCACGCGCTGCCGCTTCGACGGTGTAGCTTCCATGGACCTTGAGCGGCGGCGCGACGCCCGCCTGATAAAGCCGCTCACAGAACCCCGCCTCGCGGTCACGACTGGTCGACGACGAATCGAGGCCGGCCATGAAAGCGAAGCTATGATGCGAACCCGCTAGCAAAAAGGCGCCGATGCAGGCTGCGCCCGCCCGGTTATCCCCTGTCACGCTCGATACCGATTCGCTGTCCGTCTTTCGGTTGACCATCACGACAGGCAGGCCCACCTCCGCGCATTCATCCGCCAGGCGCGACGAGAGTTGCGCGGATACGAGGACCAGCGCATCGAGCCGATAGCGCAGGATCTCTTCGAGAATCGGGTCGGCGGACGTGCCATGCCGTGCTGTGAACAACATCACGCGATAGTCGCGCAGCGAAAGCGCCGCCGACAACGCATCGACCAGCGCGGCGTAGAACGGATTGTTCAGACCCGGCACGACGACACCGACAATGCGCGACTTTCCCGTGATCAAAGAGCTTGCGATGAGGTTCGGCCGGTAGCCCAACGCCGTCGCCGCGGCGACTACCTTCGCACGCGTCCGGTCGGAGACGCTCGCGCCGGGTGTGAAGACGCGAGACACCGCCGACTGTGAAACGCCCGCGAAACGCGCGACCTCGTGAGCGGTTACGGGCCGTGGTCGCTTCTTTTCGGGGATGTCGTCGATCGAGAGTTGCTTCATTTCTATTCTCGAGTCCTGACGGCCAGCGGCTTAACCTTCACGTGCATTGCCGGCCGGGATCAAGGTCGCTGCTGACGGCGCCTTGCGATCATCGGCGACCCTTGCGAACAACGCACAGACGAGCGTGATCCCTGCCGCGATCATCGCGAAGATGGCTACGGGCGTGTAGTCGTTGTACTTCGCGAGCAGCGCCGTAGCGATCAACGGTGTCGGCGCACCAGCGACCAATGCGCCCAACTGGAACCCGATCGTCACGCCGCTGTAACGCACCTCCGGACTGAACATTTCGGCGAACCATGCGGCCATCGGCGAGAACACGGCAGCGTGAGCAATGGTGAGCACCATGATTTCCGCAAGCAGGATCATCGTCGGGTTACCGGTTCCTACCATGTGGAAGAACGGGAACGGGGCCACCACCGCGACCAGTGCGCCGAATACAACCACCTGCTTTCGCCCCAGTTTGTCCGATAGCGCGCCGAAGAAAGGTTTCGTCAGCAATTCGAGCGCAGCGGCGATCAGAATGGCGACGAGGACCGTTTTGCGCGGCAAGCCAAGATGGCTCGTCATGTAGGTCAGGCCGAACGTCGTGAATACGTAGTACAGAATATTGTCCGCAAAGCGAAGCCCGGCAGACAACAGGATCGCCCTCGGAAACCGTCGAACCGCTTCGACGATCGGCAGTTTGACGGTTGCATCGGTGTCAAGCACCTTCTTGAACGCGGGCGGTTCTTCGATGCGGAGTCGGATCACGAGACCCACTGCGACGAGTACCGCGCTGAACAGGAACGGGATTCGCCAGCCCCACGCGAGAAACTCCGTTTCAGGCAGGCGACTGGCCAGTTCCATCCCGCCCACCGCCATGCACAGCCCTGCGGGAAGTCCCATCTGAGGGAAGCTGCCATAGAGGCCACGGCGGTTCGGATTGGCATGCTCGACGGCGATCAGCGCGGCGCCGCCCCACTCACCGCCTACAGCCAACCCTTGCACGATGCGCAGGACGATCAGGAGAATCGGCGCCGCGAGTCCGATACTGTTGTACGACGGCACAAAACCGATGAGCGTCGTCGATATGCCCATTGCCAGCAGCGTCGTGACCAACACGAACTTTCGCCCGACACGATCGCCAAGGTGGCCCGCGACGATGCCGCCGAACGGACGGGCGATGAACCCGACCGCGAACGTGCCGAACGCCAGCAGCGTCCCGGTCAACGGATCGCCACCCGGGAAATACAGCTTGCCAAACACGAGTGCCGAGGTGATTCCATACAGAAAGAAGTCAAACCACTCAATGGCACTTCCAATGAAACTGGCGATGGCGATCGTCAGCATCTTCGGTGACGAATGCCCTGCCGCGGTCGAGCGATTGGTATTCAAACCCGTCTCCTAATGCATAGGTATGCAAAGATTTATGAACTTGTCGACAACCTTTAACCGGTGTGCTTGTCGATCACGCGTAAGGAGGGTCGGGCAACTGCTGGCCGCCGCGAATGATGAACTTCGGATTGAATTCGAGCAGACCCGTCTCGATACGGTCTTCCGAGACGCCCGCGTAATCGCTGAAAATGGCGCTCACCTTTTTGACCAACGTGAGCTTCGCTTCGTCGGATCGACCCGCGCGAATGTTGCACATGATGAGCGTGTCGCCGCCCGGTTCTCCGCCCACGTAGCTGCTTTCGGACGACAGGTCATTGAAGACCACACTGATGATTTCGAGCGGAGACTTGATGGTCTCGTTCACGGCGATGGTGATCGCCTTGGCGATTTTCCGCTTGACGTCGACGTCCAGTCCGGCACGCGTGTTGCAAACGATGATGGGCATTTCCGGGAACTCCTTCAAAGCTGGTTAAGGTGTGCTGTTGTCAGCGCGGAGTGAATACGTATGCAATTTTTGAAAAACTGCGTCGCCGAGTCCGCGCCAGGAAAATTATACGGTTGCATATACATCAATATGAGCGCGGCATGTCCGAGAAAAATCGATGATCACGACAACGCGTGCCATGCCTCGATTCCCCCGCCCTCTTGATCCGCCGCTCCGAACCGTCACAACGATGCTGGCCCAGAACAGATGCATCTACAACCGATGTATATGCAACAGTCTGGTTCGATTCGGCCGGTCTTCAAGCTAGTGAGAACCCGTACCCCTCCTCTTCAAAAGTGCTACGATAGTTGCATATACACTGATCAATCTTCCGAGAGAGGTTGTCGATGTTCACCGAATGCTATTGCACCCAGTTCAGGCGCTCGGCCAATGCCCTGACGAGTATTTACGACGAGGCTTTGCGCCCGGTAGGCCTGAAGATCACGCAACTCACGTTGTTGCGTGGCCTCGATCGCCTCGGCTCGGCGACCTACAACGAGATCGCGGCCGAGTTGTCGCTCGACAAGACGACCATCTCGCGCAATATCAAACTGCTGATCGACGCGGGATGGGTCGAGGTATCGAGCGACGAGGATGCGCGCTACAAGCTGGCCAAGCTCAGTCCGACGGGCGCCCGCGTCCTGAAAGAGGCCGAGCCGCACTGGCGCGCGGCGCAGACTCAAGTCGAAAAGGAACTCAAGAAGTACCTAAAGGGGCCTGCCAAGGATGTGCTTCTGCAGGCTCTGGAGACGCTGCAGAACGTAGGCGGCGATCGATAGGCCAGTCACTCCGAGCGTCATGCCCTCCCGTCGAGCTTGTAACGCGGAGCAGGCGCGGCGTTCGCGAATTTCGGCGTCAGCGCGCGCCGATCGGCTTCCCAGCGTGCCCAGTCCTCGCCATCCTGCAAGGTGGGTATCGTCACCAGTTCACCCTGGTCGAGACCTGCCAGCGCCGCATCGACGAGGTCTGCGGCCGTCATCGTCGTCGGTGCTTCCTTTTGTTTGGCGTAGCCTGCCACGTCCCAGAACTCCGTAGCGGTAGCGGCTGGCAACACGGTCTGAATACGCACACCCTTCGGCGCGAGGTCGCGTTGCAGCGCATGGCCGAAGCTCAACACATACGATTTCGAGGCGCTGTACACGCCATTGAGCAGTTCCACCGCGATGCCGACCACCGACGAGATGTTGATCACCGTGCCCGAACCTTTCTCGGCGAAGACGGGGGCGACGGCGTAGGTCAGGCGCGTCAGCGCCGTGATGTTCAGATCGATCATCGCTTCCATTGAATCGACGTCGCCGTTGAGCACGGAAGCGACCGAGCCCACGCCTGCGTTGTTGACCAGCATCGAGATGCTCTTGTCTTCGCGCAGAAGCGCTTCGATCTTCGCGAGCGCCGACTTGTCGCCGAGGTCAGCGGAAACACTCCTGATCGACCTGCCGGTTTCTTCGCTGAGCCGGTTCGCGAGCGTATTGAGCCGGTCGGCGTTTCTGGCGACCAGGATCAGATCGTAACCGCGTCTGGCCAGTCGGTCTGCGTATAGCGCGCCAATTCCGGAAGATGCCCCAGTGATGAGCGCGGTGCCTTTTTGCGATGTCGTAGAGGATGTCATGTCGTATCTCTTCAGTCATGTTCGACAGGAATTGCCGAAACCTTGCTGCTCATTGTGAAGGCCGCGGAACGCATCCTCAATGACGTATATGCAATGATTCTGGACATCGCTTCAGTTCGACTGGCCCAAGCATCCATGTCCTTTTTATGCTAGCGTCAGTCTTTTAAGACATCGGCTGAAGTCTCATGCATCTCGTCGGTTTTCTCGCCTACCCAAACTTTCAGGCGCTCGGGCTTGCGGTCGGCAGCGTCTTCGAATACGCCAATCGCATCCACGGCGATGACGTCTATCGCTTTCGCGTGGTCTCCGAGTCGGGCGGTCCCGTCATGTCCTCGCAGAGTTTTTCGGTCAACACGGACCGCCTGCGGGACTGGACCTACGACACGCTGATCGTCGCCGGCGATAACGACTGTGAAATGCCCCCGGCCAGCGTGCTGGACTACTTGCGCGTCGCTTCGAAGGACGTGAGACGAATCGTGTCGATATGCACAGGCGCGTTCGTACTGGCGGAGGCGGGACTCCTCGCCGGCAAGCACGCGACGACCCACTGGCTCCATGCTCAAGCCTTCAGAAGCCGATACCCTGACGTGCGTCTCGACGAGGACCGTATTTTCGTGGTGGACGGACAGATCTGGACATCGGCTGGCATGACTGCCGGGGTCGATCTCGCGCTCGCCATCGTCGAACAGGATCTGGGGCTGGAGACCACGCAGGGCGTCGCCCGGAAGCTCGTCATGTATCAACGACGCGGCGGCGGTCAATCGCAGTTCTCGGCGCTGCTGGACCTGAATGCGAAGTCGGATCGCGTTCAGTCGGTGCTGTCCTACGCCAAGGAGAATCTGCGTAGCGAACTGTCACTGGAAAAGCTCGCGGACGTGGCACGGTTGAGTCCGCGCCAGTTCAGCCGCGTTTTCCGCGCGGAAACCGGGCAGTCGCCCAGCAAGGCGATTGAACGGCTACGCGTCGAAGCGGCGAGGCTCATGATGGAGACGAGACACCATCCGATCGAGGTGATCGCCCGCGAGACAGGATTCGGGGATCGCGAGCGCATGCGCCAGGCGTTCCTCCGCGCGTTCGGACAGCCGCCACAGGCGATACAACGCACGGCCGGCGCCAGTCGTCTCGCTCACGCGTAAGCGCTTCACTGGCGAGGCCGACGTGCCTACGCTTCGTCCTCTGACCAATCCGGGCTGTAGCCGCCCAATGTCGGATGGTACATTTCATCGCCTGAATGCTGGGTGAATTCCACGTTCAGGCGATCTTCGCGCAAGCCCAGTATTTCGATGCATGCGCCGCATAGCGCCTTCGCAACCTGCATGCGCAGTTCGGGTGTCCGTCCTCTTCGGATGTCGCACATCAGCACGGCGACGGGAACGGGTTCTCCGTCCACGATCCTCCAGACGCCGCCCTCGCCTACTTCGCGAATCGCGATGCTGATGCGTCGAATGTCGACCTTCATCATGTCGGCGTACGTCGACGCCATTTTCTGCGCTAGCGCCTTTTTTGCTTCCACCGAATACGTGTCGTTCACATCCAGCTGAAGATACGGCATTTGGAACTCCTGAATACAAATGGAAGGCGACCGTGTCTCAACGAGGGCCGTGAATATGCTGGACCGCGTGCCGCAGATCCTCGGAAAGCGGAACCGGTCGTCGCGTGATACGGTCGACGTAGGCGTGCACGAACGTGCCATGCGCGAACGACTGCTCGCAGTCGTTTCTGAAGAGACTGATCTCGTACGTTACGCTGGTCGTCCCCACTCTGCTTACGCATAGCCCGCAGGTGACGATGTCCGGAAAAACGACCTCGTCAAAGTACTCGCAGCTCGTGCGCACGACCAGACCGACAGCCTCACCGCGAACGGGGTCCAGGAGACCTCGTTCGACGAGCCATCCATTGACCGCCGTGTCGAACCACGTGTAGTGAACAGCATTGTTCACGTGCCCGTAGATGTCGATGTCCTTCCACTGGGTGTTGACCTGACAAAACCAGTGAAAGTCACTTCGAGGCCGTGGCCTGGTCCGTGTCATGAGCGCCTCCCTGGCGGCAGTTACGCGGGAACAGCCGTGCCGTACGGCACATCGCGGTTGCCGAAGCGGCGCACGCGGATGTTGGCTTGCTCGCCATGCGCGATCATGCCTTCGATGGCGCACAGTCGCGAGCAGTACGAGCCGATCAGCGCGCTCGCTTCATCCGTCAGCACCTTCTGATACGTGCAGGTCTTGATGAACTTGCCGACCCAGAGACCGCCCGTATAGCGCGCGGCTTTGCCCGTCGGCAGTGTGTGATTCGTGCCGATGACCTTGTCGCCGTAGGCAACATTGGTGCGCGCGCCGAGGAAAAACGCACCGTAGTTTTTCATGTTCTTCAGGAAGTAATCCGGGTCGCGCGTCATCACCTGAACGTGCTCGGACGCGATGCGATCGGCTACCGCGACCATTTCTTCGAGTGTGTCCGCCACGATCACTTCGCCGTAGTCGCGCCACGAAACGCCTGCGGTGTTTGCCGTCGGCAGAATGTCGAGCAGGCGTTCGACCTCGGCGATGGTGTCTTGGGCCAATTGCAGCGAGTTCGTGAGAAGAACGGCCGGCGTGTTGAAGCCGTGCTCCGCCTGACCCAGAAGGTCCGTCGCGCACAGTTCGGCATCGACGCTGTCGTCGGCGATGACCAGCGTTTCAGACGGCCCGGCGATCAGGTCAATGCCGATGCGACCGAACAACTGACGCTTCGCTTCCGCGACGAACGCGTTGCCCGGTCCGACGACCATTGCGACCGGGTCGATCGTCTGCGTGCCGAGCGCCATCGCGGCGATGGCCTGGACACCGCCGAACGTGTAGATATCGTCAGCGCCCCCGAGATGCATGGCGGCCACCACAGCCGGATTCGGCCTGCCACCCACCGGCGGCGATGCGGTGATGATGCGCGGGACGCCCGCCACCTTGGCCGTCACGACGCCCATGTGTGCCGAGGCAACCAAGGGAAACTTGCCGCCGGGGACGTAACACGCGACGCTGTCGACCGGCATGTTCTTGTGGCCCAATACCACGCCCGGCAGCGTCTCGATTTCGACGTCGCGAATCGACTCGCGCTGTGCCTGCGCGAAGTTGCGCACTTGAGCCTGCGCGAACTTGATGTCGTCGAGCTGGCCCGCAGACAGCGTGCGGACACAGCTCGCAATCTCGTCTTCCGAGAGTCGGAAGCGCTCGGGCGACCAGTTGTCGAACTTGGCCGAGAGTTCGGCGACTGCTGCGTCGCCGCGCGATGCAACGTCGGCGAGGATGCCCGTGACCACGTCACGGACCTTGGCGGCGTCTTGCGAGGATTCTTCCGCGCTACGACCGTGCTTCAAGTACTGGATTGCCATTTGCATTTCCTTTTTGCGGGGTGACTGAGGCGCAGCGTGCGCCGGAAGTTGGAAGGCCTGCTGCGGTGATGCAAATGTAGCGCAATTTTTTTTGCAAAATTTGCGCAAATGCTCCACAATTACCCTAGAGGCCTGTATACAAGGCGCGAGCTGGCCTCGCCTGTACCACCTGACAATGCAAATTTATGCAAACTAATGCTCGATCAGTAGTCCGCCCGAAGGCGTCGAAAGTCCGCCTCGAGGATGTTGCCGAGCGCCTCGGCATATCGGTGTCCACCGTTTCGCGGTCACTGGCGGGCCACCCGGCCATCAGTAGCGAGACCCGTAGCGCCGTGCAGGCGGTCGCTGCCGAAATGGGTTATCGAATTCCGTCACAGGGTCGGCCGACGCGCAAGTCAGCGACCAAGCTGATCGGGGTAGTGGTCGGCGCACTGCACAACCGGTTCATGACCTTGTTGCTGACGCATCTCCATGACGCCCTGCAGGAGTTCGACTACCAGATCACGCTGATGATCGACTCGATGAACGACTCGGAGAACCTGCTCGCGTTTCGCCCCCTGATCGACGGCTATCTCGATGGGATGATCTTCGCCACCGCGACGCTCGACTCACCCGTGGTGGCGGAGATGCAGAGACGGGGCATTCCCCTTGTGCTCGTCGTTCGGTCTGTCGACGATGTGAGGGTCGACACGGTCGAGGTCGACAACGTTCACGCCGGCGCCCTCGCGGCCGAGCATCTGTATCAGCTGGGTCATCGGCGAATCGGGCTGGTGATGGGTTCGCAGAACACGTCGACAAGCAGAGACCGCGTCAAGGGGGCGCTGCAGTGGCTGGAGGGAGCGGGCATGTCGCCGACATCGGTGCCGCTGATTTATTGCGATTACACCAGCGAGGCGGGATATTCGAGCGCCATCGCGATGTTGAGCGACGTTAACCGCGTCACCGGTATCGTCGCCGGAAACGACACGATCGCGCTTGGCGTGCTTGAAGCGGCAAAAAGGCAGAGCATTGCAGTGCCGCAACAACTCTCGATCATCGGCTTCGATGACATGCCTCTGGCCGGATCGCCGCTGGTCGGACTAACCTCGATCCGGCAGCCAGTGGAAGCAATGGCGCGAACCGCCGCGCGCCGACTCGTGGAGCGCATTCGAGCCGGTGGGATGGGCGCACCCGTCCACGATGTCTTGCCCATTCAACTGGTCCGTCGCGAGACGACGGGACCGCTCAGCTGAGCCATTGAACGCAACCAGAGGCGGCGTTACTCGTCCCCAAGGATCACGGTTGACGTTTCCTGCGGGCACCAGCGGGCTTGCTGAATGGATTACCGCCGGACAAGCTCGTGCCTTTAGCCGCAGCCTCGGCGCGCTGCGCCGGAGGCTTGCGCCTGCTTTCGCCCGTTTGCGGGCTCGGCTTTTTACCGAACACCTGCATGGCGCCCGGCGCAGCTTGCGGCACTTTGGACTTCTTGGGCTTTTTAGGTTTCTTGATGATCTGGCCTGTCGCGCTGGTTTGCGGCACGCGGTGTTCGGCTTCGAAACCTGGCTCTTCTTCGCGAGGCAGCGTTTGCCGGATCAGCGCTTCGATCGCGGCCAGTTGCGGGGCTTCATCGGCACATACGAGGGACACCGCCACGCCGCTTGCGCCCGCACGGCCGGTGCGGCCGACGCGGTGCACATAGTCTTGCGCCACGATCGGCAGATCGACGTTGATCACCAGCGGCAGGTCGTCGATATCCAGTCCGCGCGCAGCGACATCGGTGGCGACGAGCATATCCACTTCGCCCGTCTTGAAGCGTTCCAGCGCACGCAGGCGCGCGGGTTGCGGTTTGTCGCCGTGAATGGTGTCGACCGCATAACCCGCTTCATCCAACATGGCCGCCAGGTAATCCACGCCATTGCGGGTCTTGACGAACACCAGCGCGTGCTCCCACTTGTTCTGAGCGACGAGGTGCATGAAGAGTTCGGGCTTGTTCCGTTTATCCACCGGCACCACCCATTGCCTGATGTTGCTGGCCGTGGCATTGGGTGGGCTGACGCTGATATTGACCGGACTGCGCAGAATGCTCGCCGCCATGGCGCGGATATCGTCGGAAAACGTGGCAGAGAACAGCAGGGTCTGTCGCTGAGTTGGCAAGGCGGCAAAGACGGCGTTAAGTTCGCGCGCAAAGCCCAGATCCAGCATGCGGTCGGCTTCATCTAGCACCAGCGCTTGTACTTGATCGAACTGCACGGCGTTCTGGCGATTGAGATCCAGCAAACGGCCCGGCGTGGCAACGAGCACATCCACGCCTTTGCGCAACTTCATCATCTGCGGGTTGATACTCACACCGCCGTAGGCGGACAGAAATCTCAAGTCGAGGCCTTCGCCGTAGACGAGAAAGCTTTGCAGGACTTGTTCAGCCAGTTCACGCGTGGGCACCAGCACCAGCACGCGCGCGCGATTGCTGGACACCGCCGGGCCGTGTTGCACCAGCCGCTGCAACAGGGGCAGCGCGAAACCCGCCGTTTTGCCGGTGCCGGTCTGGGCCGCGGCCATGACGTCCTTGCCACTGAGCACGGCAGGAATCGCCTTGGCCTGCACTGGCGTAGGCGTCTGATAATTGAGGCCCTGCAAGTTTCGCAACAACGGATCGATCAGGCCAAGCGAGCCAAAGGACATGCGCGTATTCCGGGCTAAAACCGTAATTTTAGCGGCTACGGCGCGGATATTGGGTTTCCGACTCGGTAGGATCCGGAGGCAGCTCTCTGGTCGACGGAGGAGCGTTTCATGAACCGTCAGCGATATCGCTCAAGTTCGCGAAGCGGCATCTGAATTTGCAGTCTCCGCGATTGAGCAGCGGACGGATTTGACGCCGACGCGGCGCGACGCCCGATGGTGCGGTGTCGTCGCTCTAAGGCGCAGTCTTTGTTTTGGAGGTGGCCGTGTCGGAACTGTCGGCGCAGCAATTCGACCTGGCTACGCTCTTCGCCAGAGCGACGTTGGATTGAGTCATCGCCACGACTTCGCTTGCAGCGTTCTGGGCGATCGCTCGCGAAAGCTCGGAATTCTGTTGCGTCAAAGAATTGATGTTGCTCTTGGCAAAATCGAGCAAGGCATTGCGTTCGCGCGTCAGATCTTCGCGTTCGCCTTTTTGGTTATCGCGCTCGTGCATCCATGCGTTCATCGCGATGAGGCACACTGCGAGCGCGAGTAGCACGGGAAGCACAAGTGTGCCTTGCACAACTTGCCAGACATACTTCAGATGAGCGAGGCGCGTGGCGTCGGGGGCGGTTGAGGGCTCGCCAAGCGGCCTTGGCGTGACTTGAGCCGCGTCGAATGCCGATTGCATGCCGGAGAGATCGACGAGCTTCGTCGAGAAATACTGCCTGCTTATATTGAACGTCTCGCTGAACGCGCTTGCTACGAACGGCTCCGTTAATGCCACGAACAGATCGAAATTCTTATCGAAGACATCGATGAAATTCTGGACTCCCGCGAGGTCGAGCATGCAGTACAGACTACCGTAGCTGCGTCGTGAGACCGTAAAGGTAAAAGCCTTTCCCTGTCCGTGATCCTGAGTTTCGCGTCTGATCACTGAGGCCAGTCGGTGCGGAAACTCATCGAATAATTTTCTTTCGTATCGCTCAATATCCTGCTCTAAGTCGTCGGGCTTGGCGTTGCCACCGCTCAATACCATCAATTCGCGCCAGAACCTTTGTTTTGGGCCGCCTCCGCTTTCCCTTGCATCGTGTAACTTGTCGCCGAAAGACGTGCTGAAGTCTTCCGTTGCCTGCGACGTCAACTCGAGTTGAATACCGAAATTCGCTTTGATCGGAACGCGTCCCGTCCTGCTTTCGCTCTGATCGTTCGGCTCAGAATCTACCGCGCTTTTTTCGCTGACCATAGGACTTCCGATTATCTGCGTTTGAGCGTCGAACAAGCTTTCATGATGACTTGTCCTGAAGAGGCAGTCAATGACGCCAATGTAGTAGCTACAGATGTTCCATTCCCTATTGCTCCCTCGGCGCACACGCAAATCCAGTCGCACGCCGCACCCGTGGCCTTCCTGCCATGGGTGCGGCGCGCGCGCCATGGCCCGCGCCTCGTGCGCCATCGGGGCATCGCATGAAGCGCGTATGGCAATTCGCGTCGCGCCGCATGCTTGCTTCCGGCTACGCCTCAAGGCGGTACCCGTCTCCACGCGGTATTGCGCCGATGGCATGCAGCTTGCCTTTTCGATGCGCGAACGAAGGCGGACGACATGAAGCACGACGAGCGGGCGCTGCAGGCCACCAAGCAGCGCGTCACCGACTATCTGCGGCAACACCCTGCCGCGGCGGACAGCGCCGACGGGATACACCGCTGGTGGCTGCAGGGCGGCGAAGTCGCACCGCAGATCGTCGAGCAGGCGCTCCGTGAGCTGGTCGAGCAAGGCGTGGTCGCGCGCACCGTGTTGTCCGACGGCCATGTCGTGTACGGCGCGCCGAGCCGGAAGAGTTGACGGCAACCTCACACACAGTCTGGAGTTCTCATGCCGGAAGCACTGAACTGGAACATCTCCGTCAACGTCACGGGCGGTCCGCAACTCAGCAGCGCGGCCGCGCTCGAGGTGGACGCCTACGACAAGCTCGAGGTCAAGCTCGCCTCCGACAACGCGCCGCACACCGTGAAGATGGGGCCGGGCACATGGGCCGACGTGTCGCTCGTGCTGATCATGCCATCGCAGTTCGGCGATGCCCTGACCTACAAGGCCGGCGCCGTCACGGCCAAGCTCGACGGCACGCATCTCCTGCTGGGCGCGGGCGCAGTCGCGCTGCTCGGCGCGGGCAACGCGCAGCTCGACTTCACGAACAACACCGGTGCCGACGTCACGCTCGAGATTCTGGTGGGCCGCAAGGCGAGCTGAACCGGTCACGACATTCATCCGTTTCGAGGGGATCGCAATGCCCGTCGCGCTAACTTATCCCGGCGTCTATATCGAAGAACTGACGAGCGATGTCCATACCATCACGGGCGTCGCCACTTCCATCACCGCGTTCATCGGACGCACGCTGCGCGGCCCGACCGATCAGCCCGCGCTCGTGACGAGCTACGCCGACTTCACGCGCCTGTACGGCGCGCTGTGGGCGAACAGCACGCTCAGCTATGCCGTACAGCAGTTCTTTCTCAACGGCGGCAATCAGGCTGTCATCGTGCGCGTGCATCGCAACGCCAAGCCTGCCACCTGCACGCTCGCCGCCGGGCTCAATCTGAGCGCGGCCAACGAGGGCGACTGGGGCTCGAAACTGATGGCGCGCGTCGACTGGGACACGCGCGCGCCGGGCGACACCACACTCTTCAACCTGTTTCTGAAGGACGGCGGCACGGGCGCGACCGAAACCTTCCGCAACGTCAGCGTCACGAACACCGACGCCCGCTATCTGCCGACCGTGCTCAAGCAGCAATCTCAGCTCGCGCGCGTCGCGGCCATGCCTGCGGCGAGACCTGCCAAAAGCGGCGTGCCCGATCCGAACAAAGATCCGTTCAGTAATCCTGCCTGGTACACGGCGTTCGGCCCCGGCGCGGATGGCGATCCGGTCACCGATGCGGAGATCACCGGCACGGCCGGCGTGGGCGGCTTCAACCTGCTCGACAAGGTGGACCTGTTCAATCTGATGTGCATTCCGCCACTTGAGTCGGACACCGATGTCGCCATCGCCACCTGGGACCAGGCGGCCGTCTACTGCGCGAGGCGGCGCGCCGTGCTGATCGTCGATGCGCCTTCCAAGTGGAATCTGGCCGCCGCCGTCGTCAACGACATGAACAGCGGCACCTTCATCACGCCCGCCAACAACACCGCGATCTACTTTCCGCGCCTGCTGGTTCCCGATCCGCTGATCGAGAACCGGCTCGCCGCGTTCGCGCCGTGCGGCGTAGTCGCGGGCATCTGCGCGCGCACCGATACGCAGCGCGGCGTGTGGAAGGCGCCCGCCGGGATCAATGCGACGCTCGTGGGCGTCGCGGGGCTGACGCTCGACAACGAAAACCCCGCGCTGCTCACCGATCCGGACAACGGGCGCATCAACCCGCTCGGCGTGAACTGCCTGCGCAGCTTTCCCGTGATCGGGCGCGTGGTGTGGGGCGCGCGCACCGGACGCGGCGCCGACGCCCTCGCTGATCAATGGAAGTATCTGCCCGTGCGCAGGCTCGCCTACTACATCGAGGAGAGTCTGTACCGCGGCACTCAGTGGGTCGTGTTCGAACCGAACGACGAGCCGCTGTGGGCGCAGATCCGAATGAACATCCGCGATTTCATGCAGACGCTGTTTCGCCAGGGCGCGTTCCAGGGCACGTCTCCCGACGACGCGTACTTCGTCAAGTGCAACAGCGAGACGACGACGCAGACCGATATCGACAACGGCGTGGTCAACATCATCGTCGGTTTCAGGCCGCTCGAACCTGCCGAGTTCGTGGTGATCCAGATTCAGCAAATCACGGCGCATACGTCCTAGGAGATCGGCATGCCCCAGTTCACCGTCAACGCGACGCGCTTCGATCCATACAAGAACTTCAAGTTCCGCATCAAGCTGGACGGCCGCTATGTCGCCGGCGTCTCGAAGTGCAGCGCGCTCAAGCGCACGACGGAGGTGATCGAGCATCGCGAAGGCGGCGATCCCTCGTCGCCGCGCAAGTCGCCGGGACGCTCGAAATACGAGGCGATCACGCTCGAGCGCGGCGTCACGCACGACGCGGTGTTCGAGCAATGGGCCAACAAGGTGTGGCAGCTCAATGCGGGGCTCGGCGCCGAAGTGTCGCTGCGCGACTTTCGCAAGAACCTGATCATCGAGATGTACAACGAAGCGGGGCAGCTCGTGATCTCGTACCGCGTCTATCGCGCGTGGGTCTCGGAATTTCAGGCGCTGCCGGACCTCGACGCCAACGCGAACGCCGTCGCGATCCAGCACATCAAGCTCGAAAACGAAGGCTGGGAACGCGATCTCGAAGTGAACGAGCCGACCGAGCCCACCTTCACGCTGCCTGCGTGACGACACGCCGTCATGAACGCCTCGATCCTTCTGTCCGCGTGGGAAACGGCCTCGGCGCAGCTTCCCGGCCTGCGCGCCGGTGCGCTCGTCGCGGCGCTGCATGACGCCGATGCTGCCGCCTTCGACATCGGAATGCGCGAACGCGAAGCGCTGCGCGTATGCGCCGCAATCGCCGGCGACATGCTCGACGCCGAGGCGTGTTGCGCGCGCTGCGGCGAGCGCATGGATATCGCGCTGCCGCTGGCCGCGCTCGACGCCACCCCCGACACGCGCGACGAGATCGAGCATGACGGCTGGCGCATCGGCCTGCGCGTGCCGCATGCGCAAGACGTGACGTTCGCGCTCGAAAGCGAGGACAGCGAAACGGCGCTCTTTGCGCGCTGCGTGCGCTTCGCGTCGCAAAACGGATGCGCGATGTCGCCGGACGCTATCCCGCCCGCGTTGCGCGAGCGCTGCGAGGCGCAGCTCGACCGGCTCGCGCCACTCGCGAACCTCGCACTCGCCGTCGCGTGCCCGGAATGCGGCCACGCCGACACGGTCGCCTTCGACGCCGGCGAATTCGCCGTCGAGCGCATCGGCCACTGGGCCGAGGACGAGCTGGAGGCAGTGGCGCGGCTCTGCACGCTGTATCCGTGGAGCGAAGCGCAGGTGCTGGCGATGAGCCCATGGCGCCGGCAGTTCTATCTCGTCCGTGCGGAGGCGCGATGAATTTTCTGCGCGGCGTGCTTGCCCGTGCGCGCGGCGAAGCATCGCGCGTGCGGCCCCGGCGTGACTACCACGGACCCGCGCGCGGCTTCGAGACGTGCATGGAAGTGCACGAGACGCAGCCGGCCGAACGGCGCGCCGATTCGAAGCCGGGCGACGAAACATCGGATCACGAAGTATTCGCGCAGCACGCCGCACCTGAGCTACCCGCGCGGGCTGTGACAGCGCGCGCGGCGGCGACGCCGGAACCATCCGTTCGCACGTCCGCACGATCGCCCGGCGCGGCGGCTCATGAAGCCCATTACGCGACACCGCCGCCGCCGACGCACGCGCCAGCGCCGCCAATGCGCACGCCACATGCGCCCGAAGCGCCGCCGATGCGTTCGACGCCGCGCCCGCCGACGCCACGCGCGGTCCGCGAGCACGACGCGCGCACCCAGCCGCCCGTCGCGGCGCCGCCGCACACGCAGATCGACATTCGCATCGGCAAGCTGGAGATCGCGCCGCCGACCGCCCCGCGCGCGACGCCGGCGCCCGCGCGCGCGAATCCCGCGCCGCTCACGCTCGCCGAATATCTCGCGCGCCGGAGCGAACGGCGATGAGCACGGCGCTGGCCGTCGCAGCCGTCACGCAGGCGCTCAAAAACCTGCTCGCCGATGGCGTGCTCGACGACAACGTCTCCGGCCAGGTCGGCGATGTGCGCGTGACCGCGCTGCCGCCCGATCGCGTCGCCGTCGACGGCACCGATGCGCACAGCCAGATCAACCTCTTTCTCTATCAGGTCACGGAAAACGCGGCGTGGCGCAACGTGGGCCTGCCGTCGTTCAGCCGGACCGGCGAGCGCATCTCGAACCCGCCGCTCGCGCTCGATCTGCACTATCTGCTGATGGCCTACGGCGTGCAGGAGCTGCATTCCGAAATCCTGCTCGGCTATGCGATGCAGATCCTCCACGACACGCCGCAACTCTCGCGCGATGGGCTGCGTGAGGCGCTCAAGGGCATCGACGCCTCGACGACGACGTCGCCGCCGGGCGTCGTCAAGCCACCGGAAATCCCGAAGCATCTGGGCATGATCGCGCTGTCGAATCTGGCGGAGCAGTTCGAGCTCGTGAAATTCACGCCCGAGGTGCTCAGCACCGAAGAGATCTCGCGCCTGTGGACCGCGTTCGGCGCGAAATACCGCACGAGCGCCGCGTACGTCGCGTCGTGCGTGCTTATCCAGTCCACCGTGGCGACGCGCGCGACGCGGCCTGTCATCCGCTCGAATCTGGAAGTCGTGCAGTTCCTGCGGCCTACCATCGGCGATGCCCAGCCGTCGATGGTCGCCGCAGGCAAGACGCTCACGCTGACCGGCTCGCAGCTCTGGCAGCCAGGCTCGACGCACGTGCAGCTCTCGTCGGTCGAAGTGCCCGTGCAACCCGGCGCGACGTCCCTGCAATTGCAGGTGCTCGTGCCGAACACCTTGCGCGCGGGCATCAACACGGCGAGCGTGAGCCTGGGCGTCAGTTTCGCGGACACGGACCCCGCGGTCGGAGAGCGTCCCGGGCCGATGTCGAACACGGTGGCCTTCATGCTGATTCCCTCGCTCCTCAACGTGCCCGCCAGCGCAAAGCAAGGCGCCGCCGTGACGGTCGATGTGAACCCGCCCGTCGGCTTCGATCAGGACGTGCAGATCCTGCTCGACGACACCGCGATCGTCGTCCCGCCACGCCCGGCGCCGCCCGCAGGCACAGAGACGACGACGAGCATCACGTTCACCGTGCCGAAAGGCATGGCGGCGGGAATCGTCCACGTGCGCATCCGGGTCGACGGCGCGGAGTCGAAGCTCGATCCGCCGACAGGCGCGGGCGCGCTACCCACACTGGAGATCAAGCCATGAGCGCGCTGGCGGAAGAAATAGGCCACGCTTTGACGGGCCTCGCGGCCGAGCTCGAACACCTCAAGGCGCTGTTGCGCGGCGACGCGCCCGCGTCCGCGCCGAACGCCGGCGCGCCCTCGCCGCTCGACGACCTCGCCGCGCGCTTTCATCTTTCGCTCTTCGCCCGCTCGCTCCTGCTGCTCGCCTGCGCGCCCGATCTCGATGGCGACATCGCGCTGCTTCTCGCCGAACGCGACGCGCGCCGCCCGTGGCCGACGCTCGCCCTCGCCGCGCAGCTCTTTGGTGCGCCCGACCTCGCGGCGCTCACGCCCGATGCGCCGCTGCGCGCGTTCGATCTGCTGCGTTTCGCGGGCGAAGGCCCGTTGATGTGGCGTCCGCTCTATGCCGACGAACGCCTGATCTTCGCGTTGCAGGGCCTCGACACGCTCGATGCGTGGCTCGTGCCGTGGCTCATGCCATTGCCCGAAGACGCGGCGCGCCAGCCAGTGCGCGCGCAGATCACACATGCGCTCGCGCGCGCCCTCGCTGCGGCCGACGATCCGCTCGTGATCCTCTCGGGCGCGAACGCGCAGGGCCGTTACGCGCACGTACTGGGCGCCGCCGCGCTGCTGCGCGCGCAGGCGCTGCGCTTCGTCGTGCCCGATGCCTCGCAGGCCGAGCCGGACCCCGCCGAGTTCCTGCGCCGCTGGCAGCGCGAAACGGCGCTCGCGCCGCGCATCCTGCTGATCGAGGGCGACGAGTGGCCGTCCCGCTGGACGCGCGCGCTGGAGCGGCTCGCCGCGTGCGTCGTGTGTGCGGATGCGCCGCCGGTGCGCCTCGAATGCCGCCGTCATGCGCTGATCCGCCTTCCCGACGACGACCTAGGCACGCGCATCGCGCGCTGGAGGGCGAGCCATCCCGGAATGCCGGAAGACCGCGCCGCGCGGCTCGCGGCGGAGTACCGCTGCGCGCCGGAACATCTCGCGCTCGATCCGCACGACGACGACGCCGCTCACGAAGCGTGCCGCGCGCTCACGCAGGCGGGCATGGCGGGACTCGGCGAGCGCATCGGCGCGCATGGCGCGTGGGACGATCTCGTGCTGCCCGCCACGCAGACCACTCAACTGCGCGACCTCGCGATGCACGCGGCGGCGCGCGTGGTGGTCGGCGAGGCGTGGGGATTCGCGCGTCGCCAGGGACGCGGCAACGGTCTCGCCGCGCTGTTCGCCGGACCGCCCGGCACCGGCAAGACGCTCGCCGCGCGCATCGTGGCAGCGGCGCTCGGACACGATCTGTATCGCGTGGATCTGTCGAAGCTGGTGAGCAAGTACATCGGCGAGACGGAAAAGAATCTCGCGCGCGTGTTCGATGCCGCTGACGAGGGCGGCGCCGTCCTGCTCTTCGACGAAGCCGACGCGCTCTTCGGAAAGCGCTCCGAGGTGAAGGACAGTCACGACCGCTATGCGAATCTCGAGATCGCCTATCTGCTGCAACGGGTCGAAAGCTTCAACGGCCTCGCGATTCTCACGAGCAATCTCGATCAGGCGCTCGATGCCGCGTTCTTGCGCCGCCTCGCGTTTGTCGTACGCTTTCCGTTTCCGGGACTGGACGCTCGGCTCGACATCTGGAAGCGCGCCTTTCCGCCCGATGCCCCCGTTGCCGGCCTCGATTTCGAGCGGCTCGCGCGCGCGCCGCTCGCGGGCGGGCACATCGCGGGCATCGCGTGGTCAGCGGCGTGCCGCGCCGCGCATCATGGGGGCGAGGTGCGCCTGGAGCATGTGATCGCGGCCGCGCGCGCCGAATGCGCGAAGCTCGACAAGCCGTGGCAGGAAAGCTGGCTGCGCGAGAACCGGCAGGACGGTGCGCGATGAACGTCCTTATCCACATCGACCGGCTGTGTCTGCATGGCGTCGACGAACGCGTCGCGCGCGAGGTGCTCGCGCGGCTCGAAATCGAACTGCGGGAACGCGCGGCGTCCGCAGGCTGGCGCGATGCGCGTGTCGCGGTGCTGCGCGCGAACGTGCGCGGTGCGCACCCGGCGCAACCGGCCCAACTCGCGCGCGCGCTCGCCGACGCGCTGCTCGGGTGTCCGTCATGAGCCGGCGCGCCGCTGTTCCCGCACGCGCGCGCGCGGCACCGCCCATCATCGCGCGCAAGGCGAAGGGCGCGGATCACGACGAATGTCCGTACTGCCAGCAGAAAGCGCGCGTGTCGCAGCCCGGCGATCCGCTCGAACACGAAGCCGATCGCGCCGCCGACGCCGTCATGAATCGCGCCGCCCTGCCCGCGCTGAATCCGGCGGCGGGGCAATTCCATCGTGATCCGAACGACCTCGCGCCGCGCGACGAGCCACGCCCGAAATCCGGCGACGCCCGCACGATCGTCGATGCGCTCGCGCAGACGCCGGCGGGCCGGCAGCTCGTCGCGCAAGGCGCGCAGCAAGGCATGCACACGCGCTCGAATCCGGCGGGCGCGGTGGCCGGGCTCGCATCGGCGCACCGGCCGCTGCCGTTTCAGGCGCCGGCCGTGCCGCTCGGTCAGAGCGGGCTGCGCGCGGGACTCGACCGGCGGGAGCCGAAGACGCCGCCCGCCGCGCCGCCCGCGCCGATCCATGCGCCGGCGCCCGCGCCGCTGGAACCGCGCAAAAAGGACGGCGCAGTGCCCGTGCAGCGCAAGGCGAACAGCCGCCAGGAAGCGCCCGCGCCGGTCGCGGAGACCATCGACGAAAGCGGCGCCGCCCTCGACAGCGCCACGCGCCGCTTCATGGAGCAGCGCTTCGGGCGCGACTTCTCCGCGGTGCGCATCCACACCGGGCCGCGCAGCGCGCGCGCCACCGATGCGCTGCGGGCGCGCGCGTTCACCTATGGCGAGCACGTCGTGTTCGCGAGCGGCGAATATCATCCGGCCACGGAATCGGGGCGGCGTCTGCTCGCGCATGAACTGGCGCACGTCGCGCAACAGGGCGCGGCGCCGCTGCACGCATCGGCATCGTCGGTGCCGATGCGCCGTCGGGATGCGGCGGGCGTGGTCGCACCGCTGAGTGCGGCACCGGCCAATCTGGTGTCCCGCGCAGACGCGCCCGAGGAGCATGAGACCGACGTCGATCCTACCGACCTGACCCGTCTCGTGGGAATGAAATGCAAGGTCAAGAAAATCGCGGAGAAAGATGACGAGAAAAGCGACGACGGCGCGGTCGCCTACACGGTGGATCCGCTCTTCATCCCGCCTTCGAAAGGCGAGCGGGCCCTGCCGTTCTACCAGCAATTCCTCAAAGAAAAGCCGGGCGCCCTGACCGCGACGGTGGATATCGATACCAACCCGCCCCGAAACACGACCCCGCGCGAGGACGCGGGCACTGAACATCGGAAAACGGAGTGGCTCGCGCAGTTAGGCTGGCCCGACAAGGGCAAGGAAGCCGCCTGGATCGACGCGGGCGGCGGGCCTGGCTTTCCACAACTTGTGGGCAAGACCTGTCAGCTCGACCACATCGTGGAGCTTCAGGTCGGCGGACAGGACGCGAGGCCCAACTTTCAGATGCTGAACAGCGGCCCGAACCAGTCCGCTGGATCGACCATCAAATGGGAAACGGTCCGGATCGCCCAGGCAATAGCGAAGGCACGCAAGGACGCCGGGCTGAGCAAGCAAACCCGCATTCGCATGGTCTTCACCGAGGTCGCCGCGGGAGTGCCACCCGGTGCGCCAGCCGAAGGAGGAAAGGTCGACGAGAAATGCCGGGTGACACGCACCCCGGGCGCGGCCTTCGACAAAGACAACGTGGAAGCGAACTGTCTCGCGATCGAGACCTGTGCGAAGAATGCGGCCAATAAGGACGCGACGCCTTCCGCGCCCCAGCAGAGCGCAACTTACACCGTCAAGGCGAGCGGCAACGTCAGCATCGATTTCAAGGTTCCGCAGTCGTTCGAGGGTGATCCGAAAGCCCCGCCCGTCGCGCTCGATACCGGCGAGAACGTGAAGGCCGCGGGCTTCATCAAGAACCTCACCGCGAAGTCGCTGCAACACGTTGCACGCACGAAAAACAGCAAGAGCGTCCCGCCGGACACGATCACCTTCGAGATCAGCAAGAACCTCAAGACGCTCGAGGGCGTCGACAAGATCGAGTTTCCCGTCAGACTTCCCGACAAAACGCTCGACTTCTCGAAGAAGCCCAAGGGCCTTCGCATCAAACTGCAGGGGATGTCGCCGGGCGAGATCACGAGCTTCACGCCCGGCAAGAACGGCATCGACTTCGCGGGCACCATCACGCCGGCCATTCCCTTCCTCGGCAAACTGGGTTTTCAGTACGAAAGCAGCGCGGACAAGCTGTGGGTCACGAAAGGACTCGACAAGAAAGACTTCAAGTCGCCCATACCGGGCCTGAGCGTGGAGAAGTCGGAAGTCAAGTTCGCATTCCTGCCGCAGCTCGAAGCCAGCGGCGAACTCGGCTTCTCATACAAGCAGGGCGCGAAGAAGCTGTTCGACCTGTCGCTCACCGCCAGCGCGGACGAGAAAGGCTTTGCTTTCGGCGGCGATCTCAAGGCGTATGTGCCTGGCGTCGATTCGGCCACGGGACACGTCGATTACACCCTGACCAACGGCTGGTCGGGCAAGGCGGAACTCTCCGTGGCCGATCTGAGCAGGAAGTTCAAGTTCGTGTCCGGCGGACAGGCATCGGTCAGCTTTCGCAACAACGGCGAGAAAGGGATCGCGCTCGGCGCCGAAGGCAGCGTCACGCTGAATCTGCCGCACGCGCAGAACGCCACGCTATCGCTGCTGTACGACAAGGGCAACTGGCTCTTCAAGGGCGGCGCGACCTTCGACGTTCCGCGCCTGAACACTGTCACGGCCAACCTCGCGTATGACGGTGCGCATCTGTCCGGCGAAGTCAGGGATCTCGGCTTCAAGTATCAAAACTTCGCCGCAAGCATCAATCTGCATTTTCTCGACGGCAAGATTACCGGCGACGGCAGCGTCGAGATCAAGAAGGCCCGCGTTAAGGGCACGCTCAACGTCCATCTCCATGCCGATCAGCACTTCACCGGCAGCGGCGAGCTGACCATCGAGATCAAGGAAGGTGTCGAGGCGACCGCGGGTGTCGAACTCGGCGAGCACGAAGTCGTGCGCGTGAAGGGCAAGCTCGCCTTCACGAAGCCGATCCATCTGTTCGACGCCTTCGGCGATCACGCCACCATCTTCACCGCCCACGCCGACATTCCCATTCCCGGACTGAGCATCCCGGGCGTGGGTGTGATGGCGCGCATCGGCGGCGGTCTGGCGGCGGGTTACCAGATCGGCCCCGGACAGATCGAGAATGCGCAGGCCGAGGTGAACTTCAAGCCGCTCGAAGAGAACCACGATCTTACCTTCAGGGCGAGCGGCCTGTTGCGTATCGACGCCCAGGCGGAAATCAGCGGCTCGATCACGGGCGGGGTCGTGCTTTCGGTGGGGCTCGCCGAGGCGGGCGGCGCGCTCACCGTCACCGCGAGCGCGCTGCTCAAGGGCGGCGTCCAGTCGAACCTGGAGTTCAACTACGAGAAGTCGGTCTATTCGGCCGAAGCCGATTTTGCCGCCAGCCTCGGGCTCGCGATCATGCTCGCGCTGGACGCGTCGGTGTTCGCATCGGTGGGCATCGGTCCGATCAAGGCTGGCACCGACTATCACTGGAATCTCGCCAGCACACGGTTCGACACCGGGCTGAAGCTCGGCATCAAGACGAAGAAAAAGCTCAAGTACAGCTCGGACAAGGGTCTCGACATTCCCGGCCCGTCCGACATTGACATCGAATCGCCCAAGATCGATCCCGAGCGTCTCATCGGCAACGTGTTCAAGGCGAGCGACCAACAGAAGAAGGAGCCCACGCAATGACCCAGCCCTTACCGCGCGTGCTGAAGGCGGGCATCGTGCTCGTCGATCCGCTGAGCGGCGCGGTGTCGCGCGTCATCAGCATGCAGTACAACCCGGACTCGGTTACGCGCACGCTGCAGATCCAGGGCATCGGCGAGAGCGGCGACCGCTCCGAGGCGCTGCGCCTCAAGGGCCCGGCGATCGAAACCTTCCGGCTCGACGCCGAGCTCGACGCCACCGATCAGCTCGAATTCCCCGACAAGAACCCGGACGCCGTCGAACTGGGCCTGCATCCGCAGATCGCGGCGCTCGAATCGGTGCTGAATCCGTCGTCGGTCGACCTCGTGAACCAGAACACGCTCGCGCAGGCCGGCACGCTCGAAATCGCGCCGAGCGAGGCGCCGCTCACGCTCTTCGTGTGGAGCGCGCAGCGCGTGGTGCCGGTGCGCATCACCGAATTCAGCGTGACGGAAGAGGCCTTCGACACCTCGCTCAATCCGATCCGCGCGCGGCTTTCGCTCGGCATGCGAACGCTGTCGGTGGACGACCTGCCGTTCACGCATCGCGGCAGCGCGATCTTCCTCAACTATCTGCAGGCGAAGGAACGGCTCTCGGCGAAGGCGCCCTCGCCCGCGCTGTCCACGCTCGGCATCGGAGAAATTTGATGGGTTCCACCGACGACGCCCTCAAGGCCCTCGAATCGATCCTGCAGGGCTCGGCGGCGGGTCCGCAGACCTTCGCGCCGAACAGCCGCTATTACGGCCTGCCGACGCTCACCGTGACGCTGCCCGACGGCCGCGCGGTCGCGTGCGTGGCGCGGCGCTTCGTGCCGCCGCCGGAGCGCTTCGCGCCCTTGCAGCATCACACGGTCGCGCAGGACGACCGCATCGACAATCTGGCGTTCCGCTACTTCAACGATCCGCTGCAGTACTGGCGCCTGTGCGACGCCAACCGAGCGATGTATCCCGCCGATCTGACGCGCAAGATCGGCGCGGTGCTGCGCATCACGCTGCCGGAGCACGTACCGGCGCCCGGCGGAGGCGTGTGATGCAGAACGGCGGCGTGCATCTCTCGATGCTGATCGGACCCGCGGTGCCCGCGCCCGCGCCCGCCGACGTGATGGATGCGCTCGACGCCGTGCAGGTCACCATGTCCTCGCAACTGGGCGCGTTCCAGCTCACCTTCAAGGCGGGGCGCGCATCGAACCTGATCGCGTCGCGCGTGCGGGCCGGTTTCTTCGACCCGATCATCACGCGCGTCATCCTGATCGTCACGGTCAACGGGCAGCCCAACGTCATCATGGATGGCGTGGTCACGCGCCAGGAACTGAGCCCGAGCAACGCGGTCGGCCAGTCGACGCTCACCATCACCGGCGAAGATCTCAGCCGGATGATGGATCTCGTCGAGATGCCGTTCATGCGCTATCCCGGCATGCCGGTCTTCGCGCGCGTGCTCCTGCTGCTCGCCAAGTACGCGGTGCTCGGCATGGCGCCGCTCGTGATTCCGCCGCTTCTGCCCGACATCACGTTGCCCATCGACAAGATCCCGACTCAGACCGGCACCGACCTCGCCTACGTGAAGCAGCTCGCCGATCAGTGCGGCTATGTCTTCTATGTGGAGCCGGGACCGGCGGCGGGCGGCAGCATCGCGTACTTCGGGCCCGATATCCGCATTCCCGATCCGCAGCCCGCGCTCACCATCGATATGGACGCCGCCTCCAATGTCGAGTCGCTCAGCTTCAGTCTCGACGGCACCGCGAAGAAGGTCGCGATGATCACCGTGTTCGATCCGATCACCGGCAAGATTCCGATTCCCGTGCCGGTGCCCGACATGAGTCCCCTGCGCCCGCCGATGGGCCTGCGCCCGGCGCTGCCCGCGAAGGTCGAGTTCGTCGACGGCATGGGCGGCCTCTCGCTCGCCGACGCCGCCAGCCGCGCGCTCGGCATCGTGCTGAAGGCTAACGATTCGATCAGCGGCACCGGCACGCTCGACGTGCTGCGCTACGGCCACGTGCTGCGCTCGCGCATGATGGTCGGCGTGCGCGGCGCGGGCATCGCCTACGACGGGCTCTACTACGTCAATTCCGTCACGCATTCACTCAAGCGCGGCGAGTACAAGCAGAACTTCAATCTCTCGCGCGACGGGCTCGTCGCGAACGTCTCAGGAGTGACGCCATGACGCTTTCCATTTCTTCCGCGCTCGCTCGCACGTACTTCGGCAAGTATCGCGGCACGGTGGTGAACAACATCGACCCGAAGCAGGAAGGACGGCTGATGCTCACGGTCCCCGACGTCACCGGCGAGACGCCGACCGACTGGGCGCCGCCCGTCGTGCTGCTCGCCGGACCAACCGGCCTGCCGATGGGCATGTACGCGATCCCGCCGATCGGTGCGGGCGTGTGGGTCGAGTTCGAACAGGGCGACGCCGGCAAGCCGATCTGGATCGGCTGCCGCTGGGGCTCGACGGCCGACATCCCGATGTCCGCGAAACTGGGCATTCCCGCGTCGCCCAACATCTGCTTTCAGACCCTCAACCAGCACATGCTGATGCTGAGCGACATGCCGTCTTCACCCGAGACGGGCGGCATCGTGCTCAAGAGCATCACGGGCGCGAAGATCATCGTCAACGATGCGGGCATCTTCATCGACAACGGCAAGGGCGCGTCGATCACGCTGACCGCGAACACGGTCAACATCAATCTCGGCGCGCTCACGGTGGCGTAAGGGAGACGCTCATGCCCGGTCCCATATTGCATGTCGGCGCGACCGTGATGTGCGCGCACGGCGGCCAGGCCACGCCGACCGCGCCCGTCGGCCGCGTGATGGTGAGCGGCCAGATGGTCGCGACCATCGCCGCGCCCTACGCGGTGGCCGGCTGCGGACTCACCGGCGCGCCGAGCGGCCCGTGCGCGACGGGCCAGTGGGTGGTCGGCGCGACGCGCGTGTTCGCGCTCGGGCAGGCGCTCGCGATCCAGTCGGGCGTGTCGGTCTGCGCGCCGACCGGCTCGCCGATGTCGCCCGTGGCCGCGCAGGCGCGCGTGCTCGCCACCTGAACACGGCCCAAACGCATATGAAGCCATTCGGCCCGTGCCGGAGACCAGCGTGAACCTGATCTTTCCCTACCAGTTCGATCATCGCGGACGCACCGGCGCCAGCGACGACGGCACGCATATCCGCGACCTGATCGAGCAGGTGCTCTTCACCGCGCCCAGCGAACGCGTGATGCTGCCCGAGTTCGGCAGCCGCGTCGCGCAGCTGGTGTTCGCGCCCAATGCGCTCGAACTGGCCAGCGCGACGCGCCTTCTGATCCAGAGCGCGCTGCAACGCTGGCTCGGCGAGCTGATCGTCGTGCAGGACGTCAGTGTGGACGCGAAAGGCGCAACGCTCGAGATCACCGTCACCTGGCGCGCGGTGCAGGAGTCGCAATGGCAGAAGCATTCGTTCCGGCCCCCCGCGGGAAGCACGCCATGAAATACCGCTGCTGCCACGAACAGCGTCGCCTGAAAGTGAGCGAGGACGCGACGCTCAACGGCATCGACTATCTGGAAGTCATCGATCACGATCTCGCGCACGGCGATCCCTTGCGCCAGCGCACGCTACTCGTGCACTGCTTCAAGCCGCTGCCCGCCGGCTCCAAGGCACTCTCGGCGGTGAACGTGAGCATCGAGGGCGGCGAGCGCATTCGCGGCGTGAAGGTGCAGTGGGCGGCCGCGGCCTCGCCCGTGCCGGTCCAGCTCGTCGCGCCCGATCCGCCCGACACCGCCGCCGCCGAAGCGCCGACGCTCGCGCTCGTGCAGGCGCTCGCGGACGGCGCGTGCACGCTCGTCGTGCGCACCGATGTCGCAGGCGATTTCTCGGCGTACACGCTGTGCCTCGTCGCATCGTCCGACAGCGACGCGCCGCCGGACGGTTTCGATCCGTGCCTCCGGGAGCTCACCTTCGCCTTCAAGGCGCAATGCGCGTCGGACTTCGACTGCGTGCCGCCGCGCGTCTGCGCGCCGCGCACGGACGAGCCGCCCGAAATCGACTATCTGGCGAAGGACTATCCCGGCTTCAGGCGCCTGATTCTCGACCGCCTTTCGCAACTTGCGCCCCAGTGGCGCCAGAGCAGCGAGGCGGATACCGGCGTGGCCGTGGCGGAATTGCTCGCCTATGTCTGCGACCATCTGAGCTATCAGCAGGACGCGGTCGCGACCGAGGCCTATCTGAACACCGCTCGGCGCCGCGTGTCGCTGCGCCGCCACGCGGTGCTGGTCGACTATCCGATGCACGACGGCTGCAACGCGCGCGCCTGGGTGCAGGTGCGGACTTCGGCGGAAAGTCTCTCGCTGTCGCTCGCGGGCCTGCGCTTTCTCACGCAATGCGGCGGCTTCGATCCGGAGATCGCACCCGGCCCGAAGCTCGAAGCGGCGATGCTTCTCGGCCCGCTGGTCTTCGAGGCGATGCTCGATCCGCGCATGCGCAACGCCGCCGGCGAGTATCGTCAGTCGTTGCACGCGGCGCACAACGAGATGCGCTTCTACACCTGGGACGACGAGAGTTGCTGCCTCGCGCAAGGCGCGACGCGCGCGACGCTCAAGGGCGCGTTCCCCGCGCTCGCGCAAGGCGACGTGCTCGTGCTGGAAGAGCGCGTCGGGCCGCTGACCGGCGAGCCGGGCGACGCGGACCCGTCGCACCGCCACGCCGTGCGCCTCACCGAAGCCCACACGGACCACGATCCGCTCGGCGGCCAGGCGATCACGCAGATCGCGTGGGCCGCCGAGGACGCGCTGCCGTTCTCGCTGTGCGTGAGCGGCGACAATCACGGCGAGATGACCTATCTGGACGATATCGGCGTCGCGCGCGGCAACATCGTGCTCGTCGATCATGGCGCGACGCTGCCCGAGGAAGTTCTCGGCGCCGTGCCGCGGCCGTCGTTCTTCAACGTGGCCGCGTGCTGCGCCGATCCGTGCAAGCCCGCGCCGCCCGACGCCATCCCGCCGCGCTACCGGCCGGTCCTCGCGAAGCGGCCGCTCACGCAGGCGGCCGGCCAGTTGATCGACGCGGCCGGCGGCGTCAAGGGCACGGAGCCCTACCCCTACGATCCGTTCGCACCCGCGGCGCAAGTCATCGACGCGAACATGAGCGATGTCGTGCCGCAGCTCGATCTGCGCGGCGTCTACAAGGCCGAGGCCAGTCCGTGGAGCGCGCGGCGCAATCTGTTCGGCAGCAGCGCGAACGACCGCGACTTCGTCGTCGAAGTGGACGAGACCGGCGATGCCGCGCTGCGCTTCGGCGACAACGAGCGCGGCATGCGCCCGGACAGCACGACGGCGTTCTCGGCGTGGTACCGCATCGGCAACGGCGCGGCGGGCAACGTCGGGCCCGAGAGCATCGCGCATGTCGTCGGGACCACGGCGGCGATCCTCGGCGTGCGCAATCCATGCGCGGCGCGCGGCGGCGTCGATCCGGAAGACGCGGCGAGCGTGCGCCGCCATGCGCCCGAAGCGTTTCGCACGCAGCGGCGCGCCGTCACGCTCGACGACTACGCGAGCGTCGCCGGCTACGATGCCCGCGTGCAGCGCGCGGCCGCGTCGATGCGCTGGACAGGAAGCTGGTACACGGTCTTCCTGACCGTCGATCCCGTCGCGGGCGCGGACGCGTCGGCAGTGAAAGCCGCACTGCCCGGCGAAGTCGATCCGTATCGCATGGCGGGCGTCGATCTCGAATGCAACGATCCGCATTACGTGCCGCTGCAGATCGGGCTGCACGTCTGCGTGATGGACGACCACTTCCGCAGCGACATTCGCCGGCAACTGATGCTGCTCTTCAGCAACCGCGCCCTGCCCGATCGCAAACGCGCGCTATTTCATCCGGATAACTACACATTCGGGCAGAGCGTCTACCTGAGCCAGCTCTACGAAGCGGCGCACGGCGTGCCGGGCGTCGCGGCGGTGCAGGTCACCAAGTTCCAGCGCCAGGGCACCGACGATCCGGCCTGGCTCCTGCGCGGCGAGTTTCCGATTGGTCCGTTCGAGATCGCGCGCATGGACAACGATCCGAACTATCCCGAGCACGGCGTGCTCGAGCTCGACATCCACGGAGGCAAATGATGGCGGCCGACGACGACGATTGCAGCTGCTGCGCGGGCATCGGCGTCGAGACGCCACAGGCCGCCGGCAATGCGCCGGGATTGCGGCACGTCGCGTATCGCATCGGCACGCAGCCGGATTTCAGGTCGAGCCTGCTCGCGCGGCTCTCGAACAGCGACTATCCCGCGCTTGCCGGGCTCACCGCGCGCGGCAGCGACGACTGGACCATCGCGCTGTGCGACGCCTTCGCCTGCGCCGCCGACGTGCTCACGTTCTATCAGGAACGGCTCGCCAACGAAGCCTTTCTGCGCACGGCAACCGAGCACCGGTCGTTGATCGAGCTGGCGCGGCTGATCGGCTACCGGCCCGCGCCGGGCGTCGCCGCGAGCACGCGCCTCGCGTTCATGCTCGAGACGTCGCCCGGACAGCCCGCCCTCGCCGCGCGGCCCGTGACCATTCCCGCCGGCACGCGCGTGCAGAGCGTGCCCGATCCGGGCCAGAGCTCGCAAACCTTCGAGACGGTGGAGGACATCCCGGCGCGCGTCGAATGGAACGCGATGCCCGCGCAGACCGGCACGCTGCCCGCGTTGTCGAAGGGCGTCACCGATCTCTACGTGGCGGGCGTCCATCTGCAGATCCAGCCCGGCGACACCATCGCGCTGATCGCCTCCGACCGCTATGCGAGCAGCACCGACAGCGGCCTCTACGCGGTGCTGCGGCTCGATCGCGTGGAGGAGGATACGGCGCGCGGCATCACGCGGCTCGCCTGGACGGACGCACTCGACGCGAAGTGGAACACGCCGCCCGCCGCCATCACGCGCATCTGCGTGTTCCGCCAGCGCGCGACGCCGTTCGGCGCCGCCGCCCCCGACGCCAATCTCGTCTGGAAGGCCGATACGGACCTCTTCACCGGCAGCCCGCCGTGCGAATGGAGCGGCTTCTCGCTCGATGATCACGGGCCGGTCGATCTCGACGCGCTGTATCCGAAGATCGTCGATCAGAGCTGGATCGTGCTGTACTCCGAATCCGTCCGGGTGCAATTCTCCGACACGGGATTCAACCTCCAGCCGTTCCTCAACCTCGCGGCCGCCGCTCCGGCCGCGCCCGCCGCGACCGCTTATTTGAAAACGGTGTACGCGCCGCTCACGCAGACGCGCCGCTATCTGGTGCGCGTGAAAACGGCGACCGAAGTCGCGCGCAGCGACTTCGCGCTGTCCGCGAAAGTGAGCCGCGTCACGCCGCAGTTCGCCGCAGGGCTGTCCGATTTCCCGATACGCAGGACGATCGTCTACGCGCAGAGTGAAGATCTGACGCCCGTCGCGCGGCCGATCCGCGATCCCGTGTCGGGCAGCACGCTCACGCTCGGCGTCTGCGAGCCGGAGCTCGCGCCCGCACAGGCGCTCGCCGTGACGGGCAAGCTGCAGCGCGTCGCGTTTCCGGTCGACACGGCGGGCATCGAATTCGTCGGCATCACGCGCACGCCGCACTCCGGCGAATCGTTCCGGCTGCTCGCGCCGCCAAAAATGCAGGTCGTGCGGACGTTCACGCGCGATCCGCTGTTCGGTTTCATGATGCCGACCTTCGATATCTCGTGGCACTGGTCCCTGCTCGATGACGACGACACCGCCGTCGACGTGAAGACGCCGACCGAGATGCTGCTCTACGTCGATGCGCCCGGCAGCGATCTGCCGGTGAGCGAAGTCGTATTCATCGATGACGCCCCGGATGCCGTCGCCGCGACGCCTGGGCTCACGACGCTGCGCCTGAAGGCGCCGCTCGCGCACTGCTACGACCGTCTGAGCTTTGCGGTCAACGCGAATGTCGCCGATGCGACGCACGGAGAAACCGTCACCGAGATCGCGGGCAGTGGCAACGCGGGGCTCGCGAATCAGGCGTTCCAATTGCGCCAGTCGCCGCTCACATATGTGTCGAGCGCGAGCGCCGCGAACGGCGCGCAGGCGACGCTGCAGGTGCGCGTCAACGACCTGTTGTGGAAGGAAGCCGCGTCGCTCTATGCGCAGCCGCCCAACGCGCATGTCTATGCGCTCGAGCGCGACGAGCACGCCGTGACGACGATGCGCTTCGGCGACGGCATCGAAGGCGCGCGTCTGCCCGGCGGACAGAACAACGTGCGGCTGCAATACCGCAAGGGTCTGGGCGTCGCGGGCAATCTGCGCACGGGCCAGCTCACGACGCTGCTCACGCGGCCGCTCGGCGTGCGCGCCGTCACCAATGCAAACGACGCGACCGGCGGCCAGGACCCCGAAGCACCCGAAGCCACGCGCACCAATGCGCCGCTGCCGATCCTCACGCTCGACCGCGCGGTGTCGGCCGCCGATTACGCGGATTACGCGCGCAGCTTCGCGGGCATCGCGCGTTCGTGCGCGCTGTGGATCGGCAGCGGGCTCGCGCGCGGCGTGTATCTGACGGTGGCGGGCCCGGACGGCCGCGCCGTCGAGCCGGACAGCGACACCTTCCGGAATCTCGTCGACAGCCTGCGCAGCCACGGCGATCCGCTCATCCCGATCAGTGTGCAGAACTACACGCACACGACCTTCACGCTGAAGCTCGCGCTGCGCCTCACCGCCGACGCCGATCCCGAAAGCGTCCCGCAGGCGGTGCTCGCCGCCCTGCGCGCCGCGTTCGCGTTCGACGCGCGCGACTTCGGCCAGAGCGTCACGCTCGACGAAGTCTATGCGGTGATCCAGCACGTCGATGGCGTGCTCGCCGCCGACATCTCGCAGCTCTACACGACGCGCACCGGCCCCGTCGCGCCGCAGCCCGCCGCGCAGCTCGCCGCCGCATTGCCCGCGCTGCGCGCCGACGGCACCGTCAGCGCGGCCGAGTTGCTCACGCTCGACGCGGCGCCCGTCGACATCGGGGTGATGCAATGAACGCCGGGGAGACGACGCCATGAGCGTGCGCACGCAGGACATCGTCGCGCTGCTGCCCGCCGTGCTGCGCATCCGCGACGCCGCCCTCGGCGAGTTCTCGCCGGGCGTGCTCGGCGCCGACGACCGCGCCGCCTACATCGACCTGCAATCGGCGATCGACAAGGGCGTGGCCACGAAGACGCAGCAGCAGGACTGGCTGCAGTTGCGCGAGAAAGGCATGGCCGGCCCGCTCGTGAGCGCCATCGCGCTGTTCGCCGAGCAGCTCGCCGCGCTCGCCGAGAACATCGAGCAGCTTTACGACGATCAGTTCATCGAAACCTGCGCCGGCTGGGCGGTGCCGTATATCGGCGATCTGATCGGCTATCGCGTGCTGCACGGCGTCGCGCCGAAGATCGCGAGCCCGCGCGCGGAAGTCGCGCATACGATCGGTTATCGACGCCGCAAGGGCACGGTCGCCGTGCTCGAACAACTGGCGCGCGACGTCACCGGCTGGAACGCGACGGCCGTGGAGTTTTTTCAGCATCTGATCGTCACGCAGTATCTGAATCATCTGCGGCCGTTCTGCCTCGCGACGCCCGACCTGCGGCAATGGGAGCCGCTGGAGCGCATCGGCGGCGCATTCGACACCGTGATGCGCACGCCCGAGGTGCGGCGCATCGCGAGCGGGCGCGGCCGCTTCAACATTCCGAACCTCGGCCTGTTTCTGTGGCGCATCGAGGCGTGCCCGCTCAGCCGCTCGCCGGCGGTCGCCGAGGACGCGTGGCGCCTGCGCTTTCATCCGCTGGGCATCGATCAGCCGCTCTACACGCGGCCCAGACCGCGCGACGACTTCGCCGGCCTCTCGACGCCGCTCGACGTGCCCGAACCGATCAGCCGCCGCGTGCTCGCCGCGCGCCTCGCCGACTATTACGACGGCGTGAACGATCAGGCGCCGAGCCTGCATCTGTACGAGCTGAAGGCGGGTCAGGCGACGCCCGACGCGGTCGACATAAGCCGCATCCACGTGTGCAACCTGAGCGACAGCGGCGGCACCTGGGCGCATCTGCCGTCCGCCAGCGGGCAATACGCGGTCGATCCCGTGCTCGGCCGCATCGCGACGCCGCCGGACCTGCCCGCGACCACGCGCGTGCTGGCGGATTTCTGCTATGGCTTCGGCGCGGAGCTGGGCGGCGGCGAATACGACCGCAGCGCCGACGTGATCGACGACACGCCCGACGACGCGCCGCCGCCTCCACATCTGAGCGTGCCCGGCGATTTCGCGCATATCCAGGACGCGCTCGACGCGCTGAAGGCGACCGGCGGCGTCGTCGAGATCGACGACAGCGGGCGTTACGAGGAAACGCTGTCGATCGGCGTGCCGGCGCAGGCGAAGATCGTGTTGCGCGCCGCCGACCGGCATCGCCCGACGCTCGCCCTGAAGGGCGATCTGGCCGTGTCCGGCGCGGTGACGTCGAAGGTGGAGCTGCACGGCCTGCTGATCGCGGGCGGCGCGGTCGTCGTCGGCGGCGGCGGCAATGCGCTCGAATCGCTGACGATCGCGCATTGCACGCTCGTGCCGGGACTCACGCTCGCGTCCGACGCCACGCCGGCGAGCGCGGGCGCGGCGAGTCTCGTCGTCGCGGCCGGCGGCGTGAGCGTGACGCTTGCGCGGTCGATCGTCGGCCGCATGGATATCGATGCGCGAAGCAGCGCGGCGGCCATCGACACGATCATCGACGCCACCGCGCCCGAGCTCGTCGCCTACGCCGGCGGCGACGACAAGACGGCCGGCGCGCCGCTGCAGCTCGTGTGCTGCACGGTGATCGGCAAGGTGCGCGCCCGGAGCCTGCCGCTCGTGAGCAACACGATCCTGCTCGCGAGCGATCCGGCGGCGCTGTGGCCCGCGCCCGTCATCGCCGAGCGGCTGCAGGAAGGCTGCGTGCGCTTCAGCTACGTGCCGCACACGGCGCGCGTGCCGATGCGTTACCGCTGCCTGCCGGAAATCGCGCCGGACCCCGCGCTCGCCGGCCCCGACTTCACTTCGCTGCGTTACGGCACGCCGGGATACGGGCAGCTCGCGGCATCGTCGGGTGCGTGGCTTCTGAGCGGCGCCGACGACGAATGCCAGCCCGGCGCCTTCAACTTCCTGTCCGGCATGCAGCGCGAAACGAACCTGCGCGTGCGGCTCGCGGAGTATCTGCGCATCGGGCTCGAAGCCGGCATCTTTTACGAAAGCTGATCCGTCGACAGGCGGCCAGGGAGCATGACATGAATGGCGACTTCAGCCGTTGGCCTTTCGATCCCGAGCGCGATTATCGCGGCGTACGGCTGCAACAGGGCCGTCCGCTCGGCGACTGGGACTGGAACGAACTCGTCGAGGAATCCTCCCGGCTCGCGCAGGCCACCGCGCTCGACACCTTCGGCGGCGCGGCCGTCGTGCCGAACAATACGCATGACGCGTTCGCGCTCTCCTGGAGCGGCCCGACGCTCCTGATCGGACGGGGGCGCATCTATGTCGACGGGCTGCTCGCCGAGAATCACGGCACCGGCGCCGATGACTGGGACCCCGCGCTCGCCGAAACGATCGGCACCGATCCGACGCCCTACGACCAGCAGCCGTATCTGCCGAATCCGCCGGCGCTGCCCGGGGGCGGTCCGCATCTCGCGTATCTCGACGTGTGGAAGCGCGAGGTGAACCAGTATCAGGCGCCGGCGCTCGTCGAAAAGGCGCTCGGCGTCGATACGACCACGCGCATCCAGACGGTGTGGCAACTGAAGGTGCTGGACCTGAGCAAAGCCGGCGTGCCCGCGCTCGACTGCAAGTCCGCGCCTCCCCAGTGGCTCCAGCTGATCGCGCCGTCGGCCGGACGGCTCAGCACGCTCACGGCGAAATACGAGTCCGACGATCCCTGCATCATTCCGCCTTCCGGCGGTTATACGGGGCTGGAGAATCAGTTGTACCGCGTCGAGATTCACGAGGGCGGCGCGCCCGGCAAGGCGACCTTCAAATGGTCGCGCGAGAATGCGTCGGTCGAGGCGCGCGTGCTGAGCTTCGTGAACGCGACGAGCTTCATCGTCGACAGCACGGGCAAGGACGACTTCAAGTCGTTCAAGCCGGGCGACTGGATCGAGCTGACCGACAACAGCCTCGAACTCGCGAACCAGCCGGGCACGATGCTCAGGATCGCGGCCGGCGGCGTGTTGCACGATACGCGCAAGATCGTCGTCGAGGCGCCGCCCGCGCCGGCGAAGCTGCCCGCCGGCACGCCCGACGCGGCGCTGTGCACGCGCATCCGGCGCTGGGACCAGACCGGCAAGATCCTGCGCGCCGACACTACGCCGCCCACCCCGCTCGGCGATGTCGATACCGGCGGCGGCCTGATTGCCGTGCCCGCGGACAACAAGACGGCGATCGCGCTGGACAGCGGCATCGCGGTCAGTTTCGACGTGACGACGCCCGGCGGCGAATTCAAGGCGGGCGATTACTGGCTGTTCGCGGCGCGCTCGGTCGATGCGAGCGTCGAAGTGCTGGATCATGCGCCGCCGCGCGGGATTCATCACCATTACGCGCGCATAGGCATCATCGATGGCGGCGCCACGACGTCCGACTGCCGGCTGTTCTGGCCGCCCGAAGGCGCGCAAGCGCCGCCGCAGCCGCCCGCAGGAAGCGACAATTGCGCTTGCACGGTATGTGTAAGCCCCGAAAAGGCCGGGACGTTGCAGGACGTGATCGCGACGCTGCGGCAGAAAGGCAAAGGCGGCACGATCTGTCTCGAAGCGGGTGACTACGAACTGGACAGAACGATCGTGATTCCGCCGGGCAATCCGCTCATCCTGCGCGGACAGGGCGACGCCACGCGCCTCATCACGAAGTCGCCGTTCGGGTTCGTCGTGATCGGCTCGCAGAACGTGGTGTTCGAGCGTTTCGCGATGCAGGCGATCGTGCGCCCCGCGCGCGATGACGCCGCCCCGAGCGGCGCCGCCATCCTGCTCTACGACAGCCGCAGCATACGCATCGACGATCTGAGCTTCGACGCGCTGCCCGTCGAGGAAGGCGCGCCGCTGCCCGCAAGGTTCGCGGCGATCGCCTGCGCCACCTCGCCGGTCGGCGCGCCCGACAAGGCGATGCTCGCCGCAAGCGCGCTCGACGACATCAAGGTCTCGCACTGCCGCCTGCGCACGCCGACCGGGATCATCTGCCTGGCGCTGACCGATCCGGCCGCCAATGCGGCAGAAGCGCTGAAGCGCCTGCAGGCTGGCGGCGTGGCGGCGCTCGGCGAAGGCCCCGTCAATCTGAACGCGTTCGACATCGACGACAACCAGTTCGCATGCGGGGCACGCGCGGTCGTGCTTCAGTCGACCAACGATTGCCGCCCGCTCGTTCATGTGCAGCGCAATAGCATCGCCGGAAGCGCGGACGGCGCCGTGTCGATCACGGGCTCCGGCAAGAGCGAAGCCTTCGCCCGCACCAGCACCGCGTACGGCGAGATCGCCGGCAATACGGTCGACCAGTGCGGACTGGCCGTAAGCCTGATGGGGTACGACGGCGGCAGCTTCGACATCGTGGGCAACACGTTCACCCAGTGCAGCGCGCCGAGCGGCGCGCAATGCGTGCAAGCCCAATGGTTGCAGGCCGTCACGATCGCGGACAACAACCTCGACTTCATCGGCCAGGGCCCGAAGACGGGCGCGATGTCGGCGGTGCTGACCGACGCGTGCCTGACCGTGCAGATCAGCCGCAACAGGATGTTCAATATCGGACCGGCAACGCTGCCCGATATCGCCGGCACGAAAGTCACCGCCATCGCGATCGGAAGAGCGCTCGGCGCGGTCGATATCAGCGGCAACCTCGTGACACAGGGCTACACCGGTGCCTCCGAAGCGGGCGACGACCCCGCCTGGTGCGGCATTCACATCGTGGGCATCGGGCGTAAGGCGGGCGGGCCGGCGGTGGCGGCCACTTCGCCGTGCGCGGCCAATCTGCACTCGAACCAGATCGGCGCGCAACTCAACGCGATGGCCGCGCGGGTCGAGAACATCGATACCTGCCATTACTGCAACAACCAGTCGATGATCTGGCGAAGAACCGAGCGGACACCCTACGCCGACGTGATGATCGACGCGCTCTCGCTGATCGTGAACAACAACACGATAAAGGGATCTAGCCTCAGCGCAGTGCTCACGAATCAGGCCGCGGGCGATGGGCTCGGCGCGGTGATCGGCAATGTCAGCACCGGCGCCATCAAGATGACGAACGGCACGTTCGCTGGCGGGCTCAATTTCACAACGACGTTCTAGACGCCGCGCTATTGACGAGAACAAAACGCTCCCGACGCCGCGAAGGACAAGAACTTTGAATAACCTGAAGCCCTACATTTTCTTACAGACTTTTATATACTGGCCAACAGGAACGGCGCGAGTGAAGGCTCGCGTCATCGAGTCAACTGCCTGACGGCCAGCACATGGAGCGGTAAGCCATGCGGCCGGGAATCGCGAGGTTCGCTCATGAGGCAGTCGACTCGTCCTGGTTCTCCCGCGCGCGACCCTGAACAAAGATCCGACGGCGGCAAGCTGATCGGCCAGTCGCCGGCGTTCCTGCACGCGATGGAACTCATCCGCAAGTCCGCGCAGTGCAGCGCCACCGTGCTGATCGAAGGCGAAACGGGCACCGGCAAGGAACTGGCCGCACGCGCGATCCATTACATGAGCGCGCGGCACGACGCACCCTTCATTCCCATCAACTGCGGCGCGATTCCCGATCATCTGCTCGAGAGCGAACTCTACGGGCACGAGCGCGGCGCGTTCACCGATGCGCGGGAAGCGTCGGCGGGACTCGTCGCGCAGGCGGACGGCGGCTCGCTCCTGCTCGACGAAATCGAGGCGATGAGCCCGCGGGCGCAGATCGTGCTGTTGCGCTTTCTGCAAGATCATCATTACCGCATGGTCGGCGGCAAGGTGAACCGTCGCGCGAACATTCGCGTGATCGCGTCGAGCAACGCCGATGTCGAGGCGCTCACGCATACGGGCAATTTCCGCAGCGATCTGTTTTTCAGGCTGAACGTGCTCGCGATTCGCCTGCCGAGTTTGCGAGAGCGTGGCGGCGACGCCGTTCTGCTGGCGCGCGAATTCTGCCGACGCCTCTCCGAGCGCTACGAGCAGCCGCGCAAGGAACTGCACAGCGATACCATCGCCTTTCTGCAAAGCTATGCGTGGCCCGGCAACGTGCGCGAGCTGGAGAACATGATTCACCGTGAGTATGTGTTCGGCAGCGGACCGTTCATCCGGCTCACGCATGCGAGCCGGCATCGCTTCGCGCAGACGCAATGGCAGGACGCGCGCCCGCAGGACTTCAAGAGCGCGAAGGCCGCGGCAGTCACGCAGTTCGAGCGGACCTACCTGCACGACGTGCTGTCGCGCACGGGCGGAAACATCAGCGCGGCCGCTCGCCTCGCGGGCAAGGAACGCAGCGCGTTCTGCCGACTCATCAGGAAGCATGCTGTCACCGGGGAAACGCTGCGGATGTCGGCGCAGTGACTCGCACAGCGCTGCTATTCACGCCCTGGCGCGCGGCGCCTGCAATGGCTTCGATGGCACAGCGCCGGGAAACCCGCGCTCCGCCTCGTTCTCCGAGCGCGCTAGACTGGCTTTCAACACGATCGTAGAACGAAGCAAGGCAGCGCAAAAGGCACTGCCGATTGTGCTTGCTTTCGAAAGCGGCGAACCCACTATCTTCCTTCGCCGCGATGAATCGCTGTCCCTAGCCTTGTCGCTCGAGCGCGATCCGCACGGGCCCGATTTTCCAGATTTGCTCGCAGTATTCACGGATCGCCCGGTCTGATGAGAACTTGCCCGAATACGCGGTGTTCAATATCGACATGCGCGTCCAGGCCCGCGCATCCTGCCAGGCCGCACTGACGTCTTCCTGTCGCGCGACGTAGGACGCGTAGTCGGCCAATACGAGAAACGGATCCGCGTGCAGCAGGTTATCGACCAGCGGACGAAACACTTCGCGGTCTCCACGAGAAAAGTGGCCGCTCGCGATCACCTCCAATACCTCATGCAGTTCCTGATTTGCGCTCACGCGTTCGGCCGGGCGATAGCCGTCGCGCCTGACGCGCTCCACTTCGTCCGCGCTCAGGCCGAACAGGAAGAAGTTGTCGTCGCCGACTTCCTCGCGGATTTCGATGTTGGCGCCATCCAGTGTGCCGATGGTCAGCGCCCCGTTCATCATGAACTTCATGTTCCCGGTGCCCGATGCTTCTTTGCCGGCGGTCGAAATCTGTTCGGACAGGTCGGCGGCCGGATAGATGAAATGCGCATTTTTCACGTTGAAGTCGGGAAAGAACACCACCTTCAGACGTCCGTTCACGACGGGATCGTCGTTGACGACTTCGGCGATCCCGTTGATGAGGCGGATGATGAGCTTGGCCATCGCATAGCCGGGCGCGGCCTTGCCACCGAACACGAAACAGCGCGGCGTCAGCGCGAGTTGCGGATTGCGACGCAAGCGCTGATAGAGCGTCACGATGTAGAGCGCGTTCAGATGTTGCCGCTTGTACTCGTGAATCCGCTTGACCTGAATGTCGAATAGCGCCGACGGATCGACGACGATACCCGTCGCGGATTTGATCTGTGCGGCGAGCGTCTCCTTGTTTGCCTGCTTCACGCGGCGCCAGCGCGCCTGAAACGCAACGTCGTCAGCGTGTTTATCCAGCCCGCGCAGCCTGCCGAGATCGGTCCGCCAGCCTTCACCGAGCATCTCGTCGAGCAGGGACGCAAGGCCTGGATTGCTGAGCATCAGGAAGCGCCGCGGCGTGACGCCGTTCGTCACGTTGTGAAAGCGCCGAGGCCATAGCTCGGCGAAATCACGCAGCACGGTCTCTTCGAGCAGCTTCGAATGCAGCGCGGCGACGCCGTTGACCGCGTGACTGCCGACTGTCGCCAGATGCGCCATGCGGATGCGCTTCGCACCGCTCTCGTCGATCAACGACATGCGGGCGATGCGCGCATCGTCGCCCGGGTATCGCTGCCTGACTTCGTCCAGGAAGCGGCCATTGATCTCGTAGATGATTTCCAGCGGTCGCGGCAGCAGACTTTGAAAGAGCGGCAGCCCCCATGTCTCCAACGCTTCCGGCAATAGTGTGTGATTCGTGTAGGCGAGCGTGCGACGTGTGATGTCCCATGCCGCATCCCATGGCACCTGCCGTTCGTCCAGTAGCAGGCGCATCAATTCAGCGACCGCAATCGACGGATGGGTATCGTTCATTTGCGCAGTGAACATGTCGGGCAGCCGGCTCAGCGGCTCGCCCTTGAGCGCTAGTAATCGCAACATATCCTGCAACGAACACGACACAAAGAAGTATTGCTGCGCGAGCCGCAATCGCTTGCCGGCTTCCGGCTCATCGTTCGGATAGAGCACCTTCGACAAGGTCTCGGACTGCACCTTTTCGTGCACGGCTTCGTAGTAATCGCCCGCGTTGAAGTCCTGAAGATCGAAGGACTCGACGGCCTCGCTCTTCCACAGCCTCAGGCTGTTGCACGTGTTGACATGGAAACCGGGAATCGGCGTGTCGCAGGCCACACCCTTGACCGTATTCGCCGGAATCCAGCGCACGCGGAACCGCCCTTGATCATCGGTCCCGCTCTCCGTGCGGCCGCCGAAGTTCACGTAGAAGGCAACGTCCGGGCGCAGGATCTCCCACGGGTTGCCCTTCTGCAGCCATTTGTCGGTGACTTCCACTTGCCAGCCGTCGCGAATCTCCTGATCGAAGATGCCGAACTCATAACGGATGCCGTAGCCGATGGCCGGAATTTCAAGCGTCGAAAGCGAGTCGAGATAGCACGCGGCGAGACGTCCGAGGCCGCCGTTGCCGAGGCCCGGTTCTTCCTCGATCGAAAGGAGCGTATCGAGGTCGAGACCCAGCGTCTGCAACGCCTCGCGTGCGTTGCGTTCGATGCCGAGGTTGATCAGATTGTTCCCGAGTTGAGGTCCGATCAGAAACTCGGCGGAGAAATAGCACGCGACCTTCGCGTCACGCGCCACATAGGTGTGCGTGGTCGCCACCCTGCGCGTCATCATCCGGTCGCGGACGGCGTAGGCAAGCGCCATGTACCAGTCGTGCGGCGTCGCGATCTCCGGATAGCGCGCCTGAAGACAGATCAGGTTATCGACGATGTCGCGCCGAAGCGCTTCGACACCGAGGCCACTGCGCGCGGGTTCGGCGGCGGTCGGCAAACTTATCGTGGGCGTGTCGTCCATGAACTATCCTCGCTTTTTCGCTGCTCACCTTGCTGCTTGCTCGGACTGGCCGCGCCGCGACAGCAATTCCGCACGGTCGGTATTGAATTCGCGTCAAGATGGCCAGGTTTGCCAAGGCGGGCGACACTTCGAGATCCCGTCATAGGCTTCGCAAGCATGTTCCGGTAGTGTGTCCAGCGGTTGACAGAGTCGCGACGCGTTGGCTGGGAATCGAGCGGAAATCTCGCGAGCGTCGACGCGCGCGACGGCGATCACAGATTGCGTTTTCATGCGAGGCGCAAACGAAGGGCGTGTTGCAATGCACCACGGTTTCGCGATGGACGTGTTGTCTTTGCGCGAAACTGGCGGTATGCGATCGCCATGGTTGATCGAACCGCGCAGCTTAGTACGTTTGTTGCTGGTCAAACGAGCAACGCTTCCCGGCGTGGCGATCGATGGAGGGAGTCATGGAATGCGAACTCAAGCTGCAGGTCCCGACAGGCAAAGCAAGCCGGGTGCTACACGCTCCGGCGATCGGTCGTCTTTTGTCCGACCCGACGACGACCGTCGAACTCACCAGCACCTATTTCGATACCCCGGATCTCCAGTTGCACAAGTCCGGCGCCTCATTACGGGTCCGTGTGGCGGGCGCCAGGCGGGTGCAGACGCTCAAGCTCGATGGCACGGTCACGGCGGGTTTTTTCGAGCGGGACGAATTTGAAGGCCCGGTGCAGGGCGATTCGCCAGACCTGAAATCGTTGCAAGAACTCCTTCCCGAGAGCAAGAAAAGCTCGAAACTCTTGCAGGCCGCTGGGCCCGAATCACAACTCCGGCCCCTGTTTGTCACCAGGGTCAAGCGTACGACCGCAACGCTCCGCCTTTCAGAGGACACCGAGGTTGAGCTTGCCGTCGACGACGGCGTGATCGAGACGGAGGCGGCTTCGACTCCCATCCATGGCGTGGAGATGGAACTCAAGAGCGGTGCCCCCGAGCGGCTCTATGAGTTGGCACTCGCTCTTCTGGAGTCGGTGCCGCTTCGCATCGATTATGTGAGCAAGGGCGATCGCGGATATGAACTGCTCGTGCAGGAACATCGATTGCCGGTACGTGCAGCGCCGCTCAAGCTCAGGAAACGTTACACCGTCGAGGAAGCATTTCAGTACGTCGCAAGGAACTGCCTCGCGCAGATTCACGGCAACGAGCGCGGTGTCGTGTCGGGACATGATCCTTCCAGCGTGCATCAGATGCGGGTCGGGCTTCGCAGGCTACGCTCCGCACTCGACATGTTTGCGGATGTGATCGCCGCCCCTGCCGGTCTGAACGAAGAACTGAGGTGGATTGCCGGTGAGCTTGGCGGCGCCCGGGATTGGGAAGTGTTGGCAGATGCAACGCTGGACCAGGCGTTCGCTTCAGCGAAAGACGGCGACGACGTGAATGCAACTCGGCACGCGGCAAAAGAACGCGCCGTTCAAAATCGCAAATTGGCAGCCGCGGCGGTCGATTCAGTACGTTATACCCGTCTCGTGTTGCAACTCACACTCTGGATCGAGTCGATGGGATGGCGCAACGGTCAGATCGAGGCGGCGCGCGCGGCATGCGAAAAGCCCGTTTCGAAATTCGCCAACGCGACGCTGTCGCGCCGTCATAAGAAGCTGCTCAAGCGCGGACGAGGCCTGGCGGAACTGGACGACGAGAGTCGACATCGCGCGCGAATCGCAGCGAAGAAACTCCGATATGCCACCGAGTTCTTCGCGTCGTTGTTTTGCGATCGCGACGTCAAGCCCTACATCAAGGCCCTCAGCAAGCTTCAGGACGACCTTGGCTGGCGTAACGATATCGTCGTTGCGGACGGCTTACTGAGATCGCTAGGTGCGGCGCAGCCCGAAGCGGCATCGGGCGCCGGCTTCGCACGCGGCTATTTCGCATCGCGCGCAGCGGAGGATCACGATGCGCTCAAGGTGCTGTGGAACAAGTTCAAACGGCTCTCGCCGCCTTCGGTGCGCAAGCGATAGGGACAGGCGATTCCATGGTCCCAGGCGTGCTTCGAACCCGCATCTAACGAAATCTACGTGAGATACGGAATAACTTCGCATCTGACGGGTTCGCTCCAATGAAACACCTGTTTGGATCAACGGGAGAACCGTCGTGCGTACCCCAAGTCCCCGTAGTCTGCCGAGGATCGTGAGCGTCATTATTGCCCTGGCGATCTCAGCGCTTTGCGACTCACCCGCTTTCGCCGCCGGCTTACAGTCCGAGGCTACATCTAACGAATCCGCCTTCCTCGCGGAGAACAATGCCGCCATGACAAGAATGATGAACGGCATGTCCACGACACCGACAGGCGACGTCGATCGCGATTTCGTCGAAATGATGGTGCCTCACCATCAAGGTGCCATAGACATGGCGCAGGCCGAACTGCGTTACGGTCACAACGAACAGCTACGTCGAATCGCGCAAGAGATCATTGTCGAGCAACAACAGGAAATCGTCGCCATGCGCGTGGCACTCGGACAATCATTGCCGCCGCCTGCTCCCGCTCCTGTACCCGCCGCCCCTGTTCACAGGACGCCCGATCACGGCATGCAATCGATCATGCCGAACGCCACGCAAGAGGAGCAACGATGAACCTCCGATCGACAAACACCCTGGCATTGTCCGCAGCCATGCTGGTGGCAGCGCAATTCGCATGGGCTGGGCAGGCCCCGGGATCGCAATCCGATCCCGACATTCCGGTAAGCCACCACGATCGCGTGTACGCGGCTGAGCAGTTTTCGAACACGGTGTCGGTGATCGACCCGGCGGACAACAAACTGATCGGCCTGATTCGCCTCGGCGATCCCTCGCCTGGCAATTTCAGTCCGTTGTACAAGGGTCAATTGCTCGTGCACGGCATGGGTTATTCACCGGATCATCACACGCTTGCGGTTGTCTCGATCGGATCGAACTCGGTCTCGTTCATCGACACTCAGACTAACGCCGTCAAGCATGTCACCTACGTCGGCCGCTCGCCTCACGAAGCCTTCTTCACTCCGGATGGAAAGGAAGTCTGGGTCACCGTGCGAGGTGAAAACTACGTCGCGGTGCTCGACGGAAAGACGTACGAGGAGAAAACACGCATTACCGTCCCGGCTGGCCCCGGCATGCAGATATTCTCACCGGATGGGAAATACGGCTATGTCTGCTCGTCGTTCAACCCGGAGACCGAGGTAGTGTCCGTGGCCGATCACACGATCGTCGGCAAGGTCCAGCAGGCCAGCCCCTTTTGTCCCGACCTGACGGCGACGCCCGACGGCAAGCAGGTCTGGTTCACGCTCAAGGACACCGGCAAGGTCGAGGTGTTCGATGCAAGGCCGCCGTTCGCACCGATCAGGACGCTCGACACGGGCCCGATCACGAATCACGTGAACATCGTGCATAACGACAAGGGCACGTTCGCGTACGTCTCGGTCGGGGGCCTGAATGTCATCAAGGTGTTTCGAACAGACGACTTCTCGCAGGTCGCGACGATACCGGTCGGCAACTTGCCGCATGGGCTGTGGCCATCGGGGGACGGCAGCCGCATCTATGTCGGCCTCGAGAACGCCGATGCGATGACCGCGATCGATACATTGACCAACACGGTTATCGCAACCGTGCCCATTGGGCAGGCGCCGCAGGCCGTCACCTATGTGCCCAATGCGGTCCCGGAAGGCGATGCTACGCAGAACCTGCAGACGCTGGGCGTGGCTGGTCAGAGCGCCCATCTTGCAATGGTGCCGGTCGGATCAGGCAAGCCGGCGAATGCCGCCGATGCACCCACGACCGTCGCATTGTTCGACCAGGGGCTCGTGGAGGTTCTCCAGGCCGCTGTCACGGGTCTGCAACCGAAGCGGCCCTACGTATTAGGTCTTGCCGATAACCCCGATGGCACGGGCGACCTGCAAGTGCTCGCTAACTTCATGTCCAATCCGGCCGGCTCGGCAATCGTCAATGCACTCGGGCAGATTCGCCAACTGATCACACCCGGAATGGGCTATGCCGCTGACAAGCGCCGCTATCTCGTGGTCGCCCCGCAGGAGTCCGGCAAACCTGGAGCGCCGGTACAGGTGCAGTCACCATAACCGCACCCGGTTGCCAGCCCACGCAAACAACTTTGCGACGCCCCGGGCTCAACTCGCAATGGCTCGAACCCGCCGCGACGCTGCACGCATTCGTCGACACTTCTGCTTTTCGAGCCATTGCAAGGATTCCAGCACGACCTCAGGCGGGACCTCACCGAAAGACGCGCTCCGAATCAGGGCTTCACTTGCAGCAATGTCGTTGAACTGTCCGAGCTTGTTTTGCACGGACGTCAGATCCTTGATCGTGCGACTGTGCCCGCCTTTTATAACGGGCTGAAAAAACTCGAGCAGATACCGCAGCTTTTTGCCCGCCTTTCGAACATCGTGGAGACTTTCCTCATGGGAGGTCTCGCTGCGTGCTGCGCGCCGGCTGCGCTTTCGAAGTGCGCGCTGAGCAAGGCGAACGCGCTCCTCGGCGAACGCGCCAATAGGAAGATCGTCGCAACGCGACTGCAGTGTAGTTTGCGCGCGAAGCAAGGCATCGTTCAAGAACGCCTCGACATCGTCGCTTTTGATCATCGTCTGGCTATGCACCACCGCCTGTGCGCGTTTCTCGCGCGCCGCCGCCACGAGCAGCGCGATCGATGCGCGTGACTCTTGGGCGGTTCTCAGCAGATCGCCTGCGATGTCCCAATCACGCGTTCCCCCTGCGAGCGCAGCAAGACGCTTGAATTCTTCGGTGGCTTGCGCAGTCGCTTCCTCTCCGAGATAGGGGGCGTAGGCCCAATACAAAGCACGAAGTTTTCTGAAGGCAACGCGAAGCTGATGAAACCCCTCGGCATCGCTGTGTGTGGAGAGCTCTTTCGCCCTTCGCACTGCCTCGGCCACTACCGGCGTCGCCAGTGACGAGAAGGTGCTGGCGACAGAGTTCGTTTTTGAGAGTGATAAACCGACTGGCCGCCGGTCGATTTTGAAGAGCGTGTTTGGCCGTGGCAAAGGCCACTCACCATCCATGTCCATTGGAGCCTCGCGTGGGACAAAAATATGTTTCGCCAGACCTTACCATACTCGTCGTCGAGCGCCACGATCTTTGTGACGGTTTGATGAAGCACATTTTAAGTGTGGCGCGTACGCCTCCCTTGCTTCGCCACATTACCGGGCTTCTGCTGTTCTGTATTAGCATGCCTGGCTAACCAAGTACCGCCCGATACGCTGGAGCATCAGCGCGCCTCGAAAATTCCTGGAACATACGTGGGAGTTCGTTTTGAAGAAACGCGCCACCGTGGTCTGTCGCAGAGGCAAGCGAATCCTTCTGGTCGCTCGTAGTGAATCAAAGTGGGCTTTGCCGGGTGGAATCCTCAAGCGTGGAGAACATCGCTCGGACGCCGCGCTTCGGGAACTTAAGGAAGAAACGCGGCTATCCGGGAAGTCCGCCAAGTATCTCTTCGACTTTCGTGGCAAGCAGAAGCACCATCATGTATTCGCCTGCGAAATCCCAAGCCGCGCCAAAGCGCGCCCGAGTAATGAAATATCCAAGTGTCGCTGGGTTCACGTCGACGACATCCCTCGCCTCATGACGACCGGGCCGACGACCGACATCGTAAAGCTCATGAGCCAACAGCGAAGGAAGTAGCGCTGTGAGTTCGAGCCGGAGCACTCGACGTCTTCGGCATATCTCGACGAAGCCAATCAGGACGCTGCACTAGATCTTCGAAAGCATCACCCGCCTGCCAGGATCCTGGACACCGCCCTTCGCGACGACCGCAATGATGCGCTGCCGATTGAGCTGAAACGCGAGGCGGAGTTGCGGCGCAGATCGATCCTTGGCGCCGAGACGCTCGATGGCCACGCGAACCGGCACGGCAAAAGAGCAAAAGCCCCAGCCAGGCCCGAACGCCGAGAAATGAATCTCGTCGTCCACGACAGTCGGCTGCGAAAGCTTCAGTTTCGCCGTCCAGTCTGATGGGGAATCCTTCACCGTCGTGCTCCAAAAGAGACGTCGAAATGTTCCAGTTTGCCCGGGGACTTCGCTCTCGATGCGACTGAAGCGAGTTGTGCTCCTTGTTCGAATAGTTTGCCAGCATACAGGGACCCTGCGCTGCTTTCCGTGATGCAGATCATCACCACGACAGCAAACCTATGCGTCAACCGCAGGATGGAATCTCCTGATAATTACAGATGGATTTCGTCAGATCGTCCATTGAACAGACCAGAAATTCGAGCGCGCCTGCCGACGTTTTGATAGTTGATTTCAATTGGAAATCGCACGAGTGTCCGGCTCTAATCGCATCTCGCAGCCCTGAACTTAACCCTCATGAGGAGAGCGAGATGGGTCATCGAGCTGTTGACGAACTCGTAGAATCGATCGCGCACGACACGCACGCCTCCCCCGAAACCGTAGCCAGGATCTATTCCGACTTCCTGGCCAAATTCGAACAAGACGCCAAGATCCACGACTACATTCCGTTGCTGGTCGCCAAGCGCGTTCGCGCCTATTTGAAGTCTGATTTTGCGTGACCCTCTTCGGGGTCGTGGGCCTCAAGGTTTGAGCTGAACTTCAACGACGGGTGAGACGCTCCATTCGAATACGAATGGCGTCGACTTTTCACACGTCGTCCGTTAGATTTCGTGCTCCTTATATTTGCGGAACTTATGGAAGTCAGCTACGGGGAATTAACCGCTCTCGAGATTGAGCGTGATGGCGTCCGGGTTAAAGGAAGCTATCGGATCATGGGTAAGACGGTCATCGTCTATTTCGAAGACAAGATCAAGTTTGTCGACTATGGGATGGACAATCCGTCTACCGTAGCCAAGTGGTTGCTCTCCGACCTGTCGCGTGCGAAGACGCGCAGACGAACCTTGTAGCGGCGCTACATGCGAAGCTGGCGCTTCGTGCCGATAAACAGTTGCCGCTTCGCCCACGGTTCGTCCAAGGCCACTATCGTTAGTGCGGCGTGCCGTCACCGGGGCAAACCGCCGTTTCGACGTTCACGGGTGGACTGATCTGCGCAACACGGGCGCAACGATCAGTCCGCCCGGCGGGCTAACGATTCACTGACGCGCTCCGCACGAGCTAAAAACCGGCACGGCGTATGGCGCACGTCAAAAGCGCTATTCTGGATAGCGAGGACGCGTAGCATGCCCGCTCGTCTGCATCGCGTCGAAGCAAAGGAAATAACAGGGTGAGATGCCATGGCAAATCTGCTCGAATCGAATCCCGCTCCGGGCGCGTCTGGCAATCCGCTGAACTGGAGCCGCGCGGACAAGGACGCCATCGGCACAGCGTATTCGCTGTCGAGCCAGGTCTGGTACACGACAGCAGGCGGCATTCTGACGGAGATCTATTTCCCGGATGTCGACACCCCTCAGGTGCGAGACTTCCAGCTCATCATCACCGACGGCTCGACCTTCTTTCACGACGCGCAGAAGGACTTTGATTACAGATGCGAATGGCCGGATCGGCCCGCCCTGTCCTTCCGGCTCACATCCCAGGCGAAAACGCAGCCCTACACCGTCGTGCAGGACGTGATCGCCGAAAAGGGATCGGCCTGCGTGCTGGTTCGCACGACCTTGCAGGGTGACCAGGATTTCCTCGACAAGCTACACGTCTATGCGTTGCTGACGCCTCATATGGGCGGATACGGCGCCGGCAACACCGCGCATCGCGTCAGCACTGCGAATGGCGATCGCCTTGTCGCGACACGCGATCATTATTGGCTGGCGCTGGGCGCCGACTGCGGCTTCGGCATGACCAGTTGCGGTTTCGTGGGCGTGAACGATGGCTGGACCGACATCATCGCCAACAAGCGCTTGCCGGCCTGGCACTACGACACAGCGAAGGACGGCTACGTCGCCCTGACGGCAGAGATCAATCGCGCAGGGCAGAATCAATTCGTCCTGGCGCTGGCCTTCTGTATCGACGAACCGACGCCGATTACGCAGAGCACGCCCAACAAGGCGCTGACCGCCGTATCCGAAGCATTGGCCTACCCGTTCGACGGACCCGCGGATCCATACAGTCATCGGCAAGCGTTCATCCAGGGCTGGAACGACGCGGTTCGCGCGCCGTTCGTGCCCGCGCCGAATACGACGGGCGATGGCAATGCGCTCTTCAACATGAGCCGCAACGTGTTGCTCGCGCATGAGGACAAAACGGCGGACGGCGCACTTGTGGCGTCGTTGAGTATCCCGTGGGGACAGACGGTCCGGGACCTGGCTGCCGGCTATCACATGGTCTGGCCGCGTGACATGAGCCAAAGCGCTCTCGCGCTGCTGGCCGCGGGCGCGCAGGATGCGCCGCTGCGCGGACTGATGTTTCTCGCGGCGTCGCAACTGGCGGATGGCAGCTTCCCGCAAAAGTTCTTCATCGACGGCGAGCCGTGGCCGGGTAATGCCTCTCAACTCGACGAATATTCATTTCCGATCATCCTGGCCTATCACTTGAGCGAGGCCGGTCTGCTGCGTCAGTTCGATCCCACCGGCATGGTGCTGGCCGCGGCAGGCGCATTGATCAGGAACGGCCCCATGACCCAGCAGGAGCGATGGGAAGAACTCGAAGGCTATTCCCCTTCGACACTGGCATCGAACATCGCGGCGCTCGTCTGTGCAGCCACGAAATGGGCGGACGCCAAGACCGCCGAGTTCCTGCTCGAATACGCGGACTTTCTGGAATCGCATCTCGAACCATGGTGCGTCACCACGCAAGGCACACTGATTCCGGACGTGGTGCAGCACTACATTCGAATCTTGCCGACGCACGTCAAGGGCGGCGCAAGAGACTTCAATTTTCCGGAAGATCCCAACACCGCCAAAGTGCGCGTATGGAATGTCGAGTACGACGCGAGCACTATCGTCGACGCAGGCTTTCTCGAACTCGTGCGATATGGCATTCGCGCCGCAGACGATCCGATCATCGTCGACTCGATCAAGGTAGTCGATGCGGTCATCAGAAAAGATCTGCCCAAGGGCGCGGGCTTTTATCGATATAACCATGACGGTTACGGCCAGGGCAATCACGGTGAGGACTGGTACGACGGCGCGCCCTTCGGGGTTGGTCGCCCGTGGCCGCTGCTCACCGGCGAACGCGGCCATTATGAACTGGCCGCGGGCAACGATCCAGCGCCTTACCTGCGGTCTCTCGAAGCGTTCGCCGGAGCGCGTGGTCTCTTTCCCGAGCAGGTGTGGGATCTGCCCGATCTGCCGAACACGCCCTTCGTGACCGGCGGCCCGACCGGCTCCGCCATGCCGCTCGCGTGGGCGCACGCCGAGTACATCAAGCTCGTTCGCTCCGCGTCCGATGGTCATGTCTTCGACCGCCTGGATGTCGTCGCCGACCGTTATCAGCCTCGTCCCGATGAAGCGCCCCGCGCTCGCAGCGTCATCGAAATCTGGAACTTCGACCGTCCGCTGCCGGCGATTGCGGCCGGCATGATACTGCGGATCCCCTTGGCCGCGCCTTTCCGCCTGCGCTGGTCGATCGACGATTGGGCCACGTGGCAGGACAGCGAAGCCACCGCAACGGAGGTCGGCATCTACTATGTCGATCTGGTCACGCGAGCAGACGAAGCCGGTTCATCGCTTGCATTTACCTTCTTCTGGACCACGAGTCAGACGTGGCAGGGGCAGAATTTTTTCGTCGCCGTCCGACCCTGAGCGATGGTCATGGTCACGCCCTCAGGTCCAAAGCCGTCCTAGCCGATGGTCGGGTTCACCACCGAGACGGTCGGGCCTGACGGTATCCAGTCGCCCATGTACCAGTTCTCCTTCCACACCGGATTCATGCTCGTGATCGCTCCCGTCACGATGTAGCCGCTCGGTTCCAGGCCGCCGACGCTGAACGGGCCATCGGTCTGGCTGTTGTCGATATGGTTCGTGATCTGAATATCGACGGTCTTGGCGACCGGGCCCGGAAGCGATCCCAGATCGATCTGGATGCCCGGGCCAGCGCAGCCCAGCGTCTTCGGGCTGACGATCCGGATCGCCCGGAACACCGCCGTGTTGTCGTTCGGCTCGATGTCGAGCCCCGCCTGCGGCGCCGTTCCACCAATGTTCTGCCAGACAGGGTGGTTGAAGGTGATGGTGTCACCCGAAATGATCGTCACACCCTGGCGACGACAGCCGTCCGCGAGATGATTGCTGATGGTCACGGCCTTGCTCGCCACGCCGCCCTCGAAATAGCTGTTGGTGATGTAAATGCCGTCACCCCAGCAGTTGATGGTCGTGGGCGACGTAATCGTGACGTTCGAGCTGCCGGCGATCGAGATGCCCATGCCCCACTCCCCCGACGCAGCCGCATTGAGCGACTTGCTGCCGTCGAGGTAAGGCGACTCGATGTTCACGTTGCTCGCATCCCAGATGCGCATCATCTGATACGAGTCGGTATTGTGAGCCAGCAGTTTGATCGAAGCGCCCTGAGCGAAGCGTATGTGGCTGTTCGAGCGCAGTGTGAGGCCCGTGCTGTCGATCCGGCTTTGCCCGGTGATCAGGAGAATCTGCCCGACCGATCCGTCGATCGCGGCTTGCAGTGCAACGCGGTCGTTCGTGATTCCGTCGCCCTTCACGCCGAAGGACACGTCGTGCAGGACGCCGCTCAAGCTGGCATCGCTCGCGCTCTGCGTGCCGGTGGCCGTGCCCGGACTGGTCTCGCTCGCGCTCTGCGAACCGGTGGCCGTACTCGGACTGGTGCCGCTCGTGTCCTGCGAGCCGCTGGCCGTGCCCGGGCTCGTCTTGCTTGACGAACTGGCCGCAGTGGGCGAACTCGCGCCGCCCCCGCCGCAAGCGGACAGCACAAGCGAGCCAGTGCCGAAGACGAGCGTCGAAAGGAATTTTCGACGCATCGTGCTGGGAATAGCGGAGCGTGTCGAGGCCATGAAGAATTCCCGCGAACGACCAGTGCGCGACCCGGTGGAGTCGAATTGATTTACGCCTCGAGAAGTTGGAGCGACCGGCGACGAGCAAATCGTCTCGGCGCTTCCTTGGTTTACGGCGCGAGAATCAAAGTCCTTAGCGGAAACGCCGTGAGCGTGTCAGCGGGCGCGGCTCGCACGATGCGACGCCGCGCAAAGCCAGCGAGTTTCGTGGCACTCGTCGCAGTAGTGGGCCGGCTGGTCGTTCGAGGTCGTTCGAAGACTACCGAAGATTGGCCTGGAAGAATCTCAGCACTTCCTGGTTGAACGTGTCGTGAAACGCGGCGCGGTCGAATCCGTTACCGTCGACGCATATGCGCGGCGTGCTGGCCGCGAGCTTCGCGGGGCACGCCGGAAGAAACGCGAAGTGAGCCGCGCCTTCGACGAGATGGTATTCGGGCTTCATGGGCAGCAACTTCGCCAGCGCGGGCGATGTTTGCGGAAGTACACCGTCGCCGCCGTACTCGGACGACCACAACTGGACGGGCACCCTGACTTGCGCCACTGTGTCAGCCGTCGGAAATGCATCGAGCGGGTCGGCAAGTACCAAAGCCTTTATCCGCGAGTCATGTGTCCAGTGCTGCGGCGGCAGTTTTCCCTCGCGCACAGTTTTGCAAATGGGAAGCTCATCGGGACAGGGTATGTCGGCATGCTGAAAGTCAGGAACGCCTCCAGCCAGGACAAGGCCGGTATAGCCACCTCTTGAAAAACCGAAGAAGCCGATGGCCAGCGGATCTATCTTCGCCGCATCCGACGCCGGGCCCAGCATGTAGTCGATCAGCCGCTTGATGTCATTCGGACGTTCGACGAACTCCGAACCGTCCATCGCTCGGGACATGTCAGAGAAAGTGTCGCCAGGATGATTGACGGCCGCGACGATAAACCCTGCGTCGGCGAGCTTTTCAGCGAGGTCGTGCTGGTCCAGACGTGAACCGCCATGCCCGTGGGAAAGAACGACGAGCGGATGCTTCTCGCCCGCAGTGGGGCAGTCTCTTGTTCCTCGCAGAACATACGGGCCTATTTCCAGTTGTTCTGAAGCGGTGGCGCACGGGGTCCACACGACGCCCTGTAACGCCGGCCCGCCGGCGTCCGCCGGAATGACAAAGAACTTGATGCCAGCGGTATATCCGGTCGACGCCAGCAAGGAAAGCAAAGCAGCCACGATCAGCTTTCTCATGCCCATTCCTCCTTATTGCAGCAAAACGAAAGCGCCCGACAAGATACGTAGCCCGAGCCCGAAGAGCACGACAGGCACCAGAACCTTCCCATAGCGCTGGATCAGGGAGGCGATGGTTTGATGACTGACGAGCAGTCGTCCAAGCAAGCACCACAGCAAGGTCATCAGCGCAAAGACCGTGAAGTACATCGGAATATCTGCGGCGGAGCTGGCGAAGAGCGGAATGTACACCGCGAGATTGTCGCCACCGTTGGCGACGGTCAGGCTGGCGACCGTTAAAACCTCGGAGCGCCCGAAGGCTTTCGAGAACATCACGTCGTCGACCTCATCACGCCTCGAATGCCAGAACCAGGTGATGGCGCCACGAATGCCAACCGCAAGCGGAATGAAGCCCAGGAGATTCGTCCAGCCAGGACGAATCGACAGCGCGGCGATGGCCGCAACGCTGCTCACGACCACCAGCAAGCCGATGCCGAGTAGCTGTCCGATGACAATGCTGGTCGGCTTGAACTTCCCGCTGCCAAAGAGCGCGATCAATAAAACGAAGTCGTCAATGTCCGTCGCCACGAACACGCTCACAGCCACCGACAGCAGTTCGATGCTCTCGTTCAATGCGCGTCACCCGCGATTCCATCCAAGGCACTTACACTCACCACTACACCCAGCTTTCTCACGCTTTCACTCGCTCGCGTTCAAGGTCGGCAATCTCTCGGCGTAGTTTAGCGGGCGTTACTTCCCGCGCGAAAGGGTACTTTGGCTTGCAACCGAATATGACTATGTGCGCGTCGAAATGGATGGGTGTTGGCGCATCGTGCGGCCACTAATCCTGCTTCTGGCGTTTCGCCTGCCACGCGGCGGTACCCGCGCGGATATACCGCGCGCATGCTTCGCTCGTCGTGAATGACGGCATGCGCGCGTGCATGTGCCCTTGCGCGTCCTCTATCGGCAATTGCGACACCAGTTCCGCCTGAATCAGTTGCAGATGCGAAGGCGTATCGCGCCCGGGATACGTCGTGCCCGACGTCGGTACCGTCACACCCTCGAGCGGATCATCCGTGCGCGGCGTCGCAAGCGTAAGCACCGCGCTCACGTCGGGCGCGGCCGCATCTCGCGCGGTGAGGCTCTGCAGACGCCATCGCTGCTCGACTGTCTTCAGGATGCTGGTGTGGTCGAAGGGCATCGCGCCGTCGGGTACGCGAAAGACGGTGCCCGCTTCGATCAGCGGCGAGACCAGCAGCGTCGGCACGCGCACGCCGAAGCGCCTGAAATCGAATCCGAACTCGCCGGCGAGATCGTCGGGCGGCACGGCATTGGAAGGCGGCGCCACGTGGTCATAGCAGCCGCCGTGCTCGTCGTAGGTCACGAAGAGAAGCGTCTGATTCCATCCGGGTCCTTTTGAAAGCGCCTGATATACGTCGTAGATAAACTGCTCGCCGAGCGCGACGTCGTAGTTCGGATGCTGACTATTGCCGGTCGGACTCCAGCTCGGTTCGAGGAACGTGAAGGCAGGCAGCTTGCCGGCCGCAGCCGAAGCCTGGAAATCGCTGAATAGCCCGAAGTGCAATTCGGGTGCGTTGGTCACGTCCGGAAAGTTGTGACGCGTGAGCGGAGGTGTGTCGTATCCGTAGATTGCCCAGCTTTGTCGGGCATCGGTAAGCCGGCCGAAAATGCTCGGACAGGTGAAGGTCTTCGTGCCATCGTCCATATGACCCTGACTGGTCGCGGCACAGGCGAACGCGCGATTCGGCATGGTTTCCGTGGGCGCCGATGCATACCAGTGGTCACACACCGCGTAGCCGCGCGCGAGGCCCGATAGCACCGGGAGCATGTCGGGAGTGAGTACGCCCATGATGTTCGAGGCGATCGTTCCCGGCAGAATCGACCAGCCCTCGCTACCCTCCCACTGCAACGTGTTCTCGAAATCTTCCACGAATCCCGCGTTAGTGGGCGTTGCCGTGGATGGGACCGTACTCGTCCCGAAGAGCTGCAGGTTGGTCGCGATATAGCCTTCGCCCGGATCGGCGCCCGGCATGAAGTAGGCATTCTGGTCAGTCGACGCGATCCTGAAAACGGTCACGTCGCGACCGGCGCTATCCGTGTTCTTTTCGTTGCCGGCGAGCCCTTCGAAAGCTTGACCGATCGGGCTGCGATTGCCCTCGGCCGCGTACAGGAAACCGAGCATGTGGTCGAATGAGCGGTTTTCAAGCATCAGCACGACGATATGCTCAATCGTCTCGAACGGTGCAGTCATGGAATCTCCTCGCGCTTCGTGGGCCTAGAACGGGTCCGGGCTGTCGCCCGGCAGAAGCAGTTCGGGGATCTGGCTCAAGGCATACGCGTTGCCGTCCGCGCTGAGATCGAAGACCCAGACCATGTCGAAACGATTGCCCGGCCATTTCTGCGGCGCGGACGTGTTGCCGAGGATCGCGTTGGCAATGAGCGGAATGTGCTTGTGCTCCCAGCCGATCAGCACGACGCCTTCGCACGCCATCGCGGCCTGCGCCAGTTGCGTTTCCTGACCGACATCATAGGTTTGATCGACATTGATCTGGAGCTTCTGGGCGACGACGCTCACGGTTTCGAAGGGGCGCTTGCTCGCCGCGCCGGCATCGTCGGAGGCGGCGAAAACGGCGTGCGGTGTCGCGAGCTCAGGGCTTTGCAGCGGCCCGCGGCTCGGCGCGAACAGCACGGCCAGCGCGCCGGCGCGTGTCCAGCCCGTCACCAGCAGCGAGTTGGCGTCCTGCTCGCCCGCGGCGGTTACGCCGTAGGGCGGCAAATCGCCTTCCGGCTTTTCGCCGTGTCGAATCACCATGATTTTCGATGCTTGGGCCATGTGAACCTCCGACGGGATGAGTACGGCATAGCAATCGATTAAACGCCCGTGAGTCGAATGTTTTCAAGCGATCAATAGGTCGACTGCCTGAAAAGGTCCGGCTTCATCTGCAATGCAATTCGGCGCAGTACGTTCCATTTGCTTCGACGAGCGCGCGATCCCATTTCGATCGAGCGTGCTGGAGTTTTCGAGCGCGATATGGGAACCGCTGCGCGCATGTTTCGTCTCAGTCGTGAGATACGTCATCGTCCGCCCTCCGCGCGTCTTTTTATCGCGCGTGCACGCGGCTGTCATATCGCGGTGAGGTAATCAGATTCAAGACGAAAGCCGATTCAGCGCAGCGTATGACAAAGGCGCACGCTGGACGGCACCTCCACGCCGCACTTTTTTCATCACCCTCGTTCGAACTTCGAAAGGAGCCGTCAATGTTCCACTATCCCAGCTACATGGCTTACCAGATGCCGTCTCTCGCGCGTGCCAATATCCAGGTGCTGCTCAACGTAACCGGGCGCTTTGCAAGCGGTCTGCAGGCGCTCACAGAACTGAACGTACAAACGGTTCGAAAAGTGGTCGAGGAAAGCAATGCGCTGCTGCGGGCGGGAGATGAAGCAGGCGCGGGCGACGTGCTCGGCTGGCAATCGGTCATGCTTGCGCAGTTTCCCCAGAAAGCCGCTTCTTACAGCCAGCACGCGCTTTCGATTATCACGTCCACCCAGGACGACATGATCGGTGAAGTGCGCAATCAATACGAACGCAACGGCATCAAGCTCAACGACATGGCGAACGCCGCCGCCGAAGACGTCGAGACGGTAGCGCAATCCTCGGGCGAACTCGTCACCAGTCTGGCCGACACGGCAAACGACGCTGCACGCGACGCGAGTGGCACCGTCCTGGATGCGAACGGGGAAATCGTAAAGGCCACGCGTGCGTCGGCCAAGCGTTCGGGCTGATACCAAGCGACGCCTGAGGCCAAGGCGCGACCTCAGGCGTCATGCCATCGCAGAGACAAATGGCCCGGTTTGGTGCGCGCCGATTACCTTCCCGCTGTTCCTCATCTTTCTTCCTGATACGCTAATCGAGCATCAGTAAATTATTCCCACTGATGACAGACGCCTTCGGCCATGATCCGTCTGGAGAAACACGCCATTCCGGTCGTCGTTACCGCCTCGGCCGCCTTGCGTGCGATGATCTCCGAATCGCGAGTCCATCCCGGACGGCAATGCCATAGAATCGTCTGGCTGTTGAACCACATCATGGTCAACCGACCGGCGCCGGGCTTCCCCGCCGCTTTGCGAAACACGTGGTCAACCAAGGAAGAAACATGGACAGTCCCATTACCATCGCCGGCACGCCGATGGACGCCTATCACGTTTGCGCATTTTTCAACAGCCGCGATGAGGAATACGACGCGCTGAATCCGTTCTACCAACAGGCGGTAGCGAATGGAGAAAAGAATTTCCACATCGTCGATCCCGCAAACCTGGATGACCATCGGGCGAGGCTGGAGGCTGCAGGCATCGACACGCATGAGTGCGAGGCGTGCGGACAACTCGAAATTCTCACATGGCCCGAGGCCTATCTGGATGACGACGGCGCATTCGACAAAGACCGCATGCTCGCGCTGGTAGACCGGCTCACCGGCTCAGGACGCGACCGGGGATTTACCCAGCTCCGCATCATGGGGAATATGGACTGGGCGTTTGGAGAAACGCCCAACGCACCGGACCTCATCGCATACGAAGCCGAGGTCAACGAGATTATCGAACGCAACCGCCAGCCCGCCGTGTGCGTCTACGATATGGCCAAACTCTCAGGGGCCATGCTCATGGACGTGTTGCGCACCCATCCGCTGACCCTCATCAACGGCATCGTGCAGGAGAATCCGTTCTTTATCCCGCCGTCGGAAATGATCAAGGAACTGGAGTTTCGCAAGAGACGCGCGCAGGCTTGAGACGTTCCTTCGCCCAGCAGAGCCATCGACACAAAAAAAATGGACAACGACCGATTTAGCGGGGAAAGCGCGGAACACGCGCTCAGGGACCTCATGGGATTGCTGGCGCTGCCGGCACTCTGGGCAGGCGGCGATGGCAAGGCCATCGTCGGGTTGATGACGCAGGCGATCGAACGGATCGTTCCGCTGGACCTCTGCTACGTTGACGTTCCCTTGCTGCCGGCCGCCGCTCCATTTGTGCAGATGCGCTTGAACGGCCGCGATGTCACTTCGGACATCTCCGTTGCATGGCGAGAATCCATAGTCGAATGGCACCGGCTCCCGATCGGCACCAAAGTCAATCTGTGCGATACGCCCGCGGGTCCGATGAGGATGATCCGCCTGAGCATGGGATTCAGCTCCGGGCAAGGAAGCGTGTGGTTCGGGGCCGCTGCCGCCAGCTTTCCGACACTCAACGAGATTGCCTTCTTGCGTGCCGCCACCTCTCAGGCCGCGACCGGGATCCAGGCCGCCAGATCGGCTCACGAGCGCGAGGAGGCAAACAGGGCGAAAGACGAATTTCTCGCCATGCTTGGCCATGAGTTGCGCAATCCGCTTGCGCCGATTACCACCGCACTGGCGCTGATCCGACGCGAACGCGGCGACGTGACGGACCGGTATCACGAAATCATCGAGCGTCAGGTCGCTCATCTATCCAGGCTGGTCGAGGACCTTCTGGACGTCAGCCGCATCACGCGAGGAAAGATCGAGTTGAAGCGCGAAAGCCTGCGCATCAGTTCGGTCATCACACGTGCGGTCGAAGCGGCCAGCCCGCTTGTAGAACAGCGCAATCAGCGACTCACGGTCGCCTTATCCGACGATGGAACGCAGATCTTCGGCGATCTCACTCGGCTGACGCAGGCATTCAGCAACCTGTTGAACAACGCAGCCAAATATACGGACGCAGGCGGCGAAATTCGCGTCGAGGCGCGAACGACGCCCGGCCATGTTGCGGTCTTCATCCGTGACAACGGCGCAGGCATCAGTGCGGAGTTAATGCCGAGGCTTTTCAGAATCTTTGAGCAGGGACGCACGACGATCGACCGGTCGAAAGGCGGCCTGGGCATCGGCCTTGCCCTCGTCAAGAATTTGGTGGAACTGCATGGCGGCACTGTCGATGCGAGCAGTGACGGGCCGGGAACAGGCTCTACCTTCACGGTGACCCTTCCTCTTGCAACGCGCGCCGAGCTCGCCAGCGCGCATGCCTTACCGGCTTCTTCCGCCTCCGAGCCCGCGAGCCAGACAGGCTTACGCGTCTTGCTGGTCGACGATAACGTCGATGGTCTACTGTCGATGGAAGCCTTTCTGACGGAACTGGGCTTCGAAGTCGCTACGGCTCTCGATCCCATCGAGGCGCTGGACGTCGCGGCGCGCTTCGCGCCTGCCGTCGCCGTTCTGGACATCGGCCTGCCGGGCATGGACGGATATGAATTGGCGTTCGCCCTGAGGGCGCAACCGCAGCACGCGCAACTTCGCCTTTTTGCTCTTACGGGTTACGGTCAGTCCGAGGATGTCAAACGCGCTTCGGCTGCGGGCTTCGAACGACATTTCGTGAAGCCTGTGGCATTGCCTGACCTGGTTCGCGCGTTGGACGGCGAGCAGTGAGGACCGTTTTCTGGTTCAGCAGGCGTTGAGCGCCGCCTTGAAGCCATCTTCCGTAAGCGGCTTCAGAAATGCTCCGTCAAAGTGATCCGACAACTCGTGCACGTGCCGCACATCTCCCGTTACCGCCACCACACACGCAAGCTTGCTCGGCCCCGCCGCCCGCAGGCGTCTGCAAAGGTCGCGACCATCCACATCCGGCAAGCCGATGTCGAGAAAGATCGTGTCGTATCGGTTCTCTTGTGTCAGCAGCATCGCCTGTTGCCCGTCATAGGCGACATCCGCGACGTGCCCTAGGGACCTGGCGAGATCCCGAAACGCCTCGCAGAGACCCGTATCATTTTCTACAAAGAGGACGCGCATAGTTGAGTCACCGGGGCGGTATCCGTCACGCATCAGGTCGACCCAAGGCCTTTTGAGATCGGACTGTCCTGAAGCTGATGTTTGTCACGCAAGATGCAGACCAACGCCTTCCTGCGCCGCTCCTGCTTCAGGAACGATCGAATTCCGCAAACAACCAGTCCTGAAAACTCCGCACTTTCGGCAAGTCTGCGCACGACTTGAGCAGATTCACTGTGTAGCCATTGACCTTGAGGCCGTCGAAGCCGAACGGCGCGACGAGCCGTCCCGTTTCCAGTTCGCGCTGCACCAGCAGCAGACTCTCAAGACACACGCCTCCGCCGTCCGCCGCCGCGCTGATCGCCATAAACGAGCGATCGAAGCGCGGCCCGCGCGAGATATCGATCGGCGTCTTGCGATGCAGGCGCATGAAGTCGCGCCAGCCGACGAGACACCCCTCGCTGTGAATGAGCGTGTGATGCCGCAGGTCCGCAACCGTGCGTATCGGGTGATCGCCTTCGAGCAGCGCCGGTGAGCACAGCGGCACGATCGTCTCGGTGGGCAGGTCGAGCACCATCGTTCCCGCCGGTTGCAGGCGGCGCGCGCCATAACGCAAATCGATGTCCACCGCCTCGCGCGTCAGGTCCACCGGATCGTTCGACGCATTCAGGCGCAAGTCGATATCCGGATGCAGCGCCGAAAAGCGCGCGAGCCGCGGCATCAGCCATTGCGTCGCGAAGCTCGGAGTCGAATGCAGCGTGAGGATATCGCTCTTGGCCACGCGTCCGATGTCGCGTGTCGCCTTCTCGATACGAGCGAACGCCGCACCGATCTCCTCCGCGTAACGCCGCCCGCTGTCGGTCAGGATCACCGTCCGATGCATGCGATGAAAGAGCCGCACGCTCAACATTTCCTCCAGCAGTTTGATCTGATGACTGATCGCCGAAGGGGTCACGAAAAGCTCTTCTGCAGCAAGCGCGTAGGACGAAAGCCTCGCCGCCGCCTCGAAAGCCTGTATGGACTTGAGCGTGACGCGATGGTGCATTGCAGTGATGACATGAATTGAATTCAACGATAGGCCACTTTAATTCGTTTGAGCGCGAGTCATCAAGCGAATACGCTTCATATACGGGCCTGACGCACCAAACGAGGGAATACCCCGATCGCAGGTGCACCGACAAAAGCAAATAAGGAGACATCGCCGTGAACACGAGCATCACGCAGCTCGCGGAACATGCCCAGCGCATCCGCCGCAACGCGCTACTGATGGGCGAGGTGCAGGGCCAGGGCTATATCGGCCAGGCGCTCGACATCGCGGATGTGCTGGCCGTCGCCTACTTCGGCGCGATGAACTACCGCCCCGACGATCCCGACTGGGAAGACCGCGACCGCTTCCTGCTCTCGAACGGCCACTATGCGATCGCGCTGTACGCCGCGCTTTTCGAGGCAGGCATCCTGCCTCAGGAAGAACTCGAAACCTACGGCAGCGACGACAGCCGTCTGCCGATGTCCGGCATGGCGAGCTACACGCCGGGCATGGAGATGTCGGGCGGCTCGCTCGGGCAAGGTCTCACGATCGCGGTGGGCCGTTGTCTCGGCCTCAAGCGCAAGGGCTCGAAGTCCTTTGTCTATACCCTCTTCTCCGACGGCGAACTCGACGAAGGCTCGGTCTGGGAAGGCTTGATGTCCGCGGCGCACTGGAAGCTCGACAACCTCATCGCGATGGTCGATGTGAACAACCAGCAGGCCGATGGCCCGTCCACGCAGATCATGGCGTTCGAGCCGCTGGTCGAAAAGCTCGAAGCGTTCGGCTGGTACGTGCAGCGCATCGACGGCAATGATATCGGCGCCGTGAAGCAGGCCTTCGACAACGCGCGCAATCTGAAGGACGCGAAGCCGCGCATCATCGTGTGCGATACGAAGATGGGCTGCGGCGTGCCGTTCCTCGAAGAGCGCGAGAAGAACCACTTCATCCGCGTCGATCCGCACGAGTGGAAGCTCGCGCTCGAAGCACTGGAAGCCGGGAGAAACGCATGAGCACCCGTCTGAAAACCTCCGCGATGATCGCGTCGATTGCAAGCGAAGGACAGGTCACGCGTTCCGCGCCCTTCGGTCATGCACTCGTCGAACTGGCGCGCTCGAAGACGAACATCGTCGGCATGACGGCCGACCTCGGCAAGTACACCGACCTGCATATCTTCGCGAAGGAATTTCCCGAGCGCTATTACCAGATGGGCATGGCCGAGCAATTGCTGATGGGCGCGGCGGCGGGCATGGCTCACGAAGGCGCGCAGCCGTTCGTGACGACCTATGCGGTGTTTGCGACCCGTCGTGCGTATGACTTCATCCATCAGACGATCGCGGAAGACAATCTCGACGTGAAGATCGTCGCCGCGCTGCCGGGTTTGACGACCGGTTACGGCCCGAGCCATCAGGCCGCAGAAGACCTCGCGCTGATGCGCGCGATGCCGAACATGACGGTCATCGATCCGTGTGACGCCCTCGACATCGAGCAGATGGTGCCCGCCATCGCCGCGCACAAAGGCCCGGTCTATGCGCGGCTGTTGCGCGGCAACGTGCCCGCCGTGCTCGACGAATACGGCTACCGCTTCGAGCTCGGCAAGGCCAAGTTGTTGCGCGACGGCGCCGACGTGTTGCTCGTGTCCTCCGGGATCATGACGATGCGCTCGCTCGAAGCCGCGCAAGCGCTCGAACAGGACAACGTCGACGTGGCCGTGCTGCACGTGCCGACCATCAAGCCACTCGACACAGCAACGATCCTGCGCGAAGCGAAGCGCACCGGACGCATGGTCGTCGTCGCGGAGAACCATACCGTGATCGGCGGCCTTGGCGAAGCGGTCGCGCGCACGCTGCTCGGCGCGGGCGTGACGCCCGCGTTCCGCCAGATCGCCCTGCCCGACGCTTTCCTCGACGCAGGCGCATTACCCACGCTGCACGACCGCTACGGCATTTCCACCGAAGCCATGTGCAACACCATCAAAGGCTGGCTCGGCTGAGCCTTCACCACACGTCACGAACAACTTCACCATTAATCAGGAGCACACCATCATGTCAGAGTCGCGTCTTCTCGAAGGCAAGGTCGCCGTCATTTCCGGAGCGGCGTCGCCGCGCGGAATCGGCATGGCGACGGCCCGCATGTTCGCGAAGCACGGCGCGAAAGTCGCCATTCTCGATCTCGACGAAGCCGCCGCGCGCGAAGCCGCCAGCGGAATCGGACCAGAGCATCGCGGCTACGCGTGCAACGTGACCGACCGCGCCGCATGCGATACGGCCGTGGCGCAAGTCATCGCGGATTTTGGCGTTATCGACGTGCTCATCAACAACGCGGGCATCACGCAGGCCGTGAAGCTGCTCGATATCGACGCGCAAAGCTGGGACCGCATCCTCGATGTGAATCTGCGCGGCGTGCTGTATCTGTCGCAGGCCGTCGTTCCGCAGATGAAGCGTCAGGGCGGCGGATCGATCGGCTGCATGTCGTCTGTGTCGGCGCAGCGCGGCGGCGGCATTCTCGGCGGCCCGCATTATTCGGCGGCCAAAGCGGGCGTGCTCGGTCTCGCCAAGGCAATGGCGCGCGAACTCGGCAACGACGGCATCCGCGTGAACTGCGTGACGCCCGGTCTGATCCAGACCGACATCAACGCGGGCAAGATCAGCGACGACAAGCGCGTCGAGATTCTCGCGGGCATTCCGCTCAACCGTCTCGGCGGACCGGACGACGTGGCGGGCGCGTTCCTGTTTCTCGCCTCGCCGATTTCTTCGTACATCACCGGCGCCGTGATCGATGTGAACGGAGGCATGCTGATCCACTGACGCGTCATGAATCATGCGGCAGGGGCGCGCCGCAAAGAGCGCGCTCTCATCGAATAACAAAACCGATCGCCATAACCAGGTTTGGAGGAGCACATCATGACAACTCGCTCGATCAAAAGCGGCATCGACAGGCGCACTTTTCTGAAAACGGGCGCGACCCTCGCCGCAGCCGCGCCGCTCTGGAGCCTCACGACGCGCCGGGCGTCGGCGGCGGACTTCTCGTACAAGCTCGCGACGGGCCAGGACCCGACGCATCCGGTGAACATCCGCGCGCAGCAGGCCTGCGACAAGATCCGCGAAGCCACCGGCGGCAAGCTCGACATCAAGCTGTTCCCGGCGAACCAGCTCGGCTCCGACACGGACCTGCTCTCGCAGGTGCGCAGCGGCGGCGTGGAGTTCTTCAATCTCGCCTCGTCGATTCTCGCGACGCTCACGCCCGCAGCGGGCATCGTCAACACGGGTTTCGCGTTCCCCGATTACGACCACGTCTGGAAAGCGATGGACGGCGACCTCGGCGGCTATATCCGCTCGCAGGTCGAGAAGTCCGGCATTCTCGCCGTGTCGAAGCCGTGGGACAACGGCTTTCGCCAGATCAGCTCGTCCACGCGCGTCGTGAAGACGCCCGCCGATCTGAAGGGCTTCAAGATTCGCGTGCCGCAGGCGCCGATGCTCACCTCGCTCTTCAAGTCGCTCGACGCGGGCCCGGCGCCGATCAACTTCAACGAGCTCTACTCCGCGCTGCAAACCGGCGTCGTGGAAGGCCAGGAGAATCCGCTGCCGATCATCGCAACGGCCAAGCTGTACGAAGTGCAGAAGTCCATCAGCCTGACCTCGCACGTGTGGGACGCGTACTGGATTCTGGGCAACCGCCGCGCATGGCAGGCGTTGCCGGCCGACATGCGCGCCATCGTCACGCGCGAGTTCGACGCCGCCGGCATGCTGCAGCGCGCGGACATCGCCCAGCTCAACGGCACCTTGCGCGACCAGTTGAAGGGCAAAGGCATCAACATCGTAGATGTGGACCGCGAAGCCTTCCGCGGCGCGCTCAAGAAGACCAGCTTCTATAGCGACTGGAAAGCGAAGTACGGCGAGCAAGGCTGGGGCACGCTCGAAAAGTACACCGGAAAACTGGTATGAAAGCCATGCACACGGTCCCGCTTCCGCATCCGGCGCCACACCGCGTCGCCGCGTTTCTCGACACCTGGCTCGGCCACTTCGTGGAGATTCCCGCCGCGCTGCTGGTCCTGGCCGAGATCGTGGTGCTGTTCGCCGGCGTGACCAGCCGCTATGCGCTGCATACGCCGCTCGTCTGGTCCGACGAACTCGCGTCGATGCTCTTCCTGTGGCTCGCGATGCTCGGCGCGGTCGTGGCGCTGCGGCGCGGTGAGCACATGCGCATGACGGCGCTGGTCGGCATGGCCTCGCCGGGCGTGCGCGCATTTCTCGATGTCATCGCGATAGCCGCGCCGCTCGCGTTCCTGCTGATGGTGATCGGCCCGGCGGTGGACTTCGCGCAGGACGAATCGTTCATCACGACGCCAGCGCTCGATATCTCCAACTCGTGGCGCGCCGCCGCGCTGCCGATCGGCGCGGGCCTGATGCTGCTCGTCGCGTGTCTGCGGCTCGTGCGCGTGGGGAACTGGAAGCTCACGATCGGCGCGCTCGCGCTGGTGGCCGCGATCGCCGTCGCCTTCTATGCGGCGAGTCCGCTGCTCAAAGGCCTCGGCAATCTCAACCTGCTGATCTTCTTCGTCGGCCTCGTTGCGGTGTGCGTGCTCTCGGGCGTGCCCATCGCGTTCTCGTTCGGCCTCGCGACCTTCGGCTATCTCGCGCTCACCACGAGCACGCCGCTCGTCGTGGTCGTGGGGCGCATGGACGAAGGCATGTCGCATCTGATACTGCTGTCCGTGCCGCTCTTCGTGTTCCTCGGCCAGTTGATCGAGATGACGGGCATGGCCAACGCGATGATCGCGTTCCTCGCCAGCATGCTCGGTCACGTGCGCGGCGGCCTGTCGTATGTGCTCGTCGGCGCAATGTATCTGGTGTCGGGCATCTCCGGCTCGAAAGCGGCCGACATGGCGGCGGTCGCGCCCGTGCTGTTTCCCGAGATGAAGGCGCGCGGCGCTAAACCGGGCGATCTCGTCGCCTTGCTCGCGGCCACGGGCGCGCAGACCGAAACCATCCCGCCGAGTCTCGTGCTCATCACGCTCGGCTCGGTCACGGGCGTGTCGATCTCGGCGCTCTTCACGGGCGGCATGCTGCCCGGCATCGTGCTCGCCGTGACGTTGTGCACGGTCGTCTGGTGGCGTTATCGGAGCGACGATCTCTCCGGCGTGAAGCGCGCGACCCGCAAGGAGATCGTGCGCAAGCTCGCGATCGCCCTGCCCGCGCTTGCGCTGCCCTTCGTGATTCGCGCGGCCGTGGTCGAAGGCATCGCCACGGCGACGGAAGTATCGACCATCGGCATCGGCTATGCGGTGATCGCGGGCTTGCTGATCTATCGCCGCTTCGATTGGGCGCGCTTAAAGCCGATGCTGATCGACACCGCCGCGCTCTCCGGCGCGATCCTGCTGATCATCGGTGCGGCGACGAGCATGGCGTGGGCGCTCACGCAGTCGGGCTTCTCGGGCCAGCTCGCGCGCACGATGGGCGCGCTGCCCGGCGGCACGGTGATGTTCATGGCAGCGTCGATACTCGTGTTCATCGTGCTCGGCAGCGTGCTGGAAGGCATTCCCGCGATCGTGCTGTTCGGGCCGCTGATGTTCCCGATCGCGCGCCAGATGGGCATCAACGACGTGCACTACGCGATGGTCGTGATCCTCTCGATGGGCGTGGGCCTGTTCGCGCCGCCGTTCGGCGTCGGCTACTACTCGGCCTGCGCGGTGAGCCGCATCCATCCGGATGAAGGCATGAAGCCGATCATCGGCTACATCCTTGCCCTGATCGCCGGCCTGATTCTCGTCGCCGCCATTCCGTGGATTTCCACGGGCTTTCTGAAATAGATTCAGTTCAACGCTCAGTGATGCCGCTCCTCGACGGAGCGGCCAGGAGAAGTCATGTCTTCCATCGACACGCAACCGTTGTCGAACGCCATCCGCTTTCTCGCCATCGACGCCATCGTCCGCGCGGGCGAAGGTCATCAGGGCGTGCCGCTCGGCATGGCGGAAATCGCCACGGCGCTGTTCACGCGGCACATGAAGTTCAATCCCGCCGATCCGCAATGGCCCGACCGCGACCGTTTCGTGCTCTCGAACGGCCACGGCTCGATGCTGCTCTACGCGCTCCTGCATCTCACGGGCTATACGAACTTCGGCATCGAGCAGATCCGGACGTTTCGCGAAATGGGCTCGCATTGCGAGGGCCATCCGGAATTCGACACGGCCTCGGGCATCGAAGTGACGACCGGCCCGCTCGGGCAAGGCATCGCGAACGCGTTCGGCATGGCGGTGGCCGAGGCGTATCTCAACGCGAAGTTCGGCGCGGGCATCGTCGATCACTACACGTATGCGTTCGTCGGCGATGGCTGTCTGCAGGAAGGCGTCGGACAGGAGATGATCTCGCTTGCCGGACATCTGCAGCTCGGCAAGCTGATTCTGTGCTGGGACGACAACCGCATCACCGACGACGGCAGCACGGCGCTGTCCATCAGCGAAAACGTGAGCGAGCGCTTTCGCGTCGCGGGCTGGCATGTGATCGAAGTGGACGGACACGACCTCGAAGCCGTGTCGGATGCGCTGGCCCAGGCGAAAGCCGATCCGCGGCCGTCGATGCTCGCATGCCGCACGACGATCGCACGCGGCATCGCGCGTCTGCAAGGTCAGCGCGGCGGACACAGCGGACGTCTCTTCGACAAGGACGCCGACGCCGCGCGCAGCGCCATGAACTGGCCGCATGCGCCCTTCGAGATTCCCGGCGACGTGCTGCACGCGTGGCGCGATGCGGGACGGCGCAGCGAAGGCGAGTATCGCGCGTGGCGTGAGCGTGTCGCTTCGTTGCCCTCAGCGGCGCGTGCGGAATTCGACCGCATCCAGGCGGGCGAATTGCCCGAAGGATGGCGGCAAACGCTGGAAGCCTACAAGCGCGATGCCTCGACACGCGATGAAGCGCCGGGCGGCATCATGATCTCCGCCGAGATCAACGACCTCCTCGCGAACGTGCTGCCCGAGCGGATGGTGGGCTGCGCGGACCTCGAAGCGCCGACGAGCCACAAGCGCAGCCTTCACGCGTTCACCGCAGAAGATCGCGGTGGCGCCTATGTGCATTGCGGCGTGCGCGAGCACGTGATGGGCGCGATGGCGAACGGCATGGCCGCGCACGGCGGCGTGATTCCGCTCACGGTCACCTATCTCGCGTTCTCCGATTACGAACGCCCCGCCATGCGCATGGCCGCGCTCATGGGCCTGCCGGTGAAGTTCGTCTTCAGCCACGACTCGATCGGCGTCGGCAAGAACGGGCCGACGCATCAGCCCGTCGAGATTCTCGCGTCGCTGCGCGCGATGCCGAACATGCATGTATTCCGTCCCGCCGACGCCGTCGAGGCCGCCGAATGCTGGATGCTCGCCTACGCGCGCAAGAGCGGCCCGAGCACGATGGTGTTCGCGCGTCAGGCGTTGCCGCTCGTGCGCACGCGACATGAGGACGAAAACCGCTCGGCGCGCGGCGGCTATGTGCTCGCACAGGCCGAAGGCGGCGTGCGGCGCGTGACACTCATCGCCACCGGCTCGGAGGTCGCGCCCGCACTCGCGGCGCGCGAGCAGTTGCAGGCGGCGGGCATCGCGACGGCCGTCGTGTCGATGCCGTGTTGCGAGCTCTTCGACGAACAGGACGCGGCCTATCGTTCGAGCGTGCTCGGCGTGAACGCCGTGCGTGTCGTGGTGGAGGCCGCGGTGCGCTTCGGCTGGGACCGCCATATCGGCGAGCGCGGCGGCTTCGTCGGCATGAAGGGCTTCGGCGCGTCCGGGCCCGCCGAGGCGCTCTACGAACATTTCGGCATCACGCCGCGGCATATCGTCGAGGAAGTGAAGCGGCATCTTTGAACTCCGAACAGCAAGGAAAGAGCATGCAGAAGATCGTTTTTCTGGACCGCGAGACGCTCGCGCCGCAGATCCGCCTGAAGCGGCCCGCGTTCGAGCACGAGTTGATCGAGTTCGACCGCACCGCGCCCGATGAAGTGGTCGCGCGGCTGACCGGCGCGAGCATCGCGATCACCAACAAGGTGGCGCTCACGGCGGAGGTCCTGGACCAGTTGCCCGAGCTGAAGCTCATCGCCGTGGCCGCGACCGGCACCGATTGCATCGACAAGAGCGCGTGCGAGCGGCGCGGCATCGGCGTCTCGAACATTCGCGGCTATGCGGTGAACACCGTGCCCGAGCACACGTTCGCGCTGATGCTCGCGCTGCGGCGCAATCTGATCGCCTATCGCGACGACGTGCTCGAAGGCGAATGGCAGAAAGCCGGACAGTTCTGCTTCTTCAATCACGCCATTCGCGATCTGGGCGGCGCCACGCTCGGCATCATCGGCGAAGGGGTGCTCGGGCAGCGCGTCGCGGAGATCGCCCGTGTGTTCGGCATGCGGCCGCTCTTCGCCGCGCACAAGGGGCGCGAAGGTCTCGGCCCGCTCTACACGCCGTGGGACGAAGTGCTCGCGACGAGCGATGTCATCACCATTCACAGCCCGCTCACGCCGCATACGCGCGGCATGCTGTCGACGAACGAGTTTCGCGCGATGAAGAAGAAGCCGCTCATCATCAACACGGCACGCGGCGGGCTCGTGGACGAAGCGGCGCTCGTCGAGGCGCTCGATGAAGGCTGGATCAGCGGCGCAGGCTTCGATGTGTTGTCGACCGAACCGCCCGCGCCCGGCAATCCGCTGATGCGCGTCGCGGGCCGGCCGAACGTGATCGTGACGCCGCATGTGGCGTGGGCATCGGATGAAGCGCAACAGACGCTCGCGGATCAACTGATCGACAACATCGCGGCGTTCGTGGCGGGTGCGCCTGTCAATGTCGTGCGGTAGGAGCCGCTTCGGATGCGAAGACCGGTTGGCTGAATCGTTACAATGATTCAGATGAACCTCCCTTCGACAGCATCGCCGCGAGACATGCTGACATCCTATTTCTGGAGTGGCGACGCCCTCCGCAGTCGACGCGTTAGCGACATCGTCTTGTCAGGCACGCTCGACGTGCCTGTTCCCCCCGCGCGCGTGCTTGCGGATTGGCAGAAAGAGACATCGACGCGGCTCGACCTGGAACCCGGCGATGTCGAAGTCATGCCTCTGGCGCGGACGCAAATGCGCTGGCCGGACTACAGGCGCTGCGTGCGGGCCATGTCCGACTGGACGGATGCGCTCGGACTTCCCGGTGTGCTCGCTTCCAGTGACGTAGCGCTCATGGCCTGCCGTGGCGCGCGGTACCACCACGACGGCGCGCAATACGGCGGTGCGGCCTTTTGCAATCTTTTCCTGAGCGAGGACAAGGGTCTGGACTTGCATTTTCCGTCTACGGGCCATCGCATTCCCCTGACTCGGGGAACCGCCGTGCTATTCGACACGGCCCAGCCTCATGGCGTCATTCAGCGCCGCAGCGACAGCTTCAGTGTGGCCGACTTCGCGCCGGACCAGGATTGCACCCAGATCTTCCTGACATGGGAACTGCCCATCGAAGACGCTTATGTCGGACAGGCATTGAAGGTCGTCTTCGATGTCGCCCCATCGACCTCGCAGCAACCCGATGAAGAGCAAGTCTGGTTGAACGGCGCGCGAGCCGCCGTGTGCCCGGAATCGGGTCGCTGGCACCGGGTCGACTGATCGCAGGCTCACACGCTGGCATGAAGCCCGGCGCCTATACGCCAACAGGTTTTGCTTCTGCATCGCCGATTCCAAGCTCGTTCATCAGCCACACCTTGAACGTCTCGAACGCCTCATGCCGATGCTGCCTTCGCGGATGCACGAGGTAGTGCCCCACGTATTCCACCTCACGCGTCGAACCGGCGAGCGGCCTCACGAGTTCGCCGCGTTGCAGTTCACGCTCCGAAAGCAGCGTCGATTCGAGCACCACACCCAGATTGTCGACGGCGGCGGCGATCGCCATGGCGCTGCGGTCGAAGCGCAGGCCGTAGTGCGTCGGCGGCGGAAGCTGGTTGGCTTCGAACCATCCCTTCCATTGGTACATCTGGACCTCGCACTGGATCAGCGGCATGCCGTATAGATCCTCGGGCTTGCGGATGTACTCCGCGAGCGCCGGCGTGCACAACGGCGCAAGTCCTTCGACACCCAGCGGGATTTTCTCGTGGGGCGATGGCCTAGGTTCTCCATAGACGATGTCGAGATCGAAGTCGTCATCGAAACGCGCGTATTCGGTGCTGGCGGAGAAGCGCAGGTCGATGTTCGGATGATCGCGCACGAAGCCCGCGAGCCTCGGCAGCAGCCACTGCGTCGCAAAGCTCGGCGCCGTGTGCAGCCGAAGCGGCGTGCGCGCTTCGCTCGTCAGCAACGCAAAGCCACGCTGCATCTCCTCCATGCCGCGCTGGATGTGCTCCATGAGCATCGCGCCCTCGCGCGTCAGGCGCACTTCGCGCGTGCTGCGCTGAAAAAGACGATGACCGAGCAGGTCCTCCAGCTTCCGTACGGAATGACTCACCGCGCTCGGCGACAGGTTCAGCTCTCGCGCGGCATCGGCGAAGGACAGCGATCGGCCGGCAGCCTCGTATACCCGGATGTAGGAGAGCGGGACCTTGCGGAAAACGTTCATGGGCGGGATTCGTGAATGTGATTCATCACCTGTTGCAATCTTTTCTTTTGTCAGGCGCTCCGGCTCAAGCATACATTACGTTCACCGCGTTCCGAGACCGTCCGATTGCTGAACAGGAGACAACAGCCATGACAATCATCACCGAGGCCGAGCCGCAAACCGGTTCGACTCTGGCAAAAATCGCCGATCACGCCTATCGCATCCGCCGCTTCGCGCTGCGCATGGGCGAAGTGCAGGGCCAGGGTTATATCGGTCAGGCGCTCGGCCTTGCCGACGCACTCGCCGTCACCTGGTGCCACGCGATGAACATTCGTCCCGAAGACCCGGAATGGGAGGGACGCGACCGCTTCCTGCTCTCGCACGGTCACTATGCGATCGCGCTCTACGCGGCGCTGATCGAAGCGGGTGTCATTCCCGAGGAAGAACTGGAAACCTATGGCTCCGACGACAGCCGCCTTCCGATGTCCGGCATGGCGACCTACACGCCCGGCATGGAGATTTCGGGCGGCTCGCTCGGCCAGGGCCTCACGATCGCGGTGGGCATGGCGCTCGGCCTGCGTCTGAAAGGTAATCCGGCATTCGTCTACAACTCCATGTCCGACGGCGAGCTCGATGAGGGCGCTACATGGGAAGCCGCGCTGTCGGCCGCACATCACGGCCTCGGCAATCTCATCACGATGGTCGACATCAACCGCCAGCAGGCGGACGGCCCGTCCGACGAGGTGCTGGGCTTCGAGCCGCTCGCCGACAAGTGGCTCTCGTTCGGCTGGCACGTCGAGCGCGTGAATGGCAACGATCTGCCCGCGCTCGTCGAGGCGTTCGACCGCGCCCGCGCACTCAGGGAAGCGAAGCCGCGCGTCATCCTGCTCGACACGCTGATGGGCAAAGGCGTGCCCTTCCTCGAAACGAGAGACAAGAATCACTTCATCCGTGTCGATGCAGAAGAATGGCAGCAAGCCATCGCCGTGCTCGACCAGAACCACGAGCAAAGCAAACAAGGAGCCGACGCATGAGCGCGATCGCTGAAAAGAAACCCCGGCTGACGACATCCGCGATGATCGCGTCGATCGCATCGGAAGGTCAGAAGACGCGCCCTGCTCCCTTCGGCCATGCATTGGTGGCGGAAGCGGAGAAGCGCGGGAACATCGTCGGCATGACGGCGGACCTGTCCAAATACACGGACCTGCACATCTTCAATCAGGCCTTTCCGGAACGCCATTTTCAGATGGGCATGGCCGAGCAACTGCTGATGGGCGCGGCAGGCGGTCTCGCGAAGGAAGGCTTCATTCCGTTCGCCACCACCTATGCCGTGTTCGCGACGCGCCGTGCGTATGACTTCATCCATCAGATCATCGCCGAGGAGAACCTCAACGTGAAGATCTGCGCCGCGCTGCCGGGTCTCACGACCGGTTACGGCCCGAGCCATCAGGCGACGGAAGACCTCGCGCTGATGCGTGCGATTCCCGGCATGACCGTGATCGATCCCTGCGATGCGCTCGACACGGAGCAGGCCGTCGCCGCGATCGCCGCGCACAATGGCCCGGTCTACATGCGTCTGCTGCGCGGCAAAGTGCCCGCCGTCCTGGACGATTACGACTACACGTTCGAACTCGGCAAAGCCAAGATGCTGCGCGATGGAAACGACGTGCTGATCATCTCGTCCGGCATCATGACCATGCGCGCGCTCGAAGCCGCGCAGGCGCTCGACGATGGATCGGCGAGCGTCGGCGTGCTGCACGTGCCGACCATCAAGCCGCTCGATGAAGCCACCATCATCGCGCAATGCAGAAAAGAGGGGCGCCTCGTCATCGTCGCGGAAAACCATAGCGTCATCGGCGGCCTGGGCGATGCGGTGACGAGCGCGCTCGTGCGCCATCGCGTGATGCCCGAGTTCCGTCATATCGGCCTGCCGGACGCGTTCCTCGATGCGGGCGCGCTGCCGACGCTGCACGACCGCTACGGCATCTCGACCGCGTCGATCGTCGCGAACATCAAGACGTGGCTGAAGTGACCGGGGAGATGCAGACCATGAACGTGACATTTATCGGCATCGGCGCGATCGGCTTGCCGATGGCATTGCAAATCAAGCGCGCAGGCCACAGCGTGACCGGCGTCGACCTCTCGAGCCGCGCGCGTGAACTCGCGCAGGAAAGCGGCCTCGCCGCGCTCGACAGTTTCGCCGCCGCGCCTGCGGCAGACGTGGTGGTCGCGATGGTGGCGACGCCGCAGCAACTCGCTTCGCTGGTCGAAAGCGTGGGCACGAAGCTCGAAGGCCAGACGTGGATCGTCATGTCGACCGTCGGCCCGGATGCCGTGCGCGAACAGGGCCGGCGTCTGGCGGCCGCTGGTGCGCGCGTCGTCGATGCGCCGGTGACCGGCGGCACCGCGCGTGCGAAGACCGGCCAGCTCGTCATCTTCGCATCGGGCGAGCAGGCGGACATCGATGCCGTGCGGCCCGTGCTCGACGCGATGGGCAGTGTGCGCATCACCGGTCCGAGGCTCGGCGACGGTCAGGCCATCAAGGTGGTGAATCAGCATCTCTGCTCGGTCCATATCGTGGCCGCCGCGGAAGCGCTCAGCCTCGCCCGCTCGCTCGGACTCGATCCGGCTGCCGTGCTCGAACTCGTCCAGAACGGCGCGGCCGGCTCCTGGATGCTGTCCGACCGTGGCCCACGCATGCTCCAGGACACCGACGTGACGGTGACGAGTTCGATCAACATCTTCGTGAAGGACAGCGATCTCGTGGCGGCCGCCGCGAAATCGTGCGATGCGGAGGTACCGCTGCTCGCGATCGCCAACGCCCGTTATAGAAAGGCCGCCGATGACGGACTCGGCCTGCGCGACGACAGCCGCGTGATCGAAACCTGGCGCTGAACCGAGCCGTTCGGCTTTCCTCTCGCGACGAGCGCTCGACGAAGCGCGATGCGGTTCGGCCGTCTTCCGGGAAGGAGACGGTCGCCCGAAGTAATGGAGACACACACCATGAGTACGAAAAAGCAAGGCCGCGCGGTCAAGGTCGCCGTCGCGTCGATGATCGGCTCGGCGGTAGAGAGCTACGATTTCTTTATCTACGGAACCGCCGCTGCAGCATGGTTCGGCAAGATCTTCTTTCACACCACGGAGCCCATCATCGGCATCATGGCGGCATTCGCCACGCTTGCCATCGGCTTTCTGATGCGTCCGTTCGGCGGCTATCTGGCGGGGCACTACGGCGATCGTGTAGGCCGCAAAGCGGTGTTGTTCTGGTCGCTCATCGCAATGGGCGGCGCCACCGTGCTGATAGGCTTCCTGCCGACCTACACACAGGCCGGCGTGCTCGCCCCCATCCTGCTGATCCTGCTGCGCATGGTTCAGGGCATCGGCTTCGGCGCGGAATGGGGTGGCGCGGTCCTCATGGCGTGCGAGCATGCGCCCGCCAAGCGCCGTGGTTTCTTCGGCGCCGTGCCGCAACTGGGCATCCCGCTCGGCCTGTTGCTCGCCAACGGCGCGTTCCTCCTGTCGGGTGCGCTGCTGGAAGGCGACTGGATCTGGCGCACGCCGTTTCTGCTCTCCTTCGTGATGGTCGCGATCGGCGTCTTCATCCGGATGAGCGTGTCGGAATCGCCCGAGTTCGAAGCCGTGAAGGCCGAGAATAAAGTCATGAAGCAACCCGCGCTCGAAGTCATCAAGAGCGACTGGCGCAGCATCCTGAAGATCATCGGCCTGCGCATGGCGGAAACGGGCGGCTACTACATCACGACGAGCTTCATGCTTTCATACGTGGCGCTCGCTCATGTGTCCACGACGCGGCACATTCTGTGGGGCACGCTGATCGGCTCGGCAATCGGGCTCGTGAGTCATCTGATCTACGGCGCGCTCAGTGACAGGATCGGCCGTCGCCCGGTGTTCATGATGGGCGCGCTCTTCACCATCGCGTTCGGCGTGCCGATGTTCATGCTCATCAACACAGGCGCGGTCATCATGGTGATCGTCGCGGTCGCGCTGTCGCTGTTGTTCAGTCACGATCCGATTTTCGCGGTCGAGGCGAGCTGGTTCTCGGAGCAGTTTCCGGCAAACGTGCGCTCCTCGGGCATTTCGCTGGGCTACAACGGCGCTTCGGTGATCGCGGGCCTGCTTCCGATCATCGCAACGGGCATCTACGGCGCCTTCGGATGGATCGGGCCCGCGCTGATGTTCTCGGCGCTCGGCGTAGTGTCGAGCTGTTGTGCCCTCGCCATGAAGGAAACAGCACCGGCCGTGATCGAGCGGAAAAGCCAGAGCGCCAATGCGGAAGGCCGACTCGCCGCGTAAGACACCTTCTGCCTGCCCTGCTCCATGCAAAGCCCGCGCGGTCACGGCGGGCTCTTTCATGTCCGCCCTCCTTTCAAACACCCATCGCCACGATGCGCCGATTGCAATGTCGACGTTGCAGGCAAACAGTAAGTGACATAAACCTCGGGTATCTTCTCGGCACGCGCGCCTCACAGTCGATGCAATGCGAGCATTCAATAAGGCTCTCTTAAGCATCCGTGATGCAGGCTTCGAACTCCCTGCTATTACGATTGCCCGGAGGCGTATGGCCGAGCTGCACCTTGTGCACCTGTTCTTCGCCTTCCTTGCCGGCCTGTGTGAGCTGGGTTCGGGGCTAGGCATCCTGTACACCGTGTCGGCCAGCTTCCTCGTAGGACGGTTTTTCACGCGTCCGACAGTTGCGCCGGATGACTTCCCGCCCGTCACGGTCGTCAAGCCGCTGCATGGCGACGAGTGGCATCTTCTGGAACACCTCACGAGCTTTGTCGAGCAGGACTATCCGGGACCTGTCCAGTATCTCTTCGGCGTTCACGACGAGCGTGATCCCGCCATCAAGGCAGTCGACACATTGCGTGCCCGTTTTCCCGACAAAAATATCAGGCTCGTGGCGGATGCGAGGCTATATGGGCCGAATCGGAAGATCGCCAATCTTGTGAACATGCTGGATCGAGCGGAGCATGACGTGCTCTGCTTCGCCGACAGCGACGTCCGCGTCAACCCGAGCTACCTCCGTCACATTGTCGGTGCGCTTCAGCAACCCGGTGTCGGCCTGGTCACGAGCGCTTATCGCGGCCTGAATGCGCCCGGATTCTGGCCGCGCGTCAGTTCCGCCCTGACCAACTATCACTTCCTGCCTGGCGTCGTCACTGGACTCTCCATTGGACGCGCGAGGCCTTGCTTCGGTCAGACGATCGCCATGACGCGCGCGACGCTTCAAGGCATCGGCGGTCTTGCGCAATTTGCGCATCATCTTGCAGAGGACTACGCGATCGGCGAGGCGGTGCGGCGCAGCGGCTTGTCCGTTGCCATTCCGCCCTTCGTCGTGCATCACGCATGTGTCGAAGGCACGTTCATGCAGGTGTTTGAACACGAGTTGCGGTGGAGCCGCACGATTCGCGCTGCGGACCGGATGGGTCATCTCGGTTCAATACTGATGCATCCGCTTCCACTCGCTCTGCTTGCCGTACTATTCGCTTCAGGCAATCCTTTCGCCTGTGCGATGGCGGTGCTGTCGCTGATCGTTCGCGTCGCGTTGATCTGGCAAACGGACCGCGCGACGGGCGAGCGTTGCAGCGGCTTGTTATGGCTGCCGTTCTGGGACGTGCTTCAACTCGCGATTTATGTGGGGAGTTTCTGCTCGTCGCGTGTATTGTGGCGCGATCATCGTTTCGATGTCGACGAGGACGGGTTGCTAACACCGTCCGTCAAAAGTGAGCCACCTTGAAATGGTCCTCGATTCGACGCTCATCGCCCATTCTGTTCAGATTGCGTTTAAATGAAATACCTCGGATCTGCCGCGGCCTTACTCGGCCTGATGATCGCAGGATGGCTCGTCTGGCGGGATGACCCCGCAACCATCCTGCATCTGCTGGAAACCGCCGGTCCAGGCCTGATACTGGCCGCGCTCGTTCATATCTTTCCGATGCTGGCGAATGCATGGGACTGGCGCATGCTGATCCGCGCTGCGGAACGTCCATCGTTTGGCACCATGCTCGAACTGGTCTGGATTCGCGAGTCGATCAACGGATTGCTGCCCGTGGCGCGCATCGGCGGTGAGATTGTTTCATTTCGACTGCTCCGGCGCGTCGAGGTCCGCCCGGCGACGGCCATTGCCAGTCTCGTCGTGGACATGCAACTGACGTTGATCAGCCAGGTCGTCTTCGCGTTGATCGCCCTCGGCTACCTGTTGAACCTGGCTTCGCAGGATTCCCTGCGCGTTGCGGGACGCTTTGCGTGGGGTCTTGCCGCCCTCGCGCCCGTGCTTCTGCTGTTCGCGCTCGTTCAGCATGCACGGCCGTTTGAACGCGCGGCCCGCACCGTCAACCGGATCACGAGCGGCAAGGTGTATTCGCTCGTCGGCAAATCGGCGCGCATTGATCAGTCGATCAAGCTGATATGGCGACAGACGGGCGTCGTCATGCGCTATCTGTTGATCTGGCAGACGCTGCAATGTCTGGGTTACGCGCTTGAACTCTGGATTGCACTCCGGATGCTAGGATCGGACGCGACGTTCGCGACGGCCTTCGTACTCGAGGCGCTGATTCAGCTCGTGAGCAGCGTTGCTTTCGTCGTGCCGGGTAACCTCGGCGTGCAGGAAGGCGGCTTCATGCTGATCGGCGGCATGCTCGGGATCGATGCGCCGACGTGCCTCGCTCTGGCCGGCGCGCGGCGCGTGCGGGACTTGCTCTTCTATGTGCCGGGGCTCGTGTATTGGCAGGTCGCAGAACGTCGCTTTCATGCTCGACGTTCGACTATTGGCCTCCGAAATAGAGTTGCTTCATCTCTTCCGCAGAGGCCGGGCGAGTGATGATACGAGAGCCGGATGCCGATTCGCCGGACGTCACTCCGCCATAAGCGGTTGCGTGATTCTGGGCCGACACGCGCGCCTCGGCCGCCTGAATGTCCGACGGATAACTCGGATCCTCACCTTTGGCCGGATCATAGCCTGCCTGTTCGAGCTGTTGTAATTCTGCGCGTACTGCGGCGCGAGTCGGTGTCGCATCAGTCTGAGACAGCGCCGCAAGCGGGAATGAGAGCGCCGACGCGGCAGCAATTGCGATAGCGAATAGTTTCATGATGACCTCCTTGTGGATGTCAGAATGCCGCGCCATGGATGCAAGATCTCGTAGCCGGCGATGAAAGTCTAGGCGTGCAAGCCTTCAACTTCGATACGACGTGGGAACAGAACGCCCTGCCGCGGCGGCATTCGGCTGCCATAAGAGTTTCGTCATGGACAACGGCCAAAAGCTGGCGAACGCTCGCCGCAGATAGAAGACGATCACGAAGGCGGGAAATCGCAATCTCGTACACAGGACATGCGCCTGATTCAGCCGTGGCTGTCGGCCTGAATCCGCCCTGCCTTGACGGCGGCGCTCAACGCAGCCCAGTCCGCCTCATTCTGTTCGGCATAAGCGAGGGCAAAGCGCTCGATCGCGTCATCGAACGCACTCCCCTTGCCCATATATCCGCTGATGAGCGCGGGATCGGCCGCTTTCGCCATCGAATGCGCCAAAGCGATGCCGCACGACACCGCATACTCGCCGAGATCCTCGACGTCGAAGCTCGTGAAATCGAATGCGCCCTTCATGTCACGTAACTGTCGGACGTAGAAATCATTGCCCGTGTGATGCATCTTCGACCAGCCCAGAAAGATGTCGCTCGCCGATTGCAGCAGACGTTGGCCATTCACCACACGCTGTCCATGATTGGGATATCGGCTCGGCGGAAGATAGCCCTCCAGAACCGAAGCCCTCGCCTCCTTGAGTTGCAGGAAGAGCGGGCATATTCCATCGGCCATGAACAGCGCTTCATAACAACGCGTGCCGACCGAACCGATGCCCACGACTCGAATCGCGACATCCACCAGTTCGTAACGGTCGAACAGCGCGCGCCTGTCGTCCGGGAGCGTAAGCCGGTAGTCAGCGAAGAACCGGCGAATCATGTCGTCGTACTGCTTGCGTTCGCGCTTGTTTTCCAGCGGGATGTGGTACACGAGCGGCCGCGCTTCCCGGATACGCAAGTTGCCGTTGACCATTTCGGTCGCGTGACTCATCACCGAACGCGATGACTGCAGCCTCGCCTTGTCGATTACAGCCAGCTCCTTTCTTCTTTCCTCGGCGGAATCGGCGATGGCAAGCATGCTGGTCGCCTTGAACTGGTAGTACCAGACATCGAGCGTATCCATGCGGCTGAACTCCGCCATGCGCAGGCGGAACGTCTCGCATAGCCGCCGCACGACGCTGCGCTGATCGCGCACGGTGAATCCCCGCTCACGCGCGGCTATGACGAAGGATGCCGCCAGTCTGCGCACGTCCCAGTCGAACGGTCCCGGAAGCGTTTCGTCGAAGTCGTTGGGACCGAAGAGAATGCGCCGCTCCGGACTTGCGAAGAGCCCGAAGTTCGCCAGATGCGCATCGCCGCCCAGTTGCACGACGATGCCGCTGCGCGGCAATTTCGACAGGTCGAATGCCATCAGCTGCGCCGCGCCGCGATAGAACGCGAATGGATTCGCGAGCATGCGCCCGTAACGAACGGGTATCAGCTCAGGCACGCGGCCCGCATTGGACGCTTCGAGCAGCGCGATCGGGTCGCGCTTTTCGATCTTGCACACTGCGAGTTCCGCGCGCGGCACGGTTGCGCGCGCCACCTTGCCGAGTTCGATTCGTGACGCCAACGAACCGCGACCGCCGAATAGCGTCGAAGGATCTCTTTGCGCGGCCGCTTGCTGATCGGCGCTTTGCGTGGAATTTGATTCGCCGGGCTTCGCGTTGGATGTCGGCACGTCTCGCTCCTTGTTCGTCGATGTATCGCTGGCGCTCACGTTTCGAAGTGGATGTCCCTTCGTCTTCCTTTCATATCAAGCGCGTCGAAAGCAACGGAGCAGCACATCCAGAAGTTTGCGCCTGGCGTTGCATGAAAGGCTTAGCATCTTGATGTCATTTGCAGAAAGCAGTCAAACAGAGTCGATGACGATCGCGTTTCGCTATTCAGACGCAAAGAATTTCGGTCCACGTCGTAATCGAATCGGGCCACGGATGGTCGACTCAGGGTCAAGTGTCGCTTTACCTTGCGTGATCAAAACTGTTTCCTTACGCGCCAGTCGCGCAGCCGCTTGTCTCACTATGGGCATCAGCGCGCGCCAACCGTCTTCATCGCCCGAAAGAGCACGCGCTACATCCGATGGGCAAATCGAGGATGTAGCAGCGCGCCGCTCGAGCAGGTCCAGCACGCAATGTTCAATGTCGGCATTCGTTATGGCCATCGCGGTTGCGGCTCCATGCGTCAAAGCGGCAATATGCAGCGGCCGCCTCTGTAAGAGCAATGCCTTGCAATTCCTCCGGCGACGCCAGATGCACGGCGATAATCTCACGATTATCGAGGCGTAACTCAGGCATGGAATCAAGTCGCAGTTCAAAGAAATGCACGGTGTCTCTTCGCCCGTCCCAGATGCCGGAGGCGCTGCCAGCGGAGCGTAGTGAGTACGCCTTGAGACCGATTTCCTCGTCCAATTCCCGCAGCGCCGCTGCATCAGGCGTCTCACCGCGCCCTACACTTCCACCGGGCAAGTTCCACTCGGCCCGATACGATGACTTCACCAGCAACAACGCCCGCCCGATGTAGATCGCCACCAGCGCGCCTTCATGGTGAGGCCGTCGAAGGTGCCACCACGCGCGCGCGAGCCGGAATCCGAGGCGAAGCACCATCCGCCATATTGAATCGATAAGCGTGGCCAGTCTCGCCTGATCGAAGCTCGGCATGGGCGTTTTCCTTTTCTTTTGTCGTCACACTGTAGTTTAGCGCGCAGCCGATCTCGTCCCGGAGTGAAGGAGGTTTCAACTCGTGACAGTTGTGGTGCGTACATTCAGTCGGAAGCGCTACGACGTGGGAAGATGCACGGATGCGCCTTCACGTACAGGTTCTCCGGACTGCACTGATGTCCTGCGTAGTCCATTTTTTGCTCGGGTAATGCAGGCGAACTGGTTCTTTTCGAACTGCCATCAGGCCCTTCGCCCGCCGTCGATCGTGAAGGCTGTGCGCATCCGGATAAGAGAACGGCAGCGGCCGTTAATAAGCAAAGGCAAAGCCTGGATAAAGGTTTCATTCCGATCACCGACGTTAAAAGACACGTAGTGATGCTGCGATGTTCACGCATCGCTAACATGAGACCTGGATGAGCACGCCATCCGGCAGTCAGAAATCGGAGATCAAACGATGAAAACATCGAAGCTCGTGACGGCAAGCCTTGCATTAGGCGCTCTTTCGCAAAGAGCCTGGGCACAGGCCAAATCCCGCGCTCAGGTTCAACAAGAACTCGTCAGCGCCCAACACGAGGGATTGATTCCCACAAGTGAAACGCAGTATCCGCCGAGCGAGGAGCACAAGGCCCGCAACCGCGCGACGCACGCGGCGTCGAAGCACGGAGGCGAGCAAGCGCCGAGTCTCGATCAGCACGATCAATACGCAAACGCAAAGTAAAGCTGAAGGCAGACTTCAACCTTGAAGCGGGCGAATCACTCTGCTGGCTTCAGGGTCGTCGTTGCGGACAGAGCTAGGCATAGTTCACCGACGCGCCACAGTTGCTGCAAAACTTCGCGCCCTGAGCCAGGGACTGACTACACTGCGAACAGGCTCGAGGCGGAAGCGACGTAGCGCATTGGCTGCAAAAGCGTGCGCCTTCTGCATTCGATGTGTTGCATTTCGGGCAGGCAACGTCCGCCCGCGCCAGCGGCGCGTTGTCAAGTGTCCTGCCCCAGTCTTCATTGTGATAGCGACGGCCATCGCCATGACGCCCTTCGCTCCCATGCCTCGCATGACCACCGTGATGGCCTCCAAACATTTTCTCTAACCAGCTCATCTCTCATTCTCCCGGGTTCTTTGAATTTATCTGCGAAGCAGCCGCAAACCGTTCGCGACCACGATCAGACTCGCGCCGACGTCAGCGAAAACCGCCATCCACATCGTTCCGAGGCCGCTGAGGGTCAGCGCAAGGAAGATTGCCTTGATGCCCAGTGCGAACGTGATGTTCTGAATCAGAATCGAATGCGTGGCCCGAGAAAGACGGATGAAGACGGGAATCTTGCGCAGGTCGTCGTCCATCAGTGCAACGTCGGCGGTCTCGATGGAGGTATCGGTGCCCATCGCGCCCATCGCAAAGCCGACGTCCGCGCGTGCGAGCGCCGGAGCATCATTGATGCCGTCGCCGACCATGCCCACGCACTCCCCTCCATTCAAGAGCGCCTCCACCACACGCAGCTTGTCCTCGGGCAGTTGGTCGCCCTCGGCGCGGTCCACGCCCACTTCCTTCGCAATGGCGGCTGCCGTGTGAGCGTTGTCACCCGTGAGCATCGCGGTTTGCACGCCGAGAGCGCGAAGTTCCGCGATGGCCGCACGACTCGTCTCCTTTACCGTATCCGCACCGGCAAACAGGGCAAGCACGCGCTCGTTGTCCGCCAGCATCACGACGGTCTTGCCTTCGCGTTCGAAGGGTTCCAGTCGCGCCTCGAGTTCAGGCGAGCAACGACCGAGTTCTTCGATCAGTCGATGGTTGCCGAGGATATAGCGTCGTCCATCGATCAGGCCCGCGATGCCTCGACCGGGAATGGCCTCGAACTCATCCACCCCTGAACGCGTCACGTCGTCGGCATCCGCTGTTCGTGTGATGGCAGTAGACACGGGATGGTCGGAGCGCCCTGCCAGGCTCGCAGCGATGGAACGAGCTTCATCTGCATCGACGTCGCCCGCGAGTAGTTCAAAAGCAACCTGCACGGGCTTGCCGTGCGTAATCGTGCCGGTCTTGTCGAGCGCGAGCCAACGAAGCTTTCTGCCTTGCTCGAGGAAGGTTCCTCCTTTCACCAGGATGCCCTTGCGAGCGGCAGCCGCGAGTCCGCTGACAATCGACACTGGCGTCGAAATGACGAGCGCGCACGGACACGCAATGACGAGCAGCACCAGTGCCTTGTACACCCAGTCGAACCATGCCCCTGCGAAGAGGAGCGGCGGGACCACGGCAACGCCGAGCGCAATCACGAACACGATCGGCGTGTAGACCTTCGCGAACTGATCGACGAAGCGCTGTGTCGGCGCCTTTGCACCTTGTGCTTCTTCGACGGCGTGAATGATGCGGGCGAGCGTCGAATCGTTCGCGGCGGCGGTCACGGTGTACTCGAACGAGCCAGACTCATTGATGGTTCCGGCAAAAACCTTGTCGCCCGGACCCTTTTCGATGGGCATGCTCTCGCCGGTAATCGGTGCCTGGTTCACGGTGGAGCGGCCGTCGGCAACGACCCCGTCGAGCCCGATTCGCTCGCCGGGGCGCACTCGCACGATTGCACCCAGCTCAACCTTTGCGGCATCGGTATCGATCCACGAGCCATCGGCCTGCCTGACCGTCGCGGTATCGGGCGTGAGCTTCATCAGGCCTTCAATCGCATTGCGGGCGCGGTCGAGCGATCTGGCTTCGATGAGTTCCGCGATTGTGAACAGCACCATGACCATTGCGGCTTCGGGCCACTGCCCCAGCGCCAATGCACCTGTCACGGCGATGCTCATCAGCGCGTTGATGTTGAGATTCAGGTTCCGGATGGCGACCCAACCTTTCTTGTAGGTGCCGATTCCCGCGCACGCGACGGCAAGCAAGGCAAGCGTGGCGACGGCCCACACGGGCGACCCCAACCAGTCAGCGACTTCTGCGCCGAGCGCGGCACCGGCGGCAAACGCGAGCGGCCACCAGGGCTTCTTCGCTGGTGTCGGCGCTGGACGGTCTGCCGTGGCATCGCCAGCGAATTCCGGGGTCAATCCCAGCGTCGAGAGCGCGGCAACGATGGCCTGAAGGCCATCGGGACGGTGAACGACCGTCAGAACGCGTTGCATGAGATTGAACTGCAGTTCCAGCACCTCGGGCATCGCGCCGAGCTTCTTGCGAATCAGCGACTCTTCAGTTGGGCAGTCCATCTGTGAGATTCGCATCTCGGTGCGAGTAGAGGCTCCGCCGTTCGAAGCATCCGCTGCCTCGTGACGTATATCGTCGGTAAGGCCGCCCCTGAGATTCGTGTTCTTGCTTCCGCAGCACTGTTCCATGTCAGCATATCCGCTCGGTATATGCTGCTAGTAAGGACGTTGGAGCCACTCCAAGGTCAAGCGTTATTCGCAGGCCGACCAAAACGACGCTTCAGCGCCCCGCATCGCCCGCCAGAAAATACGGCGCCCAGAAATAGGGATGCCTGTAGAGCACACCGTTTTTTCCGGCCAGCATGTCCCGTTGCACGCGCACGATCGCGTCGGCTTTGGATAGCGATGGGTCCGCCCCATACGCATTGAAGAGACCCACGGTGAGTTGCGTGGCCGACCGGGATTCGACCGCCCATTGAGTGACGAGCAGCGAGCGGGCGCCGGCCGCAAAGAAGCCGCGCGTGAGCGCCGATATCGAATCGCCGGCGGCGCCCGATGTATATCCCGTGTTGCACGCGGAGAGCACGACCCAATCGGCATTGAGCCGCAGCGGAACGATGTCGTCGACGGTCAGCACCGAGTCCTGCAACCCGCTTCCCTCGTACGCCAGCGCGAGCCCCGATTCACGCATGCCGGGCACCTCTCCCGCGATGATCCCGTGCGTCGCGAAAAGCACCACGCGGTAATCCGACAAGTCCTGTTTCAGCACCCGGCTGCGCGACGCCCGCGCGCCCCATATCACGCTCTGGTCCGTCGCACCCAGAGCCGTTGCGATCGAGCGCGCCTCGTCGAGTGTTTCGGGCAGCGGCGTCACCTGACGATAGTCGAAATCGGCCGGAACGGTCGCGCCGCGCAGAGCCGGCGCGCGCACGTCCGGAACGCTCGCGGGAGGGGCATCGTCGGCGTGCTTGCCATCGAAGCTCGGATCGGCGAACGCGATGAGCGGCGCGCCCGCGCGGTTCGTCCGCTGGCCGCGCTCCAGCACGAAAGCGGATGCGCTCGGAATCTCCACGGGCGTGACCGTGCTGATCCACCAGTTCGCGTCGCCGAGGTTCGTGGCGGCACGGGTGACGAGCACGTTGAACGGCAGGCTGGCGAGGATGCCGCTCGTCGCCAGATAGACCGTCGTCGCGTCTCCGAGAGCAGGCTGAAGCGGAGCAATCAGCGCCTGATAAAGCCCGCTTGCGGCCGTGAGGTCGAAGCCGGCGAGATCACCCGCCTTGCGCGGCGGAATGCCCGCATCGAAACTCGCGCGCAACGCGACGATCATGCGCTTGACCTCTGCGCGCGTGGTGTTCAGTCTGAATGTCCGCAATACGCCATCCGAACGAATGACGAAGGCATAACTCGCGCTTCGCCCCGCATAGAGATTCACGTATGCCTCGTTGGGCCGAAGCGCGGATGCCAGTTTCGAAGGAGCCGGGATCGACGGCGAGCGCAGTTCACGATAGGCGGGAAACTGCGCCGCGATCTCGCCGTGCAGGTCGCGCATCCTGCTTGCTTCGGCACGCAGCTTCTTGCCCTCGTCGTCGACTTCCTCGCGTTGGCGCTTGATGACGTTCGGGTCCGCGCCCGTCGCCATCATGCGGTCGAGCTTGTGAGCATCGCTCGCGAACAGGCCGCGGCTCGTGTTCTGCTCATACCGCAGCGCCTGCTCATGTTCGATCAGCCCGCGCAGCGCCGGATTGCTGGCCGCGAGCCGCGCCGCGCCATCGGTCATCGAGCCCTGCGTCGCGTTCATTTGCAGCAGCTCCGCGATACGAAACGCCAGCTCCTGTGTCTCCGGCGACTCCTTCGTGGCAAGCAGGCGGTCCATCGAGGCGACGAGCGCGGCATCTTCGACATAGGCGCCGCGCGTGGAGGAATCCGTCCAGTCGGCATCCGTGCCGGTGAGCGGCGTGACATAGCGCGCGATGTCGGCGTTCGACACCGGGTGCGTAACGTCATTGAAGCGGTAGAGCATCTCTATCGCCGATGAGTATTTGTAGAACGGGCTTTGCGCACCCTGCGAGCGCAATAGCTTCGCCATGGATTCGCCGATTTGCGCGGTAGCGGTCGCCCATTGGCCATGCGCGGCCGAACTGAGCGAATCCAGCTCGTCGGCCGAAACGGAGGTCGTGATCACGGCGTTGATCGATCGCGCCCTGTCGAGCGCGTCGGCGTCGGCCCGGTACGACTCGATCCTGCCCATCGCCAACGCGATCATCAGGCGCATGCGCAGCGCGCCGGCATAGACGCCGTCGTATTCCGGCACGTTGGCGCGCCTGAAGGTCGAGATGCTGCTGTCGATGGCCTCGAGTGCGGCATCGTAGTCGTCGAACGAGCATAGTGCGATGGCGAGCGCCGTATCCGCAATTCCTCGTTGACGCAGGCTCGCGCGCAGGTCCGGCCGATGATCGATGTACCAGCGAATTTCCCTGGCGTAGCTCAGCGCTTCCGCGCGGCGATTGTTCTGCACCATGATCCGCGTCAGTTCGGCGACGCTGCCGAGCATTTCGTTCGCGGCCGCGCGATGCCGCCGCTCGCTCAGCGCGGGATCGTTGAAGTGCGTCCACGCAAGGTCGGCGTGCTCGCGATACTTGATGAGCGCGACATCGTGCCGGTTTTGAAAGCGGCGGGCGATCTCCCCTTCGGCGAGCAGATACGCATACGCCGGCTCGCGCGGCAGCGTTTCGAGTTCGGCCGGATCGGTTTCCTTTGCCAGCGTCTTCGCGCGCGCGATCATGCGGTCGCTGGCGGCGGGCTCGTTCGCTAACGCAAGGGTCAGCGCCAGCTCCGACGCCACGATCGACCGGCGTCCTGCGGGGATGGCGGCATCATCGGCGATTTCACCGCGCACGCGCACGAAATCGGGCACACGCCGGTCCTGCCAGTAGCCCTGCGCGAGTTCCGAAAGAAGCCGATAGCGCTCTGCACCGTCGGAAGTCCGTGCAAGCTGAAGACGGATCTCCTGCACGCGTTGATCGGGCATGTGCAGGTTCGCGGACGACGCCGTGACAGGCGTGCTCGCCTCGGCATCGCTCACGCTTGCCGTTTGCGCAGCAGCACTAAAAGAGAAAATCATCCCGATCAAAATCGGAATCGCGGCCCGCGACCCGTTGGACAGTTTCATGGCGGCCTCGCTGACAAACCCGGCGTGCATCGCGGCGCATGGCCGCAACGTCATCCGACCGGATTTTCGTGAAACCCTTCACACAATTTATTTTGTCGTCCCAAGGCTGACGCTTGTCGTCGCGAGGCTGACGCACTCACTATGATAGGAGACGTAGCATTCGCATAGCGAGAACATCGTGTCCCTTTCCCTGAGCGTTGGTGCCGGAATATCGCGGGTGATGCTGCTCGTTTGCCTGGTCATGGCGCCAGCCCTGACACACGCCGTCGATACCGTCGACGATACGGTCTACGTACCCAATCCGAGGTACGACTGGGATGCGAGAGTCAGGCAAACCCAGGTCTCTGAGGGTGAGATGATCACGCTGGTCGTGCACTCCGCAAAAGACTGCATCTTTTGTGCGCGCTGGAAGGGACCGCTCAGCGACGAAAGGAAGTTCCGCGCATGGTCCGGCGTCCATCCGGGCACACGGCTCTTCATCGTCGAGCGCGCGGCGATAGCGAGCAACGAAACGCCGGAGGACTATCCGCAGGATCTCGCATGGCTATCCGAGCGATACCAGAAGAACCAGCGGCTGAAACCCAGCACGCCGACATTCGAAATATACGTGGCGCATGATCTTGTCTTCCGCTCCCATGGACTAAGTTCCTGGGACGAGAAAGCATTTCCCGCGATCAGGGATCTCGATAGTCGCCGCTCACCTCCGGGCCAGAACGTCGAATGATTGTTGTCTCTTGCGCTTGCAGCATCAAAACGGGAGTGCGCGTCATGCCGGAACAAAGTCGCTTCATCATCGCGGTCGTGTGCATGATCGCCGCAAGCGTCGCGCTTGCCGCGGAACCTCTTCTGGATGAGCAAAACATCGACGAAGACTCGATCATCCAGGCATTGACGCCGGACACGGCCGATGAGGGTGGCGGCACGCGCGGGCTGGTGCACAAGTCCGTTGCCGGCAATGGCGGCATGGTCCCGGCAAGCGCCTCGGTCGACTTGCTGATCACCTTCGGCTCCAACTCGACGACGCTCACGGATCAGGCGCGCGCCGCGCTCGACAAGGTCGCGCACGCAATGGGCTCGTCCGCACTCTCGGAGTTCAAGTTCCGCATCGAAGGTCACGCCGACGCGCGCGGCAATCCCGCGACGAACATGAAGCTCTCCGCGGATCGGGCCGTTGCGGTTCTGGACTATCTGACGCGCAGAGATGGCGTGGCGCCCGAGCGCCTCATGGCTATCGGAAAGGGGTCTGCGGAGCCGTTGAATACCGACAATCCAACGGCGCCGGAAAACCGGCGCGTCACGATCGTCAGGCTGCCCGGCTAGCCGAAACGCACATCGCCGGCCGCGAAAGTAAACCGCGTGTAATATGGTTCGGATTCCGACCATTTTTCTGGCCGATTGATTGCGGTTTTCGATTCCGCGTTACCGGGAGACGTTGCGATGCGCGTACTGCTCGTCGACGATCACGAACTCTTCAGAGCCGGCCTTGCACTGCTCATCAAGGAGCTGTTTCCGGATGCCGAACTGTTGCAGGCGAGTACGTTGTCGCAAGGCATCGAGCTGGCGATGACCGGGCATCCGGACATCGTCTTTCTGGATCTCGACCTCCCGGACGGGCACGGTTGCGACGCGCTGGTGCAGTTGAAAGACGCACGACCGTCCTTGCCCGTGGTCGTGATATCGGCTGACGAAAACGTGGAGACCATCGGTCGATGCCTCGAACTCCGCGCGATGGGCTACGTGCCGAAGTCGTCTTCGCCCGAAGCACTGCATGCCGCGATCGTCGCCGTGCTCTCGGGCGGCGTGTTCCTGCCCGCAGCGAGCATCGCCGGTCTCAGGCGCGCGATCGACACAGTCGAGGCACCGGCACGCGAATCAGGAAAAGCACAGCCGAACGGTAACCCTGGTCCGTGGGACGCGCCGGGCCTCGGGCTCACGCCCCGGGAGTACGAAACGCTCGCATGGCTCGCGCGCGGTCTTCCATCCAAAGCCATCGCGTCGAAGATGGGGCTCGAAGACATCACGGTGCGCAAATACATCAGTCATCTGCTCGCGCACTTCAACCTGCGGCGCCGCACCGAACTCATCGTGATGCTTGCGGACAAGGGCATCGCGCTCGGCACGCTGCCCGTCACAGATCCTTCACGAGAGCGGGATTCATCTCCCGCTGAGCCGCAACGAAACCGCTGATCTGCGCGAGCACGTCGTCCGGTGCGGAGGATTTGCGCAATAGTACGAACGGTTCGGGAAAGTCGCGAAGGACGCGCTCGGACAACAGCTCGCCGGTGATGAACGCCACGGGAATGACGCCCGCCCACGCGAAATGACGCCTGATCCGGTCGGCCACCTCCTTGCCGGTGACGCCGTCGCGCAGGCGGATATCGGTGACGATGAGATCCGGAATGCGGCTGTCATCGGCGAGGATGACTTCGAATCCGGCCATCGACTCGGCGGCGTGCACAAGCGCGCCCGCGCTCGCGAAAAGACGCCGCAGGCCTTCGAGCACGGTCGGTTCGTCATCGCACAGGAGCATGAACGTGCCGGTGAGATCGTGCGTGCGGGCGTCGCCATCCCGGGTTTGCGCTCGAGCGGCCGGGGGCGCGATCGAAGCCGCCGCGTAGAGCGAAAAGCGCGATCCACGCCCTTCGACCGATGCGAAACTCATGGCGTGTCCCGGCAGAATGCGGATCACGCGATTCACGATCGACAAGCCCAGTCCCAGCCCTTTCGAACGGTCGCGTCCCGGATTGTTGATCTGATAGTACTCGGTGAAAATAGCCTCCCGGTGCGCGGGCGCGATGCCGCTTCCCGTATCCCATACGTCCACGCGCAGCCGACCATTCAGTCGCACCCAGCCGAGCACGACGCCGCCCGACGACGTGTTCTTGATCGCGTTCGATACGAGATTGGATACGGCCCGCTTGAAGAGCGACCGGTCGGTCTCGATGAACGGCGGGTACGCGCGCCGCCCGGCCATTCTGAAACTGATTCCCCGCAGCCGGGCCGTCTCCCGGTATTGCTCGAAGACCTCGGTCAACAGGTCGTGCGCGTTGACCGGTGCAAGGCGCGGAACATATGACCCCAGCTCGCTATAGTCCTGAATGTCCTTGAACATGCCGAGGAGATCGGACGCGGTCTCCTCGATGACATCGAGGTCGCGATCCACCGCGCGTCCGTCCCTGATCCTCGTGCGCGCGCTGCGTATGAAGAGGTTGATCGCCGCGAGCGGCTGCTGGATGTCGTGATACGCCGATGAAAAGAACCGCTCCTTCTCCTTGACGAGTTCCTGCATGCGTTCGTTCTGCTCGTTGACCGCGCGCGACGCGGCCTCGACGCGCGCCTTGGCCGCGCGCAAGTTGCGCTGATACATGAATTCGCGCCGTGCCGAACGTTCCAGCGGAATACTGACAACCAGCCCGATGGCATACGTCAGCGGCACGCTCATGGCGTGGGCAAGCATCGCCGACAGGTGCATGCCGAACTTCTCGCCCGGCGGCTGGAAGAAGAGCATCAGCAGATAAGTTGCGACGCATAGCCCGACCAGCCACGCCGCCGTGATCGCCCGAAGGCGGAAGGCCATGAATATCGTAAACAAGGTGAGTGTCAGGATCGAATAGACCTCACGCCACGGCAAGTCGACGATCTGCATCATTCTCAGGGTAGGCAGCCAGGCGCTGAGCGTCCACAGGCAGAGCAGTCCGACGGCCCAGCGTTCGTCGCGTGCGCGCGGGGTCCACATCAGGACGGCCACGCCCATGCCGATCGCCGCGGCGGTTCTCACGAAAATGAGTTCGTTGTGGTGCAGATGGGCGGGATCGAGTATGTCGAGCCGCCCGAAATCACGGATGGAAAAAGCGATCCATAACGCGGTGAAGATGGCGATGGAGAGTCTTCGCTGCCCGGAGAAGCGCTGGGCGTAGTCCATCCGGAACGCATGTTCCTGAGCCGTGGATCTGAACCTGCGCACCCCGAGGCCTGACCCTCTCATGACGATGCTCGATCAGGAAATTCGCCGTCCGCGAATACGGTGGCGTGTCACGCAAACAGAATAGCAGGACGCCATTCGAAGCCGTATACACAAATGTAGTGCATCGAGGTGCCGGTCAGCGCCCGACTGGCTACATCTTTCGCGCCCGGAACTGGCGCGCTCGCCTACCTAAGTGGGTGTCGGCGACCCCTGACTTCGCCCGACAATCCACAGGACAGCACCGGGAAACCCGAAGGTTGCACAGGTCCCGCTCCCGGGCATTCACGAGGAGGTTGCCATGAAATCCATCGCTATCGCGTTCGCCGCAGCGTCGGCGCTTTCCATGTCCGTTGCCGCGTTCGCTCAAACGGATCAGACACTCACGCGCGCCCAAGTACGCTCCGAACTGCAGCAGCTCGAACAGGTCGGATACGATCCGGCCAAAGCCGACGATGCGCGTTATCCGAGCGACATCCAGGCCGCGGAGGCACGCGTATCGACCGAGAGCCCGACCGAGTATGGCGGCGCGCCGTCCGGTTCATCGACGTCCGGCGCTCGCACTGTCGTTCGCCCCGCCTCCGCCGACGAGATGAGGCAACTCTATTTTGGAGGCCAGTAACAGCGTTCGATCCGCCTAGCGCACGCGGACCAGCGTGTTTCGACGCCGCCGAGTGCCCAACGCAGTCTGCAGCGCTGCGAGCTGCTTTCGCACATCGACCGCGCTATCGAAAAGCAACGGCGACACATGATCGCTGACAGCCTGTGTCAAGGCGCGATAGCCCGGTTGCGCGGTGGCGGGAAAAACGCTGATCTGCCGATCGTTCGCTAATTTGTCGATGACCGCGATCACCCGATTGCGCTGCTGCACGTAGGAGTCCTCGGCCACCGAATGCCGCGCACTCCCGGCCGCACCGTGCAACACGAAATACTTCATCAGCGCGGGCGAGGTGAGCGTCTCGATGGCGCGCCATGCACACCTCGCCGCATCATCCCGATTGCTCGACGGAATAGCGAGCAAGGCGCCACCGAGCGGCGAGACCGGCAGCATGCCTGCCGCACGCACTGGATGAAGCGCGAGTCCAACACGCCCGCCCTGCTGCAGAAGCGCATGACTATCAAGCATGCCAAATCGATTCGACCAGTGATAGCACATGGCGGCCTTGCCTGAACCAAAGAGCTGCGCATTGCGCGCCCAGTCCACGCCGCTCAGCCGCGCCGGCGATACCGCAACCAGCGCACGCAGATATTCGGCGACCTCGACACACGCGTCGGTTTCCACCTGCAGCACGCCGGCATCGAATTGAACGCCGCCTTGCGCGCCGAGAATCTGCAGGAACGTTTCCGCGAGCGGCAAGCCTGGCGCCGCATTCCACGTGATGCCCGCGCGCCCCGAACGCGGGCGGTGCATCAGCGCCCCGATGCGCAGCACATCGGCGAAAGTGGCTGGCGCGGCGAGCCCTTCGGCTTCGAGCAGATCCTGCCGATACCAGAGAAAGTCCACCGTCGGCTGCAACGGCACTGCGAAGAGGTGTCCGTCGAACCCGCTTTGCTGCCACACCGCATCGTAAAAGTCCGCGCCTGAGAAATTGCTCTCGGCCTGAAGGCTTTGCAACGCCAGCAAATGTCCGTCCTCGCACAACTCCGCGAGCCACGCGAACGGAAGCGCGATGAGCAACGGCGCGCTGGCGTCGCGATGTCCGGCGGCCGTGAGCACATCGCGCAGCGCATCGCGATGATCGACCTGCGGAAACGTGAGTACGCGCAGACGATGCCCGACGAAGCGTTCGATTTCCGATCGATTCCGCTTGAGTATGTCGAAGACGGGATCCTCGTAAGCGACGAGCGTCAGTTCGATGGCGTCGTCGAATCCGGTCGTTGCGGGATGCGGCCACGGAATGCCCGCGTCGCGCGCGAGGTTCGCCGTGTTCAGGCGATCGAAGGCGTTCGCGCCGTTCGCTCCGTCCGCGCCCGTCGCGCCGACGATCATCCGCACCGTCTTCTCCGTGATGTTGTCGAGTTTGTCGAGCAGCCACGCGGACGGCACGATCGTCGTGCGGCTGCCGGACCCGGAGATCGCGCGGAACTCGACCCAGCCCTTCGCCTTCAGGTCGAAAACTATCCGGCGCGCGCTCGTGCGCGGCAGGCCCGAGAGGTCCGCGAGCGCGGTGATGCTCATGGGCCGCTCGCGCACGTGGCTTTGCAGCAGCGCGGAAAGAACCGGCCAGATGACGTGCGCTTCATCGCCCAGATCGGTGCGCAGGATGTCTCTGACCCGGTCGAGCACAGCGATGGCCGCCAGCCGGTCTCGCGCATGCATGTCGTTCCTCCCGTGAATCCTAGTGCGTTCGCAAGCCCATGATAAACATGAAAATAACCATTCTGGCGATTTTTTCGCGAATGGAACGCGCCGCCGCTGCCCTAGGATTCGCTCACAGACCGGCACACCGGCAACGTGAACTGAAAAGGAGACAGGCATGAAGGCAGCAGTGAAATGGTTCGCCATGCTGGCGGCCGTGACATTCAGCGTCAGTGCGCTCGCGGCGGGCGCGAGGTTCGTCGTCATTTCGCACGCGCCGGACGCGGACCCGTTCTGGAATGTCGTGAAAAACGGCATCGCGGATGCGGAAAAGGATTTCGGCATCACGGTGGACTATCGCAATCCGCCCAACGGCGATCTGGCCGACATGGTTCATCTGCTGGATCAGGCCGCCGCACGCAACTATGACGGCGTGGCCACGACGATCGCGGACTATGACGTCGTGCGCGGCCCCGTGAAGTCGATCGTCGCGCGCGGGATTCCCGTCGTCACGTTCAATTCGGGTACGGCGAAGCAGAATGACGCGCTGGGCGCGCTGCTGCATGTCGGCCAGCCGGAATATGTCGCAGGCAGGGAAGCGGGCGAGCGCGCCAAAGCGGCGGGCATCAAGCGTTTCCTGTGCGTCAACAACAACGCGACGAATCCGGATTCGTTCGAACGCTGCCGTGGCTTCGCGGAAGCGATCGGCGCGGACTTCAAGAAATCGACGCTCGATTCCGGCAATGACCCGACCGAAGTGGAGAACAAGGTCTTCGCCGCGCTCCACAAGGCGCCGGATACACAGGCCGTGCTCGCGCTCGGGCCGACATCGGCGGTCCCAACGATGCGCGCCATCCGCAAGCTCGGGCTCACGGACAAGATCTGGTTCGCCACGTTTGACATCACGTCCGAAGTAGGCAAAGGCATCGAAGCGGGCGCGGTGAAGTTCGCCATCGACCAGCAGCCTTATTTGCAGGGCTACATTCCCGTCGCGCTCCTCGCGATCATGAAGCAGGACAAGACGCGCGATATTCAAAAGGCGGTTGCCGCGCTGCAGGCGAATCCGCAGTTCCAGCAGCGCATAAAGACGTACGGACTGACACCGCGCTTTCATGCCAACGGCGTGGATACGGGTCCCGGGTTCGTCACGCGCGAGAACGTCGGCATCGTCGAGAAATATGCCGGACAGTACCGCTGAAATCGCCGCTTTCTGCATGCCACATCAACCCTGAGAGAATCGTCATGTTCCAACTGGCCGTTTGCGCGGAAATGGTTTTTCGCAGCCTTCCGTTTGTCGAGCGCGTGAGAAAGATCGACCAGCTCGGCTTTCACGTCGAGATCTGGGACTGGACCCGGCATGACCTGAGCGAATTGCAGCAAACCGGCGCGCATTTTTCTTCGATGACGGGATATATCGAAGGCGACCTGATCACGGAAAGCGGCGCGGCGCGGCTCATCGAAACCGCGGAGATGTCGATCGAAGCGGCTCGGCGGCTCGGCTGTCCGCGTCTGAATCTGCATGGCACCGGTCTGGACGGCAACGGCCAGCCGGTGAAACCGGTTCAAGTCGTCACCGGCGCGATGTGGTTCGCCGCGCAGCGCACGCTGAGCCGTGTGGCGCAACTCGGCAAAGGCGCGCAAGTGACGTTCTGTCTCGAGAATCTCAACTCGGCGGTGGATCACCCAGGCGTGCCGTTTTGCCGGGCGGAGGACACGCTCGCGCTCGTGCAGGCCGTCGACAGCCCGCATCTGCGGCTCAATCTTGATCTCTATCACGCGCAGATCGGTGAAGGCAATCTCATCGAACTGGTCAGGCGCGCGCTGCCGTATATCGGCGAAATACAGATTGCCGATGTGCCCGGACGATGCGAGCCGGGCACGGGCGAGATCAACTATCCCGCGATTGCACGCGCGCTCGCGCAGGCGGGATATCGCGGCACGATCGCCATGGAAGCATGGGCGAGCGGCGACGACGAACTCGCGTTGCGGCGCTTCAGGGACGCGTTCGCGGTCTGAGTCTGATGTCTTCTGTAACGTAGTTTTCCTAATTAATAACGGAGCGCTTGCTCATGCTGAATGTTGCCCTTCTCGGTGCCGGCCGTATCGGTCAGGTGCATGCCCGATCCATCCGCGCGAATCCGGACAGCAGACTCGTCGCGGTGTCCGACCTCGTGACCGATGCCGCGCGCCAGTTAGCTGCTCAACACGGCGCAGAGCCCCGCGCCGTCGCGGATATTCTCGCTGACTCCGCCATCGACGCCGTGCTCATCGCCACATCGACGGATACGCATTCCGATCTCATCGAGCGCGCGACGGCTGCGGGCAAGGCTGTCCTGTGCGAGAAACCGGTGGACCTGTCGCTCGAACGCGCGCTTCAATGTCAGGTGAACGTCGCGCGCAGCAACCGACCCGTGATGATCGGCTTCAATCGACGTTTCGATCCGAATTTCGTGGCGCTCCAGACCGCGTTCGACGCCGGAGAAATCGGCAAGGCAGAGCTGCTGTCGATCACGTCGTTCGACCCCGCGCCGCCACCGGTCTCGTACATCCGCGGTTCGGGTGGCCTGTTTCGCGACATGATGATTCACGACTTCGACATCGCCTGCTGGATCATGGGCGGCGCGCCGTCGAAGGTGACGGCGGCGGGATCGTCACTTGTCGATGCGGAAATCGGTGCGGCTGGCGACGTCGACACGGCCGCGGTCACGTTGACCTGGACCGACGGACGCATCGCCGTAATCAAGAATTCACGGCGCGCCGGGTATGGTTACGACCAGCGCATCGAGCTGCTGGGCTCGCAGGGGCTCCTGTCGGCGAAGAACGTGCTGACCGACACTGTCGAAAAAATCACGAGCGCTGGCACGCTTTCCGCCAAGCCGGTCTATTTCTTCCTCGAACGATACATGCGCGCCTACGAGGCCGAATGGACCGCGTTCGTCGAAGCCGTGAAACACGAAGCACCCGTGCCCGTCAGTTTGCGTGATGGCATTGCCGCACTCGCCTGCGCCGAAGCCGCGACACGCTCCGCGCAAAGCGGCGCGACCGTGGCGATCACTTCGGCGATGCTGTCGCCCAGTGCGCTCGTTTAGATGGCGGGCACACGCAAAGGCGCCGCAGGCACCACCGTTCTGATGCGGCCGGTTTTGACGTCGTAGACCAGTCCCGACACGATCAGGCTGTCCGGCAGTTCCGTGTTCGCCCTGAGCGCTGCGACGTCGTGCGCCACTGCTTCGTACGGGTCGGTCACGGCAAGGTCATCGAGCGCATTCAGTTCGACGTCGAGATGCTTGGCCAGCAAGGCTGGAGCATGTCTGTGACAGCCGATGATCCCGCAGTCCGTATGCTGAAGCAGAACGAGATGGCGAGCGCCGTCCGGACGTCCGGCCGCTTTCGCGACCACGGCCAGCACCGCTAGCGTTTCGAGCAACGATTTGTTGATCCGCCCGCCGACATTGCGAATCACGGCCGCTTCACCTTGCTTCAGGCCCAGCACGTACGCCGGATCGACGCGCGGATCGACGCAGCCGACAATCAAGGTTCCGGTCGACGGCATCATCCGGAGTTCGGGCGAAAAGGCCGTATTGGCGAACTCGGCGTTGCGCTCCAGCATGACATCGTTGAAGTCCATTCTGCTTACTCCAGGGTGCTGCGGGTGGAAGACGAGCCTGTACCTTAGCTCCGCAAGCCGATAGCATGTATGTCGTTGTTGCCACCATTCGTGCCATCCGTCCGCTCGGTTTCAGTAAGCGCGTCATGTGGGGCACGATTGCAACGGATCACGAAAGACAGGTGTGGATATGCATCGGATCGGCTTCATCGTGCCGCCAAGATTCCAGTTGATGAGCGTCGCCGCGCTCACTGCGTTCGAACTCGCGAACATGCCTCCGAAAGGCCCGTGCTACGAGATTCACTTGCTGTCCGAACACGGCGGACTGATCGAATCTTCGGGCGGAATGACGCTGCAGACCGAGGCCTTCGGAGCGACGGCATTCGACACGGTCATCGTGGGCTCGGTCACCGAGATGAAAATCCCGCCATTCGATCCGGCCATGATCGCGTTCGTGAAGGAGACCGCGAAAGCGTCAAGGCGCGTGGCCTCCATCTGTAGCGGCGCATTCGTGCTTGCCGAAGCGGGGCTTCTGAACGGCCGGCGCGCGACGATGCATTGGGCGCATGCGTCCGAGTTCCGGGCACGCTTCCCGGACGTCATGACGGAAGAGGACCGGATCTTCATCAACGACGGTCCGATCTGGACCTCCGCGGGCATGACGGCCGGTATCGACCTTGCCCTGGCCTTGCTCGATAACGACCTCGGCCCCGATGCCGCCAAGCTGGTTGCCAGGATACTGGTCATGAATCAGCGTCGGCTGGGCGGGCAGATGCAACACTCGGTGTTGCTCGACATGACCCCGAAGTCCGATCGGATGGAACGGGTCCTCGCCCACATACGGCGCAATCTGCGCAATCCGCTCACCATCGACGAACTCGCGGATGTGGCCAACCTCAGCTCCCGGCAGTTCAGTCGCGCGTTTCTGGCCGAAACGGGTCAATCGCCGGCGAAGGCAGTGGAACAGCTCCGGCTCGAAGCAGCGAGATTCATGATCGAGCAAGGCCGGCATACGATCAACGTGATCGCCCAGGAGACGGGTTTCGCTGACAGAGAGCGTATGCGTCGAGCGTTCGTTCGAACGTACGGTGTGCCCGCCGATGTCCTGCGCAGGAACGCCAGACGGGAAGTCGAAGTCGTTGCCTGAATGCTGGCGGCTCAGGCTCGGAGATTGTCCTCGCAATCTTCCCAGTACCGAAGCGGGTCGCGATGGTCGGGATAGCGGAGATCGAGCCACGCTTCCAGTTTGGCCCAATCCGGATGGTTGACGCCCGTTCGCGCTGACCAGGTCGACGATCGCTCCAGAATACGGCCGTTCCCGCGATCGCGAATCAGCACGCTGCCGAGTCCGTTCGATCCATTCGCCTGCGACTCGATGAGATAACGTGGCAGGACTCTGACTTCGGCATCCTTGGCCCAGCCGTACACCGCGCGGACCGTGCCGGAGGCATCCCGCAACTCGATGGGACCGCTCGTCGGGCGAACAGCTGTCCATCCCTCGGGAAACTCGGCGACGACCTCGCCTTTCTCTTCCCTCACCCACCTCATGCGCCAGGCCCGCGCCATCGCTTCGCGCATGCGCGCCACCGATGCATAGCCCGGCGGCAACTCGATCGCCAGCGGGAGCGTGACCAGATTGTCTTTCCAGAGCGTGGATTCGTCTTCGACGCGTTTGACGACGTTGGACACTTCCGGTCCGAACGGATTTTCGGGGCGGCTCGATGCCCTCACATTCGACGCGGGCAATCCCTCGAACAGGCGCTCGGCGTCCTGACGGGTCAATTTCGTCTTTCCCTTGTTCATGGTCTTTTGGTGGCAAGGTTGGGTCTGCTCGAACGTACACGCACCACTTTGCTGCAAAGCGATCGAATCGAGCGACGATGATGATGAGGCAAGTCCATCAATGATCTCACGATCGTCCGCGCATGAAGCACATCAAATTTAATTGCCCCTTCCTTGAAATCCGCCTATAACCATCCATATGGATGGTACACAGATGGAAAAGGAAGCATATGGCAAAAGAATCACTGGACCGTTCGCGAGGCAGCGAGACAGAAAAAATAACGATCAACCTCGGCCCAGTCGACCTGGGCCAGATCGATCTGCTCGTGGAAGAAGGCTTCTACTCGAACCGCACGGACCTCATCCGGACGGCGATCCGCAATCAGTTGTCGGTTCACGCGCCGGTGGTCAAGGACACCGTGACGCGGCGCGAACTGGTGCTGGGTCTCCAGTACTTTTCGAAGCAGGACCTCGAAGCGACGCGCGCGGCCAATCAGCGACTCAAGATCCAGGTGCTCGGATTGGCGAGCATCGCCAGCGACGTATCGCCCGAACTCGCGTTGGCAACCATCGAATCGATTCTGGTTCGCGGCGCGCTCCATGCATCACCGGCAGTGAAGGCTGCGCTGGCGGATCGAATCCGGTAGCGACCTCCACGCTTTACTCGACAAGGCAAAACATGAAACTCAACGAAGGCTTTCTGGACTCGATGAAAGAGGCGTTTGCGCTCTTTCGCAAAAACGATCCCGCCGCGGCAGCGGAGATTGTGAAGCGTGCCATGCGCGGCGAGCAGACCAAAACGGCGCCCGCACGTCACGAGGGCGACATCGACAAGGCGCGTGCGCGCGTCCCCGATGTCGGTCAGGCTCGCCACTCCTCGCCGCCCAGGCAAACAGGCGCCGACGTGCTGGATCGTGGGCACTTCAGCGCCGGACGGTACGCGAACGCCGCGGGCCAGCGCAGCTACAAGCTTTACGTACCGGGCGGCGATCACGATGCCCCGCTGCCGCTCATCGTCATGCTGCACGGCTGTACGCAGGACGCTGACGATTTCGCTGCAGGCACCCAGATGAACGCGCTCGCCGAAAAACACGGCTTCATGGTCGTTTATCCGATTCAGCCGCAAGGCGCGAACCCGTCGAAGTGCTGGAACTGGTTCAAGCCGGTGGATCAACAGCGCGATCAGGGCGAACCGTCGTTGATCGCGGGTATCACTCGCGAGGTCATCGCCCAACACAACGTGGATCCGAAGCGCGTGTACATAGCGGGCCTGTCGGCCGGGGGCGCGATGACGGCAATCATGGCGCAGCGCTACCCTGATCTCTACGCGGCGGCGGGCGTCCACTCCGGCCTTCCCGTCGGATGCGCACACGATCTTCCGTCCGCGCTCGCAGCAATGCGGGGGGGTAAAACCAGGGTGAAAGCCGGAAAAGCCGGCCGTGCGCACGTGGCGGACACGCCAACGCCTCGATGCCCGCTGATTGTCTTTCACGGCGATGCCGACGCGACGGTGCATCAAGCCAACGCGAGCGAACTGGTACGCGGATTCACGATGGCTGGTGCCGCAAGCGAGCCGACCTCATTCACCGATACCGGCGCACGCAAGCACACGGTCCGACGCATGACATCGCCCGAAGGCGTACCCGCGGAGTTGTGGACCGTTCACGGCGCGCCTCATGCCTGGTCGGGCGGTTCTTCGAACGGCAGCTATACGGACCCCGTCGGACCCGATGCCAGCGCGGAAATGGTGCGCTTTTTCCTTGAGCACCCGCGTCGTCATTGATCGGCTTGCGGCTGCGTCGGCAATTTTCTCCGACATAGAATGGAAAACCGCGCCCTTCTCTTGCCGGTCAACCGTGGGAGACGACAGCATGACCGCACCGATCTCGCTAGTTCTGTTCGACATGGAGGGCGTTCTATCCCACTACGACCGCGCGGTGCGCACCGAACATCTGGCGATGCTTTGCGCAAAACCGCCTGAGGCCGTGCGCGAGGCCATTTGGGGCTCTGGCCTCGAGGCTCGCGCAGATAGTGGCGAGATCGGCGACGACGACTACCTCGCCGCGCTTGGCGAACTGCTAGGCTGTCCAGTCAGCCGCGACATGTGGCTCGCTTCGCGTCGCGCTTCGATCACGCCCAACCTCGAGACGCTCGCGCTCGCAACACGCGTTGCACGGAATCGCACGATCGCGGTGCTGACCAACAACTGCCGTCTGGTCTCTGACCATATCGGCTACCTGAATCCGCCGGTCGCGCAGGTCTTCGGTCCCCACGTCTATGCGACGGCTTCGCTGGGCGTGGCGAAGCCCGCGGCACGCGCCTATCTCGGATGTCTGGAACGCCTCGGCGCGCAGGCGTCCGAGACCTTCTTCATCGACGACTCGGATACGAATGTGAGCGGCGCGCTCGACGCGGGCCTTCTGGCATACAAGTTCGTCAACGCCGAAGCGCTGGCGGAAGAACTCGAACAGCGGCAGTTGATCTAGGGCGCGTCAAATGCCCTGATTACCCAGTTTGTTACATTTCTTACCGCCGACGGAGGACGGTGTTACGAACAGCTTTCGAGGCTGCGGTTATACTCGCGCCGTCTCAAAAACAAACGTCCGAACAATGTCAAAGCGAATCATCCAGTTTGTTGCCCTTGCAGCGCTCACCGCTGCGGCATCGGTGCCGGCCATGGCTGGCGACATGAACAATGCGCTCGGCGGCGCGCTCGGCGGTGTAGCCGGCGCGGCGCTCGGCGGCGCCGTAGGCGGCAGCACGGGCGCGGTGCTCGGCGGAGCCGTGGGTGGCGGCGCCGGCGGCGCGGTCACGTCGAATCGTCGCGAGCGCACGGGCGCCATCATCGGCGGCGCGCTGGGCGGCGGCGCGGGCACGGCGGCAGGCAATGCGATGGGCGGCCGTGGCGGCGGTCTGGTCGGCGCGGCGCTGGGTGGCGGCGCCGGCGCGGCGCTGGGCGGCAATGTTTCGCGCTCGAACTCGTACGCGGACGACTACAGCCGCGGCTACCACGGCAAGCACCACAAGCATCACCATCACGACTGAACGGTGAGCTGAACACAGCGCGCGCCGCTTCTCCTTGCCTGCCGCCGATGCGCATGCAATACTGAACCAAATGGCTCAGTATTCTCAAACAGATCGATTCGACGCCTCGTTCGCCGCGCTGTCGGACCCGACCCGGCGCGGCGTGCTGGAGCAGTTGATGCGCGCCGACGCGTCGGTCACGGACCTCGCCGAGCGGTTCCACATGACCCTGACGGGCATGCGCAAGCACATCGGCATACTGGAGCGGGCGGAGCTCGTCACCACGGAAAAAGTGGGACGCGTGCGGACCTGCAGGCTCGGCGCGCGCCGTCTCGAGGAAGAGTCGGCCTGGATCGAGCATTACCGTCAGATGTGGGCGGCGCGCTTCGACGCGCTCGACACGGTCATCGAAGAACTCAAACGCAAGGAGAAACGTGATGGTCGCAAGCAGCGAGAATGAGTCCGCCCGCACGAGCAACCGCACGACGTCGGAACGGACGTCTGAGCGCGAGATGGTCATCACACGAATCTTCGACGCCCCGCCGCGGCTCGTCTTCGAAGCGTGGACCACGCCCGAATTGTTCAAACAGTGGTGGGTGCCGAAGTCGAGCGGCGCGACGCTGCTTTCCTGTGAACAGGATGTCCGGGTCGGCGGCGGCTACCGCCTCGAATTCGCTCACCCGAGGGCGACGGCGCCCATGGCGTTCTTCGGCGAATATCTCGAAGTGGTGCCGAATGCCCGCCTCGTGTGGACCAACGAGGAAAGCGAGAACGGCGCCGTCACGACGGTGACCTTCGAGGAAAAGGATGGCAAGACGCTGCTGGTGATGCGCGAGCTCTATCCGTCGAAGGAGGCGCTCGACATCGCGATCGAGGGCATGGACGAGGCGATGCCAGAGACCTTCGCGCAGCTGGACGAATTCCTGATTGCCCGCGGCGCGGGCGCGTGACGGGCTTGAAATCACCAACCGCTGGCCGGATGCCTCAGCCGTGCGGCGCGCGCTGCCGATCCAGCCACCGACCTGAATTATCTCTCCGACGATAGCGTGATCCGCTACGCGCATCATCCCCTCCCACCGCGGGAGGTGCGTGTCGGCACGACCCCGCTCTATGATCCGGCTCGATGCATGTCGAATGCAGGAACACGCTATTTCGACGCTACCGCAGCGCTCGGACACACCCATTCGGAGAGACAAATTGAGTTACACCGCGCCGCTAAAAGACATGTTGTTCGTGATGGATGAACTCGCCGACATAGCGAGCATCGCCACGCTGCCGGGTTTCGAAGACGCCACGCTCGAAACCGCCCAGGCCGTGCTCGACGAAGCCGCGAAGTTCAACGGCGAGGTTCTCGCGCCCCTCAACGCCGCGGGCGATAAATCTCCGAGCGAGTGGCATGCCGGCGAGGTCACAACGACGCCCGGCTTCAAGGAAGCATTCCGCCAGTACGGCGAAGGCGGCTGGCAAAGTGTGGTGCATCCGCCGGAATTCGGCGGCCAGGGGCTGCCGAAACTCATCGCCACGCCGTGCATCGAGATGCTCAACGCCGCGAACATGTCGTTTGCGCTCTGCCCGCTCCTGACCGATGGCGCGATCGAAGCGCTGCTCACCGCAGGTTCTGACGAGCTGAAACAGCGTTATCTGCCCAAGCTCATTTCGGGGCAGTGGACCGGCACCATGAACCTCACGGAGCCGCAGGCGGGCTCCGATCTCGCACTCGTGCGCACGCGCGCGGAACCGCAGGGCGACGGCACCTACAAGGTATTCGGCACGAAGATCTTCATCACGTACGGCGAGCATGACATGGCGGAGAACATCGTCCATCTCGTGCTCGCGCGGACGCCGGGCGCGCCCGAGGGCGTCAAGGGCATCTCGCTCTTCCTCGTGCCGAAGCTCATGGTGAACGCGGATGGCTCGCTGGGCGATCGCAACGACGTGCATTGCGTCTCGATCGAACACAAGCTCGGCATCAAGGCGAGCCCGACTGCCGTGCTGCAATACGGCGATCATGGCGGCGCAGTCGGCTATCTGATCGGTGAGGAAAATCGCGGCGTCGAATACATGTTCATCATGATGAACGCCGCGCGATTCGCGGTCGGCGTGCAGGGTATCGCCGTATCCGATCGCGCCTATCAGCAGGCGGCCGCCTACGCGAAGGATCGCGTGCAGAGCCGTCCCGTCGACGGTTCCGCGAAACATTCCGTCGCCATCATCCATCATCCGGACGTGCGACGCATGCTCGCGACGATGCGCGCGCTGACCGAAGGCGCCCGCGCGCTTGCCTATGTCGCGGCGGCCCATGCGGATATCGCGCATCACGCGCTCGACGCCGAAACGCGCGCGCGGCATTCATCCATCTACGAATACCTCGTGCCGGTCGTGAAGGGCTGGAGCACGGAGATGTCAATCGACGTCACGAGCCTCGGCGTGCAGGTGCATGGCGGCATGGGTTTCATCGAGGAGACGGGCGCGGCGCAGCATTACCGCGATGCGCGCATCCTGACGATCTATGAAGGCACGACCGCGATCCAGGCGAATGATCTGATCGGCCGCAAGACGATTCGCGATGGCGGCGCGGCGGCCCGCGTGATCCTCGCTCAGATCGACGAGACGCTTGCCGAACTCGGACAGCATGACGGCGCGGCCTTCGAAGCGATGCATCGACGGCTCTCGGCCGGACGCGCAGCACTTGCAGGCACCATCGACTTCATTCTGCAAAATGCGAGTGACGACCCCAAAGCCGTGTTCGCGGGCGGCGTGTCCTATGTGAAGCTCGCAGGCATCGTGCTCTCGGGCTGGCAGATGGCGCGCGCGCTGATCGTGGCGCAGTCGAAGCGCGCCGACGATCCCGCGTTCTACGGCGCAAAGATCGCGACCGCGCATTTTTTCGCGGACCATCTGCTACCGCAGGCCATTGCACTCGAGGCATCGATCGTCAGTGCGAAGAGCGATCAGGGCATGCTCGCGCTCGCCGAGGATCAGTTCTGAGCGAGCGGCGACCGCCAAAGGCGGTGGACCTGGCGCGGAACATCGCCCGGGTCCACCGCCGTTCGTTTCTACTGTTGCGTCAGGAAGTCGCGCACCAGAGGGCCGATTTCGCGCGTTCGCGTGATGAGGAAAAGGTGACCGTCGTCGATGACGTGAAGTCTCGCCTGACGGATGCCGCGCGCAAGAATTTTCGCGTTGACGAGCGGGACGATGGGATCGTCGTCACCGTGCATGACGAGTGTCGGCTGGCGCAGTGAACCGAGCCAGAACAGGCTGCTCCATCCGCATGTCGCGAGTAGCTGATACACGTATCCACGTCCGCCCGGCGCCTGGATGTGACGCCCGTGCTCCTCTAACAGATCGGGATCGCGCCGGTATGCGCCGCCATAGATCTCCGCGCCGATCTCCCGCATATATTCCGGATCCCGGTAACGGCGCGCGCCGATCAGCTTGGAAAGCACCGAAAGCCTGCCCGGCACCATGATGACGCCCGGCGAGGTAGCGGCCAGCACGAGCCGCCGGCAACGATACGGATACAGATACGCGAACTGCTGCGCGAGCGCACCGCCCCAGGACACGCCGAGCACATCCACCGGTCCGTCATAGCCGAGCTTCGCGAGCAGCTTGTCGGCCAGCACGGCCAGCGTGGAAAAGCGGTACGGCACGAGCGGCGCGGGCGATCCGCCCACGCCGGGAATATCGAAGATCACGACTTCCACGTCGCCGAGCGCGTCGACGAACGGCTGGACCAGTTCGAGATTGGCGCCGATACCATTGAAGATGAGGAGCGGCGGCGAGGCATCGCTACCTCGCCAGATGCCGACTCGAAGCGGTTGACCGTCGAGCGCGACGGTCTGTATATCCATTGTGCGCACACTTTTCATCGTTCTTGTCCATGTGAATGTCGACGGAATGGAAGCCGCTGTGTGTCACGCCTCCAGCACATATGTTCCGGGCGCATCGGCAAGGCGCTTGTGCCGCCTGTTGCCGAGCGTCCTGGGCGCGGCGCGCATTTCGCCCGAGCGTTCGCTCAGCCACTCGCGCCAGTCGCTCCACCAGGAACCCGTTTCGGCCTGAGCCCCGGCAAGCCATGCATCGGCGTCATCCGGCAGCGCTGCATTGCGGAAGTACCGTGCCTTCGCATTGCCCGGCGGATTGATCAGGCTCTGGATATGGCCGCTTGAACTCAGCACATAGCGTGTCTTGCCGCCGAATGCGCGCGCCGTGTTGTAGACGCCTTTCCACGGCGTGATGTGATCGGCCATGCCGGCCATCACGTAGGTGTCGCAGGTGACTGCGGACAAGTCGACGGGCGCGCCGAGGACGTTCAGCGCCCGCGGCGTGCTCAGCATGTTGCGCATGAAGATGTCGAGCAGTTGCCCGTGCAGCTTCCCGGGCAGACGCGTCGCGTCGTTGTTCCAGTAAAGGACGTCGAAGGCCGGAGGCGCCTCGCCGAGCAGATAGTTGTTGATCCAGAAGTTCCACACCAGATCGTTGGGCCGCATCCACGCGAACACGCGACCCATGTCCTCGCCGGCCAGCACGCCTTTGGCATTGCTGTTCTGCCTCGCGAGCTCGACGGTCTCGGGCGTGGTGAAGAGCCCGAGTTGCGACGGCGAAGTGCTATCCAGCACGGCCACCATCAGCGTGGCCGCATGGACCGTCTTGTCGCCGCGACTGGCGAGATGCCCGAGCAGCGCCGAGATCGTCATCGCGCCGGAGCATGCGCCGTGCAGGTTCACGTCCGGGTTGCCGGTGATGTCGCGCACCGCCTGGATTGCCTCGATGAGCGCGGCGACATACGTGTCCATGTCCCAGTCGCGATGTGCTTCGGTCGGATTGCGCCAGCTCACGGCGAAGACCTGAAACTCGCTCTTCACCAGATACTCGACGATGCTCTTGTTCGCCGACAGATCGAAGATGTAGAACTTGTTGATCTGCGGCGGCACGATCAGTTGCGCACGCGCGTAGACGTTCGGCGTCGCCGGCGTGTATTGAATGAGCTCGAGCACTTCGTTGCGAAAGACGACGGCCCCCGCGGAAGTGGCGAGATTCCCGCCGACCTGAAACGCGCGCTTGTCGACCTGGGACGGCATGCCCTTGTTGCCGAGCGCATCGGCAAGCATGTTTCTCATGCCGGCGACGACACTCGCGCCCCCCGACTCCACGCACTTGCGCAGCGCCGCGGGATTGCCCGGCAGCGTGTTGGTCGGCGCAAGCGCGTCCGTCATGAGCGACATCACGAACTGCGCGCGTTCCTTGCTCCGGTCGTCCAGCGCCGAGCGCTCGACGAATCCGTCGAGCGCGTTGCACCAGGCCAGATAGCCCTGCAATGTCGTGCGATATAGCGACTGCTCGCGCCATGCCGGATCGGCGAAACGCTTGTCGCCCTGCTGCGGCCGGGACGTTTCCTGGCCGCTCACCGCCGATGTGAGATCGCGCGCGAGCGCCGTGGTCTGCTCCAGCAGCAGCGCGGGATGCAGCATCGCCTGCGTGCCGATCTGCTGGGCGGCGGCGAGCATGTCGGCGGCGCGCAGCCCGACGAACGGGTTGGGCCCGAGCATGCCGTCGGTTGCGCGAGCCGTGATGTCGTCGTTGTCGCTGCTCATGTTTGCTGCCATCTCGGTCTCCGTACTTTCATCCTTGCCCCCTTCACGCCACGAGCATTACGAGCGTCTGGGCGATCAGCGCAGGCTTGCTCTCGCCTTCCACCTGCAGCTCGTTGTCCGCCTTCACGATGATCCGTCCGCCGCCTTTCCTTTCGACCCCGGTCAACACCATCCGGCTTCTCACCCGGCTGCCGGAGCGGACCGGCGTCATGAAGCGCACCTTGTCGAGCCCGTAGTTCAGCGCGGCCGAAGCGTCCGCCGGGATGAGGCCCACTTCGATCGCGAGCGTCGCCAGGAGCGAAAGCGTCAGATAACCGTGCGCGATCGTGCCGCCAAACGGGCCTTCGCGTTTCGCGCGTTCTTCGTTCAGGTGAATCCACTGCATGTCGCCGGTGCATTGCGCGAATGCGTCGATGCGCGCCTGGTCGACGACGACCCATTCCGACACGCCCAGTTCCCGGCCGACGAAGTCTTCGATCGTCGCCATGCTGTATTCAGTCATGCTCATGCTTTTGCTTCCCTTCGAACGATCACGCGAACTGTTCGCGCAACCGCTTCTTGTTCAATTTGCCGACGCTCGTCTTGTCGAGCTGATCGACGATCTTCACGATTTGCGGCACGGCGTACTTCGAGATCCGTCCTGTCTCGCTGAACGTCAGCACGTGATTCCTGATGTCCGCTTCCGTGACGGGCGGCGTGAACTGCGGCTTGAGGACCACCAGCGCCACGGGCCGTTCGCCCCACTTCTCGTCCTTCACGCCGATCACGGCCACCTCGGAGACGCCCGGGTGCAGCGAGATCAGACTCTCGATTTCGAGCGACGAGACCCATTCGCCGCCGGACTTGATCACGTCCTTGATGCGGTCGGTGATCTGCAGATACCCGTTCGGATCGATGTTCGCGATGTCCTGCGTATGCATATAGCCGCCCTCCCAGAGCTGGGCGGACGCCGCGGCATCCTTCAGATAGCCTTGCGTGAGCCACGGCGCGCGCACGACGACCTCGCCGCTCGCACGTCCGTCGTGCGCGAGCTCGATCCCTTCCTCGTTCACGATGCGCAGGTCGACGAGCGGCAGCGGCAGACCCGTCTTGCAGCGCAGTGGCACCTGTTCGTCGAGTTCGAGCGTCTCGCAGCCGGGCTGCAACTGCGCGAGACTCATCAGCGGGCAGCTCTCGGACATGCCGTAACCCGCGAAGATATCGATACCGCGTTCGAGCGCCGCGCGCGCGAGGCCGTGAGGCAGCGCGCCCCCGCCGATGACCACTTTCCATCGGCTCAGATCGACGGTCTTCGCTTCGCCGCAGTTGAGCAGCATATGCAGGATGGTGCCGACGCAATGCGAGAACGTGACGCCTTCATCGCGCACCAGCCCGACGAGCCGCTCCGGCACATAGCGGCCCGGATAGACCTGCTTCACGCCCAGCACGGTGGCGATGTAGGGCATGCCCCACGCGTGGACGTGGAACATCGGCGTGATCGGCATGTACACGTCGCCGCGATGAAAGCGCTGTCCCGAGACTGGGCTCGCGAGCGCCGCCATTCCCGTGATCGTATGCAGCACGAGCTGGCGATGCGAGAAGTAGACGCCCTTGGGCAGGCCGGTCGTGCCGGTCGTATAGAACGTGGTGGCGCGCGTGTTCTCGTCGAAGTCCGGGAAGTCGTACGCGGGTTCGCTCGCGGCCAGCATGTGCTCGTATTCGTCCGCGAACGGGATGGCGTGCGCGCTGGCTGCACCGCCTTCATCGTCGATCAGGATGAAGGTGCGCACCGATTCGAGCTGGTCCCGGATCGATTCGATGACGGGCAGGAAATCCGCGTTGACGAGCAGGATCTGCGCGCCCGCGTGGTTGATCGTATAAGCGATCTCCGCCGGCGAGAGCCGCACGTTGACCGTCTGCAGCACGGCGCCCATCATCGGAATGGCGAAGTAGCATTCGAGGTAACGATGGCTGTCCCAGTCCATCACTGCGACGGTGCTGCCCATGTTCGCGCCGTATCGGCCGAGCCCGTTGGCGAGACGCGCGATGCGCTCCTGCATCGTACGGTAAGTCAGGCGCGTCTCGCCGCGATACACGATCTCCTGATCGGGCGCGTGCGCGAGCGGTGTGTGCAAAAGATGCTTGATGAGCAGCGGGTACGCATACGCCGATTGAGAAGGTTCGAACATGTCGTGATTCACTTGAGTTTTGTAGATGCAGGGCCGCGCGCCGCGTGGACTATTGCGCGAAATTCCGCCTGATGGTCAGTTTGTTCGTCACCGACACGACGCCGGGAACGCCTTTCGCCATGGCGCCGACCTTCTCGATCTGCGCGGCGTCGGTTACCGTGCCGGTCAGGGTCACGGCGCCGCTCTTCACGCCGACGCCGATATCGCCGGCATCGATGCTCTTGTCTTTCGCGAATTCGGCGTAGACGAGCCTGCGCAGAGCGCGATTTTCCTTGCGCGTCGCGACCGGCGCGCTCGCGCTCGACGCGACCGAAGGCGCGCTTGCAGCCGCGATGCTGTCGTCAGCGTGAAAAATGCCTCCGACGGACGCGAGGACGATCAACGCTGCGCACGCTGAACGGAGTGGCTTGATGCTCTTCATGGACTGTTCCATTTATTGTTCCAGGGATTCTCTTGTCACTTGCGCGCGGCCGCGAATCAGAAGTTATGGCGCACGCCGATCATCGCAGCCGTGGTCGACACGCCGGGCGCTACGGGCTGCCCATAAATGATGGTCTGGTTCATCGTTCCGTGGTTGTCGACATGGCCGACCTGCGCATAGGCGAGCGTGCTCTTGGACAGGCTGTACTCCGCGCCCACCGCGATCTCGCTCGAATGATTCGTCGAGTTGTTGTTGTCCTTCAGGTAATAAAAGCCGGAAGTCACCTTGAAAGCGGGGGTGAATCGATAGCCGAGACCAGCTGAATACATATCGATATCGGCACGGTTGCTGTTTGCCGGATTCTTGCCATGGCCGTATGAGCCGGACACGGAGAAACCGTAAAACGTGTATTGGGCGCCGGCGTAGAAAAACCGGTTGTTGGCCTGTCCTGTCGCCGGAATCGCCGGGGTGGCGGGATACGTGGCGGGAAACGGGTTGGCGTCGTGCCCGTTGTAGTACACCACGGCAGCGTTCAGGCCGTAGTTCGAGTACTTCAGCACGGCCGACTCGCGCGTGCCGCCCTGAAAGTGGCCCGGCACGCCACCCGGCGCATACTCCAGCGCGACGGACGCGCCATAGAACTTCGGCGACTCGTAGACGAGCGCGTTGCTGTCATAGAGCGCGCCGATCGAACCGTTCGTGCTCGTGCCGGGCCAGCCCGCCGCCTGGTTCACACCGAGCCACGCGGTCAGGATGCTGCCGAAGTACTGCGCGCCGCGCACGTCCGTGTCGTACATCGCCCAGATCATCGGGACGATCTGGCGGCCCGCGTCGACCTTGCCGAAAGGCCCCGAAACGCCCACTGTCGCGTACTGGTTGAACTGGGCGGTCACGCCCGGGGTGTCGCTCAGGCCGAATTTGCCCGTGCCGCTGTCGAATGAACTCTGCAGCTTGAAGTTGACGTGATAGCCGCCACCGATGTCCTCGGTGCCCTTGAGTCCCCAGCCACTCGAATAGATGCCACCATCCTTGAAGCGATAGACCTTGCCGAGATTGGGTGCGTTCGGCGCAAACGACGCCGCTGCGGTGCTTTGATAAAGCAGGCCGGAATCGACCACGCCGTAAAGCGTGATCGAGCTTTGCGCGTTCGCGGCGCCGGAAAAGGCCAGCAGGACTGCCACGCTGGAAAGTCGTCGCTTCATAAGGTCTCCGTATTTTGTTGGCTTGCACGCAACCCAATGGACAAAAATCCTGGCCGGGGACGTGCAATCGATGAATGGGGCGCTCACAGGCTCGTCGTTCGAATGGACCGCAATCCGCCGGATTGCGACAGCCTGTGAAGGCTTGCAGCAAGAATACGAAACGAACGCAATTCCGGCCCCTCTCGTGGCGGGAGGGGCGACGGGGTGGGAAACTGGCCGTGCGACGGGGACCGACACCGGGGCATCATCGTCCAGTCGAAGGCAGGCGTGACCCCTCCCTACGCGAGAGGGTCGCAGAAAACCACCCTGCACTACGATGCGTATAAGTTCACACACCCACCGAATTCCCGTCAAGACGCCATGTACCAGCATCTACTCGTTCCTGTCGAGGACACCGACGCCAGCATCGAAGCGATCGGACACGCGACCGAGTTCGCGCAGGCCATCGGCGCGCGAATCACCTTTTTGCATGTGTCGCCCGTATCCCGCGCCGTCACCGGCGCGCCCAGCGCAGAGGCCGATGAACGCGCCGACGAATGGCTCGCACGCGCCGAAGCCGGCGCCCGCGCACAGGGCGTGCCCTGCGCCCGCGTCGTCGTCGCTGGCGATGAGCCGTTCGGCACGCTGCTCGCGCAGGCACGGCGGCACGGCTGCGATCTGGTCTGCACGGGCGCAAGCCTGCCCGACACGAACGCGCCGGCTGCCAGCGCGGGCCTGCCCGATGGTGTACGGCCCGCCGTGCTGTCGTGCGGAACGGACCAGCGGCTGGCGGTGGCGTCGTCGATCGGCTCGATTCTGAGCGCGCACCGGGCCCTCGCCGACACGCTGCACGAATGGCTGGACACGATCCGCGCCGCGCGCGAACAGGGCGCGTCGCCCTCCGCCGCGACCATGCGCGAGTTCGTTGGCAGGCTGCGCGGACTTCCGGCGCGCGGCGTCAAGGCGAAGGAGAAAGTCGCGCTGTTCCGCCGCCTTCGAAAGCGCACGTCGCGGGTGAGCGCCGAACTCGCCGAACTTGAGCGCCTTCACCAGCGTGACGAGGAACTGCTTCTGGAACTGGCGCGAGTGATCGGAGAAGGCTCGCACTGCGCCGCTACGGCGGACGATGTCGAGCGCGCCGTAAGCGCCTATGCGCGATTCGTCTGGGAATGGATGGGGCGCGAACAGGGCGTGATCCTGCCCGCGGCACGGCGATATCTAAGCTATGCCGACTGGACCGGGATCGACGGGACATTCAATTCCGCGGATCCCGCCGGTCGGGCCGCAACGAATCATTAGACACACTGCGAGCCGGACGGCCCGCGCGTACGAATGGAGAGACAAATGGCACATGCAATCCGCTTTCACGAAACCGGCGGTCCCGAAGTATTGCGATGGGAAGAAGTCGCGGTCGGCGCGCCCGGCCCCGGCCAGGTACGGCTGCGTCATGAGGCCGTGGGCCTGAATTTCGCCGATACGTACTTTCGCTCCGGCCTGTATCCGGTTCCCCTGCCCGCCGGCATGGGCGTGGAGGCAGCGGGCGTGGTGGACGCGATCGGCGACGGCGTCGATCAGGTCCGCGTGGGCGATCGCGTCACCTACACCGGTTTCATCAATACGCTCGGCGCGTACAGCACGGAGCGCCTCGCGCCCGCTGCAGCCCTCATCCGCCTGCCGGACGGAATCGAATGCGCGACTGCCGCGGCGATGACCATGCGCGGCCTGACCGCGTCCTATCTGATGCGCCGCATCCATGCGTTCAAGGCGGGTGATTCCATTCTGCTGCACGCGGCGGCCGGCGGCGTCGGCCTGATCGTGTCGCAGTGGGCGCGTCTGCTGGGCGTGACGGTGATCGGCACGGTGTCGAGCGACGCCAAGGCCGAGGTTGCGCGTGCGCATGGTTGCGAGCACGTTATCAACTACAGTCATGAAGACGTCGCGAAACGCGTACGGGAACTGACGGACGGCAAAGGCGTGAATGTCGTGTTCGACAGCGTCGGCAAGGACACATTCGAAGCGTCGCTCGATTCGCTGCGCCGCTGTGGCCTGATGGTCTGCGTCGGCACCGCGTCCGGTCCGATCCCGCCGTTCAATCCGCAATTGCTCGCGATGAAGGGCTCGCTCTATCTGACGCGCCCGGCGCTTGCCGATTACATCGCCGATCCGGCCGAGAAGAACGAACTCGCCAGCGAACTCTTCGGGCACGTCGCGAGCGGGCGCATCCGCATCGAGATCAACCAGCGCTACGCGCTGGAAGACGCCGCCCAGGCGCATCGCGATCTGGAATCGCGCAAGACCACTGGCTCATCCATTTTCGTCGTGTAAGGAGACACAACCATGCGTGTCGAACAACTCACCTGCTCGATCGGGGCGGAACTCTCTGGCGTCAGCCTCGCCGACGCGGTGCACGACGACGGCCTCTTCGCGGAAATCCGCGCAACGCTGCTCAAGCATCGCGTGCTGTTCCTGCGCGATCAGGACATCACGCGCGCCGAGCATGTCGCGTTCGCCCGCCGCTTCGGCGAGCTGGAAGACCATCCGGTTGCCGGCAGCGATCCCGAGCATCCGGGTCTCGTGCGAATCTACAAGAATCCCGACCAACCCAACGACCGCTACGAAAACGCGTGGCATACGGACGCCACCTGGCGTGCCGCGCCGCCCTTCGGCTGCGTGCTGCGCTGCGTCGAGTGTCCTCCCGTCGGCGGCGACACCATCTGGGCCAACATGGTCCTCGCCTATGAGAACCTGCCCGAGCACATCAAGACGCAGATCGCCGACTTGCGCGCGCGTCACAGCATCGAGGCCAGCTTCGGCGCCGCCATGCCGATCGAAAAGCGTCACGCCCTGAAAGCCCAGTTCCCGGACGCCGAACACCCGGTCGTGCGCACGCACCCCGAGACGGGCGAGAAGACGCTCTTCGTGAACGCCTTCACTACGCACTTCACGAACTATCACACGCCCGAGCGCGTGCGTTTCGGCCAGGACGCCAATCCGGGCGCGGGTCAGTTGCTGAGCTACCTGATCAGCCAGGCGTACATCCCCGAATATCAGGTTCGCTGGCGCTGGAAGAAGAACAGCATCGCGATCTGGGACAACCGCAGCACGCAACATTACGCGGTCATGGACTACCCGCCGTGCCATCGCAAGATGGAGCGCGCCGGAATCATCGGCGACGCGCCTTACTGATACCCGCACGCCTCAACCGAACTCATTTACAAGCCGGAGCAACACATGCAATTCCTCGACGACTCGCTGCATCCCGAGAACCAGGACAAGGTCGTGATCACGGTCGCGCCCTACGGCCCCGAATGGATGCCGGCCGACTTCCCGGAAGACATTCCGGTGACGATGGAAGAACAGGTGCAAAAGGCCGTCGACTGCTATGAAGCCGGCGCCACCGTCCTGCATCTGCACGTGCGCGAACTGGACGGCAAGGGCTCCAAGCGTCTGTCCAAATTCAACGAGCTGATCGCGGGCGTGCGCAAGGCGGTGCCGGACATGATCATCCAGGTCGGCGGCTCGATCTCGTTCGCGCCGGAAGACGATGGCCAGGCGGCCAAGTGGCTCTCCGACGATACCCGCCACATGCTCGCCGACCTCGATCCGAAGCCCGATCAGGTGACCGTGGCGATCAACACCACGCAGATGAACATCATGGAGTTGCTGTATCCGGCGTATCTGGAAGGCACCTCGCTGTCCAATCCCGCGTTCATGTCCGCCTACAGCGAAATGACCGTGCCCGCCGGCCCCGCATGGGTCGAGGAACACCTGCGCCGTCTGCAGGCGGCGAACATCCAGCCGCATTTCCAGCTCACCGGCATCCACGCGCTCGAGACGCTCGAACGCCTCGTGCGCAAGGGCGTCTACAAGGGTCCGCTGAATCTGACGTGGATCGGCATCGGCGGCGGCTTCGACGGTCCGAACCCGTTCAACTTCTTCAACTTCGTCCACCGCGCGCCGGACGGCTGCACGCTCACGGCCGAATCGCTGCTGAAGAACGTCCTGCCGTTCAACATGATGGCGATGTCGATGGGCCTGCATCCGCGCTGCGGCATCGAGGACACGATCATCGATCAGCACGGCAAGCGCATGACCTCGGTGCAGCAGATCGAGCAGTGCGTGCGCGTGGCGCGCGAACTGGGCCGCGAGATTGCGAGCGGCAAGGAAGCGCGCGAGATCTATCGTATCGACGTGCAGTACGAAACCATCGACGAGACGCTTGCCGCCAACGGCATGGCGCCCAACCGCAAGCAGGGCCAGGTCAATCTGCCCCTGCGCGCGGCCTGAAACGTAGCCTGACACTCCACGGCCCGGGCCGGGAAGCCCCGTCTTCCCGGTCAGAACAATCAAAGGCACGCTGCGCACGCATGCGCATGACGATGCTCACGCCGTACATCGGAGGAGACACTCTTGGACATCGACTGCATCGAACCGGCCTCGCGCGGCGTCAACGCCGCCACGGCCGCATCGCGCAAATATGCGTGGATCGTATTCGCGCTCACTTTTGGTCTGCTGTTGTCGGACTATATGTCCCGACAGGTGCTGAATGCGGTATTCCCTCTGCTGAAACAGACCTGGGGCCTCTCCGACACGCAACTGGGATCGCTCAGCGGCGTCGTCGCGCTGATGGTGGGTCTTCTGACCTTCCCGCTTTCCGTGCTCGCGGACCGCTGGGGCCGCGTGCGCAGCCTCATTCTGATGGCCGCGCTCTGGAGCGTCGCGACGCTCGGCTGCGCCGTCGCCACTAATTACGGTGAAATGCTGATCGCGCGCGCCTTCGTCGGACTCGGCGAAGCCGCTTATGGCAGCGTGGGCATCGCGCTCATTCTCAGCATCTTTCCGGCGCACCTGCGCTCCACGCTCACCGGCGCCTTCATGGCCGGCGGCGCGTTCGGCTCGGTGATCGGCATGGCGTTCGGCGGATTCGTCGCCGTGCACTTCGGATGGCGCGCGTCGTTCGGCGCGATGGCGGGCTTCGGCCTTCTGCTGGTGATCGCGTACCGGCTGGTGGTGTCGGACAAGCGCATCGCCGCACGGTATCCCGATGCGCCGGCTGCGAAACGCCACGCGAACGGCGTGCGCACGAGTCTGCGCACGCTGCTGGCAGGGCTTTTTTCTACGGTGTCGGTGGTCTGCGCTTATGTCGGCAGCGGCCTGCAGCTCTTCATCATGGGCGCGGTGATCGCGTGGATGCCCAGCTTTCTGAATCGCTATTACGCGCTGCCCGCCGACAAGGCCGCCGCGGGCGCCGCGGTCTTCGTGCTGCTGGGCGGCATCGGCATGGTCGGGTGCGGCATCGTCACGGACCGGATCTGCAGAAACGCGCCCTCGCGCAAGTGGATCACGGCGCTCGCCTATTGCGTGATCTCGGCTGTGCTGTTGTTCATCGGTTTCCGGCTTCACGCTGGCGCACTGCAACTCGTGCTGCTCGGCGCGGGGATTCTCGTCGTGGCGGGCACGTCCGGTCCGGCAGGCGCGATGGTCGCGAATCTCACGCCATCGACCATTCATGCATCCGCGTTCGCGACGCTGACGCTCGCGAACAATCTGATCGGTCTCGCACCCGGTCCGCTCGTCACCGGCGCGATTGCGGATCGTATCGGTCTGCTGGGCGCGCTGCAGCTGATTCCGCTCGTGAGCGTTGCGGCGATGATCGCCTTCGGCATCGGCAGGGCGAGGTATGCGCGTGATCTGAGCCGTATCGATGCGCTGCGTGGGGAAGCGGCGAACAATGCGCCTTCGCAAAAGCCGCTTTCATAACCTCTGCATTTCACTTATTCCATCGAAGGAGAACCAAGCATGTCCGTTGACGTACGAAACGCCAAGCCAGCGAATGGCGCCGTTGCCATCGAATTGAAATCGGATCCGGAGACGAAGGCCGTGCCACGCCAGATTTCCGAGGATCGGGGATCGGCTGCGCAGAGCTGGTCGTGGGGCAGACAGCACGAACCCTACGACTGGATGGATGCGCATACGCCTTTCGATGATCTGCGTTCGTGGCATTGAGCACCGTTCGCGACCCAGACACGTTCACTCACGCACCACACAAATGACGCGAAAAATATCGATTGCCGGCGGCAATGCGCTGGAGCCCGGCTCGCGGATGCTCGCATTCGTCGAAGGGCGTAGCGTCGTGCTCTTCAATGTCGAAGGCGTCATTCACGCAATCGACAACTCTTGCCCGCATAATGGCGCATCGCTCGCGAACGGCCGTCTCGACGGTCATGTCCTGCAATGCCCGGCGCACGGCCTGCGCTTCGATATCAGGTCGGGGTGCAGCGTCGGCGCGAGGGGTTTGTGCCTGACGAAGCTCCCCGTCGAAACAATCGACGGAGAACTGGTGACGCAAACCGGCGAATGACACGAAAGTCCGGTCGTGCGCTTTCTACCGCCAATTTGATGTGTGTCAAAAGAAGGCCGTCGCGCGGAGGTAACTTACCAGTACCGCGTAGTTTCTCGCAACCGCCAGACCGGCGAGGCAACCGCCATGGGACTCCTGTTATTGGCCGCAATCTTCGTTACATCGGCGGGCGTGCTCGTCGGTGCTGCGGTGACGCCGGACCCCTCGGAGACGATTGCACCGGCGGCAACCGTCTCCGTCTCACGAGAATGCATGACCACAAACCCTCCGAGCGCCTTGCTGCTCTCGGCGGGGACGAGTGATCTGTTTCGTCAGTAAGATGCCTTCACCAATCCGATGAAGAACGCACACATCAGTGCGTTTTTCATCACAGCATTGCCGTTCGAACGTGACGTTCCCGCCATGATGGAGACAACCATGCGCAGAAGAAGCCTGATTCAGTTCGCCGTCACCACTCTTTCGCTGGCGTGTTCGCCGGCAACGCTGAGGAACACGCTCGCCGCTGAATCGAACGCGGCAAAACGGCAGGAAATCGATGCCAAGGTCCACAAGACCTTATCGCGGCTGTACGAGACAGTTAAAGGATCCAAGGAACTCGTCGGCAAGTCCAACGGCGTTCTCGTCTTCCCCTCCGTGCTCAAGGTCGGCTTCATTGCCGGCGGCGAATATGGCGAAGGCGCATTGCACGTAGGCGGAAAATCGGCTGGCTACTACAGCACGGTGTCAGGCTCGTTCGGTTTGCAGGCGGGCGCGCAATCGAAGGCGGTCATCTTCCTGTTCATGACCCATGAAGCCCTCAACAGCTTTCGCAATTCCAAAGGCTGGTCGGTCGGTGGCGAAGGTTCGGTCGCGCTGCTGAAGGTCGGCGCGAACGGCGAAATCGACACGACCACCGCCACCGCGCCCGTTGAAGCAATCGTGCTGACGAATGCCGGCCTGATGGGTGACGTGTCGCTTTCCGGCACCAAGGTTTCCCGGCTGAAAATATGACGCCGGATGCGCAGACCGCTTTCAACCCTGAGCGGCCGGCGCAAGTTGCGCGATGTCGACGGGCTTGCTCGACGAGCGGATGACGCGCATCACCACCCATGCGAGGAGATAGGCCGAACCGCAGACGACGAACAGCACGTTGTAGCCGGCGTCGATGTGACCGAGCATTTTGAAATGATCGAGCACCGCGCCGACGACGAGCGGGAACAGCGTCGCGCCCAACGCACCGGCCAAACCGCCGATCCCGACAACCGAACCGACCGCCGCCTTCGGGAACATGTCGGATGCGGTCGTGAAGAGATTTGCCGACCATGCCTGGTGCGAAGCCGCCGCGAGGCTCAGAAGGCCGACCATCGCCCACATGTTTTCGATGAACGGCGAGAACGCGATCGGCAACACGAGGAACGCGAAGACCAGCATGGTGGTCTGTCGCGCCTTCGTCACGGACCAGCCGCGCTGAATCAGCCTGGACGAGATGAAGCCGCCGCCGATGCTGCCGATCGACGTCGCGACGTACACGATCACGAGCGGAAGTCCGAGGTTCTTCAGATCGAGGTGGAAGCGCGAATTGAAGTACGACGGGAGCCAGAAGAGCATGAACCACCAGATCGGATCGGTCAGCAACTTGCCCGCGAAAAAGGCCCACGTCGGACGCAGCTTCAGCAAGGTGAACCAGCTCACCTTCTGAGTCGCGGGGGCGGGAGCCGAATCCTCGCTGATGTAGCCGAGTTCCGCCTCGTTGACTTTCGCGTGCTTCGCCGGCACCTGATACATGAAGTACCAGAAGCCCAGCCAGATAAAGCCTGTCAGCCCAGTGACGAAGAACGCGGCCTCCCAGCCATACGTTGCGGCCAGCCAGGGAACGGTCGCCGGCGCTGCCACCGCGCCGATACTGGTACCGGAGGTCAGAATGCCCACCGCGAGCGCTTGCTCCTTGCGCGGGAACCACTCCGACACGCTCTTCACCGCGCACGGAAAGCTGCCCGACTCGGAGATGCCAAGCAGCGCGCGCATGACGCCGAAGCCCAGCGTGCTGCGCACGAGCGCATGGCCGCACGCGGCGATGCTCCACACGAGAACGCACACGCCGTAGCCGATCTTGACGCCGAACTTATCGACCATCTTGCCGGACAACACCATGCCGATTGCATAGCAGGCCGTGAACACCATGACGATGTAGCCGTATTGTGTCTCGGTCCAGTTGAACGTGACGGCAAGCTCGGGCTTGAGCAGTCCCAAGACCTGACGGTCCAGGTAATTGATCGTGGTTGCGAAGAAAAGCAGCGCGCAGATGCGCCACCGGATAGCTGTACGGTCCATGAGCGACTCCTGTCTCCTGAGATTTCTGATCCGCTGATGCGGCCTGAGATTTACCGGAACGATGCGTGGCGTTTCTCGCGGAATGCCGCGACGCCTTCGATTGCATCGGGCGACGCCTTGCAAACCGATGCGGCGAGTTCGTGAGCGTATTCGTGCTGGCCCGTCTCCATCATGCGAACGAGCCGCTTGCCAACGGACAGTGCTGTCCTCGATCGTTTGATGAGCGTTTCGCAGACGGCGTCGACACGGCTATGCAACTGGTCCGCTTCGACCGCTTCATTGATCACGCCCCATGCGACCGCTGTTTCGGCGGAGATCGGTTCACCGAGCAGGATCAGCTCACGCGTGCGCGTTGCGCCGACGAGTTCGGAGAGTCGCGAGCAGCCCATCCATCCGGGGATGGCGCCCACCGACGCTTCAGGAAAGCCGACCCTGGCCTGCGTGCTGGCGTAGCGCAGATCGCACGTCAGCGCGAGTTCGAATCCGCCACCGAGCGCGCTGGCGGAAAGAACCGCGATCGTCGGCTTGTCGAGTTCGGCAATTCGACGGAATACCCGGTTGCCTTCGCGAATGAAGCGCGTGCCCATCTTCTGCGGATCGATATCGCCCCACTCGTTGATATCCGCGCCGCTGCAAAAGAATCGCGGACTGGCGGTTTCGATCTTCAGCACGCGGATCTCATCGTTGCGCTCGACGTCTGCCACGGCGCGCTCGATGTCATCCAGCATCTCTAACGTCAGCGCGTTATGACGCGCAACGCGATTGAGCGTAATCGTGGCGATGCCACCTTCGGCTTCGTAGAGAATGTCGGTGTCGGACATGGAAGACCTCTTCGTCATTGAGCAGCGGCGGTTTCGAGAAGACGCTCATCGATGAGTGGCGTGAACGCCATGCGCGAGAGCACGTCGCGATGCAGGTCGACGCCCTTGGCCACTTCGATGAGACACACGCCGTGTGCATCGAGCCTGAACACCGCGCGCTCGGTGATGTAGAGGACTTCCTTGCCGTCCAGACGCGCCTGCACGCCGCTGAACGTCACGTGTCGCACCTGCTTCACGGCCTTCGGGACCGATCCCGGCGAGAGAATGTCGAGCGCGTCGCCTCTGCGTTCCACGCGCAAGCCCTTCGCCTCGAACGCGCCGCAGAACACCAGCTTTTTCGCGCCCTGCGCGATATCCATGAAGCCACCCGGGCCGACGACCGTGGTGCCGAGCTTCGACACGTTCACGTTGCCCTCTTCGTCGAACTCACCCATGCCGAGAAAGGTTACGTCGATACCGCCGCCGCTATACCAGTCGAACTGATCGACGCTCGGCAGGATGGCGTCGGCGTTGCGCGCCGTGCCGAACATCGGGCCGTCGAGCATCGCGCCGCGATGAACGCCCTGTTCGACGGAACCCCAGTACGCGTCGCCGCGACCCTGGGCGGCCAGAACGGCCGGGATCGCGCCCGGAAAGCCGAAGCCGAAGTTCACGGATTGACCGGCGCCGAGTTCCTGCGCCGCGCGCTCGGCCACGATGAGGCGCATGCCATCCGGCATCTCGATGTCGGGCGTTTCGCCGAGCTTTTCGCCGCTCAACGTGGCGTCGTACTCGCTGATCTGGCATTGGCGTTGAGCCGGCGTCTCGACGGTGAAATCGACCATCACGCCGGGTACGCGAACCAGACGAGCGGGCACGTGGGAACGTGGCCGCCCTTTGACCTGCGCGATGACCTTGCCGCCGCTGTTGTGCGCGGCCAGCGCGACGGCATAGATATCGAGGTCCGCTGGTTCATGACGGGTAGAGAGATTGCCCCGGTCGTCCGCGGATGACGCCATGACGATCGAGAAGTCGATCGTGAAGGGCTTGTAGCGCAGGAATTCCTTGCCGTCGATCTCGATCAGCTCGACGAGATCTTCGGTGGTGGCGTCGTTCAGCTTGCCGCCGCCCAGACGCGGATCGACGAACGTTCTCAGGCCGACGCGCGTAATCACGCCCGGCCGACCCGCGCCGATTTCGCGGAACAAGGTGGCAATCACACCGCCCGGGAAGCTGTAACCCTCGATTTCGCCGCTTTCGGCCAGCTTTTGCATCGCGGGCGACCAGACCCAGTGGCCGCCGATCACGCGCCTGACCATGCCAGCGTGAGCGAATCGCCCGAGGCCGCTGCCCTGCCCGTCACCCACGCCCAGCGCATGAACGACCGTCAGATTGCGCGGATGGCCGGTTTCGAGAAACCGCGCTTCGATCGCAGCGAGGATGGCGTCCGGTTCGAGCAGCCCGCCGCCCGAGCCGGTGATGGCGATCGTCGCGCCGTCGAAGATCGAAGCCGCAACTGCGTCTGCATGGGTCCACTTGTTCATCACGCCTCCTGTTTCGATCTGCAAATTTCTTAGTACCGAACCATATCGTTACTTGCGTTGCATGGTGACACAGGGGAAAGCGACCTTCAAGCGAGAAAGCGCCGAAACCGGGTTTACGATGATGGGTGCGCGAAAAGCCCCTCGTACGGCACAATTGCAACGCGAAGGCGTAGTCCGTTTCCGTTTAACTTTGGATGTGACCCACGAATATGCAGACCCCAGTCGAACCGGGCGGCGAAGTGCGCGCTGTCGAGAAGCCCAAGCGTGCCAAGCGGCTGCGCGATCCGATTCAGACGCAAGCCAAGATCCTCGCGGCCGCGAAAGCAGAATTCGCGAAGGTCGGCCTGGGCGGCGCCCGCATCGAGACGATCGCCGAGAAGGCCGGCGTCAACAAGCGGATGATCTACGAGTACTTCAAGGGAAAGGAAGAACTCTTCCAGACGGTTCTCGAAGAGATGTGGACGGATATCCGGGACGAGGAGCGAACGCTCGGCCTCGATAAACTCGCGCCCGTCGAGGCGATCCGCGCCTATGTGACGTTCACCTGGAATTATTACCTGAAGAACCCGGAGTTCATGTCGCTCGTGAACAGCGAAAATCTGCACCGGGCGCGGCATGTCAAGAAGTCGCGACGATTCAGCGAATTGCATCGCGGCTTCGTCACCATGCTGCAGCACATTCTTGATCGAGGCGTGGCGTCCGGCGACTTCAAGGCGGGCATTGATGCAAGTCAGTTGCACCTGACCATCGCCGCGCTGGGTTATTACTATCTGACCAACCGCTTCACCGGCGAAGTCATCTTCGGCTTCGATTTCGTCTCGAAAGAAGCGCTGCAGAAACGTCTCGACTTCAATCTCGAAACGGTGTTCAGCCTCCTGCGCCCGCGCTGATCACGGCGCGCGCCTCTCTCCTTAGCGCTATCGCACAAGGGTTTTCCGTTTCATAGGGAAAACCCTTTTTTGACATCACGCGCTTACGCGTATTAAATAACGAAACGTATCGTTACTTAAGAAATGCGGGAGATGACACATGAAACAACGTCAGGTCGCGCTGGTTACGGGCGCTCGTCGCGGCATCGGTCGGGCGATCGCGCTCGAACTCGCCAATGCCGGGTTCGACGTCGCCATCACGGACGTCGAGACATCGGAGGAACTGGTCGCCACGCGCACCGACATCGAACGCATCGGTGTGAAGTGCGCGGCGCTGACATCGAACCTTGCGGACATTGCGCACCACGACGCGCTGTTTCAGGCGGTCGAAGACGCGCTCGGCCCCGTCACCTGTCTGGTCAACAACGCCGGCGTGTCCGTCATGTCGCGCGGCGATCTGCTCGATGTCACGCCCGAAAGCTACGACCGCTGCCTGAACGTCAACACGCGAGGCACGTTCTTCCTGATGCAGGCATTCGGCCGGCGTCTCGCCCAGGCGCCGCGGTCGGACGTCAATCGCTCGATCATCACGATCACCTCATCCAACGCCGTCGCGGCGTCGCCCCAGCGCGGCGAGTACTGCGTGTCGAAGGCGGGGCTGTCGATGGCCACCACCCTGTTCAGTCTGCGGCTGGCTGAATTGGGCGTCGGCGTATTCGAAGTGCAGCCCGGCCTGATCGAAACGGAAATGACCGCGCCATCGAAGGCGCGCTACGACGCGCTCATGGAGAACGGGCTGACCGCCATCAAACGATGGGGCAAGCCGAACGAAGTCGCACTCACGGTGCGCACGCTGGCGACGGGTGGCCTGCCGTTCAGCGTCGGTCAGGCGATCCGCGTCGATGGCGGTCTTCTTGTTTCCAAATACTGATTTCGAGATTCGAACCATGCAAATCAAGCTCCCCACCCTGGACGGCGCACTCGTCGACTACCGTCTGACCGGCACGCCGTTGCAAGTCGTCAACCCTGCGGCGCCGTTCAACCGCATCGCCTACTCGGCTGCGCACGTGGTTGCCGATCCGCTGCGTAGCGGCGAACTCGGACAAGCTTGCGCGATCGACTGGGACCGGACCATCGAATATCGCCGCTACCTTCTTGAGCAAGGTCTGGGAATCGCGGAGGCGATGGACACGGCGCAACGCGGCATGGGCCTGTCGTGGGAATCCGCAAAAGAGTTGATCGTCCGCACGCTGAATGAAACGCGCGACATTCCCGGCGCGTCGATCGCATCGGGCTGCGGCACGGATCACCTCGCGGTCAACGACGCGCGCTCGTGCGACGATGTGATCAGCGCCTACCTCACGCAAATCGAGAGCGTCCAGCGTGCGGGCGGCCGGATCATTTTGATGGCAAGCCGTGCTCTTGCACGCGTGGCGAGAGATGCGAACGACTACATTCGCGTCTATCGCGAAGTGCTGTCGGCGTGCGACAAGCCGGTCATTCTCCACTGGCTCGGCGAGGCGTTCGATCCTGAACTGGCCGGATACTGGGGCTACACCGGCTTCGAAAATGCGGCCAAGGTCTGTCTCGAAGTCATCGCCGCGAATGAAACAAAGGTCGACGGCATCAAAATTTCGCTGCTGGACGATGCGAAGGAAATCGCCTTCCGCCGTCGCCTTCCTGCGTCCGTGAAGATGTACACGGGCGACGACTTCAACTATCCGGTTCTCATCGCCGGCGACGCGTTCGGCTACTCGCACGCGCTGCTCGGCATCTTCGATGCGATCGCGCCCGCGGCGTCACAGGCGCTGTCCGCACTCGCCGCGAACGATCTGGCGCGCTATGACGAACTGCTTGCGCCGACGGTGCCGCTGTCGCGCCACATCTTCCGCGCGCCGACGCAGTACTACAAGACCGGCGTCGTGTTCCTCGCCTATCTGAACGGATTCCAGCCGCACTTTTTCATGTTGGGCGGGCATCATGGCATGAGGCCGCCGGTCTATCTGGCGGAAGTCTTTCGGCTCGCCGATCAGGCGAACCTGCTCAAGGATCCCGAACTGGCAATTAGCCGTATGCGAGCGGTCATGACCACGCTCGGATGCGCGCAATGATCATGGAACCTCTGCACCTCACACGTTGCTCGATCAACACCGCAACACTCGGACACCGCGAACCACTCGATGTGACGATCGACCGAATCGCCAGAGCGGGGTTTGGTGGACTCGCCCCGTGGCGTCATGAAGTCGAAGCGGCCGACGTCAACAGGATCGCGAGGCAGATTCGTGCGCTCGAACTCAAGGTCACCGGGTACTGCCGGTCGACCTATTTCCCCGCCTCGACACACGAGCAGCGCCTGGCCAATATTCAATCGAACGTTCGAGCGCTGAACGATGCGGCGGAACTGGGCGCTCAATGTTTCGTGATGGTCGTGGGTGGTCTGCCCGAAGGTAGCCGCGATCTATCGGCTGCGCGCACGCAGGTACGGGACGGCATCGGCGCGTTCCTTGACGAAGCCCGCAAGATCGGCGTTCCATTGGCCATTGAGCCACTGCATCCCATGTACGCGGGCGAAAGATCGGTGATCAACACGATCGATCAGGCGAACGCCATTGCGCGCGAGCTCGATCCGCATAACGATGGCTTCCTCGGTGTCGCGGTCGACGTCTACCACTGCTGGTGGGACCCGCAACTGGAGACCGCGATCGCATCACTCGGCACGGACGACCGCATGCTCGCGTACCATGTGTCCGACTGGCTGGTTCCGACGACAGACATGCTGCTCGATCGCGGCATGATGGGAGATGGCGTGATCGACCTGAAACGTTTTCGGCAGAGCGTCGAGAAAGCGGGCTATGCCGGCATGGTCGAAGTCGAGGTTTTTTCACGCGACAACTGGTGGAAACTGCCACCCGATGAAGTCTTGCAGACGTGCGCCGCACGACTGCAATCGGTCTGCTGAGATTCGAGTCAACAACGCGACACTGTCTCGTCGCAGACTCGATCTGCCGTCACGTCGTCCAGCTCACGTCACGATGATGATGAATTCAGACTTTGCATTGATAACCTCCGCACATCAATCCATCCAAAAATCGCACTTCTCGTTTTGCATGACTTGAGCAAATATCGGTACTCAAGTTGTTCAAAAAAGCATCTAAAGAAGAACGCATCGGAGACAGGCGCGAATCGCGAACAGCGTTCGCCGCATCCCAGCGCAAGCCCGTTCCTGGGCGCAGCCACCCGTCGCCGACGCACGACTCGCATCACACATCTCGCTTCGTGATTTCTGCCGCCGCTTTCGAGCGCGTCCATGGCAGTGGTGCCTTTTCGCCTGCCGCAGCGAGTTGAATAAATTCCCAGTACTTGCTTCATTCGCCATTGCCTTAAAAATTCAGGAGACACTCACATGCAGATCACCGGAATGTTGCACGGCGCACGCCTGCTGCAGTTCGTCGGATTTCCAGCCAGCGAGGTGCTGGGTCCGGACGCGAGCGAGGAAGAGATCAAATCGCTCATCGACCGCCACGGCCAGGTGTTCATCAAGCCGGTCTTCAAGGGCGGCGTCGGCAAGAAGGGCAAGGCCGGGCCTGGCTCTTATACACATGTT
>LRBF01000278.1 GCA_001580565.1 Caballeronia megalochromosomata | reverse complement strand
CAGATGTGTATAAGAGACAGCGTTAAGACAGACTGCGACATCGAATATAAGGACTTCGGTGCCGGCAAAGTAGAAGTCAAAAAAGCCAGCAAGCTGATCGGGCGCATTTTCGGAACCTGCGCATTTCGACTCGCTTTCCGGGACGAAGAGCACATTGTCACGGAATAGGTCCCCGTGCACAGGGCCTCGAGGTAGTGATGCGTACTCAATCGAGGATGCGATTCTCTTCTGAAAAGTGATTTCGTTCAGAAGTAAGTCCCGCCTCTCCTGCGAGAGGCAGGAGGACACTAGATCTGAAGCATGGATCCACCAGGAGAGTCCACGCAGGCTGGCTTGTTCGAACGGAAAGTCACAGCCAGCGACGTGCATCCTCGCGAGCATTGCGCCGACCTGGTCACAATGGTGCGTCGAAGGTTCATGACGGTGGGATCCTGGGAGCCTGCGCACCACCGCGGCCGGCTTGCCATTCAACTCGAACAACAAGTTCCCGGAATTATCGGAGCAAGGCTCTGGAACCGGAATGCCGTTGGCAGCCAGATGTCGCATCAAATGGAGGTAGAAGGGCAGGTCGATGGGTGTCGAACGCTCAAACAGTGTGAGCACGAACTCGCCGCCTTCCGCGTTCAGGAAGTAATTGGTGTTTTCAATTCCTGTCGAAATGCCACGGAGAGCGAGAAGCTTTCCCAGTTCGAATTTCTCAATGAACTTCGACGCTTGGTCCATCGTCACATGAGTGAATACGGCCATTTTAGAGTGCTCGGTCGTTGCAATGATCTATTAGGAACTGCTTCACAATTTCGGCGCGCGCTGGCATCGTTACCGATCGCATCGGGAGGTCTTCCAGACCTGCGAGCGATTTCGGGCGATCTGGATCGCGGTTTATGGCTTCCCGAATCGTGGCAGCGAACTTTGCAGGGAGTGCTGTCTCGAGCGCAAGTGTCTGTACGCCAGTCAATGACCTTTCGCGGCCGACCTTCAGGCCGTCGGCAGTATGGGGATCGATCATCAGTGAATATCGCGTCCACGTGTCACGGATTGTTGCGAGTCGATCCGCGTGTGTACTCTTTCCAGAGACAAAGCCGAACGTCCTAATGCGCGCATACTCCTTCGGCGTGAGACGGAATCTCCCTGTTTTTGGCAGTTCGTCCGCGAAGAAGTGACGCGTGCGCGTCGCGTTTCTATCTAATGCATCAAAGATGAAGCGCTCGAAGTTGGATGCCTTGGAAATGTCCATCGAAGGGCTGGAAGTCTCAAACGTCTCGTGGCTTTTTCGCACACGGTACTCGCCCGAGCTGAAGAACTCGTGGAGCACATCGTTCTCGTTCGTGGCGAGGATAAGGTGCTCCACGGGTAGTTCCATCATTCGGGCCACGTGAGCAGCACAGATATTTCCAAAGTTTCCTGAAGGGACGGCGAAGCTAACGCGTTCCTGGTTGTCGCGAGTAGCTTGAAAATACCCCCAAAAATAGTAGACAACTTGTGCAAGAATGCGCGCCCAGTTTATGGAATTCACTGTGCCGATTTTCAAGCTACGCTTCGTCTCGAGGTCATTCGACATCACCTTGACGATGTCCTGACAGTCGTCAAACACACCGTCAATTGCGATGTTGTGGATGTTTCGATCTTGCAGGCTGAACATCTGCGCTTGCTGGAAGGCGCTCATGCGGCCATGAGGGCTGAGCATGAAGACGCGGATCCCCTGTTTGCCACGCATTGCATATTCGGCTGCGCTCCCTGTATCGCCGGACGTTGCACCGAGGATATTCAACACCTCACCGCGCCGTTGCAGTTCGTACTCGAAGAGATTGCCAAGCAACTGCATCGCGATGTCTTTGAAGGCGAGCGTTGGACCGTTCGATAGTTTCAGCAGCGAAACACCTGTATCCAGCCTCTGCAATGGAACAATTTCCGGCGATCCAAAAATGTCCGGAGCGTAGGTTCTACGGACGATTGCGCTGAGATCATCACGTGGGATGTCGTCCACGTAGAGACAAAGAATTTCCAATGCGAGTTCTGGATAGGGGAGCGTACGCCACTTTGCGAGTGCCGCCTTGTCCACCACGGGGTAATGAGTCGGCATGTACAAGCCGCCGTCGGGCGCCAGCCCTTCGAGGAGAATCTCTGAGAAGGCACGTTCCGTCTGGTCGCCTCTGGTTGATATGTATCGCATGGGATCGTTCGGGTGGATTGGTGCAGGGATGATTCAGATTTTCCCGCCGGTGCGGATCGAAGTAAAATTGAGTTTATGTTGACAAAACGTCAGGAATTCTGATGCGTGAATTCAATCTAGATCAGTTACGCACCTTGATTGCCGTGGTAGACCTGGGTTCACTGGCAAGTGCATCATCTGCGCTCAATCTGGCGCAACCAACGATTTCGCTGCATCTCAAAGAGTTGGAGTCAAAACTCAAGGTTCGCTTGCTAGAGCGAAGCAGAAGGGGCGTAAGACCGACGTCCGCCGGCACCATCCTGATTGAACATGCGCGCGAAATCCTGGCGATCGCAGACCGTGCCAGTGAGGCAGTGCGAAGCCATCGAGAGGGCCTGATTGGCGTTGTGAGAGTTGGTGCTTCGGCCGGGCTGATCGCGCACCACATGCCCAACGTACTACAGGAACTTGCGATGCGGCGGCCAGATATCCGCATCGAACTGTCGGTCACGACTACGGCCACGGCGAACGCGATGCTGCTTGGTGGCGAGTTGGATTTCGCGTTCGTCGGAGCCAGTCAACGTCAATCTGGGCTGACGGTTATCCGCTGGCGCGAAGATCCTCTTGTTGCGTACCTGCCGGCCGACTGGGCCGTTCCGCGTCGCGTGACGGCCGCATGGCTCCAGGAGCAACCGCTGCTCACAAATGAGCCGGGCAGTGCGTTGCATCACCAGACGTTACAGTGGTTTGCTCAGGCCGGATTCCTCCTCCAACCAAGAATTGCGCTGAACAACGGCGAGGCGCTAAAAAGTCTGGTTGCGGCCGGCTATGGCGCGGCGATCTTGCCATTTGATCCGACACCAGGAAGAATACCGGCGGGCATTCAGGTGCGAGCCATTGCTCCCGCGATGAAACGGAGCACCTTTCTCGCATTCAAGTCCTCACAGTCTGTCGCGGAATCGATGAGGGCGGTGGGCGACATTCTGCGAACGTGCGGGAAGTCGCAGTCTTGACGCGATTGGAGCGCGATCGACACGAGATACCGTCAACCGGTCCGCCTTGGTATTGATCTCCCGGCTTGCAGCAAGGAAATGCTAGTTGTGCCTGCTTTCGCCTGTATTGCCATACATGAGTTCCGCCAGTGAACACTGCGTGGCATTAGCGTTGCACAGACGCGGGCAAACGACGGACTTGGCGAAGGTCCGTTTTCCGTAACGGGTGAGCAGCGATCGGGACGTTTCGCTTACGGCCTATGCCCTTGGAATGCTGCAAACCTCTAAGTACCTCGTCGCGCATTTGTCGGACTTCGGAAAGCTAGACTCGGGTCGTAGCGGAGGTAGTGCGTGCGATTTCTACTGGATAGGCAGGCGTCGGCTTGGCAGGAGTCGGGCGACTTGGGCTCCAGTCGTTTGATGCTCGACTCTCAGCGCCGCTTGCTCAAGACAACGCGCAATCTCGAGCGCAGCCTCCCCACAGCGAGTTCCATCCCGTTCCGTTTACCTTAGTTCATTCTTAAGCCCTTTCTTTTGAACCCCCGCGAAAGTCCGTTCGGAGGCCGCGTCTGTGTCGTTCGGACGGGCATCTGGCGGCAGAGCCATTGAAATACCCGCGTTGGTCTCATCGAAAGCTTGCATATGCGGAAAGTCTTGTACCTCGAGCAACACATCGTCTGCCGTCCGCTAATAGCGAGCCTCTGTGGCGGCGCCAATTGGGAAAGCGCTCCGAAATGGCCTCGACCACTGCTGCGAGGTCGAAGTCTCGCCAGAACGTCTGCGGCGGCCTGTACGCGTACTCGAATGCGAGCAAGAGATTGCCCGGACTCAAGACGCTGTCTTCCAACCCGCAGTCGACCAAGAAGGCAACGACGGTCTTGGCGGTTGTGTCGTAAGTGTTCGTTGCCTTTCGTTCAATACGTCCTGAGGTGGTCATGCGCTTGGGTCTAAGTTGAGGAGGTGGCGTGTGAATTTTCTTGCGAGCGGATTAGTATAGGCACGCAGGGTCTAGATGATTTGACGCGAATGGGTCGAGTCCTCGATTGAGTCCGTAGTCTTTCAACACACGGCTTAAAGAAATGTCAATTCGCAGGTAGGTGTGGCATAGTGCGACCATCTCAAACATCAGGGGGAGCAATGACAACACTCAGTGAAATCCAGGCGAAGATTCAAAAACTGCAGGCGCAAGCCGAGGAGATTGCCAAAAGGCAATCGTCAGTGGTTATGGGAAAGATCCGTGATTTGATGGAGAAACATGGATTGACCCCAGCAGACGTCGAGAGCTACTTCCATGGTCCAAAGCGTGTTTCTCGCAAAGCGGGATCGCCCGAGGTTAACTCTAGGTCTGGCGGTGCTCCGAAATATCGCGATCCGGAGACCGGTGCGACCTGGACTGGCCATGGACGAGCGCCGGCCTGGATTGCGAATGCCAAGGATCGCAGCAAGTTCCTGGTTGTTGGCGATAGGGCCGTGACGACGTCTCCAGCGAAGAAGGAACCGAAAGCCGGCAACTACGTGCGTGGTCGCCAAGAGCCAAAATACCGCGACCCACAGAGCGGTGCGACGTGGAGCGGCCGAGGAAAGGCGCCAGCATGGCTCGCATCGGCAAAGGACCGTTCGGCGTTTCTGATTGATGCCTCTGGTGCGGCGACTTCGGAATCAACGAAGCCTGCTGCGAAGAAAGCGACGGCGAAGAAAGCGACGGCGAAGAAGGCGGCAACCAAGAAGGCAGCTACCAAGAAGGCAGCTACCAAGACAGAGACATTAAGAAAAACGGCGACGAAGAAGGTGGCGGCAAAGAAAGGCGCTGCAAAATCGGCATCCGCAAAGAAGGCGCCGGCTCAGGCCGCTTTAACGGGAGCGAGCGAAGCTTCGGCGACGACCACTCCCGTGAAGAAAGCGGCCGCCAAGAAAGCGCTAGCGAAGAAAGGCAGCGCGAGGAAAGTGGCCGCGAAGAAGGTACCTCAAGCACTGGAGAGCGCACCGCTGGCACCCGCTCCGCAGGCAGAAGCAGGGGAGGCCGATACGTCGGCATCGGAATGATCCACCATGGCGCGCTAGTAGATAAGGTCCTTTTGCGCGCTTGCGGGCTATCGTTTTCTCGTCGCGAAGACTGACGGTGCGACCGTACCCGACTAGGACCGAAGGTCGAGGGAAGCCGTTGGCTAGGTTTCGCCGGCCGAAACAGAGAAAATCGCAGATCGCTCTTTTCGGCCATGGGCAACGGTGCAAACATACAATCGAGCGCTTGCATGGCGCTCAGCCCTCGAACTTTCCCAACCCGTCCCTGTGGCGGGTTTTTTTGTGAGTCCATCGAAATGCGACGACGCTCCATGGGGGTGATGGCGTTCTTTCAATTGCGCATAACGCTACCGAGAGGTGAAGAGAGCTGGCGTAGTGCTAGTGCCACTGAATCACGGACATGCTTTTCGCACCCGTTGCGACAGGTCGAACGTTCCGCAAAACGTATTGAGAGAAAATTGTTCACGAAGGCGTTTCTAATAAACTCCATAGAACGGCAAGGGTTTTTCCGATCGCGCTGCACGGCATTAGAATTTCACCGAATTGTGCGTTGACCATCTCGTCATTCCGGTGATATACATTGAATGTCACGCGTCGGCCGAGCACCGAGCCGCCCGACGAGAGAGCCGCCTCTTCCGACTGAAGAGCTTCGGTGGTGACCGCTGACGTGGACGGGGAGGAACCGGTGGCGCGTCAGGGAAATTCGAACGACCACGGGGTAGGGTTGAGAAAGTCCGGCGCGGTGGCGAAGATAGAGCCGCGATCCACACGTCTGTCGGAGCCACTCAAGAAGAGATGGCGGAAGGGGTGCCTGCGTGATGTGGCAGGGGCCCCGGCTATTCCTCGTTATGTAGCAGTGAGCAGATTCATATTATTTCTTAACGAACATATGCTCAATAATACATACATTGATATGCTTCACTTCTAAAAGCGTGTGTTTACGTGAGCGTATGTTTCGTCCTTCGTACGTTTGCTACGTTGGAGGGCCGCTACGCGGCTGGCAGCCAGGAAACGGTTTCGCATCGAGCATCTCTCTCGCATAGGCTTTGAGCGAAGGCATCGGCCAGGACGCTCTGTATCCTCTATTCTGTCCTCTGTCAGCGGAGTCGCTTCCATGAGAGCATGGTTTCTATGCTTCACCCGGGTGGCCGCTGCGCGGCTGGCAACCAGGGACTGATGGGACGGTGCAACGCTTTCTGCATCTCCATCGTCGACAGCGGTGAACGTACGTTACTCTGCTGATTTGCATGCGTCATCGAGCCTTCCGACCGCGACGATCCCGGGCCTTTTTAATCGTTAGGTTGGCGACCGCGGTCTCTTGCGTTTGTTTTCGCCTATTCGAAGGCGCTTTCTGGCAGGCCGTTGATTGGCTGCGACTGACTAAAGAGGAATGTATCGTCTCTGCGGCAGACATGATTGTCTTGGCTGCCTCCTCAATTTGTTCTGTGCCTGTCTCAGATCGGGACGTCATCTGTCCCGGTCAAACGGAGGAAGGCTGCTATCGAGCTTCTCGACGGAAGAGCGCCAATCGGGGAACGCTCGGGGACGACTCCGCTTAGCGCAAGGGCGAAGTCGCGCCAAAAACTTGGAAGCGGCCAACGCGAGTATTCAATGGCGAGTTTCAGGTTGCCCGCGTGCACATCGGCGTCGCTTAGGCCGCAGTTGGCTACAAAGTCGACGATGGCTCCGGCCATTTCATTGCGGAGGCTTCTTGCAGTTTGTTGATTGATTCTTTGATACTTATGGTGTTGCGTCGGCGCGGTGAGAGACGCCGGGGCGGCCTCGAGGACGATGTTGTCGATACTTGAAGTCACGCTGACGGATCTCCCATTGAGGAAAAGGTGCGCGAATGGTGATCGTGCACGCTGCGTTCAGTATCCCAGCAAGCGCATTGAGAAAACACGGCGGCGACTAATAACGTCACCTGGGAGCCAACAACCGCGGGTAGAGCAGCAGCGGGATGCTCGCCGGCGAGCGCGGAACACCAATCCTTGGCTGCCGACCGGGCAGGCATGAACCTGTTACGACCGCGGTCTCCAATCCGTTTTGGGGAATCGCATGCTCGCCTGACAGAGACGTGAGATATCTCGGCGCCGGCACCCCCTCCAGATGGCTCTGCTGGCTTCAAGAGGCACTCGAGCTTGAACTTTAGAGTGATTACTCTAACCCGAAAATCGCTTAATGAATACTCGGAGATTTTTCGAATAGAGTACTTCGCATGCTTTTTGGCTGTGCCGAAACTATTTTCACGAGAGCGGTTCTGCCATTAGAATTCATGCCGTGCCTGAAGCATTGATTCGCGACAAACCTGCCATCTAGTTTCTTTGAAGAATCGCTGCTTAAAGTATTTTTTGCCAATACATGTTTTACATCGCGTCTGCTCTCAATAGGTTTCTCGTCAGCCCTCTTGTCTCAGTCGAGAGGAGCACCGGTTTTGTGGTTCTCTTGACCTATTCTATTGATGTCGATTGAACGCACACTGCTTTACGATAAGAAAAAATGCTCACACATCAACTTCGCCGCATGGTCTGCGTTCACGAGGCCGGCCATGCTCTTATCTACGCCCTGGGTGGCTTCTCTGTTCAGGGTCTCGCGGTCGCGCCGGAAGGCTGTGAGTGGTGGTCACACTTGACACAAAGGGGCGTGGAGATGAATGACCTATGGGGAGTGTGTGAGCTTCCCGACGGTCCTATACTCTCGCAATATCTCGAATGGGATGACGAGCAGCTCTGCTATCGGGCAAACCGGGCGCAGTTCATCAACGTTCATCATTCCATGGCGGCCAATCTTCGGACCACGCAGCGCAAACAGGTCCTCGCCGACCTTAGAAGGTTCGTGCGCCTTCGCGTTTGTGCAGCGCTCGCGGGTCCGATTGCTGAGACCTACTACGAACAACGAAACTTTGATGTCTGGGACACGGACGGTTGGCTGGACCGAGAGAGCGACGTAGAAATAGCGCAGGGTCTCGCCGGACTGCTGCCATACCGCAGCGAATTCGAGCATGCGTGCACAGTGACATGCGACGCATTGCGCCGGCCGGAAATCTGGGCGCGTGTTATTGCGCTCGCAGATGAGCTGGAGCGTACTGGGGATATGAGTCCGGATGCGATAGCCGAATATCTTCCATGTCCTGATTTCGACTGGCCGCGGTCTCCAGCTGTCCGGTGGCGCGGTCAACGTGTCGAGTGAAGACGGCGGCATCGTCGTTCCTTCTGAAACTGCTACTTCTGGTCAGTCCCTGTCCTAAAATTGGGGCGATGCACCGGCGTACTGCTTGCTACTCATCTCGTACAGAAGTCGAGGGAGGCGCCCAAATCGTCGGAAGCGCGGAAGCCGAAATGTCCAAGTCTATGTTCAGCGGAAGGTGACTAAGCAGTCGTGTCGCGACTGATCGAACGTGGATTGGAATCGTCGGCTCATCAGCGTTCGAGAGCATTTCCAGAAACCCACGCGCTTCGACCACAGCCTTTGTTCTTTCGGTTGGCAATGTCATCGCTATGTCTTCTCCTGGATCAGTTCAGTGACATCAGTGTGAGAGATTACCGTGGCGTCGAGTTCGGTATCTGTCGTCTTTGGCGAACTGGGTTGGAACTGCCCCGCGCGCCGCAAGACGCCAGCCATTCCCGTAAGCGTCTCGGTGCATCTTCATCATCAATGTCGTGTTGCGAGCCAGGCAAGAGGAGTTGAGGCTCAAGGTTCATGCCGGCCGAAGGTCACCGATTCCTTTGAAGGCGAACTGCCGGAGGAAGCAAACATCAACCTAGCAACCTGCGTATGGGTTACCGTTGAGTTGCGAACGGCCGTCATTGGCCACTCGGGAAGTGAAGAGGCCCATTACCCAGCCGTAGTGTGCCCGGAAATGCGAGACCTCGGATTTGAACCTGCGTTAAGGACGTCATGATCTCGAGAGGAAAATTTCATAACGGGGCTTTCTCTCAAAATAAGAATATTTCGCGCGATATCCACACCGGCGCTTCAGTCCGGCCTTTGGCGCCTCCGGACGTCGGCAATCGTCTCGCAGCTACGGCCCGGGATCCAATCTGCAAACCGCCGGACTGTCCAGCGCCGACTTAGCCGCGCCAGAAGCCTTCGTTACCACGATAATCTGGCAAGCGGGAGTCGACGCCCATACCAGCATCCGCAGTGATGAGCGGGCCATTAGCATCACTCAGCCACTGGGCAGCACGCTCGATTGCATAGTTCATTTCGCAAGTCCTCTCTCCACGTTGGACCGAAGGCGCGTCAAGGGAAGTCGCTTTGCTTCACTATAGGGAAGCAAAATCGTACGCTTTGCTTCCCTATAGTGAAGCAAACTACGGGTGAGCTCTCTCCGCCCGGAAGGCGGCCAAGGAGACCTCCGGTACTAAGACGACGCCCCGAGCACCGTAGGCGCATCTTTAGAGTATTTATTCTAATTCGAATAACACTTGTTATTCTCACCCAGTTTTTGGGCCTGGAAACTGCGAACCATCTTTTCCGCGTCTCAAAGGTATTTCCTTCTGCTCACTCCGGAAATACAATCCGAACCACTCCTTCCATACGAGGTTCACCAGCAGCCAGGCATATGTGTTCCGGATGTCGAGAAACCAAAATCGTTGAATCACGAAGTTTCCCGCCATCAACTGTCTGAGAGAGATCTACACAAAATTGGTATTGCAATTGATAACGGACATAACCGAACACGCTAATTCCCTTTTTGATCATCTGAACGTCACCTATGTGGCGCACGTGTTTCATTGGCGTTTTTATTAATCGTTGACGCACAAGATGAATCTCACTTTTGTGGCCTTTCAGCGTGTACGTCGACTCTTCAAAAGGGAAGTAATAATGTCCGTAATGATGGTGGCATGCCAAGGGCTTAAGATGTTCGAGGGAACTGTCGATGATGATTTCCGAAGCTCGCACTTCGACCATGACGCAGTAGAAGTAAATGAAAACACTAAATGGCCTTGCTTCGGCGACGGTCTTGAGGTCGGGTCCATATACATGTACGAAGAAGATGCCTGGTTCGACTTCGGGAAGGAACGAGTTCTCAACGCAGACCTGGAAAAGCTCGCCGATTTAGTTGGTTACGATTGGCGGATGCCCGGTGCGGACGACCCGGGCCCGTTTCGCGAAATGTTTCGGTGGGGTGGGCGAGGGACGATTGGTCCAATTGTCTCCGCAAAGTTGGTTGCCGATTTCGCCGAGTGGGATGAGCGGGCGCGGGCGCTCGGGGACGACCACTTTTACGGTTTCTACAAAAATTCTCAAGCAATGTTTGAGTTCGCCACGCGAGACGGTTGCGTTTTCCTTCGATGCTCGTGACGAAACGACGGATGTTTTTTAAATCGGTCGATTCGATACCTCCACGCGACGCGGCTTTTTCGGATCGCGTGGAGCGCGCGCCGAGCGATTCGAGGCGTACGAATCATCCTTACTCTCCGCTTCTATACTTTTGGTGCCGTTGAAAACGGTCACCTTTTTCCCCCTCAAAGCGGCGAACCGTCGCAAATGAACTGAATTAACATGCAGACTGTAGAAAAGAAACAGCAGGCCACCAAAAACCTCTACGATGACGTTGCCACAAATGTCGTCGAATTCATGGTCGATTGCCGGTTCAATGATGGTGATGTCCACGTTAGCGTCCTTAGTCTAGCGTTTGAATATGCATATAGGCCGCTCCCTCGGTTCTGGCGAGATTTCGAACTTCGAATCGTGTTCGAGGCCGTAATCCGTCAATATCCCAACTGGCGTGTAGCCGCTGAGGCACGTCAACAGACTTCCAGCGATGTATTGCGTGAAGTCAAGAAGCTGCTTGCCTGTCACGCCTTTGATGAAGCGAACGCAGAAATGATGATGGCGTTGCCGTTGAACGCGCGTCCGCGGGATAGGGAGACAGCATCCGAATGGATTTTTTCGGAGCTTCAGGAACGAAATCTCGAGCGAGAGCTACGATACGGGCAGCGTGACGGCAATCGATGTGGCGAGGGAGCGCTTCAGATTTTGCAGTGCGTCGAGCGAGCTGCGCTCGGAATTGCGTGCGAGAGACTTGGAACTCAGGTTGCTCGGTCCATTCGAAGCCGCCTCGCTAATCAATGACGTTTTGTCGCGTCGGGTCCCGCGCAAGCTCCCGGTGACCTGCCAAACGAGCCACAGCTCGTAGTATCGGTTTCCAGATGGGTGTCATGTTTGAGGAGGCGGTGGACCAAGTCCATGTTGCGCGCTCAAACAGCTGGGTGAAACATCGAAGGTCACCGGATGAGCAAGGATGAGACCGAGACGACTGCAACGGACGAACGTGTCGCCGTTAGCAGAGTGCTATCCAGGATATTGCGGCACGAGCCCGAAATGGTTGTCACGGTTGCGTGGCGATCGACGAGCTCGTGCGTTCAATCAATTGCAGCGCCCGTGCAGCGCAGGCTGCGAAGTGCTTGAGGTCGCTGCCCACTATTACGCAGAAGCTCGTACTGTATGTAGTTGCTTCCGGCGACAAGCAACGCTTTTCGATTTCGGTTGACGGCAAGCGACTGCGTGCTGCGCAAGATCATTCGATCGACGTAGATCTAGGGTACGCGGATACCTTCCCGCCCGATTCTCTACGACGCCTATTTATCGCAAAAGACGGACTAAAGCGCGGTAGTCATCACGCAGTTGACATGAGCTTCGACGTCGTTACGGCAACTCGGAAATGGGAGCGCCACGGACGCCCCGTCGTGCTGGAGGTTGACGCAGCCAAAATGCATGCGGATGGGTTTTCATTTTCCCGGGCAGATAACGGTGTCTGACTCACTTCACATGTTCCGGCGAGTTACCTGAAGCTGGTATCACAGTAGGAGCGTATGGGCTCAGCTATGAACCACGCGGAACATCAAGGAATGATAGAGGACAATGCTCGTCCTGAAAAATATCGAGTGCCATTGGACTCCCGGGCGCGGAATCAGTGTCCAGCCAGTCTCCAGAGTTACGATTTTCATGACCCGAAAACCCTCAAAGCGGCGAACTGTCGCAAATGAACCGAACTAACACGCAGCCTGCAGAGGCGAAACGGCAGGCCACCGAAAGCCTGTACGATCTGATTGCCAGAGATGTTGTCGAATTCATGGTCGATTGCAGAATGACCGACGACCATGTCAACGTGGGCAACCTTTGTTTCGCGTTTGAATACGCATATAGACCGCTGCCGCGCTTCTTGGCGAGACTTCGACCTCAAAGCGGTGCTCGAGGCCATAACGCGACAATATCCCGATTGGCGCGCGGCCGCTGAGGTTCGCCAACAGCCTGTCAGCGATGTATTTGCGTGACGTCGAGGAAGTCTGGGCACTCACGCCTTTGATGAAGCGAATGCGGAAATGATGGCTTTGCCGTTAGCGGCGCGGCCGCGCGACAGGGAGACAGCACCCGAATGGATATTCGCCGGGTTTCATAAAAGGATACTCTAAAGGTCTCTACGATTTACACGACGCGATGGCAATCGCTGTGGGGAGGGTGCGCTCGAGATTTTGCAGTGTATCGAGCAGACGACGCTTGGAACCGAGTGCGGGAGACTTCGAACTCGGGTCGCGCGGACCATTCGGAACCGCTGTCTTGCTGTCCATTGATGGGTTTGTACGAGAGTAGCCTTAGCCATATCGGTCGTGGTCTGACTACATGAAAAAGGCTTTCTACGTTTAGATACAAGTAGGATCTTTTTGGTTGCCGTTTTCTGTAGCCGAGATTCCCTGAGATCGTGGCGGACAACATTTTTGACAGAGGACTGCAAGATAGTCTGCGGTCATAGTTCTTACTTCAAAGCTGCTCTCGTGTACGTCGAACGTCTCGACGTAGCTTAGATGAAGCTCTGCCATATCGACCGGCGCGCCGCACTTTGCGCATGGCTCAACAGGTCCAACTCCAACGCGGCGAATTGGGACACCCTCTCTGGACATGACCAGCGTGCGCCGAAGGGTGGCGCAAACCTGACTGCAATAGCATTCGATACCTTCGGCTACGGAAATTTCAACCGATGGCAGGCCATCGTCATAGAAAACCCGGTTCCATTCTCTCGATATCGAGAACAAAGCAGTACGAAATCGTCGCTGGCAAGTGAAGCATTCGTACTCGTCTTCTGCAAACTGATCCACGATCTACTCCGGATGATCTTCCCACGCAGAATTAACTCGCTATGCTTACTGCTCGCGCAGAGTCACCCGCGGAACTCGCCTGAGGCTCTTGCACGACGCACTATTGCTGACTCAAGGCCTTGATCTTTGCCACCGCGACGCCGTCGATTGACTCTTGTCCAACAAGACAGTCATGCGTTTAGTCGCAAACCTCGGCGCGATCGATGCGGTATCCTGGCATCGTTTGCGGCTATTCATGCCCCCATATCGGGGCTCTTTCGTCGTCGTGTCACGGCACCGATCGAACATCCATTGACGATGCTATTCTTCCTTTCGTTGACTAACATATCGCTGGAAATATTCTCAAAATGCGATTAAGGCTCGTTTAGAAATACTGATTCGAGTGCCAATGATTCTCGGTTTTATGCTGCATTTATTTCGAGCTGCACGATAAATCCTCGGGCATCGCTGTCGTGGTGACGAGTCTGAATCTCCAGATTTACCTTTTTTGAGATGGCATTGAGTGTTATCGCCTATCGAAACTTGGATAGATCCGTTCGCGTGAGAGAGCTATGGAATCGATGCCTTCGACACGGCGACTAACGGATACCCGAATGCACGGTCTTTCGGTGACTCGATCTTGGTGGAAAACATTGACGACGAATCTGCTGTACCACGAGCGCGTTGACGACGCTCTGCTCAAGATGGTGACTTTGAGACTGGCATGAGTGCTGCATGATGCAAAAGAACGTGCGCGACTGTCCATCGCGCACGTTGAGTTTTAGTAATCTTCCTTTCGCCCGAGGATATCATCGAAAGCAGTGTCATCTCGATGCATGATGAAAGATGTGACATCGAGTTCGCACACTGTATTTCCTGCAGTAACCTCGAGCAACGCTACTGCCATGTTGCTAAAGCTGCAGCAAGGGAATCCCAAGAGGCCGTGTTCGGGTTCCAGTCCGTAACGCTCCGGTTTGTCCGAACCGGTGATGATGTTTACCAGCAAACTGCCTGTCGGTTTAAACCCCTTCGCGGCTCGTCCAGAGTGTGTCACTCCGTTCTTCACCGCCCTCGCCAGCGCATTAAGCCAATCGTCGAGCGAACCAGACGATACGAACGCTTCTGCATAAACTTCTGCGAATTCGCCGGTGAAATGCAGGTTATCCCCTTGTTGTCTCCAACGAATCTGGTCATGATATTCTCGGAACTCTTCCTCCAGCGAAGCACGGCTGAATCCGGCACGGCCGAGACGCCGACGAAGTGTATCGGCCGTTACAGAGTAGACGTACTCGACATGGAGCCGTTCGCGACCCCGCGTCCGGCAACGAATGAGTCTGTCCTCCGGCATAAAGTACCACTGGTTGTAACTGTCAACGGTACTCGCGATGGGGTAGCCGCCGATGGTAGTGTGTGCAACGCATTGCATATGGATTCCCTGTGTTCAATTGCTTGAGAGTGCTCTTTCGGGG
>LRBF01000277.1 GCA_001580565.1 Caballeronia megalochromosomata | reverse complement strand
ACGATCAGGATACGGTTGCGCTCACGTTCATGCGGTAGGGAATCGCTGGACTCAGCCATAGGCCTTCTTCGGATCCCGTTTTCGTGTCGGTCTATTAGCGCTGCCCCTGTGCGGGGCGGCAGTCACTTTCTTTGCTGCTGCAAAGAAAGTAACCAAAGAAACAGCTTTCCCCATCCAAAGTGCTTCACACCGGCCGCGGCACAGGCGATTGACCTAATGGCCCGGCAGTAGCGAGTGCCCCCACAAAACTCACGGGGCTCGGACCGCGCACGGTCTGTCACATCGCGCCACGCGCGTGGCTGGTTCAGCACAAAATAGCATCGGCACAGCGCTACGCGCTGCCGTTGGGTATGCGACGGAAACCGACGAAAAAAGAGAAACGCAGAAGCGCACGCAGACCCGACTGACCCATCGGCCGCGAAGTGGGCCGGAGCCATTTCGAGCTGAACCCTCGCCCTAAACGTACTAGCTCGTCAGACCGTGCGCGATCCAAGCCGCGCGAGTTTTGTGGGGGCACTCTCTACAGCCGGGCCATTCAGCCAATCGCCTGTGCCGCGGCCGGTGTGAAGTACTTTGGATGGGAAAGCTGCTTTCTTTGCCTACTTTCTTTGCAGCAGCAAAGAAAGTAGGTGCCGCCCCGCACAGGGGCAGTGCTAATAGACCGACACGAAAACGGGATCCAGCGAAAACAGCAAAACGATCAACGATCAACGATTCGCGGCCTGCACCGCGCTCACAGCGGGCGCCTCCACGCCACCCGTCTCACGATCCATCTGCGCAACATCCCAGCCGCCGCCGAGCGCCTTCACGAGTCCCACGGACGACACCATCCGCTGCCCCGCGATATTGGCGAGCTTCTGCTGCGCCGTGAACGCGGTGGTCTGCGCGGTCAGCACGTTGATGTACGCGACCGTTCCCGCCTTGTACTGATTGTTGATGATCGCGAGCGCCTGCTGCGCCGATTCGACGGCCTGTTGCTGCACGACGATTTCCTTCTCCAGAATGCGCAGCGACGCAAGATTGTCCTCGACGTCCTGGAACGCGGTCAGCACCGTCTGACGGTATGTCGCGACGTTCTGATCGTAGGTGGCGCGCGCGGCTTCGGTGCGCGCGGAACGCAGGCCGCCGTCGAAAATAGTCGCTGCGATGCTCGGCCCGAGCGTCCAGAAACGCGACGGCGCGCGCAGCAATTGCGACAGCACCGAGCTTTCGAAGCCGCCTTGCGCGGAGAGCGTGAGCGTGGGGAAGTAGGCGGCCATTTCGATGCCGATCTGCTCGTTCGCCGCGGCCGCCTTGCGCTCCGCCGACGCGATATCCGGCCGCCGTTCGAGAATCGCGGACGGCATCTGCACGGGTACGGTAGGCGGCGTCGCGTCGAGCGGAATCGGCGGAATCGAGAAGGTCGAAGCCGGCTCGCCGACGAGCACCGCAATCGCGTGCTCGAACTGCGCGCGCGCGACGCCGTTATCGATGGCGGATGCCTGCGCGGATTGCAATTGCGTCTGCGCCTGGATCACGTCCGAACGCGCGACGATGCCTTGCGCGTACTGATTCTGCGTGAGCTTGAGCGATTGCTCGTAAGCTCCGACCGTCTCGTCGAGGAGCTTCTGCTGCGCGTCGAGCGAGCGCAACTGGAAGTAGGTTTGCGCGAGCGTGGCCTGCGCGGATAGCCGCGCGTTGGCGAGATCGGCGGCGGCGCCTTCCTGACCCGCCTTCTGCGCGGTCACGGTGCGCGACACGCTGCCCCAAAGGTCCGGTTCCCACGATGCGTCGAGCGAGAGGTTGAACTGGTTGTTCACCGAACCTTGCTGCCCGAAGCTGGAACTGTTGGTCGACCGGTTGCCCGCACCCGTTCCGGAACGCGACCCCGACGCCGACGCGCCGATGGTCGGGAAATACGCCGCGCGCGCTTCGCTGACGAGCGCGCGCGCCTGACGGTACGCGGCCGCGTATTGCGCGATGGTCTGATTCGATTGGTTCAGGCGCGCTTCGAGCTCGTCGAGGCGATCGTCCTGATAGACGGTCCACCAGGTGCCGCGATCGGTCTGGTCGGCGGGCTGCGCGACCTTCCAGCCTTCGGGCGCTTCCTTGTAGCTGGCCGGGACCGTTGTCGTGGGGCGCTGGTAATCGGGCCCGACCGCACAGCCGGCGATGAACATCGCGAGTGCGGCGGCGAGCGCCGTGGCGGTCAGCCGGCGCGTGACGATGGGAGCGGGAAAGGCGGGGCGATACGGCATCTGCTTGTCGAAATTCCTGTCGGCGCCGCTCGAGTCCGATGCGACGGACGCGGCAAGCCGAAATGGTAACGGAACGCGACGGGCGTTTGGTCATGCGCCCGTCAGGCAGACGTTAGCGTAACGGGTTCGCCGTAAGGCGGGTGTTACGCAGCGGGCGGAATCGGTTACGACGCGTTACGAAGGGCTCACGCGCCGCTGGCGCCGCCGCCGCCGGTGCACGGCGCGGCGAGCAAGGATCGCGTGGGCGCCTTCTTCGGCGCGGACGCGGCCGTCTTGCGCCGATGCCGGTTCTCGAACCATCCCATGCCCAGCACGACGAACGATCCGCCCGGCAGCAGGAACACGATCAGATACAACGCGAGTTTCCACGAACTCAGCTTCGGCGGGACGAAGTGACGGGAAGCGTTGGCGATCATGCTGCTGATAGGGCCGAAACGTCGGCGGGCGGTGCGAACAAAGCGGGTCATTGGAAGGTCTCTCGGGCGTCGGCGAACGACGGCTGGCGGTCAGAACATAGTCTCGGGCGGCGCAACAAGCGCGTAACTCGTTGCATAGAATAATATTGACTGTGCAACTAGTTTTCAAGATACTGCTGATTCCTTTTTCGGAATTGTTGCCTTCGCGAGACGTGACGTAGTGTCGCAGTCCCGCATCAGCCGTTTGACCGATGTCGCATGAACAGCGAACCGCTTTACGACCCCGCCACGATTCAGCTCGAAACGAGCCTCGGCTACTATCTCGCCAAGGCGCGTAACGTGCTCGTCGTGCGCACCGATCAGGCGCTGAAACCGCTCGGGCTCACATCGTCGCAAATCGGCGTGATGCTGATGCTGGCGTCCGGGCGGGCGCGCACGCCGCTCGAACTGTCACGCGAAATGGCCTACGACAGCGGTTCCATGACGCGTATGCTCGACAGGCTCGAGAAAAAGGGCTTCGTGAACCGGACGCGCAGCGAGGCGGATCGAAGAATCGTCGAGCTGAGTCTGACCGAGCGCGGGCGCGACGCGGCCGGGCGTCTGCCCGTGATCGGCGCGGCGGTGCTCAACGAGCAGTTGCGCGGTTTCAGCCGCGCGGAGCTGGATCTGCTGACCGGCATGCTTGCGCGCATCATCGGCAACACGCCGATGGAAGATTGCGCAACCTGCCCGGTCGATGAAGATTTTCCCTGATTAATCCGACGAATTTGGTGCTTTTTTGCGCCGATTTCGCTGTCTGGGCAGAGAATGCCTCGACAATAAATAGTTTGCGTGCGATGCGCGTTTCGAGCGCCGTCCACGCGGAGACCCGACGATGTCCACATCCGCGACCACGCCCGCCACGCCGTCCGCGCCCATGCCGCTCAAAGGCGGCATTCTCGCCCTGCTGACGATGGGCCTCGCGCTCGGCACCTTCATGGAAGTGCTCGACACGTCGATCGCGAACGTCGCCGTGCCGACCATCTCCGGCAATCTCGGCGTGGCGACGAGCGAAGGCACGTGGGTGATTTCGTCGTATTCGGTCGCGTCCGCGATCGCGGTGCCGCTGACCGGCTGGCTCGCGCGGCGCGTCGGCGAGGTGAAGCTGTTCACGATTTCCGTGCTGCTGTTTTCGATCGCGTCGGCGCTTTGCGGCCTCGCGCACAACTTCGAATCGCTGATCGCGTTCCGGCTGTTGCAGGGGCTCGTCTCCGGTCCGATGGTCCCGCTGTCGCAAACCATCCTCATGCGCAGCTATCCGCCGGAAAAGCGCGGCCTCGCGCTCGGTCTCTGGGCGATGACCGTGATCGTCGCGCCGATCTTCGGCCCGGTGATGGGCGGTTACATCACCGATAACTACACCTGGCCGTGGATCTTCTACATCAACGTGCCGATCGGCGTGTTTTCGGCGGCGATCGCGTACTTCCTGCTGCGCGGCCACGAGACGAAGACGACGCAGCAGCGCATCGACGGCGTCGGGCTCGCGCTGCTCGTGATCGGCGTCGCGAGCCTGCAGATGATGCTCGACCTCGGCAAGGACCGCGACTGGTTCAGCTCCAGCTTCATCGTGACGCTGGCGATCGTCTCGGTGGTGTCGCTCGCGTTCATGTTCGCGTGGGAGCTGACCGAGAAGGAACCCGTGATCGACCTTTCGCTTTTCCGCGACCGCAATTTCGCGATGGGCGTGCTCATCACGTCGCTCGGCTTTCTCGCGTTCTTCGGCTCGGTCGTGGTGTTGCCGCTGTGGCTGCAGACCGTGCTCGGCTACACGCCTTGGCTCGCCGGCCTCGCGACCGCGCCGGTCGGCATTCTCGCGCTGGTGCTGTCGCCGCTCATCGGGCAGAACATGCATCGGATGAATCTGCGCGTGGTCGCGAGTTTCGCGTTTCTCACCTTCGCGTTCGTGTCGCACTGGAACTCGACCTTCACGCTCGACACGCCGTTCCACCAGATCATCTATCCGCGCCTGATCCAAGGTATCGGCGTCGCGTGCTTCTTCGTGCCGATGACGACGATCACGCTTTCCAGTGTCTCTGACGAGCGGCTCGCGGGCGCGGCGGGGCTGTCGAACTTCCTGCGGACCTTGTCGGGCGCGATCGGCACCGCGGTCAGCACGACCTTCTGGGAGAACGACATGATCCGCCATCATGCGCGGCTGGCCGAATCGGTCACGCCGTATTCTGCGGGCACGACGGCCTATTCGGATTTGCTCTCGGGACTCGGATTGTCAGGACAGGCGCTGACGGCGCAACTGGATCGCGTGGTGTCGGCGCAGGCGTACATGATGTCGACCAACGACTTCTTCCGCATCTCGTTCTATGCGTTTCTCGTGCTGGCCGTGATGGTCTGGCTGACGCGGCCGAAGAAGGGCGCGTCAGCCACGATGGGACACTGAATTACTGCGGCGTGAGCGGCGTCACCGACTGTCCCGGCTGGCTTTCGAGATTGAGCGGAGCGGGTTGATCCAGCGGGCTGACCTGCACCCCACCCGGCGCGGGTGCGGGCGGCGGCATGGCGCCGGCTTGCGGCGTCGCCGTTTTCCGCAGCCCCGGGCCGTTTCGGATGAACTGCTTGAAGTCGGCGCCCGCCTGCCACGGATTCGGCTCGCAGCCGAGCGGATTGTCGCAATGCGCGGCGAAACCGATCGTCGCGGTGCCCTCGTTGGTCGGCGTCTTGGTGATCTGATAAGCGAGCGCGCGCTTGCCGCTCGACGGTCCGGCGGTCTGGATGATCGAATCCGTGATGGTCTGCAGCTTGTACTCGGAATGGTTCGTCACCCACACCTGAGCGCGCGCCCACCACGCGTCGCATTCCGCCTTGCTCATGCAGGTGAGCGGTTGCGTCGCCTGTTCCATGGTCGTGCTGCTGACCTGGTCCTGCACCGCGCAGCCGGCCAACATCGCGAGCGACGCAGCCCCCAGCGCGAGCGCGCCGAAGAACCTCTTTTTCATTGCTCCCCCGATCGTCGGAAAATGGGCCATATTTTGACCTGCCAAACCGGATCACGTTGCCGCGCGTTTCCCTCTGTTGCATAAGCCGGTAAGGCTTGCCGGCGCACGCCGGCGCCGGTCCGGAAAAACCTGCTCAATGCGATGGCGCGCGCATTATGCGCTCGCGGGATTCAGCGTGTAGGTCTGATATGCCGCGACGAAGGCGTCGAAGGATTCGGTGTCGCTGCTTTCGACAACCGCCTGTTCCACCAGCGATTTCGCCACAAGTTCGTCCATCGCGCGCTCTTCGGCGACGGAAAGCGGGCGGCCGCGGAAAGCTTCCGCGTGACGCGCGCTTATTTCGAGCGCGAACGCGTCGAAGCTCTGCTGCTTGTCGCGCATCGTCTGCAATACGCGCGCGGACGGCGTGAGCGATGCATCGGCGATACGCGGCCGCAGCGCCTGCAGCGCGCGCGTGTGGTCGTCGTTGCCGTTGAGTGCGTCGAGCGTTCTGGCAACGGGTTCGACGGCATCGAAAAGTTCTTCCGCCCATTGCTGCATCGGCACGCTCGCGCCGTCGCGCAGGAGCGTGAGGCCAGGCTTGCGCCCTTCCTTCGCTACCACGCTGAAGTTGCCGTTCGCCTCGATGTTCGCGTCGTAAGGCAGGAGCGGGCTGTCCTCCAGCGCGCAGTAGAGCAGATAGGCGTCGAGAAAGCGCGCGGTTTCGAGCGAGATGCCGGTCGGCTCAAACGGATCGATGTCGAGGCAGCGCACTTCGATGTACTGCACGCCACGCTCCGCCAACGCGTGCAACGGACGTTCGCCCGAATGCGCGACCCGCTTCGGGCGGATCGTCGAGTAGAACTCGTTTTCGATCTGCAGGACGTTCGCGTTGATCTGCACCCATTCGCCGTCGCGCCGCGTGCCGATGGCTTCATACGGCGCATACGGCTGACTCACCGCTTTGGCGAGCACGTCGAGATAGGCGTCGAGATTGTCGTAGCTCGGCAGCAAATCCGCCTGCGCGGGATTGTTCGCGTAGCCGAGATCGCTCATGCGCAGACTGGTCGCGTGCGGCAGGTAGAGCGTGTCGGCATCGAAGGTTTCGAGATGATGCGTCTTGCCTTCGACGAAGCGCCGGTTCAGCGCCGGCGACGCGCCGAACAGATACATCAACAGCCAGTTCGTGCGGCGGAAGTTGCGGATCAGCGCGAAGTAGCGTTCGGACTGGAAATCTTTCGCGGATAGCGTGTTCGTCGTGTCGAGCGCCTGCCACGCGCGCCACACATCTTCGTTGAGCGAATAGTTGTAGTGGATGCCCGCGATGCATTGCATGGTGCGGCCATAGCGCAGCGCCAGGCCGCGCCGGTACACGGTCTTCAACTTGCCGATATTCGACGTGCCGTAATAGCCGAACGGGATCTCGTCCTCGGGCGGCAGCGAGTTGGGCATGGAGTCGTTCCACAACAGCTCGTCGCCCATGTGCGCGTAGGCGAAGCGATGCAGCACGTCGAGACGATCGAGCGTGATCGCCGCGTCCGACTCGGCGGGCGTGATGAGCTCGACGAGCGCCTCGGAGTAATCGGTCGTGATGAGCGGATGCGTGAGCGCCGAGCCGAACGAACGCGGATGCGGCGTCATCGCCAGCTTGCCTTGCGGCGTCACGCGCAAGCTTTCTTTCTCGATGCCGCGCAAGCCCTGGCGCAACGCGGCGGCGTGCGGACCGGACGCGAGCGCGGCAAGCCTGCGCTCGAAAGCGCCGGCCTTGTGGTGAGCGGGATTATTGTTTGCCATTGATGCGTTCTGCGAGGAGCGCGAGCGCATGCGCCCGGTCATATTTTTAGGGTAGCGGGCACTTTAACATCTCGGTGTAAGGCGTGCTTGCACCCACGACCGGCAAGGGATTGCGGGATTTTCGGGAGATTCGCGGGAGGGGCGTGACGTGTGTGCCGGAGCCGGTTCGGACGGCTCGCGAGGCAATGCGGCGCTCGCGCGTCATGTCGACGGCGAGCGCCCGTGCTTCATGCGACCTTGTTGGTTTCGTTGCGCGTGCGCTCGGTTTCGAGCAGCGTTTCCTTGCGCGGCGCGCCCCAGCGATAGCCCGCGATCGCGCCGTCCTTGCCGATCACGCGATGACACGGAATCGCGAGCGCCACCGGATTCGACGCACACGCATTCGCCACCGCCCGCACCGCGCGCGGCGCGCCGAGCGCTTCGGCGATATCCGTATAACTGCGCGTCTGCCCATACGGGATGCGGCGCAGCGCGTCCCACACGCGCCGCTGGAAAGCGGTCGCGCCGATGTCGAGCGGTAAGTCGAAACGCTCGCGCGTGCCTTGCAGATACGCGCGAATCTGCGCGATGAACGGCTCCAGTCTCGCGGCATCCTCGACGCGTTCGGCCTGCGCGAAGTCGGTTGCGAGCTGGTCGACGAGCGTGGTCGCATCGTCGCCGAACGCGATCTTGCAGACGCCCTTGTCCGTGGCGGCAACGAGCACCGTGCCGAGCGGCGTCGCGGCGCTCGCGTAGCGCACGGTCAGTCCCGCGCCCTTGCGCTTGAACGCGGAAGGCGTCATGCCCAGTTCCGCGGGCACGGCTTCATACATCCGCGACGGCGAGCCGAAACCGGCGTCGTGCGTCGCGCGCGTGACGTCGCGGCCGCGCTGCAACGCGTCGCGCAGCACGCCCGCGCGTTGCGCCGCCTGATACTGACGGGGCGAAATGCCGACGATCCGCGAAAACAGGCGCTGCAGATGGAACGGGCTCACATGCACGGCGTCGCTCAACTGCGCGAGCGTCATGCGCTGCTGCGGATCGGCGTCGAGCACCTTGCACGCGCGCTCCACGATGGCCAGTTCGCGCGGCAGGCTCGTCGGCTGGCAGCGCTTGCACGCACGGTATCCGGCTGCAACGGCAGCGTCTGTAGTCAGGAAGAATTCGACGTTCTCACGACGCGGCGCCCGCGATGCGCACGACGGCCGGCAGAATACGCCGGTCGTGCGCACGGCGAAGAAAAACGCGCCGTCGGCACGCTGATCCCGATCGACGACCGCTTGCCAGCGGCATTCATCGGACGAAAAGATGGAATCTGTTACGGTTTTCATGACGACCTCGATGGCTCTTGGGTACGGGACCACTGTAGAGCCATGCAGATGAGGTTACGCGCCGTTTCTTGCGGTGTCATCGGTGGGCGGAATCCGAAAAGTGACGTCCAGATGCCACAGAATCACGCCATAGGGGTTTTTACTAAAATTTCTATTGCGTCGCATCAAGCGTCTATGTATTATTGGAACTGTCTCCTCCATGTCTCCTCCTGATATGGATTCAGCCCGCCAAGCTAGGCGGGCTTTTTTTCGCCTGTTGCATTTTCATCAGACGAAAAAAACCGGGCGCTTCGGCCCGGTTCGGTCCTGGACAATGCCGTCGCCGTTACAGCACGTAGCGCGACAGGTCCTCGTCCTGCGCCACTTCGCCGAGCGCGCGGTCCACATAGGCCGCGTCGATGCGCACGGGCTGGCCCGTGTGATTGCCCGCCGCGAACGACACTTCCTCCAGCAGCTTTTCGATCACGGTATAAAGCCGCCGCGCGCCGATGTTCTCGGTCTTTTCGTTCACCGAATACGCGATTTCCGCCAGACGCCGGATGCCCTCATCGGTGAAATCGAGTTCGACGCCTTCGGTCGCGAGCAGCGCCTTATATTGCTTGACGAGGCTCGCGTCGGTCGAATTCAGAATGGCTTCGAAGTCGCCGACCGACAGCGAATCCAGCTCGACGCGAATCGGAAAACGCCCTTGCAGCTCGGGAATCAGGTCGCTCGGCTTGGCCAGATGGAACGCGCCGCTCGCGATGAACAGGATGTGATCGGTCTTGATCATCCCGTACTTCGTGTTGATGGTCGTGCCTTCGACGAGCGGCAGCAGGTCACGCTGCACGCCCGCGCGCGACACCTCGGCGCCGCCCGTTTCGCTGCGCGACGCGATCTTGTCGATTTCGTCGAGGAACACGATGCCGTTCTGCTCCACGTTCTGCACGGCCTTGCTCTTGACCTCTTCGTCGTTGAGCAGCTTGCCGGCTTCTTCATCCGTGAGGAGCTTGAGCGCTTCCTTGACCTTCACCTTGCGGCGCGTCTTCTTGCCGCCGCCGATGTTCGCGAACATCGAGCGGATCTGCTCGGTCATGTCTTCCATGCCCGGCGGCCCCATGATGTCCATGCCGACTTGCGGCGCTTCCACATCGAGCTCGATTTCCTTGTCATCGAGCGCGCCTTCGCGCAGGCGCTTGCGGAAGGTCTGGCGCGTGGTGTTGTCGCCGTCGGCGCTCGACTCGGCCGCGCCGAAACCGACCGGGCGCGCGCTTGGCAGGAGGATGTCGAGAATGCGGTCTTCCGCGCGATCTTCGGCTTTCGTGCGCACTTTCTTCATCTCGGATTCGCGCGTCTGCTTGACGGAAATCTCGATCAGATCGCGCACGATGCTGTCCACATCGCGGCCGACATAGCCCACTTCGGTGAACTTGGTCGCTTCGATCTTGATGAACGGCGCGTCCGCGAGCTTGGCGAGACGGCGCGCGATCTCGGTCTTGCCGACGCCCGTCGGCCCGATCATCAGGATGTTCTTCGGCGTGATTTCCTGGCGCAGCGGCTCGCCGACCTGCTGGCGTCGCCAGCGGTTGCGCAGCGCGACGGCAACCGCCTTTTTCGCGCGCCCCTGGCCGATGATGTGTTTGTCGAGCTCGGAGACGATTTCGGAGGGAGTCATGGTGGTCATCGCTTGGGTCCTTTATTCGATCGTCTCGATGACGCGATTGTGGTTGGTGTAGATGCACATGTCGCCGGCGATGGTGAGCGCCTTCTCGACGATCTCGCGCGGCGAGAGCGACGTATTTTCGACGAGCGCCTGCGCCGCGGCCTGCGCGTAGGCGCCGCCCGAGCCGATCGCCGCAATGCCGTGCTCGGGGTCGAGCACGTCGCCGTTGCCGGTGATGACGAGCGTCGTGTCCTTGTCGGCGGTGATCAGCATGGCTTCGAGCCGGCGCAGCATGCGGTCGGTGCGCCAGTCCTTCGCCAGTTCGACGGCGGCGCGCGTCAGATTGCCCTGATGTTTTTCGAGCTTCGCTTCGAAGCGATCGAGCAGCGAGAACGCGTCGGCGGTGCCGCCGGCGAAGCCGACCAGCACTTTGCCGCCATAGATGCGGCGCACTTTCTTGGCGCCCCCTTTCATGACGATGTTGCCGAGCGTCACCTGACCATCGCCGCCCAGCGCGACCTTGCCGTCGCGGCGCACGGAGACGATGGTCGTGCCGTGAAATTGTTCCATGTGCGTTCCTTGTGAAAACCAGAAGGACGCGGGGCGGCTTCGTCGTCGAGCGACCGGCCGCCCGCGCAGTCGAGAATTCGATGGCGTGCACGGCGCGGGGTTCCGTCCGGGCTCGGGGCCTCGGGCGGACGGCGCCGCGCGCGCCTGCCGCAATGAAGCTTTTGCGACGGCGCGTCGAATTCATTTTAGGGCGGTGGAAGATTTATCAAGACTGACCGAAGCGACCTGCGGCGTTTTTTACCCGCCGCAAAGCAAAAAAGGCACCCCTTCGACGAGGTGCCTTTTCCTTGGCCTATCTGCCTGAGCGCAACTTTTCGCGGCGGCGTTTTCCCCGTGGCGGGGCGGTCCCGCGACGATCGCCTGCCGGCAGCTGGTTCAGTCGCCGAACAGTTTCTGACGCAGTTCGCGGCGTTCCTGAGCTTCGAGCGAGAGCGTGGCCGTCGGGCGCGCGATCAGGCGCGGAATGCCGATCGGTTCGCCAGTCTCTTCGCACCAGCCGTAATCGCCCGAATCGATGCGCGCGAGCGACTGCTGCACCTTCTTCAGAAGCTTGCGTTCGCGGTCGCGCGTGCGCAGTTCCAGTGCATGCTCTTCTTCGATAGTCGCGCGATCCGCCGGATCCGGCACGATCACCGTTTCCCGCAGATTTTCGGTTGTCTGGCCGGCATTCTTCAGAATGTCCGCTTGCAACTGCTCGAGCCGGTTCTTGAAGAAGGCGAGTTGATCCTCGTTCATGTAGTCCTTCTCGCTCATCTTCAGGATTTCGGCTTCGGTCAAGAGTTTCGTTGTCATCTGCTTGCTTCTTCAATGTAAGGCGATGTCTTCGCAACGCCCGCACTTGCGTTACCCGCATGCAGCGCATCAGTACGCTTGCGCTACGCGACGCGTCGATGCGGGGCCGAACTCCTCTGGAAACCGATCTTGGATGATGCTCCGGATGACCGGGCGCATTCTCATGGCCCGGGAGTTCCGGCCCCGGTGCTTTGTCTTGATTTGCCTTCCCCCGGCAAATCGAGGCATCGTCCCGACGGGACATCCCTTCTCCTGACTTCCGCAAGCGAGCGCCTTAACGGCGCGCATCCAGCGGAACTGCCCTTCTCCAGTGGGGCTGTATTGTAACTGAACCGCAATTTCCGACGATAACGAGGAAAACCCTGTCGATTCGCGCCGGAATTTCAAAAATATAACGCCTGGACGTGCAAAAAGCGATGTCGGTTCGTGCCCGCGACTACATACGCGCATCGAAAGTCAATCATGAAAAACGCCGCACGCGAGGCATTCGCGTGCGGCGTTTGACTGTACTGCCCGTTTTCGCCCCGCGTGAATTGCACAATCCAAGCGAGATGCATGCCGGGTTACTTCACGAGACAGGCGTCGAGTCCGTCGGTGATCAGATCCTTCGGCAGCTCGATGCCGATGAACACCATCTTGCTGTTTTTCTTTTCGATCGGCATCCATTTGCCGGCGAGGTCGCTGCCCATCATCTGATGCACGCCCTGGAACACGACCTTGCGATCGACGCCCTTCATATACAGCACGCCCTTGTAGCGCAGCAGGCGCTCGCCGTAGATCTGCAGAATGCCGCCGAGGAAGTCTTCGAGGCGGTTCGGATCGAACGGCTTGTCGCTGCGGTACACGAACGACTTGATCTTGTCGTCGTGGTGCGCGTGATGGTGATGATGGTGCTCGTGATCGTGGCTGTGGTCGTGACCGCAGGTCGAATGATCATGATCGTCGTCGTGCGCGTGGTCGTGATCATGCGCGTGATCGTGATCGTGGTCGTCTTCGGCGAGGAAGTCCGGATCGATTTCGAGCTTCGAGTTCAGATTGAAGCCGCGCAGATCGAAGATTTCCTTGATGTCGGCATCGCCGAAATTCACGACCTTGATCGCCGCGCGCGGGTTCATGTGCAGCAGGCGATGCTTCAGCGCTTCGAGTTCGTCCGCCGAGACGAGATCGGATTTCGTGACGAACAGTCGATCCGCGAAACCGACCTGACGCTGCACCACTTCGTGCTGATCGAGCTGCGCGCTCGCGTGCTTCGCGTCGACGAGCGTGATGATCGCGTCGAGCAGGAATTCGTCGGCGACGGTGTTGTCCATGAAGAACGTCTGCGCGACCGGGCCCGGATTCGCGAGGCCGGTGGTCTCGATCACGACGCGGTCGAAATCCAGCGTGCCCGCCTTCTTGCGGTTCGCGAGGTCTTCGAGCGCGCGCGCCAGATCGCCACGGATCGTGCAGCAGATGCAGCCGTTGCTCATCTGGATGATCTGCTCGTTCGTCTCCTGCACGAGGATTTCGTTGTCGATGTTCTCTTCGCCGAACTCGTTCTCGATCACGGCGATCTTCATGCCGTGCTGCTCGTTCAGGATGCGCTTGAGCAGCGTGGTTTTGCCGCTGCCCAGAAAGCCGGTCAGGATGGTTACGGGAATCATGGTGTCGCCTGTGTCCTTGTCTGTATTCGTGAATCGCGCTTAATCGACTATTGAAACATATTTGTCAAGCCGACGCTTCTGCGCGCCGTGCGGCGGTGAATCGCGGGTAGATCGGGCCGGTCAGGCGATTTGCAACAGCAGCCCTTTCAGATATTCGCCTTCCGGGAACGCTGTCAGGAGCGGATGATCGACGCCCGCGCCCAGCCGTTTCAGGATCCGCGCATCGACGCGGGCGTCGGCGGCCGCGCCCGCGACGATCTTCTGGAACAGATCCGAATCGATCGCGCCCGAGCACGAATACGTGAAGAGCAGCCCGCCCGGACGCAGCAGCTTGAAGCCGCTCAGGTTGATGTCCTTGTACGCGCGCGCGGCGCGATCGACGGTTTCCTTCGACGGCGCGAACTTCGGCGGATCGAGCACGATCAGGTCGAAGCGCTGGCCTTCGTCGTACAGACGGCGCAGCGTCTTGAACGCGTCGGCGTCGAGCCATTCGGCCTTTTGCGCGTCGAAGCCGTTCGCCGTCACGTTTTCGCGCGCGAGCGCGAGCGCTTCGCCGGAGGAATCGACGGACACCACGCGCGTCGCCCCGCCTTTCAGGGCGGCAAGCGAAAAGCCGCCGGTGTAGCAGAAGCAGTTCAGCACTTCGCGCCCTTGCGCGTGCTGCGCGACGAGCACGCGGTTGTCGCGCTGATCCACATAGAAGCCCGTCTTGTGGCCGTGGCGCACATCGACGTGATAGCGCACGCCGCACTCGTTCGTGATGAGCGTGTCGGGCGGCGCGTCGCCGGCGAGCACGCCGGTCGTCTGTTCGAGCCCTTCCTTCTGGCGGATCGATACGTCCGAGCGCTCGTAGACGTTCGGGCAGCCCGTCGCGGCGATCAGCGCCTGCACGATCGCTTCCTTCCACGTCTCGACGCCCGTCGCCATGAACTGGCAGACGAGCTGCGCGCGCGCGCCTGCATCGGCGACGTAGTAATCGACGATCAGTCCCGGCAGGCCGTCCGCTTCGCCGAAGATGAGCCGCGTGGCGCCGGTGTCTTTCACCATCGTCTGGCGATGCGCGACCGCGCGCTGCACACGGCGCTTGAAGAACGCGTGGTCGACGGGCTCGCTTTCGTCGAAGGTCCAGACGCGCGCGCGAATCTGCGATTGCGGGCTGTACGACGCGCGCGCGAGAAAACGGCCATCGGCCGCGTGCACGGTGACCGTCGCGCCGGGCGCGGGATTGCCGTCGATGCGCGCAATGGCGTTCGCGTAAATCCACGGATGGCGGCGGACGAGCGATCTGTCCTTCGCCGGTTTGAGCGTGATGGTGTTCATTGCGGTGCCAGGTGCAGCGCGCGAGGCGCCGTCGGGGTCAATCGCGCTTCTTTGCGCGCGGGTGCGCCGCATCGTAGACGCGGGCGAGATGCTGAAAATCGAGCGACGTATAAACCTGCGTGGCCGTGATGCTCGCATGGCCGAGCAGCTCCTGCACCGCGCGCAGGTCGCCGCTCGATTGCAGGACATGCGTGGCGAAGGAATGCCGCAGCACGTGCGGATGCACGTTCGACGGAATGCCCGCCTGCAGCGCGAGCCGCTTCACGCGCTCGCGCACCACGCCGGGCGACATGCGATTGCCGCGCACCGAGAGAAAGAGCGCGTGCGGATCGAGCTTGACGAACTCGCCGCGCACGCCGATCCATGCATGCAATGCGTCGACCGCCTTGCGGCCCACGGGAACCTTGCGCATGCGCTTGCCTTTGCCGAGCACCGTGACTTCCGCGCTTTCGAGATCGATCCAGCCTTGCGACTTATATTCGCTGCTGTCAACGAAACGCACGTCGAGCCCGACGAGCTCCGCGAGCCGCAAGCCCGACGAGTAGAAGAGTTCGAGGATGGCGTGATCGCGCAGCGCTTCGGTCGAACCAGCTTGCGGCGCGTCCATGAGCCTGATGGCGTCGTCGACGGAAAGGGCTTTCGGCAGCATCTTTTCGCGCTTGGGCGCACGCACGGTCGCGACGGGATTCGCGGGCATCTCTATACGCTCGGCGAGCCATCGATAAAACGCCCGCCACGCCGACAGCCGATGCGCGATTGAGCGCGACGACAGCCCGCCCGCGTGCGCCCGCACGACCGCGCCGCGAATATCCGCGGGCGTCAGCGACTCGAGCGGACGGTCTTTGGCGAGCGCGCGCAGTTCGCTCAACTCATGTGTATAACCGCGCAGCGTGTGCTCGGACAGATGCCGCTGATGCTCCAGCATCGCGAGATAGTCGGCGATCGCATTTCCCGAGGGCGCGGCGGCGTTCATGTTCAGTGCGGCAGCAAGCGGGACAGCGCCGCGCTCGCCAGCGCGCCGATATGCGTGAGAAAGTCCGTCGCCATGCCGTCGTGGAAGCGGCGCGGATCGGGCGAGCCCATTACGAGCAGGCCGAAGCTCGGCGCGTCCGGGCCGCCTTGCGGGTCGCGCAGCGCGATCAGCGAGACGGATTCGATCTTGCGCTCGGTGTCGGGCGGGCCGTCGCTCGGCGCGACCGTCACCGATGCCGAGTTGGCCGCGCCGAGCCATTGCGCCGCCGCGAAGCCGGTGTTCGCGCCGCAGTACGGCGCGGCGAGACTGCTCGTGAAGATGCGCACTTCCTCGCCGACCTGGCGCGCGAAATCCGCCTGCCGATACGCTTCGTCGATATCCCACACGCGCAGCGCGGCGTGCGGCACGTCGAAGACTTCGCACAGGCCTTTGCTGATGGTCGCGGGCAACGCGTACGGGTCGCGCTGGGAAATCACGCGCACGGTCCAGCGGTTGAACTTGGTCGAGATGCTGTCGTTCTCGTGGCCGTAGCGCAGCAGTTCGGCGAGACGCCGCTCGAGTTGCTTGTTCTTGTCGCGCAGCATTTCCATCTGGCGCTCCTGCAACGACACGGCGGCCTTGCCGTGCGGATTCGAGAGCCGGATGGTGCCGAGCAGTTCCGCGTGCTCGACGAAGAAATCGGGGTTGTCGAGCAGGTAATCGGCGACTTCGCGTGGATTCATGGTGACGTGTGTGCGTTAAACGATGCGATCGAGCTCGATTTCACCCTCGAAGACGGTCGCGGCGGGACCGGCCATGAAGAGCGCGGCGGCTTCGTCGCGCCCGCCGTCCCAGCGGATCGTGAGCGTGCCGCCATGCGTTTCTACGCGCACGGGCGTTTCGAGCACGCCGCGGCGAATGCCCGCGGCCACGGCCGCGCACGCGCCCGTGCCGCACGCGAGCGTTTCGCCCGCGCCGCGCTCGAAGACGCGCAGCTTCACCGAATGAGGATCGACGATCTGCATGAAGCCCGCGTTGACGCGCTTCGGAAAGCGCGCGTGACGCTCGATGAGCGGACCTTCGGTCAATACCGGGTACGCCTCCACGTCGTCGACGATCTGCACCGCGTGCGGATTGCCCATCGATACCACGGAGATCCAGCGCGTTTCGCCATTCACGTCGAGCGGCCAGAGCGTGTCGTTGCCGTCGTTCCGGCCTTCGAGCCCTTGCGCGTCGAACGGTACGCGAGGCGGATCGAACACCGGCGTGCTCATGTCGACGACGACTTCGCCGTTCTCCTGCATCGTCAGCGTGATGACGCCGTTTTGCACCTGCACGCGCACGGTTGCGGCATCCGTCAGCCGGCGATCGCGTACGAATTTCACGAAGCAGCGCGCGCCGTTGCCGCAGTGTTCGACTTCGCCGCCATCGCAATTGAAGATGCGGTATTTGAAGTCGACACCGTCGATCGTCGGCTTCTCCACGAGCAGCAACTGATCCGCGCCCACGCCGAAATGGCGGTTCGCGAGCGCGCGCACTTGCTGCGCGGTCAGATCGAGCGTCTGCGTGTAGCCGTCGAGCACGACAAAGTCGTTACCCGCGCCTTGCATCTTGGTGAATTTGAGTTTCATGGCCGCTATTGTATGTGACCCGCCAGCGCGGCGTTTCGCGCTTTCAGTAAAAGCTCGGCTCGCCCGGCGGCCGCGTCTTGAAGCGCTTGTGCACCCAGTAATACTGCTCGGGCATGTGCGGAATCTGCTCTTCCAGAAACGCGTTCATGCGGCGCGCGTCGGCTTCGTCGTCGCCGCTCGGGTAGTTGTCCCACGGCTTGAAAATCTTCAGCCGATAACCCTTGTAGTTCGGCAACACCTCGCCGATGAACGGCACGACCTGCGCGCGGCCCGTCTTCGCGAGCCGGCCGACGGCCGTCAGCGTGCACGTCGGGATGCCGAAGAACGGCACGAACGTGGAGTTGCGCATGCCGTAATCCATGTCCGCGCCGAGCATCACCGGCTTGCGGTCGCGCAGCCAGCGCAGCACGATGCGCGCGCTGTCGGCGCGGCTCGCCATATCAGCGCCGAAGCGGGCGCGCTGCGTTTTCGCCAGTTCCTCGATTTGCGGATTCGAAAAAGGCTGATACAGCGAGCCGCACTGGCGATGCAGCGAATAGTTCAGAAAAATGGATCCCGCCTCGATGCCGACGAAATGGAGGCCGAGAAAGAGCGTGGGCGGCAGATCGGGATCGGTGAGATCGACGGCGCTGTCGAGCTGGATCAGCTTTTCGAGCTTTTTCGCCGAGCCGAACCACTGCACGCTGCGCTCCACGTAGCTGCGGATCGCGTGCCGGAAGTGCTTCTGCGCGATGTCCTCGCGCTTTTCATCGGACCATTCGGGGAAGCACAGTTTCAGATTCGTGTGAACAATGCGCTTGCGGCGGCTCGGAATCTGATAGAGCAGCCAGCCGAGGCCGTCGCCGAAACGGGCGGTGATGCCGTAGGGGATGATCGCCAGGAACTTGAGAAAGCCGATGGCGAGCGCCACGCCGATGCGCCCTAGCATGAGCGGCTCCGGCGAGCGGGTGAACGGCCGCGAAGGGCGGATGAGTGATGCGTGGCGGATAGCGACAAGCGTTCGGCTCTGTGAAAACAAGGGAAACCGGTATAATAAAACCTTCGCCGAGTTAATGGACAACTTGCGGGGCGAAGCGGGTCGGGGCCTTCTTATCTTTCGAGAAGTCGCCGGCCTGGAAATCATCCGCTAAAGCGTCGCCGCTTCAGACTCCAAACGAAGACGGCTACGTGAATATCAACCGTACTCAAATGGAGTCTGAAGCGTGTCGAACGACTATCTCTTTACTTCCGAATCCGTTTCCGAAGGCCACCCGGACAAGGTCGCCGATCAAATCTCCGACGCCATCCTCGACGCCATTCTGTCGCAGGACAAGTATTCGCGCGTCGCAGCGGAAACGCTCTGCAACACCGGTCTCGTCGTCCTCGCGGGCGAAATCACGACCAACGCCAACGTCGATTACATCCAGGTCGCGCGCGACACCATCAAGCGCATCGGCTACGACAACACCGACTTCGGTATCGACTATCGCGGCTGCGCGGTGCTCGTCGCTTACGACAAGCAATCGCCGGATATCGCGCAAGGCGTGAACAAGGCGCACGACGACAATCTCGACCAGGGCGCCGGCGACCAGGGCCTGATGTTCGGCTACGCGTGCGACGAAACGCCCGAGCTCATGCCGCTGCCGATCCACCTCTCGCACCGCCTCGTCGAGCGTCAGGCGGACCTGCGCCGCGATGGCCGCTTGCCCTGGCTGCGTCCGGACGCGAAGTCGCAGGTCACCGTGCGTTATGTCGACGGCCGCGCGCACTCGATCGACACCGTGGTGCTCTCCACGCAGCATTCGCCGGACATCGACCTGTCGCAACTGCGTGAAGCGGTGATCGAAGAAGTCATCAAGCCGACGCTGCCGAAGGAACTCATCAAGGGCGACATCAAGTTCCTGGTGAACCCGACGGGCCGCTTCGTCATCGGCGGTCCGCAAGGCGACTGCGGTCTGACGGGCCGCAAGATCATCGTCGATACATACGGCGGCGCGGCTCCGCACGGCGGCGGCGCGTTTTCGGGCAAGGATCCGTCGAAGGTCGACCGTTCGGCGGCTTACGCCGGCCGTTATGTCGCGAAGAACATCGTCGCGGCCGGTCTCGCGTCGCGCGCGCTGATTCAGGTGTCGTATGCGATCGGCGTCGCGCGTCCGACTTCCGTGATGGTGAACACGTTCGGTACGGGCCGCGTGTCGGATGCCGAGATCACGAAGCTCGTCCAGGAGCACTTCGATCTGCGTCCGAAGGGCATCATCCAGATGCTCGACCTGCTGCGCCCGATCTACGAAAAGACGGCGGCTTACGGCCACTTTGGCCGCGAAGAGCCGGAATTCTCGTGGGAAGCCGCCGACAAGGCGCTCGTGCTGGCGGAAGCGGCCGGCACGGAACCGGTCGCGAGCGTGGCGTAACGCCATTCGCTGAACGGGCGGGACAAGAACCGGCGAGCATCGCGCTCGCCGGTTTTTTTATGCGCACTCCCGGCGTGTTTTTTGCGTCATCGTCCAGCGATACAACCGCCGCCGATGGAACCGCCATGCCCTACGACTCGCTTCTCTCACCCTTCGCCATCGGCAATCTTCAACTGCCCAACCGCGTCGTAATGGCGCCGCTCACGCGCAATCGCGCGTCGCAGCCGGGCGATGTGCCCTCCGAAATGAACGCGCACTACTACGCGCAGCGCGCGAGTGCGGGGCTCATCGTCACCGAGGCGACGCAGGTTTCGCGGCAAGGTCAGGGGTATTTTGCGACGCCCGGCATCTATTCGGATCCGCAGGAAGCGGGCTGGAGAGCCGTCGTGGGCGCGGTTCACGCGCGGCATGGACGCATTGCGTCGCAGTTGTGGCACGTCGGGCGCGTGTCGCATCGATCGCTTCAGGAAGGCGGCGCACCGCCCGTTGCGCCATCCGCGGTCCGCGCCCGCGACACGCAGGTGTTCGTGAAACACGATGACGGCTCATACGCCATGACCGACGCGGACGACCCGCGCGCGCTCGAAACCGACGAGTTGCCGGGCATCGTGCTGCAGTTCGTCGATGCCGCGCATCGCGCGAAGCGTGCGGGCTTCGACATGATCGAGGTGCACGCGGCCAACGGCTATCTGCTGCATCAGTTCATGGCGACGGGCACCAACCATCGTACCGATGATTACGGCGGCAGCATCGAGAACCGCGTGCGGCTCGTGGTCGAGGTGCTGGAGGCAGTGGCTGGCGTGATGGGGGCGAATCGCGTCGGCATACGGATTTCGCCGAACTTCACGGGGTTCGACCTGCAGGACGATGAAGGCGAAGCGTCATCGCTGTATCTGGCGCAGGAATTGAAGCGCATTGGCATCGCGTATCTGCATCTGGCGGAAGGCGACTGGACCGGTGGCGCGCCGCTTTCGGAAGAGTATCGTCGCGCGCTGCGTCAGGCTTATCCCGGCGCGATCATCGTCTGCGGCGAGTACACGGCGGAGGAGGCGAACGCGCGCATCGAACGCGGCGAAGCCGATGCCGTGGCGTTCGGCCGTGCGTATATCGCGAATCCGGATCTGGTCGAGCGCTTCAGCGCCGACGCGCCGCTGAACACGCCCGACGAGGCGACGTTTTACGGCGGCGGAGAAAAAGGCTACACCGACTATCCGGCGCTCGACGAGCCCGGCGGCGCCTGAGCCGTTCAGCGCGCGGCGAACGCGTACCAGCCGGCGCTGCTCGCCGACACGCGGCGCGGACGGCGGCTCGTCTGTGCGGCGGCCTTCGGTTTGGGCACCGGCGCGCGCAACTGCACCGGACGGCGCAACAACGCCCGCAGCGACACCCGGCGAGATGCCGCGCGCACGCGCAGATTGAAGAAGAAACCGCGGAACCACGACCGGATGCCATCGACCGGATGCACGTTTTTCAGTTGCTCGGCGAGCAAATGCGTGCGGGTGGAGTGATGACGCAGCGCGCGGATCATGCCGCGGCGGGCAGGGCGCGCGGCTCGCGAGGCAACACGGGTCAGGCCGATAGCGATTCGGTGGTTCATGTCAGCGGGAGGTCGATTGCGGGTAAGCACACTCGACGATAGTCGTCTCAAAAATAGCGTTCAAGGTTTCGATTCAATGGCGTTCGCCAAGTTGCACCGAATTGATGCGTCTCAATGTACAAGAGCTTCATTACCGGGGTAAGTACGCGTTTTCCCTGCCGATTTATGAAGCGGCTGCTGATAAAAATCAGCCGATGCATTGCCGCACGGGCCTTCCCGCGCTGCCGGATTTACAATCCCCGTATTCGCCCCAATTCCGGATATAGCGCCGACGGCATGAATAAAATCGAAAGCCGTCGGCGCCTAGAACTGAAATGTCTGATCAAAAATCGTTGAAATCGAAAAAAGAACAGGTGCACGCGCTGCGCGAAACGGGCTACGTGATCGTGAAAGGACTCGTCACGAAAGAACGGTGCGACGCCATGCGCGAGGTGGCGCGCCAGCAGCTCGCCGAGGCCGCCGCGCCGGTGGAGTTCGAGGCCGATCTGAAATATCCCGGCGCGCCCGATTCGAAGGACGCGCCCGGTGGCCATACGGTGCGCCGTCTGCTCGACGCCTACGTGCGGCATCCGCTCTTCGCGGAGTTCGCGACATCGCCGGAAGTGCGCGGCTGGATGGAACTGTATTTCGGCGAGACGCCGTATCTGTCGCGCGCGCATCACAACTGCATGATGACGAAGCACCCGGCCTACGGCAGCCTGACCGGATGGCATCGCGACGTGCGCTACTGGGCGTTCGAGCGCGACGATCTGGTGTCCGCGTGGGTCGCGCTCGGCGACGAAACGGTGGATAACGGCGCGTTGTGGTTCGTGCCGGCCTCGCACAAGCTGCCGTTCACGTCCGATCGTTTCGACCAGGCCAAATTCTTCCGCTCCGATCTGCCCGAGAACGCCGCGCTGATCCGCACGGCGGTGTCGCCCGAACTGGAACCGGGCGATGTCGTTTTCTTCCACTGCAACACGCTGCACTCGGGGGGCAAGAACCTCACCGATCAGGTGAAGTTCTCGCTCGTGTTCACGTATCGCGGCGCGAGCAACGTGGCGCTGCCCGGCACGCGCTCGGCGTCGAAGCCGGAAGTGCCGCTCGTCTGACGGTTCAGCGCTTCGACGGGATCGCGAGGCCGATCAGCCCCGCGAGCGACGCGACGATGCCGCCCGCGATCAGCCAGATGGTCTTGTTCGTGGGCGAGCCGGTGAAGAAGCGGGCGACGTCGTTGGAGAGCGAATGAAACGACTGGCCGCCGAAATACAGCAGCACGACGCCGCCGACAAGCAGCGCAACGGAAATCGCTCGGGTCATAGGGTGTTCTCGTGTCGGGAAGGCGCGTCAGGGTAGCGGGTCTGCGCGGGCGCGTCCACTCCACCCGGTTCGAGTTCAGACGGTTTGCGGCTCGTCGCGCGTGTACGGCTGGATCTTGCGCAGCAGGTCGGCCATCACGTACTGGTGGTCGCTCCGGTTCGTCCACGCGCCGAGGTTGTACTTGACGCCGGTATCCGTGTAATCGGTCACCGCGACCCACGGCGCCTTCGGCCCGTCCTGTTCGATGCGCGAATCCTCGCTCATCAGACTGCGCAATTCCGCGAGCACGTGCTCGACCTTCAGTCCGTGCTGCGCCTGAAAATTGATGACGACGCGACGGCGATCGTTCGCGCTGTAGTTCGTGATGGCGTTCGCCCAGATGAGGCTGTTCGGCACGAACATGATGATGCCGTCGGCTTTGGTGAGGCGCGTCGTGAACAGTCCGATTTCATTGACCGTGCCCGCCGTCGTGCCGACGCCCTCGATGTAATCGCCCACGCGGAACGGCCGCAGCAGAAGGAGCATCAGACCGGCCGCGATATTCTGCAGCGTGCCCTGCAACGCGAGGCCGATGGCGAGACCGGCGGCGCCGAGCACGGTCAGGATACTGGCCGCGGCGATGCCGAACTTGCCGAGCGCCGCGACGATGGCGACGACGCGGATCGCCCACATCGCCAGGCTGGCGAGCACCGGCGTGAGCGTGGCGTCGACCGTGGTGGTGCGGCCGAGCGCGCGGCGCATCGCGTTGGCGACGGCGTTGGAAATCCACCATCCCACCGCGAGAATCAGGATCGCGAGCACGATGTCGATGCCGTAAGTCAGGGCGATTGCAGTGAAAGAATCGTAAGTGGGGCGCAGTCTGTCGATCGAATCCATGGGTCGGGCTCCTTGCAAAAGAATCTGCATTGGTCCGGATTCGCGTTCGATCGTTCCCCCTACCGGCCAGTCGGCCGATGCCGAATAGCGGGACCGCCGCGCGCGCCGTGCGCGCTCAGCCCCGATTGGCTTAACATTGACGCCCCCGGCAGGGCGAGCGTCGCGTGCCCGATTCCTGTCCGTCGCAGTCCGATCAATTCGCCATCCGCAGAGGAAATCCGTCATGGCCTACGAAGCAGCGTCCGAGCGATACACGCAGATGCAATACCGCACCTGTGGCAGGAGCGGGTTGAAGCTGCCCGCGTTGTCGCTTGGTTTGTGGCATAACTTCGGCGATACCACGCCGATCTCCACGCAACGTGAAATTCTTCGCACCGCGTTCGATCTGGGCGTCACCCATTTCGATCTCGCCAATAACTACGGCCCGCCGTACGGCAGCGCCGAGACCAACTTCGGGCGAATCTTCAAGGACGACTTCCGGCCATATCGCGACGAATTGCTGATTTCGTCGAAAGCGGGCTGGGATATGTGGCCCGGTCCGTACGGGCAGGGCGGCGGCTCGCGCAAGTACGTGCTCGCAAGCTTGGACCAGAGCCTGAAGCGCATGGGCCTCGATTACGTCGACATTTTCTATTCGCACCGCTTCGACGCCGACACGCCGCTCGAAGAAACCGCCGGCGCGCTCGCGACCGCCGTGCACTCGGGCAAGGCGCTCTACGTCGGCATCTCGTCGTATTCGGCGGCGAAAACGCGCGAAATGGCGAAGCTGCTCGCCGAGCACAAGGTCCCGCTTCTGATCCATCAGCCGTCGTACAACATGCTGAATCGCTGGATCGAAAACGAACTGCTCGACACGCTCGACGATGTCGGCGCCGGCAGCATCGCCTTCACGCCGCTCGCGCAAGGGCTTCTGACCAGCAAATATCTCAACGGCGTGCCGCAGGACGCGCGCGTGAACAAGCCGGGCGGCGGCTCGCTCAAGCAGGAGCACCTGAGCGACGCGAACATCGCGCACGTGCGCAAGCTCGACGAGCTGGCCCAGAAGCGCGGTCAGAGCCTCGCGCAGATGGCGCTCGCGTGGGCGCTGCGTGGCGAGCGCGTGACTTCGGTGCTGATCGGCGCGAGCCGCGCGGAACAGGTCGCGGAGAACGTCGGCGCGTTGAAGAACCTCGAATTCACGAAGGAAGAGCTCGCGGAGATCGATCAACACGCGCAGGAAGGCGGCGTCAATCTGTGGGAAAAGCCGTCGACGGATCAGCGTATCTGAGGCGCGCCCGAGCCTTTCGCCAGAAGGGTATTTTGGGATAACGGCCGAGTCCGTTGCTATCATGCGGGCTCGGCGGCTTTTCGGCAGCGATTTCGATCGCCTCCGATTCTGGCCGCCGCCCGTGCAACCCGCCGAAAGTGCATTTTCCGGCACGCGCGTTCGCCCACGAGGCGCACGTGCGCGTCTTTGCCGCCGTCACGACGTTCGGACCGCGAAACGACTATCGGGTTAAAATAGTCGATTGCGCCGGGCTGTCTGGTTTTTTGCGCGAAGTTCACGCATGGCGCGGCGTGACACGCTGTCTTCGAATCGCGGGTTTCGACTCAAATCGGTGACCTTCCCCGTTCGATCGTCCTGTTCGGGCAGCGCAGCGCCCTCGTAGCGCGCTTTATGTTCGACGCCGGCCCGGCGCGGCATCGGCCGCCAATCAGCCGCGAGCGTCAGAGCGTCACCGCTTTCGCACAGTTAGAGCACAGTTCAAGAAGCCATGAGCAACCTTAATTCTCAAACCGTTCTGAGCGTCCATCACTGGACCGACACGCTTTTCAGTTTCACCTGCACCCGCGACAGCGCGTTCCGCTTCGAGAACGGCCAGTTCACGATGGTGGGTCTCGAAGTCGACGGCAAGCCGCTTCTGCGCGCCTACAGTCTCGCGAGCGCGAACTACGAAGAGCATCTCGAATTTCTGAGCATCAAGGTTCCCGACGGCCCGCTCACCTCGCGCCTGCAACATCTGAAGGTCGGCGATTCGGTGCTGATCGGCAAGAAGCCGACCGGCACGCTCGTCGCCGACAACCTGCTGCCCGGCAAGACGCTGTGGCTCCTGTCGACCGGCACGGGCCTCGCGCCGTTCATGTCGATCATCAAGGATCCGGACGTCTACGACCGCTACGAGAAGATCGTGCTGACGCACACCTGCCGCTTCGTCGACGAACTCGCGTACAAGGACTTCATCACGGAGCACTTGCCGGCGCACGAGCATATCGGCGAAATCGTCTCCGAGAAGCTCGTGTATTACCCGACCGTCACGCGCGAGGAATTCGCGAACCGCGGCCGCATCACCGATCTCATCGAGACGAAGAAGCTGTTCGCGGATCTCGCGCTCGAGCCGTTCTCGATCGAAAACGATCGCGTGATGCTCTGCGGCAGCCCGCACATGCTGCGCGACACGCGCGAGTTGCTCGATTCCATGGGCTTCCAGGAAGGCAGCAACAACCATCCGGGTCACTATGTCGTGGAGAAGGCGTTCGTCGGCTGAGTCGGCGTTACGCACGTTCGCAAAAACCGGAGCCGCGTGCTCCGGTTTTTTTTCGCCTTGTCCAGGATCGTCGCGCGTGCTTTGTTACAAATTGGGCGTGCGCAGTAGGTGTTTGTCCTACGCATTAGGCGTGGCGAACTTGGTAAACGACATGAAGTTCGTCGGCAGAAGCCTTGTTGGACATGGATTTATAATATTTTTGAGATATGATCCGTTTACGCTGAAACGACACGCGACACCGCGTAGTCCGTCATCGATGTTACAGAGTGTAAATTCAGTTACGCCGCTCGTGAGTCTGCCGAGGACGTAGCTCCAGTTGCGCTCAACGCGAGGATAGTGAATGAACCCGTCGGCCACGATCACGCTCGATGAGAGCCCGATTCGCCGCGCCCCGCTGCGCGGGGTTCCGCCGCCGGCGCCGGAACGCTCCGGCGCGTCGTTCGCCTCGCCGTATTCCGCGCTGATCGACGCCAAGCTCAAGGGCGATCGCCAGATCCAGCGCCTCACCGCCCGCGTCCAGGAACTCGCCGCGCTGCTCGCCGCCACCGAAGAGCGCGCGCGTCAGGCGCTTGCGCAGGATCTCCACGACTCGACCGGCGCCGCGCTCATCGTTGCCAATCTTGCGCTCGCGCGCGCCGAGCATCGGCTGCCCGTGGATGCGCCCGCCGCGCTCGGCGACGCGCTGCATCAGGCGCGCGCGGCGCTCGCGGATGTTTGCGAGACGAGTCATCGCATCGTCGAAGGATTGCAGACGCCGACGTTCGACGCGAACTTCGCCGCGACGCTCGCCGGCTGGATCGCGCGCTTCGGCAACCGTACGGCAATTGCTGTCGGCTTTTCCTGCCCGGACGATGCGCGGCTCGATCGCATGTCGCACGATATGTCGCTCGCGCTTTTTCGCGTGATGCAGGAGGCGCTCGGCAACGTGGCGCGTCACGCGCAGGCCGCGCGCGCGAGCGTGGCCGTTTCACTGGACGCACAAGGCGTGATGCTGACCGTCGAGGACGATGGCGTCGGCATCAGCGCGGCGGCGCGGCGCAAGAGCGGGCGCTTCGGCCTGTCCGGGATGCGCGCACGCTGCGAGGCGCTCGGCGGCACGCTGCGCGTCGCGACGGCGAAGCCCGCCGGCGTTTGCGTGCGCGCACGTCTGCCGTGGACCGCGGCGCGCCCCGGCCTTTTCGCGCTCAGCGCCTGAGGCCGCCCGCGATGCTCCGAATCCTGCTCGCCGACGACCACGCCATCGTGCGCCGCGGCGTCGCGCAATTGCTGCTGGAACGCGGCGTTGCGTCGGAAGTGACGGAGGCCGAGACTGGCATGCAGGCGCTCGCGCTGGCCGCGCGCCGTCCCCTCGACATCGCGCTGCTCGATATTTCGCTGCCGGACATCAACGGTATCGACGTGCTGAAGCGCCTCAAGCGCGAGAGCCCGCGTCTGCCGGTGCTGATGTTCTCCATGTACCGCGAGGATCAATACGCGGTGCGCGCGTTGAAGGCGGGCGCGTCGGGTTATCTGTCGAAGACGGCGGATCCGGCGCTGATGATCGGCGCGATCCAGCAGGTCGCCGCGGGCCGCAAGTACGTGAGTCCCGAAATGGCCGAAGCGCTCGCGACCTATGTTTCGCTCGACACTGACCGGCTGCCGCACGAAAAGCTCTCCGACCGCGAGTATCAGACGCTGTGCATGCTGGCGTCGGGCAAGCGGTTGACCGACATCGCGCACGCTTTATCTCTTTCAGTTAAAACGGTGAGTGTTTATCGCGCGCGGTTGCTGGAGAAGATGAAGCTCGCCAACAACGCCGAGCTTACCTTCTACGTGATGAGCAACCGTCTCGTCGATATGAATCCGGCCATCGCCGGTTAAGTATTTATCTTGTTCAGGATAAATCGAAGACGGATTCGTAGAAATTCATCGCGATAATGCGCACCATGCCCGATAACTGGGCAATCTCTGAGTCTCCGATAAAATGTCGGGTTTTCCCGCAGCAGGGGCGCCCGCACGCGCCAGAAGGAGACTCATCGCAATGTCGTTGTTCCGCAAGAAAAACATCGAGCACATGCTGGCCGGCGCGCACGGCACGTCGCTCAAAAAGACGCTCGGCGCCCTCGATCTGACCTTTCTCGGAATCGGGGCCATCATCGGCACGGGGATTTTCGTGCTGACCGGAACCGGCGCCGTGCAGGCCGGCCCGGCGCTCATGATTTCGTTCATTGTCGCTGCGATCGCGTGCTGCTTCGCCGCGCTCGCCTACGCCGAGTTTTCGTCGACGATTCCCGTCGCCGGTTCCATCTACACCTATTCGTACGCGACGCTCGGTGAACTTGCCGCGTGGATCATCGGCTGGGACCTGATGCTCGAATACGGGCTCGCGACGTCCGCGGTGTCGGTTGGCTGGTCGGGCTATCTGCAATCGCTGCTGTCGGGCTTCGGCATTGCGCTGCCGACGGCGCTCTCCGCCGCGCCGGGCGCGCTGCCCGGCCACGTCACGTTCTTCAACCTGCCCGCGTTTCTCGTGATGATGGCGATCACCTCGCTGCTCTCGGTCGGCGTGAAGGAGTCGACGCGCGTGAACAACATCATGGTCGCGATCAAGGTGACCGTCGTGCTGCTCGTGATCGCCGTGGGCGTGTTTCACGTCAAGCCGGCGAACTGGCATCCGTTCATGCCGAATGGCTGGTCCGGCGTGTTCGGCGCGGCGGCGGTGATGTTCTTTGCGTTCATCGGCTTCGACTCGGTGTCGTCGGCGGCGGAGGAAGTGAAGAATCCGAAGCGCGATCTGCCGATCGGCATCATCTCGTCGCTCGCGGTGTGCGCGGTGCTGTACGTGGCGGTCGCGGCGGTCGTGACGGGCATCGTGCCGGCGGCGCAGTTCGCGAACAATCCGCATCCGGTTTCGTTCGCGCTGCAGGTGGCCGGCCAGAACTGGGTCGCGGGTTTCATCGATCTCGGCGCCGTGCTCGGCATGCTCACCGTGATTCTCGTGATGAGCTACGGCCAGACGCGCATCATCTACGCGATGTCGCGCGACGGCCTGTTTCCCAAGCGGCTTTCGCAGGTGCATCCGCGCTTCGCGACGCCGTTCCTCACGACGTGGATCGTCGGCATCTTCTTCGGCCTGATCGGCGCGCTCGTGCCGCTCAACGTGCTCGCGGAGCTGATCAACATCGGCACGCTCGCCGCGTTCTCGATGGTCTCCATCGCCGTGCTGATCCTGCGCCGTACGCATCCCGATCTGCCGCGCGCGTTCCGCTGCCCGGGCGTGCCGGTGGTGCCCGTGCTCGCGGTGGCGTCGTGCCTCTTCCTCATGATGAATCTTCAGGCGATGACATGGATCGCGTTCGCGGTGTGGCTCGTGATCGGCCTCGGCATCTACTTCCTGTACTCGCGCCGCAACTCGGTGCTCGGCCGCGCGTCGGCACCGCAGAGGGAGCAGCGTGAAACCGTGACGCACTGAGCGCCTTCGTCCCATGCAAAAGCGCCGCCCAGAAGGCGGCGCTTTGCTTTTGGAGCCGCGATCCCGCGAATATGGACGGACGTTCGCGCGGATAGCGACGCCCGCCGATTTGTGTTTTACTCATTGTCACAAACACATAACACCAAATCCGGCTGAACGCTCACGGCGGCAGTAGGCAGGTGCGTGGCGCAAGGCTGGTCCCATCCCCAGAAGGAGACAGTGAAATGGCGCTCAGCATCAGCCTGACGGTCAACGGGAAATCCGTGACCGCCACCGTCGAACCGCATCTTCTGCTCGTCCAGTTTCTCCGCGATCAACTCAGGCTCACCGGCACGCACATCGGCTGCGATACCGCGCAGTGCGGCGCGTGCACCGTTCATCTCGACGGCCGCGCGATCAAGTCGTGCAACATCCTCGCCGCGCAGGCGGACGGCATGGCCGTGACGACCATCGAAGGCATGGCGAAAGACGGCCAGCTTCATCCGATGCAGGCTGCATTCAAGGAATGCCACGGACTGCAGTGCGGATTCTGTACGCCGGGCATGGTGATGAGCGCGAGCGCGCTGGCCGCGCAATCACCCGAACTTTCCGAAGAAGAAGTGCGCGAGCAGCTCGACGGCAATCTGTGCCGCTGCACGGGCTATCACAACATCGTCAAAGCGGTTCTCCAGGGCGCGCAGGCCATGAAAAGCAGCGCCTGACTCACGCGCGTTGCGTCCATTCCATTCGAAAACGATGAATCGCGCCTTGAAAGGAGACCGCGATGAATGCCCCTGAGCAACAGAAATTGATCGGCGCCGGCGTCAAGCGCAAGGAAGACTATCGCTTCCTGACGGGCGCGGGCCAGTACACCGACGACGTCGTCATGCCGCAGCAAAGCTACGGCGTGTTCCTGCGTTCGCCGCATGCGCACGCGAAGATCGCGCGCATCGATATCGAGGCGGCGATGAAGTCGCCGGGCGTGATCGGCATTTTCACCGGCAAGGATATGGCGGGCGAGAACGTCGGCGGTCTGCCGTGCGGCTGGCTCATCCACAGCACCGACGGCTCGCCGATGCACGAGCCGCCGCATCCCGTCATCGCGCACGACACGGTGCTGCACGTGGGCGATCAGGTGGCGCTCATCGTCGCGGAATCGGTGAAGGAGGCGAAGGACGCGCTCGAACTGATCGAAGTCGACTACGACGAACTGCCCGCGACGGTCGATACCGCGAGCGCATCCGATGCCGGCCAGCAGCTCGTGCACGACAGCGTGCCGAACAACATCTGCTACAACTGGGGCCACGGCGACAAGGCAAAAACCGACGCCGCGTTCGCGCAGGCCGCGCACGTGACCACGCTCGATATCGTGAACCAGCGCCTCGTGCCGAACGCGATCGAGCCGCGCGCCGTCAACGCGAGCTACTCGAAGCACGACGAGAGCTACACGGTCTACGTCGCGAATCAGAATCCGCATGTCGAGCGTTTGCTGATGGCGGCGTTCGTGCTGTCGCTGCCGGAATCGAAACTGCGCGTGATCGCGCCGGACGTGGGCGGCGGCTTCGGCTCGAAGATTTTTCTGTATCCGGAAGATGTCGCGCTGACGTGGGCCTCGAAGAAAGTCGGGCGGCCGATCAAGTGGACGGCCGAGCGCTCCGAAGCATTCCTCTCCGATGCGCATGGCCGCGATCACGTGACGAAAGCCGAACTCGCGCTCGACAAGGACGGCAAGTTCATCGGCATGCGCGTGCACACGACGGCGAACATGGGCGCATATCTATCGACGTTCGCATCGTCGATTCCGACCGTGCTGTACGCGACGCTGCTCGCAGGCCAATACACGACGCCCGCGATCTACGCCGAAGTGAAGGCCGTGTTTACGAACACGGTGCCCGTCGATGCGTATCGCGGCGCGGGCCGTCCGGAAGCCACGTATGTGGTCGAGCGTCTCGTGGAAACGGCGGCGCGCGAGCTGAACATCGATCCGGTCGAATTGCGCCGCCGCAACTTCATCCGCGAGTTTCCGTACGCGACGCCGGTCGGTCTCACCTACGACACCGGCGATTACGATGCGTGTCTCGATCGCGCGCTCGAACTCGCCGATGTGAAGGGGTTCGCCGCGCGAAAGGAAGCGTCGAAGCAGAACGGCAAGCTGCGCGGCATCGGTTACTCGTGCTACATCGAGGCGTGCGGGCTCGCGCCGTCGAACGTGGCGGGCGCGCTCGGCGCGCGTGCGGGACTCTTCGAAGCGGGCGAAGTGCGCGTGCATCCGACCGGCTCGGTCACGGTCTTCACCGGCTCGCATAGTCACGGGCAAGGGCACGAAACGACGTTCGCGCAAGTCGTCGCGGACCGGCTCGGCATTCCGATCGAGAACGTCGAGATCATTCACGGCGACACCGGCCGCATTCCGTTCGGCATGGGCACGTACGGCTCGCGCTCGATTTCCGTGGGCGGCTCGGCGATCATGAAGGCGCTCGACAAGGTCGAAGCGAAGGCGAAGAAGATCGCCGCGCATCTGCTCGAAGCGGCGGTGGAGGACATCGAGTTCAAAAATGGGGTATTCAGCGTCGCGGGCACGGACCGCTCGAAGACCTTCGTCGATGTCTCGCTCGCCGCGTACGTGCCGCACAACTTCCCGCTCGAAACCATGGAGCCGGGCCTCAACGAAAACGCGTTCTACGATCCGACCAACTTCACCTATCCGTCGGGCGCGTATGTGTGCGAAGTCGAAGTGGATCAGGACACGGGCGAGACGCGCATCCAGAAATTCACGGCGGTCGACGACTTCGGCAACGTGATCAACCCGATGATCGTCGAAGGACAGGTGCATGGCGGACTCGGGCAGGGCATCGGCCAGGCCATGCTCGAACGCTGCGTCTACGACAACAGCACCGGCCAGTTGCTGTCCGGCTCGTTCATGGATTACGCGATGCCGCACGCGATCGATCTGCCGAGCTTCACCGTCGAGACCGCGAAGGGCACGCCGTGCACGCACAATCCGCTCGGCGTGAAGGGCTGCGGTGAAGCGGGCGCGATCGGTTCGCCGCCCGCCGTCATCAACGCGATTCTCGATGCCCTCGCGCCCCTCGGCGTGAAGGACTTGCAGATGCCCGCGACGCCGCACCGCGTCTGGACCGCGATGCAGAACGTTTGAGGAGACCGACAAAATGTACTCATTCGACTATCAGAAGGCAGACGAAGCAAAAGCAGCCGTCGCGGCGTTGAGTTCGAACGGCGACGCCAAGTTTCTCGCGGGCGGCCAGAGCCTTCTGCCGACGATGCGCCTGCGCCTCGCGCAGCCTTCGGCGTTGATCGACGTGACACGCATCGCGTCGATGAAAAACGTCACGCTCGATGGCGACAAACTCACCATCGGTGGCTCGGTGTGCCATGCGGACGTCGCGTCGAACGCCGATGTTCAGCGCGCGCTGCCGGGTCTCGCGGATCTCGCGGGCCGCATCGGCGACCGGCAGGTTCGCGAGCGCGGCACCATCGGCGGTTCGCTCGCGAACGACGATCCGGCGGCGTGCTATCCGAGCGCCGTACTCGCGCTGAACGCGACCGTCGTGACGGACAGAAGGCGCATCGCGGCGGACGATTTTTTCATCGATATGTACACGACCGCCCTCGAACCCGATGAACTCATCACGGCCGTCGAGTTTCCGCTCGCCGAGCGCGCGGCCTACGAGAAGTTTCGCAATCCCGCGTCGCACTTCGCGCTCGTCGGCGTGTTCGTCGCGAAGTTCAAGGACGGCGTGCGCATCGGCGTGACGGGCGCGGCGTCGTCGGTGTTCCGCCCGGCCGAACTGGAGGCGGCGTTATCGAAGGACTTTTCGGTGGCATCGGCGCGCGGCGTCAAGATCCTTCCCGACGAACTGAACTCGGACATGCACGCGAGCGCGGACTATCGCGCGCATCTGATTCCCGTGCTCGCGGGCCGCGCGATCGAGCGCGCGATGTCCTTCTGATCACGATGCAGGGCGAGCCCGCTTCCATCGACGAGACGCTCGCGCGCTTGCGCGAGCATCAGTACTTCGCGAACCGCGAGCTCGCGACGGCGCTCTTTCTCGCGCTCCGGATGCAGCGGCCGCTGTTTCTCGAAGGCGAGCCGGGCGTCGGCAAGACCGAGCTCGCGAAAGCGGCGGCGGGCTTGTGCGGCACCACCTTGCTGCGCCTGCAATGTTACGAAGGACTGGATACCGCAAGCGCGCTCTACGAGTGGGACTATCCGCGGCAGATCATGGCGCTGCGGCTCGCGGAGGCATCGGGCGAAACGCCGTCGAACGATTCGCTGTATCGCGGCGAGTTCCTGCTGAAGCGTCCGTTGCTTCAGGCGCTGCTGCCCGATCCCGCGAATCCCGACGCGCGCCGCGTCCTGCTGATCGACGAAATCGATCGCGCCGACGAGCCGTTCGAAGCGTTTCTGCTCGAACTGCTGTCGGATTTTCAGGTATCGATTCCGGAGTACGGCACGGTGCGCGCGACGCGGCCGCCGCTCGTCGTGATGACGTCGAACCGCACGCGTGAAGTCCACGATGCGCTGAAGCGCCGCTGTCTTTATCAGTGGATCGGTTATCCCGAGCGGGACGTCGAACTCGCGATCGTCGCGGCGCGCGCGCCGGAAGCGGGGCAGGCGCTGCAAGCGCGCGCCGTCGCCTTCGTGCACGCGTTGCGCACGCTGGATCTGTTCAAGGCGCCGGGCGTCGCGGAGACGATCGACTGGTGCCGCGCGCTCGCGGCGCTGTCGGTGTCGGAACTCGATCCGCAATCGGTTCAGGACACGCTCGGCGTGCTGCTGAAGTATCAGGACGATCTCGCGCGCATGGACGCCGATACGCTCGCGCAATGCCTTTCCGCCACGCCATGACGATGGAACCGTTCGCCCGCAACGTCGTGCATTTCGTGAGGCTCTTGCGGGGCGCGGGTCTCGGCATGTCGCCCGCGCATGCGGTGGATGCGCTCGACGCATTGCGCTTCGTCGATCTGAATCGCCGCGACGATGTCCGCGCGACGCTCGCGTGCCTGCTCGTGCACGCGAGCGATGAGCGCGACATCTTCGACGCGGCCTTCGATCTCTTCTGGCGCGATCCGGACTGGGAAGGCAAACTGCGCGCGCTGCTGCTGCCGAAGGTGAAGAGCGGCATGCCGCCGCCGAAGCGCAACAACCGTCTCGCCGATGCCCTGGCGGCGCGCGCCGCGGCATCGAAAGGGCCGGCGCCGGAATCGAAGCCCGAGGCGGCGCACGCGCGCATCACGTTCAGTTCGCAGGAACGCCTGAGCCATCGCGATTTCGACACGCTCAGCGCCGACGAATGGCGCACGCTGCGGCATCAGATCCGCGCGCACCGGATGCCGCTCGCGACCGAGCCGACGCGCAGGCTGAAGGCGGCATCGCGCGGCACGCACGCCGATCTCAAGGCGAGCGCGCGTCATGCCGTGCGCTCGGGCGGCGACTGGACCGTGTGGAAATATCGCGCGGCGGTCGAGCGCCGGCCGCCGCTCGTGTTGCTGCTCGACATATCCGGATCGATGAGCGCCTACTCGCGCGCCGTGCTGTATTTCTGTCACGCGCTGTTGCAGTCGCGCGAACGCCTGCAGGTATTCCTGTTCGGCACGCGCCTGACCAATGCGACGCGCGCGTTGCGCGAACGTGATCCGGATGTCGCCATCGCGACGCTCGGGCAAAGCGTGGCGGACTGGTCCGGCGGCACGCGCATCGGCGCGGCGCTCGCGGAGTTCAATCGACGCTGGGCGCGCCGCGTGCTGGCCGGTCGAGCGACGGTGCTGCTCGTCACCGATGGCCTCGACCACGAAGCCATCGACGTCCTCGATGCCGAGATGCAGCGGCTCAGGCGTTTTGCGCATCGGCTCGTGTGGCTCAATCCGCTGTTGCGCTTCGCCGATTTCACGCCGCGCGCCCGAGGCGTGCGCGCGATCCTGCCGCACGTCGATGCGATGCTCGCGGCCCATAACCTCGACAGCCTCGGCGCCGTGGGCCGCGAACTCGCCGTCCTGTCGCAACACAAGCCTCTGGGAGGCCCGCGATGGAACTGACCGAAACACACTCGTTACCGGTGCCGCAGCAGCGCGCGTGGGAAGCGCTCAACGACACGTCGATCCTGAAGGTCTGCATTCCCGGCTGCGACAGCATCGACGCCGACGGCGAGAATGCGTACAACGTCGCGATGACGGCGGCGGTCGGACCCGTGAAGGCGCGCTTCAAGGGAAGAATGGAGCTGACGAATATCGACGCCCCGCATACTTATACGATCGTGTTCGAAGGGCAGGGCGGCGCGGCGGGCTTCAGCAAGGGCAGCGCGACCGTGAACCTCGAACCCGGCGACGACGCCGACACCACCACACTCCGCTACAGCGCCAACGCGCAGGTGGGCGGCAAGCTCGCGCAAATCGGCTCGCGGCTCGTCGACGGCGCGGCGCGTAAGATTGCGGGGGAATTTTTCAAACGATTCAGCGCGCAGTTGCAGGGCGGGCAGGCATCGCAGGATGTGGCCGCCGCCGACGAAAACGGCGCAGAAGTGCAGGAAGGGCAGGAGAAAGGAAAGAAATCATGGACAGCGTGGATCTCGAAGTCCTGAAGAACAGCGCGCGATGGCTCGAAGAGGGACATCGCGTGTTGCTCGTGACGGTGGTGAAAACGTGGGGTTCGTCGCCGAGGCCCGAGGGCGCGATGCTCGCCGTGCGCGGCGACGGTCACGTCGTCGGTTCGGTGTCGGGCGGATGCATCGAGGACGATCTCATCGACCGCGTGCGGCAACGGGGCATCGAGCAGACGAAGCCGGAGGCGGTGAAGTACGGCATCAGCGCGGAAGAGGCGCATCGCTTCGGCTTGCCGTGCGGCGGCACGATCCAGCTCGTGCTGGAACCTTTGACGATGTCGAGCGGCATCGCGGATCTGTGCGCGGCCGTGGAGAGCGGCAGGCTCGTCGCGCGCACGCTCGATATGGCGACGGGTGCGGCGCGCCTCGAACCCGCGCGCGCCACCGACGGCGTGCTCTTCGACGACGAACGGCTTCTGACGATTCACGGCCCGCGCTATCGCATGCTCGTGATCGGCGCGGGGCAGTTGTCGCGGTATCTGTGCAGCATCGCGGTCGGACTGGACTATCAGGTGACGGTTTGCGATCCGCGCGAGGAATACACGGAAGAGTGGGACGTGCCGGGCACGACGATCGTGCGCACCATGCCCGACGACACCGTCATGGACATGAAGCTCGACGAGCGCTGCGCGGTGATCGCGCTCACGCACGATCCCAAGCTCGACGATCTCGCGCTGATGGAAGCGTTGAAGACGCCCGCGTTCTATGTCGGCGCGCTCGGTTCGCGGCGCAACAACGCGGCGCGTCGCGAGCGGCTGAAGGAGTTCGATCTGAGCGAGGCCGAACTCGCGCGGCTGCACGGGCCGGTCGGCATCTATATCGGCAGCAGGACGCCGCCGGAAATCGCCGTGTCGATTCTCGCGGAGGTCACGGCGGCGAAGAACGGCGTGTCGTTGCCCGAGTTGCTGCAGGTGGAAGGCGCGAAGGCGGCGCGCGAGGTCGCGGGCAAGGGCGAAGTGTGCGGCGTTTGAGCGCGTCGCAATTATTACAAAAGTCTGACGATGCGTGGTATGCGCGCATCCGTGGGGCTATATAATAATCGTTCTCATTTGCGCGGCCGCTGCGGCTGACGCGAGCCCTTCCTTCAGCTCAATCATCATCGAATGCCCGGCAAGTTTTTGACCGGCGACGACCGGCGCGCAGCCGCGTCGCCCGATACGCGCACGTCCTCGGATCAACGTCGCATGAGCCAGCGCGCGCTGCGTGTGTGGTCGATCGTGCATCGCTGGACGAGTCTCGTCTGCACGGCCTTCATGCTGCTGCTGTGTCTGACGGGCTTGCCGCTCGTGTTCGGCCACGAGCTCGACATGCTCACCGGCGATGCGATCGAAGCGCCCGCGCTGCCCGCATCGCAGGCGAATGCGCGCGCGAGCTACGGCGCGGTGCTGCGCGCCGCGCTGGCGAAGCATCCCGGCCACGTGCCGCAATACATGATCTGGGAGCCGGACGATCCGCTTCTGCCGGTCATCGTCACGGCGCCGCGCGCCGACACGCCGCCCGACGACACGCTCAGCACCACCGTCGACGCGCGCACCGCGGAACCGCTCGGCATGCCGCCGGGCAAAGGCTCGCTCAAGTTCGTCCTGCTGAAGCTGCACGTCGACATGTTCGCCGGTCTCTTCGGCAAGCTCTTTCTCGGCGCGATGGGCGTGATGTTTCTGGCGGCGATCGTGTCGGGCGTCGTCGTGTATCTGCCGTTCTGGCGCAAGGTCGGACTCGGCCGTGTGCGTCTGAAGAAGAAGCGGCGCATCGTCTGGCTCGACTGGCATAACGCGATCGGCATGTTGACGCTCGCGTGGGCGTTGCTCGTCGGCGCGACGGGTTCGATCAACACGCTCGCCGATCTCATGCTCGAAGCGTGGCGCAACGACCAGCTCGCGCAGATGGTCGCGCCGTATCAGGGACAGCCGCCGGTGACCGTGCGCGCTTCCGTCGATGACGCCGTGAAGACTGCGCAACAGGTCGCACCGGACATGATTCCGTCGTTCGTCGCGTTTCCGGGGACGCGGTTCGCCAGTCCGCATCACTACGCCGTGTGGATGCGCGGCGACGGCATCCTCACGACGCGCATGCTGCGGCCGGTGCTCGTCGATGCATCGACGGGCGCGCTCACCGACTCACGTGAGCTGCCGTGGTATCTGAAGGCGCTGCTCGGTTCGCAGCCGCTGCATTTCGGCGATTTTGGCGGGATGCCGCTCAAGATCTTCTGGGCGGCGTTCGATATGCTGACGATCGTCGTGCTGGGAAGCGGGCTTTATCTGTGGCTCACGCGGCATAACCCGAAGAAGGGTAAGCGCGGTTGATCGTCCTGAGCTGCAGGCTCAGGACGATCAACAAAGTCTCATATTAAAAGATTCGGAATTCTTCTGAAGATCTGCCTCTCGTTGACGCTTAGACTCGTGCCCGGCTGCCATCGCGCAGTACGGCTCGAGTCGGGCCGCAATCATCGGGAGACAAGGCATGGCTGACAGGGTGACCATGGCAGCGGATCATCACGGGACATTCGAAAGCATCAGGCAAACCAACGCGGACGACAGTGAGTTCTGGTTCGCACGCGACCTTTCGCCGTTGCTGGATTATCAGGACTGGCGAAACTTCACTCAGGTAATCGAGAAGGCCAGGATCGCGTGCGAGCGATCAGGGCATCGAGTAGCGGACCATTTTGGTGACGTCACCAAAATGGTCCGGCTAGGATCCGGCGCGAAGCGGCCGGTGTCCGATGTCACCCTGTCGCGGTACGCATGTTATTTGATCGTTCAAAACGGTGATCCGTCGAAGCCGGTGATCGCGAATGGCCAGACGTACTTTGCGCTTCAGACGCGCCGTCAGGAACTTGGCGACGAGAAGGCATTCTCGGGCATGTCTGAAGATCAGCGTCGCCTGATGCTTCGCGGTGAGCTGGCTCATCACAACAAGGCGCTCGGTGCGGCGGCGCGCGCGGCCGGTGTCGCGACGACACTCGACTACGCAATATTTCAGGACCACGGGTACAAGGGGCTCTACGGTGGCCTTGGCGCCCGAGACATTCACGGGAGAAAAGGGCTCAAGAAGAGTCAGAAGATCCTGGACCATATGGGCAGCACGGAGCTTGCCGCCAATCTGTTCCGTGCCACCCAGACAGAAGACAAGTTGCGACGCGACGGGGTCAGCGGCAAGCAGAACGCCAATGACACGCACTTTCAAGTCGGCTCGAAGGTGCGCGAGACTATTCGTGAACTCGGCGGAACAATGCCCGAGGCACTGCCCACGCCACAATCGAGCATTCAGCAGGTCGAGCGGGCACAGAAGAGATCATTGGATCAACAGAAGCAGGGCGCATACGACGATCCGGCGCCATGAATCAACGCCGCGCCGACCATTTCGGTGACGT
>LRBF01000276.1 GCA_001580565.1 Caballeronia megalochromosomata | reverse complement strand
CGCACAGGGGCAGCGCTAATAAACCGACACGAAAACGGGATCCAGCGAAACCCCGAAGCGCATCGGAAAACCGCGCCAAGCAACCCATTCTAGGCGAGCATCTTACGCGCAGCGAGTACAGCAGTAGGATCGCCCGACGACGGACGATAGTTGAGCCGAGTAGAGAGTTCGATAGCGGCGGCGCAAATAGTCTCGATGAGTTGCGATTTCTCATCATCCGCACCGATGTCCGATCGCGGCACGGTCGCCGCCACCGCCGCCACGATCGCGCCCGAATGATCGCGCACAGGCGCAGTGACGACAGAAATCCCGCGCTCAAACGATGCTTCGCTCAGTCCATAACCGAGCGCCGCACACTCCTGCACACGTTCATGAAGTTCATCGACGGTCGCGGGCGTACGCTCCGTGTACTTTTCCAGTTGCCCTTCCGGATAGAGCGACTTGAGCGCCGCGAGCGAAAGATCACCCATCAGCACATGTCCATGCACGGTCGCGTGAGCGGGCAGTCGCGTGCCGACATGCACCTTCACCGAACTGAACAGCGGCTCGTGACTCTGCGCTTTCGCGACGAATACGACATCGCGCTGATCGCGAATCAGCAGATGCGTCGACAAACCGGTTGCATCGCGCAGGCGTTCGAGAATCGGCGTGCCGAAATCGGTCAGTTCTAGCGAGTTTACGTATTCGAAACCGAGCCGCAACACAGCGACGCCCAGCCTGAAATTGCGGTCGCCGTTCACACGTTCGAGAAAGCCGAGCGCTTCGAGCGTCTGCAGCAGGCGAAAAGTCGTCGTGCGCGGAATGCCGATGCGCCGCGACAACTCGGGCGCGCCCAGCACCGGCTCGCGCGCGGAAAACTCGGCGAGGATGCGCAAGCCGCGTTCGAGTCCCGGCACGAGATAGCTGGAGGCGCCACCGGATGACGCGTCTTCGTCCGTGCTCTCGATTGTCTCCGCTGGAGTGTCTTCCTGTTTGCTTCGTCGGGCCATGTTCGGCTGTCGTTGTCGTCGTGCGATGGGCAATCATAGCGCGAGAAGATCGGGCATCGTCCATTCATGACTTTTGGTACTCGTTATAACATGTTATATTAAGCAATTGCTGATACTTCCCCGAGGCCGATACGATGAGCTTCGAAGCGACACTCTGGCTCTTTTGCGCGGGACTGGGCGCGAGTGCGGCGGGAGGCATGCTGGGCATGGCGAGCGGCCTGTTCATCGTGCCCATCCTGACGATGTTCTTCCATATCGACATGCACGCGGCCATCGGCGCGAGCATCGTGTCCGTGATCGCGTGTTCGTGCGGCGGCGCGGCCGCCTTTCTGCGCGGCGGTCTGACGAACGTGCGGCTCGCCGTCGTGCTCGAAACCGGCACGACGCTCGGCGCGCTGACGGGCGTGCTGCTCGCGGGCGTCGTCCCCGTGGCCGCGCTTAACTTTCTTTTCGCGGGCGTGCTGCTCGTATCCGCGTGGCAGATGTTCATTCGCCGCGAAGACCCGGCCGGAATGTCGAGGCCGATTCCATCGCAAGGACTCGCGGCCGTGCTCGATCTCCATTCCAGCTATCCCGACAAAACGCTGGGCCGCGACATCCCCTATGAAGTGCGGCGCGTGCCCGCCGGCCTCGCGCTGATGGTCGTGGCCGGGCTCGTTTCCGCGCTGCTTGGCATCGGCAGCGGGATCCTGAAGATCCCGGCGATGGACAACGCACTGCGCCTGCCGATCAAGGTATCGACCGCGACGTCGAACTTCATGATCGGCGTGACGGCCGCCGCGAGCGCGGGCGCTTATTTTCTGCGCGGCGAGATCGTGAGCGCCGTTGCGGGGCCGGTCGCGCTCGGCTCGGTGATCGGCGCGATCGTCGGCGCACGCGTGCTGATGAAAGTACGCGGCGAACGCCTGCGCGTGCTGTTCCTTTGGATGCTGCTGCTCGTCGCGTGTCAGATGGTCATGCAGGGTTTCGGCATCGATCTGCGGGAGCATGCCGGGTCATGAAACACGGTACGCCGGCTTTGCTGGACCGATTGCTCGCCCGCTTTCTTCAGTGCGGCACATGGGTCGCGTGCCTCTTGATCGGCGCGGGGCTGATCTTCGACGGGAGGGCGCTGACGGCGGGCATCGCGCTATTCATTCTGCTGCCGGTGCTGCGCGTCGTGCTGATGCTCGGGGTTTTCGCGCGGCAACGAAACTATCTCTACGTGACGATCGCCGCTACCGTGCTCGCGGTGATCGTGGCCGGCTGCGTGCTCGGCCTGCGTCTCGGGCCACTCGCCGGCTGACGCGCTTAACGGTTATCCTCCCTGACGGCAAGTCGATGACATTTACCGGTTTCCTCAGGAGAAATCGCATCATGTTCGATACGACCGATGTGCTGATCGCCGGCGCGGGCCCCGTCGGCCTGATGCTCGCCGCCGAACTGCGCCGCGATGGCGTGAAAGTGCGTGTGATCGATGCGCACGACGAGCGCGTCTTCTTCGTGAAGGCGCTCGGCGTCACGGCGCGCACGCTGGAGATTTTCGAGGATCTGGGCATCGCGCGCGACGCGATCGATGCGGGCGTATGGCTCACGGGCGCGGACACGTTTCAGGACGGCGCGCCCGCATTCGGCGCGGAAGTGCCGCGTGCAGGGCTGCCGTATGGCGCGCTCTCGCTCGCGCAATTCGAAACCGAGCGCATTCTGGAAGCGGAACTCGCGCGCAACGGCGGGCACGTCGAATACGGCGCGACGCTCGTCGATTTCACCGATTCCGGCGATGCCATCGACGCACGCATACAGGATGCATGCGGCGAGAGCCGCACCATTCGATGCCGCTGGCTCGTCGGCTGCGACGGCGCGCGCAGCACGGTGCGGCGTCAGTTGAACGTCGCTTATGAAGGTGATCAGTATCCGCAGACCTTCATGCTCGCCGATGTCGACGTCGACTGGGATTTGCAGCGCGGCCGCATGTATCGCTTCAACGTGTCGGGCGAGGGCGGCGCGGGATCGACCGCGCTCGCTGCATTGCCCGTGCGCGGCTCGGCGCGCCGCTATCGCCTTTCGATGGTCCTGCTTGCCGACGATGCCGCCCGCCATACGGTGAACTCCACGCCTGATTTCGCCGAGATCGAGCGCATCATGCTGCCGGTTCTGCCGAAAGGCACACGGCTCTCGTCGATGCGCTGGTCCTCGGTGTATCGCGTGAGTCATCGGATCGCGCAACATTATTCGCGCGGGCGCGTGTTTCTCGCGGGCGATGCCGCGCATATCCATCCGCCCGTCGGCGGGCAAGGCATGAACACCGGCTTGCAGGATGCGCACAATCTCGCGTGGAAACTCACGCTCGCGGCGCGCGGTGTCGCCGGTGATGCGTTGCTCGACAGTTACGAGGCGGAGCGGCGGCCGGTCGGACTCGATGTCGTCGAATCGACGAGCCGTGCATTGAACACGGTGCTCGCGCACGGCGAAATCAAGCCCGCGATGCGCGAGACGCAATTACTCGTGGGTTATCGCGGCAGCAGCCCGATCGTCGCGGACGAATGCGCCGACATGGCCCCGGAGCTACCCGCGCCCGGCGATCGCGCGCCGCAAGCCGGCGGTCTCGTGGAGGCATTCATCGGCCATGCGCAACGCCTGCACGATCATCTCGGGCGTGGACGTCACACGCTCGTCGGCTATATCGACGCCGCCGCCGACAGCGCGCGCGCCGCCGCATTCGATACAGCCGTCGATGCGTGGCGCGCCGCGCTCGGCCCGGCGGCAAGCGCGGTGCTCATCGTGTCGCCGAATGTCGCGAACGCGGCGTCGTTCCTGCCAGCACAGGAGGCGTATCGAACGCTGAGCGACAACGCGGGCGAGTTCGCCGATGCATTCGGTGCGAAGAACGGCATGGTGTGGGCCGTGCGGCCGGATGGGCATATCGGCTTCAGAAGCGCGGCCTCTTCATCGGACGCGCTGATCGCGTGGCTCGATCGTGTGCTGGGCAAGAACGTCACGCGTTAGCGACGCACGACGATCACGTGCGCCTGAATCCTGCCGTCGACCGGACCCGCACCGAAACGCGCCGCGATGGCTGCGGCGCACGCCGAAGTCGCTTCGTCCAGACTCGCGCCCGAGCGCGCTTCGATTTCGTTGCGCAAGGGCGTGCCCTGACAAAAGGCGAGAGCGGGCACGTCCGCCGATGACGCGCAGCTGCGTTGTGTCACCGTGTCGAAGTGCGGCTTCGCATCGAAGCCCGCCGCAGCGAGGTCGTGCGAGATCACTTCCCAATCGAAATAACCGTGCGGCGTGCGCTTCATGAAAAGCGGCGGATCGGCGGGAAAGAGGCGGCTCAGCGCGGCGGTTGTCGTGTCCGCAAACTCGTTCTCTTCGATGCGGTCCCACACGTTGAACAGCAGCGCGCCGCCGGACCGCAGCACGCGACGTGCTTCCGCAAACGCCGCCGTCTTGTCGGGAAAGAACATCGCGCCGAACTGGCAGACGACGATATCGAAGCTTGCGTCATCGAAAGGAAGTTGCAGCGCATCTGCCTGTTGCCACGTCACCGGTCGGCCGATGTCCGTCATTGCGGCGCGATCGAGCATTGCCTGATTCAGATCCGTCGCGACGATATCGACATGCGCGGGCAACACTTGCGCCATCGCGCGCGTGACGGCGCCGGTGCCCGCCGCGGTCTCCAGTATGCGCGATGGCCCGAGCGACGCCGTGCGCTGCGCGAGATCGGCTGCGTAGGACGCGAAGAGCATCGGCACGAGAAGCCGGTCGTAAAGGTCGGGAATCCGGCCGGCGAAATTCGCGTCCTGTCGTGGCGTGTCCGTGTCCATGCTGCCTCCAGCCGATTATTCGCATGAGCCCGCAAGTCTTTTCACTCTACGCTGCTTTATCGCGCTCGAAGAGATGTCTACATTGAGGTCTGTCACGGCGGTTTTGCGACACGCACAACCGGCCGGTCCCGGCATTAAATAATCTCTTCAAGGATTCGATCATGAGCAAACTCGCAGGCAAGGTGGCGGTCGTCACGGGCGCATCGAAAGGTATTGGAGCGGCCATTGCAAAGGCGCTCGCGGCGGAAGGCGCGGCAGTCGTCGTCAATTATGCGAGCAGCAAGGCGGGCGCGGATGCAGTGGTCGCCGACATCACCGCATCGAACGGAAAGGCGATCGCCGTCGGCGGCGATGTCTCGAAGGCGGCGGATGCGCAAGGCATCGTGAACGCCGCGGTCGAAACGTATGGCCGGCTCGATATTCTCGTCAACAACTCGGGTATCTATGAATTCGCGGCGCTCGAAGAAATCACCGAAGAACATTTTCATAAGCAGTTCAATGTCAACGTGCTCGGCACGCTTCTGACGACGCAAGCCGCCGCCAAGCATCTCGGCGAAGGTGCGAGCATCATCAATGTGAGTTCGGTCGTCACCCGCATCACGCCGCCGACGAGCGCGGTCTATAGCGGCACGAAAGGCGCTGTCGATGCGATCACGGGCGTGCTCGCGCGCGAACTCGGCGCGAGAAAGATTCGTGTGAACTCGATCAACCCGGGCGTCGTGGTGACCGAAGGCACGCACACCGCAGGCATCATCGGCTCCGATTTCGATGCCGCCGCGCTCGCGCAAACGCCGCTCGGACGTCTCGGCCAGCCGGACGATATCGCATCGATCGCCGTGTTTCTCGCATCCGACGACGCGCGCTGGATGACCGGCGAAAGTCTCATCGCAAGTGGCGGCATGCGTTGATGCGACTGGCGCTGCGTTGAGTTTCGTGCAAGGTGGTCTTGCAGAGAATTCGCCGCAGTGCCGCTTTTCGCCGTGTCATCATGGGGCGACCTGCTTACAGCGCACATGCCCCATGATCGATCGTCACGCTCACCCCGATGCCCAGGTTGTCGATGCAACCATCCGTTCGCGCCGCGCGATTCGTCACTTCACAGACGATGCCGTTACGCGCCGCGTAGTCGAAGACATCCTCGATGTCGCGCGATCCGCGCCGAGCAATTCGAACACGCAGCCCTGGCGCGTGTATGTGCTGACGGGCGCGCGCAAGGCAGCGCTCAGTGAAGCATTGCGGCGCGCGCATGCGGACGACGAGCATCCGCCATTGCGGCACATGCCCGACGCCTTGCCGCACGCCATGCGAGCGCGGCAGGAAACGTTCGGCATGCGCTACTACGGTGCGCTCGGCGTATCGAAGTCCGATCATCAACAGCGCGCCCGCGTCACGGCGAGAAACTTCGACTTCTTCGGCGCGCCCGTCGGATTGATCTTCGCGGTCGACTCCACGCTCACGAAATATAGCTGGCTCGATTACGGCATCTTTATTCAAACGGTGATGCTGGCCGCGCGCGCGGTCGGTCTCGCGACCTGCGCGCAGGTGTCGTTCGCGCGCTTTCAGAACGTCATCGCGGATCATCTCGACTTGCCGTGCGGCGATGAAATCGTGTGCGGCATGAGTCTCGGATTTCCCGATGAAGCATCGCCTGTCAACCGCATCGACATGGCGCGCGAGCCGGTGCGAAATTTCTCGACGTTCATCGGTTTCGATTAAGTGTATCGACGGGCAACGCGGACTTTGTCTCTGGCGCGCCCGCGCGTCGCGCGTGAGAATTCACCGACCCTCTCTCACCGGAGCACGTCCGATGCCTCACACGCCGCAACTGCTCGCCTTCGCCCTCGTCGCGCTCGGCATGGCGCTCACGCCGGGCCCGAACATGGTCTATCTGATCTCCCGCTCGATCTGTCAGGGCCGTACGGCGGGGCTCATTTCGCTGGGCGGCGTGGCGCTCGGCTTCGTGTTCTACATGCTGTGCGCCGCGTTCGGCATCACCGCGCTGCTGATCGCGATCCCGTTCGCCTACGACGCGCTGCGTTTCGGCGGCGCGCTCTATCTGCTGTATCTCGCGTGGCAGGCCGTGAAGCCGGGCGGGCGTTCGCCCTTTCAGGTGCGCGATCTGCCCATCGATAGCCCGCGCAAGCTCTTCACGATGGGCTTCGTCACGAATCTGCTGAATCCGAAGATCGCGGTGCTGTATCTCTCGCTGCTGCCGCAGTTCATCGATCCGGCGCACGGCAGCGTGCTCGGTCAGTCGCTCGCGCTTGGCGTCGTGCAGATCATGCTGAGCATCACGGTCAATTCCATGGTCGCGATGACCGCCGGATCGATCGCGGTCTTCCTTGCGCGCAGGCCCGCATGGCTTCTGATTCAACGCTGGCTGATGGGCACGGTGCTCGCCGGGCTCGCAATGAGAATGGCGACCGAAGCGCGCCGCTGATCCGTCCATCCACGCCGCGCCACGCGAACTAGAATCGAAATAACCGTGGCGTCGGGCGACGACGATGGACATCGCACAATGGTTGGGCGGGCTCAAGCTCGGGCAATACGCACAGGCGTTCGCCGACAACGACATCGACGCTGCGATGCTGCCCGGGCTGACCGATGCGGATCTCAAGGAACTCGGCGTTTTGTCGCTGGGACATCGCAAGCGTCTGCTCGCGGCCATCGCGTCCGCATCTTTCGCGCCTTCGGATGAGTCCGCGCCCGCCGGGGAACGCAGGCAAGTCACCATCCTCTTCGCCGATCTGTGCGGCTACACGGCGCTTGCGCACACCATCGATCCCGAAGAACTGCGCGAGCTGGTCGGCCACTTCACGGATATCGTCGATGGCATCGTGCTCACGTATGGCGGCACCATCGACAAGCATATCGGCGATGCCGTGATGGCGCTCTTCGGCGCGCCGCGCGCGCACGAGACGGACCCGCTGCGCGCGGCCCGCGCCGCGCTCGATATTCATGCAGCACTTGCAGACTTCAACGCACAGAATCCACGGCCACTGAACGCGCACATCGGCATCGCGAGCGGCGAGGTTGTGGCGGGCGCGCTCGGCCGCGCGGGTGCGCAGGACTACACCGTGCACGGCGATTCAGTGAATCTCGCCGCGCGGCTCGTCGCGGCGGCGCACGCCGGTCAGACGCTGCTTTCCGATGGCGTGCATCGCGCGCTCGGCGACAACGCGGTCTGCGAGGCGATCGGCGACATGCGCTTCAAGGGCATCGATGCGCCCACGCGCGTGTGGCGCCTGCAAAGCGCGGTGCGCGAGCCTGTGCACGCGAATCGCGGCCGTTTCGTCGGAAGGCAGGGGGAACTGGAACAGTTTCGCGTCATCGCGCGCGTGTGCGTCGCGCAGCGCGCGGGACATGTCGTGTATGTGCGCGGTCCGGCGGGCATCGGCAAGACGCGGCTCGTCGAAGAAATGCGCGCATTCGGGCAGACCCTCGGCTTCACGGTGCATCGCGGGCTCGTGCTCGATTTCGGCGTCGGCAGGGGACAGGATCCGGTGCGCGCGATCATCGGCAGTCTGCTCGGTCTCGCGTCTTCCGGCGAAGATGAAGCGCACGCGGCCGCCGATCGTCTCGTGGACACGCGCGTCGTCACGCCGGAACAGCGCATGTTTCTGCACGATTTGCTCGATCTGCCGCAAGCGGCCGAATGGCGCTCGCTCTATGACGCGATGGACCACGCCGCACGCAAACGCGGCAAGGAGGCCGTGGTCGCCGCGCTGACATCGGACGCCTGCCGTCGCGCGCCGCCCCTGATTGTCGTCGAAGATCTGCACTGGGCCGACGCGCAACTGCTCGGCTATCTTGCCGCGTTTGCCGCGGGCATCGCGCAAGGCACGGGACTGCTCGTGATGACCTCGCGCGTCGACGGCGATCCGCTCGACGCCGCATGGCGCGCACGCCTGCGCGAACTGCCGCTCGCGACGATCGATCTCGGCCCGCTGCGTCGCGAAGAATCGCTGTCGCTCGCGAGCCATTTCATCGACGCGACTCAGCGTGTCGCGCTGGCGTGCATCGAACGCGCGGCCGGCAATCCGCTCTTTCTCGAACAGTTGCTGCATAACGTGGAGGAAGGCAGCGGCGAGCTGATTCCTCCGTCGATCCAGAGTCTCGTGCTGGCGCGTATGGACCGGCTCGCGCCGCGCGACCGGGCGGCGTTTCGCGCGGCATCGGTGATCGGGCAGCGCTTCGATGCGGCGCTCGTGCGGCATCTGATCGACGATCCCGGCTATGAATGCGGCGCGCTCGTCGCCAATGCGCTGATCGTTCCGGACGGCGACCACTTTCTCTTCGCGCATGCGCTGATTCAGGAGAGCGCCTATTCGACGCTGCTACGCGGGCCGCGTCGCGAGTTGCACCGGCGCGCGGCCGAGTGGTTCGCCGGGAACGATCCCGTGCTTCACGCCCAGCATCTGGATCGCGCGGAAGACGAGCGTGCGCCGCAGGCTTTTCTCGATGCCGCCATCGCGCAACGCGCGGGCCATTTCACGGAAGGGGCGCTGCATCTGGTCTCGCGCGGACTCGACATCACGCGCACGCCGGGCGAGCGTCATGCGCTGATGTGCTTCAAGGGCGAGCTGCAACGCGATCTGGGCGACATTGCGGCATCGATCGACACGTACCGCGCGGCCCTCGCGCAAGCCCCCGACGAGGCGAGTCTGTGCGACGCGCAACTGGGGCTTGCCGAAGGCTTGCGCGTGAGCGAAGGGCTGGCCGAAGCGCTCGCGCTCATCGATGCCGCGCAGGAACCGGCGCAACGCGGCGACCGTGTGAGCGAACTCGCGCGGCTGCATCATCTGCGCGGCAACATTCTCTTTCCGCTCGGGCGCATCGACGAATGCAGGATCGAGCACGAACGCGGACTCGCTTATGCGAAGCGTCTGAACGCGCCCGAAGCCGAGGCGCGCGCGCTCGGTGGTCTCGCCGACGCGGCCTATGCGCAAGGGCGCATGAAGAGCGCGTTCGAGCATTTCAGCGGCGCTGTCGCGCTCGCGCGCGAGCATGGCTTCGGCCGCATCGAAGTGGCGAATCGCTCGATGATGGGCTTCAGCCGCATGTACCTCAACGAGGCGCGCGAGGCGCGCGCGGATGCCGTAGAAGGCTCGCGCGAGGCGGCGCTCGTCGGGCAGCCGCGCGCGCAGTTGCTATGCGAAACGCTCGGCGTGTTCGCGTGCTATGAACTGGGCGACGCGCGCGCGATGCGCGTTCATCTCGATCAGGAGCGCGCGCTCATCCGGCAACTGGGCGCGCGCCGCTTCGAGGCGCAAAACCTGGAGCTGCAAGGCCGTCTGCTGCTCGACGGGGGGAATCGCGAGGAGGCCGTGCGCGTGCTGCGCGAATCGCTGTCGCTGTGTCGCGAAGTCGGCATGCAGTTCAGCGCGCCGAAGACCCTGGGCGCGCTCAGTCTCGCCGTCGACGATGACGCCGAGCGCGCGCGTCTCATCGAAGAGGGCGCGGCGTTGTTGCGACGTGGGGCGGTGGGTCATAACCATCTGTGGTTCTATCGCGACGCCATCGACGCGATGCTGGCATCGGGCGATGCGGCAAGCGCGATCCTGCATGTCGAGGCGCTCGAACGATACACGCAGGCGGAGCCGCTGCCGTGGTCCGGGATGTTCGCCGCGCGCGGACGCGCGCTCGCGGCGGCGATGACGGGGCATGCGAGCGAGACGGTCGAACATGAACTCCGGCGCGTGCATGACGCGCTGATGCACGCCGGAATGATGCGGCATGTGATCGCCATCGACGCGGTGGCGAGGAAAATCTGACGCGGCCAGCGTTATCAGCGAACGGTCGTGCGTCATAGAGGGACGTGTTTCGGACGTCGGCTTTTCTGGTTTTCCCTAATCGTCGGCTGATTGATCTAATGGACAATCTGCGCAAAGCCTTACGGCAGCGTCCGCTGTCGCAAAAGAGCGAAGACAGTCATCAGATACGAGAGAGAGTGCCATGATTCAGCTTCAGATCAACCATCGCGGCTTCGTCATCACGCCAATGGCCGCGTTCGACGGCGGTCTCTACGCGGCGATGACGATCGTCTGCGATGGCGACGGACTTCAGCGCGCGAGCGGCGTGCTTGGACATTTTTCGTCCGCCGAAGAGGCGCGCGCGTTCGCCCTCAATGCAGCGAAGGACGAGATCGACCGGCGCCTGTTGCATGCGTCGGCCGCTGCCTGAAGGCGTTGAAGGCCTTCTTTTTGCGCGCCGCCAGCTTCAAATAACAATGCATTCCTAAGCATTTCGCGCCGCATGCATTGCCGTACGACCGCGACCATACGACGGCTCGATACCTCATTCAGATGAGGCGAGGCGAGCATAAGTGACGGTTGGCAAGCACGACATTAGTGCGATTACCTAGCTGTATCGACCGTGCGCGAAACCGCGATGAAGGATTGTGTGCCCTACGATCGTGTCCGTTTGGTTCATTGCGGATGCGGTGTCTTTCGACATGACGCCTCCCGTTCATTCAAAAATTTCAACGCGAATCGTGAGGAGACCATGGTGAAGAAGACCGGTTGGACATGTGTAGTGGCGGCCGGCGTGCTGGCGGCGGGCGGGGCGCACGCGCAATCGAGCGTTCAGTTGTATGGGCTCCTGGACATGAGCGTTCCCACCTATATCACGCACGCCAATGCCAATGGAGATCACGTCGTCGGGATGGGTAACGACGGCGAGCCGTGGTTCAGCGGCAGCCGGTTCGGCATGAGAGGCGCTGAAGACATTGGCGGCGGTTCGAAGATCATCTTCACTTTAGAGGCTGAATATCGCGTCTCCGATGGCCAGATGGAGGATCCCGGTCAGCTTTTCGATCGCGATGCATGGGTCGGGATCGACAATGCGACCATCGGCAGGTTGACGGCCGGCTTCCAGAATACGATCGCGCGTGACGCCGCGGCAATCTATGGCGATGCGTATGGCAATGCGAGATTGAGGTACGAGGAGGGCGGATGGACGAACTCGAATAACTTCAAGCAGATGATTTTCTACGCAGGCAGTGCTACGGGCACGCGTTCGCAGAACAGCATCGCATGGAAGAAACTCTTCAGCAATGGCCTGTTCGCCAGCGCAGATTACGCCTTCAGCAATTCGACATCGTTTGCGCCGGGGTCGAGCTATCAGCTTGCGGCCGGATACAACGGCGGGCCATTCGCCGTGTCGGCTTTTTATAACCACGTGAATCACGGAGGCCTCACCAATCAGACGTGGTCGATCGGCGGCAACTACATTTTCGATATCTTCCGTTTGAACGCCGGCTACTTCCATTACCTCGGAGATCAAGGTGCTTTGGCTCAGCGCCATGACGATGCATGGACCGTTTCCCTCAAGATCGTTCCGGCTGGCCCGCTCGATTACGAGATCGGTTATCAGCAGATGCGTGTGAATAACGCCGCGTATGACACCGACGGCAACATTCCGAACGCGAACATTGGTACGCCGGATCTGACCAACGGACTTCACAATGGCTTCAAGGAAACGCTTTACGGATCGATCTTCTATCGACTCTCCAAGCGCACGGAGCTTTATCTCGCGGGCGACTACATGAAGTTGCACGGTGGATACACGGTCGCGACCACGTTCGGTGCGAAGAACCAGCTGGAGCTTACGACCGGCATCCGTACCCGCTTCTGACGTCTGGCGGGCGTACAGCCGATAAGCTTAAGAGACGCTTAAGAAGATGGTTAGGTGTTCGTCTTTTTCGATAGTGGAAATTCCGTAGTCGAATTGCCTCTGCCTGAAAGCCGCCAGAAGGATTGTGCTGGTTAGAATTCGGCCTTGCGTGTCTTTGGCAGAGGACTATCGATGATTCGAACAGCGAGGGGGCGGTGAGCGCGGCCGACGGCAGTCGTCCTGTCGTCGCGTATCGGGCTGCCACGAGAATCATGGACCATCTGCGATGGACAGGCGCGTTCCCTATGCTGCAGCTTGATCTGAGAACGCGCCTGGTCGTCTGGCTGCTCGTACCCCTTGCCGTTTTTATTCTGGTTACGGGTTGGACATCTTACGAGGCTGCCCAACAGACAGCCGAATTGATAGAGGACACGGCGCTGCTGTCGTCGGCGCGCACCATTATCGAAGACATCGAATGGGTGGATGGCAGTTTCACGGCCACGATTCCTCCTGCTGCGCTGGAGCTCTTTGCTTCTCCGTATAAGGATCAGGTCTTTTACAAGGTGGTGTCCGGGCACAACCGGCTGCTCACGGGCAACCCGGACCTGGCCACTCCGCCACAGATCGGAACGCAGCCTGTACTTTTCGACACGACGCTCGACGGCGTGCCGGTACGCGCGGTCGCATTTTCCCGCGAGCTGTACGATTCGGGCAATGCGGAGCGGGTCGTCGTGATCGTCGGCAAGACGCAGGCGTCGCGTCACGGAATGCTCGCGGACCTATGGCGTCCGCAACTGATTCGCGAATGTCTGATGCTCGCATTCGTCGCCGTGCTCGTTCCACTCGGGCTGGCAGTCGAGCTTCGACCTCTGTTGAAGCTGAGGGACGACGTCGCCGGGCGCCAGCCGCTGCAGATCGAGCCCATGCATGCCGAGGGCTTGCCTCGGGAGCTGCAACTGATCGTCGATGCGATCAATCAGTGCATCGCGCAATTGAAGTTGCATGCGCAGGCACAACGACAATTCATAGCCGACGCAGCACATCAGCTACGCACACCCCTGGCCTTGCTCGACGCGCAACTTCAATACGCATCCCGGTCCGACCGAGACGAGACGCAGGGCTGGAATGCCTTGCTGGGCGCGCGACGCAGCACCGAGAAGATGAAGAAGGTCACGACACAACTGCTTCTGCTGGCACAAGCAGAGTCCGCTCCGCGGCGAACGCGTTCGAAAACGGATATGGCAGCCGTAGTGGCCTCGGTCCTCGAAGAGCTGATCATTGCGGCTCAGCGAAGCAACATCGATCTTGGCGCCGAGATCGATGGGGACTTCATGGTTGCGGGTAACAGCGAGTTGCTCACCGCGCTTGTTACGAACCTCGTCGATAACGCCATTCGTTACACACAAGAGGGCGGACGAGTCACTGCGGCCGTCGGGCGCGAGGGCGAAACTGTCGTGCTGCACGTCATCGACAATGGACCAGGTATCGCCGCCGACGACAGAGCGCGCGTATTCGAGCGCTTCTACCGCGCATCCGCTTCTACCGAAGGAACCGGGCTTGGCTTATCGATCGTAAGGGAGATCGCTCGGCTGCATGACGGGAACGTCGATCTCGGTCCGGGTCCGGAGGGAACGGGTCTGACCGTGACGGTTCGATTTCCCGCGTGGACGAGCGCAGAGGATGACCATGAAACTATTGCTAGTCGAGGACAATGCTGAACTGGCGCACTGGATCGTGAATCTCCTGAAGGCTGAAGGATTTGTCATCGACCACGTTCCGGATGCGGAGCGCGCTGCCCCGATCATGCGTTTGCAGTGTTACGACGTCGTGCTGCTGGACATGCGCCTGCCGTCGATGAGCGGCAAGGACCTTTTATCGATGATGCGTCGACGCCGGGATACCGTGCCGGTCATGATGCTGACTGCCCACGGTTCCATCGACGACAAGGTCGACTGCTTTAGCGCCGGCGCCGACGACTACGTCGTGAAACCGGTGGACGCACGGGAACTCGTCGCGCGCATCAAGGCGCTCGCGCGCCGTCGAAATCCGGAAGCGACAGTCGCAATCAATTGCGGCGATCTTGAATATCGATTCGATAGTCGCGAATTCAAGCACGACGGGAAGGTGCTTTGCCTGCGACGCCGCGAGCATGCAATCCTTGAAACCTTGATTCTGCGGCATGGCAAGACAGTCTCCAAGTCTTCTCTGATGGAGAGCGTCTTCGGGCTCGATGAAACGGGCAGCATCGATGCTGTCGATCTCTACGTTCACCGCTTGCGCAAGCATCTGATTCAATCGACGGCGCAAATCATGACACTGCGTGGATTGGGCTATATCCTGCGCGTGCGTGAAGCAGCGAATTCAATCTAGCGCGATGCAGGGTGCCGCATGAATGTAGTGAATACGGGACTTTTGAGGACGGCACGCGTAAAGAACAATTGGCTGTACCCGCGTTTTGACATATAAATAAAAGACGTCTAACTCGAACCCGGGAGTCAAGATGCTGATTCGCTGTGTTGCATGCAACAAGCTCATTTACTCGGACGATGCTCTCGAAGACGATACGTGCCCCGCATGCGGCTCCACGAAAACCGAGCATATCGCGATGGGCTTCATCTTCGATCAGGCAATCACCGCGCCGGATCAGCCGGGCCGGGCAATGGAACGCCGTGATCCGCCCGACATGACCCGCGGAAAGGCTTGATTGCCACATTCCTGCCATGACCTGACGTATTGGATGTGCGCTTCGAAGCCCTCGCATCGAGCGCATTTCGCCCGCCTGAACAGGCGGGCTTTTCTTTACGAGCGTTCAATCAAGGACGCATCGCTTATTGCGACATCACGACCTGCGCGATGACGCCCGACGCAACCGCGACCAGCAGATAATCCGCCCCGACGCCGACCCATTGATATCCGCGCGGCGGCTGGCGCAGCCCGTGGCCGTGCCAGTCGTCGACGACGTACTGGCGGTTGCGGTAATCGCCCGAGAGGCGCTCGCCCTTGCGCCAGTCCGGATGACGCGGCTCGTTGTTCGCGTGCTCGGGCGGGCGCGGGGCGTCGTGATCGTTCCCGTAGTGACCGTTCATCTCGGGGCCGTGGCCGGGCATGCCGGGGCCACCGGGACCGCCCGGGCCGCGATTCGTGTCGTGATAGCCGTCTGGGCCTTGCGGCGCGGGCTGGGCGAAGACCGCACCGGCCGTCAGTCCGATGCTCGCGCAAAGCAGCGCAGCGACGATTCGACTGTTCTTCATGTTCTTTCCTCGTGAAGTAGCGAAGGGATGATCTCGATGCCCGGACTTTACGCAATGAACGGCAAGAATGGCGTGAGCATGTGTAAGCAACGCTTACCTACGATTACGGAGCGTGCTGTGCGCATATCGACGCGGAATGCGGTTTGCTAGGGGTTTTGCACGGCATACCGGAGATGCACACATCGGATGACATCGACTTCGAACGACGCACTCAGTGACGCACAGCAGGCGAGCGATCGTCATTCAGCGGCAGCGCCGAAGAAAGCGCTGACGGGGCTCATGGTGGGCGCGCTCGGCGTAGTCTTCGGCGATATCGGCACAAGCCCGATCTATGCGCTTAGGCAAGGCGTGAGCGACGCGGGCACCGTCAATGCATCGGTCGTGATGGGCATTCTGTCGATGATCGTATGGGCCGTCGTCATCGTCGTGATGGGCAAGTACGTGTGCTATGTGATGCGCGCGGACAATGAGGGCGAGGGCGGCATCGTCGCGCTGACGGCGCTCGCGCGTTCGGGTTATGAGCAACGTGGCCGGCGCGTGCCGCATCTTCTGCTGATGGCGGGTCTGTTCGGCGCGGCGATGTTCTATGGCGATTCGATGATCACGCCCGCAGTGTCGGTGCTGTCCGCAGTCGAAGGCCTGGGCCAGGTGAGCGCCAGATTCGAACCCTTCATCGTGCCGCTTGCGGCAGCGATTCTCATCGGGCTTTTCCTGTTCCAGTCGCGCGGCACGGCGGTCGTCGGCAAGGCGTTCGGGCCGGTGATGCTGCTGTGGTTCTTATATCTCGCGGTGGTCGGCATCTATCGGATCGTGCAGCATCCGGATGTGTTGCGCGCGGTTTCGCCCACGTATGCATGGTCGCTCGTGCTTTCGCATGCCGCGCTTGCGTTCACCATACTCGGCGCCGTGATTCTCGCATTGACCGGCGCCGAAGCGCTCTATGCCGACATCGGCCACTTCGGCCGCCGCGCGATCCGTCTCGCGTGGCTCGTCGCCGTGTTTCCGGCGATCGTCATCGGTTACTTCGGGCAGGCCGCGACGATTCTGTATCAGCCGGGCGCGGCGAAACAGCCGTTCTTCTTCGCCGCGCCTTCGTGGGCGCTGATCCCCACCGTGCTGATTGCATTGCTCGCAACCGTGATCGCATCGCAAGCCGTGATTTCAGGCGCTTTCTCGATGACGAGCCAGGCCATCGAGCTCGGCTTCCTGCCGCGGCTTCGGGTGATCGAAACGTCGGCATCGCAGCGCGGGCAAGTGTACGTGCCCGCTGTGAACGCAGTCCTGTTCACGGCGGTGATGTTTCTCGTGCTGGCGTTTCGCAGTTCGGACCGGCTGACATCGGCCTATGGAATCGCGGTCGGCCTGACGATGCTGATCACCACCGTGCAGATGGTGAGCGTCACGCGCAACATCTGGCGCTGGCCGTGGCTCGCGGTCGTCGCGCTCAGCGTGCCGCTCATCGCAATCGATGCGCTGCTCGTCGCGGCGAACATCCACAAGATTCCGCAAGGCGGCTGGTTTCCGGTCGCGATCGGGATCGTACTGTTCGTGCTGATGGCGACATGGCGGCGCGGGCTCGAACTCGCGCAGTTGCACGCATCGCATGCGCCGCCGCTCGCGGACTTTCTGCGCGATGTATTGAGCCACGACGAGCCGCCCGCGCGCGTGCCGGGCACCGCCGTCTATCCGGGTAGCACTCCGGGCGCGACGCCCTCCGCGCTCACGAGCAATGTGCGCCATAACCGCGTGCTGCACGAGACGACGGTGATCTTCGCGAACCGCTCGGAATCGGCGCCGCGTGTGGACGAGCGTACGCGCATCGAAGTGCGTGATCTGGGCGCGGGCTGCTACGAAGTGATCTCGCGTCATGGCTTTGTCGAGCGGCCGAACTTGCCGCGCCTGCTCGCTTCGCTCGACGGGCAGCTTGGCGACTGGCGCTTCGATGCGCAGCACACGACGTTCTTCCTCCCGCGCGACGAGGCAACGCCCGGTTGCTCGCACGGCCGGATGTCACGCTGGCGCGAGCGTCTCTTCGGCGAGATGTCGTTTCATTCGGCATCGAGCGCAGAATACTATGGACTTCGAAGTGAAGATGTCGTGGAACTCGGCGTTCAGGTCGTGCTGTGACGAATGATCGCTTAAGGTCGTCATCGCGCGAAGTCACGATTTGCCGGAACCGGGCGGCACAGGATTCTTGTCCTGCGTCGACGGCAATTCGTTTTCCGATGCCTCGTGGGTGCGCTTTTCTCGTTCGTCGAGTTGACGCTGCTTCGTGTCCTGAGCAGAAGCTGGCGCGGAATCGTCGCGGCCCACGGGCTCGTCCATGTCATCGGCGGTGGCGTGCGGCACAGGCGTGTCTGGCTCCATGATGGCCTCCGGAATCAAGTTGCGGCGCGCGGACGCGCCTCGATACCGCGTGCAGCAAATGCCGGACCCGCTCGCATCGTCACGCGTAATATGTCATTCAAGCCCTTCGTGTTCGAACGCCAGTTTCACCGCAGGCCGCTCGCGCATGCGCTGATAGAACGCCTGAAGTTCCGAGGGCATGTCGACGCCAGTCTTCTTCGCCCATGTAAGCATCGTAAAAAGATACGCATCCGCGGTACTCACCTTGTCGCCGAACAGATAATCGCCGCGCATCATCTTCACGATGAGCGCGAAACGCTGGCCGATTTTCTCGCGGGCGGCCGTGGCTTCCGCATCGGAAGTCGGGCGGAACACGCGGCCGAATTGCTTGTGGATTTCGGTCGAGATGAACGCGAGCATTTCCAGCAGACGCAGGCTGCCATCGTCGCCGGAAGGCGCGAGCGATGGCGCTTTCTGCGCGACCCACCAGAGAATCGCGATGTTCTCGGTGAGGCGCTTGCCATCGTCGAACTCGACAACAGGCACGTAACTTTTCGGATTGATGTCGCCGAACGGGGTGCCGTCCTCGGTGAGCTTGGCCTTGAGATCGACCTTCACGCGATCGAAGTTCAGGCCTGCTTCGTGCATCGCGATGTGATCGGCGAGACTGCACGCGCCGGGCGCGTAATAGAGTTTCATGGTGCGCGTCTCCTTTCCGTGATGGCTGCGGGAACGCTATCCGGCGAGCAAGGCGCATGCCGCAAACGTGAGCCGGCGATGAATTGAAGGTGCCGTTTTCGCAGCGGTCAAGAGCGAGCGGTATGATACGGCCGTTTTGTCGGTCGATGTCCCGGCCATCGCACGTGGCGGGCTTTTCCATGTTCCACACACCTGACACAGAAACACTGCGCCTTTGCAGCGTGCTCGCGAGCACGGCGTTCGGGCTCGTCTTCGCGCTGGTGCGCTTTGGCCGGAAAGTCGAACCGCAGTTCGTGCACTGGTCGGCGAGTTCGTTCCTCTATGCGGCTGTGCTGACGGGCTTCGAGCCCGCGCGGGGCAATCCGGTCCTGATCGGCCTGCTGCTCGGCGCGCTCGCCGCCACCAACATGCTGATCATTTCGGGTTTGCGCGCGTTCGACGGCAAGCCGGCCTTGCGCGGGTGGATGCTCGCGCCGATCGTCGGCTGCGCATTGGCGCATGTTCTGCCGGGATGGATCGGCGGTCGCGGTCCGGTCGCGTCGATGCTGACGCACGTGGGCGACACGATCAGCGTCGCGATTTCGGCCGCGATCACCGGCGTGACGCTCTGGTCGAGCGGGCGGCGCGAGAAGAGCCGCGCGCGGCGCATCGCCGGCCTGGCAATGCTGGGCTACCTGCCCGGTTACGCGGTGACGCTCGCAGCCTATGCGTGGACCGTGCCGCGTATCAATTACCTCGCGCTGATTCCGATGCTCTCGGACCAGTTGCTGCTGGGCGTGCTCAATCTCGGCCTGCTCGCGATTCCCGCTGAACGCGCGCAGCAGCGCCTGCGCGACGCCGCGCTGCGCGATCCGCTCACGGGCGTCTGGAATCGCGCCGGCTTCGACGTTCACGCGAGGCGCCTCGCCGCGCCGGGCGCGGCCGTGCTCGCCATCGACCTCGATCATTTCAAGCAGATCAACGACCGGCATGGTCACCTCGCCGGCGACAACGTGCTGATCGAACTCGCGCGGCTCGCGGGCGCGGAAGTCGCGTCGCTGGGCGGCGAGTTCGGGCGGCTCGGCGGCGACGAATTCGTCGCGATCGTTCCGGTGTCGCGCGCATCGGATGCGCAGGCCTGCGCGAATCAGATCCACGCCGCGTGCCGCAAGTACACCGAAGGCATGCCGGAATGGACCACGAGCATCGGCGTGTCGCAGATCGGCGCGGACGATGCGAGCTTTCACGACGCGCTGCAACGCGCGGACGTCGCGCTGTATCGTGCGAAGCTCGCCGGCCGCAACACGCTGACCGTCTGACTTTGGATCAGGCCGACTCACGCAGCGCATGCGCGGCCGCGACCATGTTTCTGAGCGCGGGAATCACTTCATTCCATTGACGCGTCTTGAGTCCGCAGTCGGGATTCACCCACAGGCGTTCGCCCGGAATGCGCTCCGCCGCCTTCTTCATCAGATCGACGATATGCGCTTCGCTCGGAATGTTGGGTGAGTGGATGTCGTACACGCCCGGTCCGATCTGATTCGGATACTTGAAGTCGTCGAAAGCGTCGAGCAGTTCCATGTCGGAGCGCGACGTTTCGATCGTGATGACATCCGCATCCATATCCGCGATCGACGCGATGATGTCGTTGAACTCCGAATAGCACATGTGCGTGTGGATCTGCGTTTCGTCCCGCACGCCATTGGCCGTGATGCGGAACGATTCCACCGCCCAGCGCAAATAGGCGCTCCATTGCGCACGGCGCAGCGGCAAGCCTTCGCGCAGTGCGGCCTCGTCGATCTGAATCACGCGCACGCCGGCTCTTTCCAGATCGAGCACTTCCTCGCGGATCGCGAGCGCGAGTTGCTGGCACGACACCGATCGCGGTTGATCGTCACGCACGAAGGACCAGTTCAGGATCGTGACCGGGCCGGTCAGCATGCCTTTCATCGGCTTGGTTGTTTGCGCTTGCGCGTATCGGGTCCATTCGACCGTCATCGGCTTCGGGCGGCTGATGTCGCCGAAGAGAATCGGCGGCTTCACGCAGCGCGAGCCGTACGATTGCACCCAGCCGGACTGGCTGAACGCGTAGCCGTCGAGTTGCTCGCCGAAGTATTCGACCATGTCGTTGCGCTCCGCTTCGCCGTGCACGAGCACATCGAGCCCGAGCGCTTCCTGTTCCTTCACAGCGCGTGTGATTTCCGTTTCCATTGCGGCCTTGTAGCCGGCTGCATCGAGTTCGCCCTTCCTGAACTGGCTGCGCGCATGACGGATCTCGCTCGTCTGCGGAAATGAGCCGATGGTGGTCGTCGGATAGGCGGGCAGTGCGAGTCTCGCGGCCTGCTTCTTCGCGCGTTCTTCGTAGGCGCTCGCGCGCTGGCCGAGCGTCGCGTCGATGCTTGCGAGCGCCGCCTTCACCGCGGGGTTATGCACGCGCGATGACGTGCGGCGGCTTTCGATCGCCGCTGCATTGTGCGCGAGGGCATCGGCGACGGCGGCGCGCCCTTCGTTCAATGCGCGCGCGAGCACGTTCAGTTCGTCGAGCTTCTGCAGCGCGAACGCGAGCCACGATTTGATTTCGGCATCGAGCTTGTCCTCGCTCGCCAAGTCGACGGGCGCATGCAGCAACGAACACGACGGCGCGATCCACAGCCGGTTGCCCAGCGACGCATGCAGCGGTTCGAGCCATTCGAGCGCGGACTTCAGATCGGTCTTCCAGATATTGCGGCCGTTGATCGCGCCGACCGACAGCACCGACGTGTCGGGCAAGCGCGAAGCCGCTTCGGCCACTTCGTCACGCGCGTTGATCGCATCGATATGCAGGCCATCGACCGGCAGCTTGCACGCGAGTTCGAGATTGTCCTGCAACTGGCCGAAGTATGTCGCGAGCAGCAAACGCACGCGACGTGCCGAGAGCGCATCGTAGGCCGTGACGAAGGCATCGCGCCATTGCGCATCGAGCTCGGTGACGAGCGCGGGTTCATCGATCTGCACCCATTCGATGCCGAGCGCCGCGAAATGATCGAGCAGCGCCGCATAGACGGGCAAGAGGCGCGGCAGGAGGGCGAGCTTGTCCGAGTCGTCCTTGGCCTTGCCGAGCCAAAGATACGTCACCGGCCCGATGATGACCGGCTTCGCATTCACGCCGAGCGCGCGCGCTTCGCCGAGCTGTTCGACGAGACGCGACGGATCGAGACTGAACTGCGTCGCCGCGTCGAACTCGGGGACGATGTAGTGATAGTTGGTGTCGAACCACTTCGTCATCTCGCCCGCGGCCACGCCGCCGCAGCATGTGGCGTGTTCTTCGGCGCGCTCCGCCGACCGTCCGCGCGCCACGCGGAAATAGTTGTCGAGCGCGTCGCCGTGAAAGCCGCGCACGCGCTCGGGCAGGTTGCCGAGTGTGAAGCTCATGTCGAGCACCTGATCGTAGAACGCGAAATCGCCGGCCGGCACGAGATCGAGGCGTGACTGATCCTTCCAGTGCTGCTCGCGCAGGCGCGCACCGACGGCCTTCAGTTCGTCGCGTGAAGACTCGTTTTTCCAGTAGTGCTCGAGAGCGAACTTCAGTTCGCGCTTCGCGCCGATGCGCGGAAAACCCAGATTATGTGTCGTGACCATCGTGCGTGTGCTCGTCGAAATGAGAGTAAGTGACAGCGATGATAGAATTTTCGATGCATGAATAAAAATGGTTTAATTTCATGCATCGATTAACTTTACTCATGGATATGCCGATGCTCGAACGCGCGCACCTGATGGTCGTGAGAGAGGTCGAGCGCCAGGGCTCGCTGACCGCCGCCGCCGATGTGCTCAATCTCACGCAGTCCGCGTTGAGCCACACCGTGAAGAAGCTGGAGCAGCAACTGGGCACGCCGGTGTGGACGCGCGAAGGGCGCAGCATGCGGCTCACGCAGGCGGGCCAGTATCTGCTCGGCCTTGCGAACCGGATGCTGCCGCAATTCGAGCTGGCCGAAGCGCGCATGAAGCAATACGCCGAAGGCGAGCGCGGCACCTTGCGCATCGGCATGGAGTGCCATCCGTGTTATCAGTGGCTGCTCAAGGTCGTGTCACCGTATCTCGCGCGCTGGCCGGATGTCGATGTCGACGTGAAGCAGCGCTTTCAGTTCGGCGGCATCGGCGCGCTGTTCGGCCATGACATCGATGTGCTCGTGACACCCGATCCGCTGAAGAAGCCGGGCTTGCGCTTCACGCCCGTGTTCGATTACGAGCAGGTGCTCGTCGTGCCTGAAGGACACGTGCTTGCCGATGTGGCTCACGTCACGCCGGAGCAGGTTTCGCAGGAAGTGCTCATCACGTATCCGGTCGAAACCGATCGCCTCGACATCTACACGCAATTCCTCACGCCCGCGAACGTCGTGCCGAAAAGGCACAAGGTGATCGAAACGACGGACATCATGATGCAGATGGTCGCGAGCGGACGCGGCGTCGCGGCACTGCCGCGCTGGCTTGCCGAAGAGTATGCAGACCGCATGCCGCTGGCCGTGCTCAAGCTCGGCAGGAAAGGCATCGCGAAGCAGATCTTTCTCGGCACGCGCGACGCCGATGCCGGCATCGACTATCTCGCGGCGTTCATCACACTGGCGCGCAGGGCGGACTGGGCGAAGGCGCGTATTTCACGGTAGGGTCTGGCGTCGCTGGATTCGCGGTAGAGTCACCGGTGTCGATACGATCTGGAGGCGCGGATGAACCGCAAACGCATCGCGGCGGCGCTGCTGTTGCTGCTGCTGGCGTGGACCGTCGGCGTGAGCGCGCAGGAGCGGCTCTCCGATGAACAGATGCTGGGCGTCATTCTCGTCGCGAATCAGGCCGAGATCGCCGCGGGCACGCTGGCCTTGCGCAAGACGCGCTCCTATAGTCTGCAGGTCTTCGCGAAGCGGATCGTGTCGGAGCATGCGCAAGTCAATCAGGAGATCGCGACGCTGACGCAGCAATACGGCACGCAGCCGCAACGCAGCGCGACGAGCGATGCATTGACGAAGCAAAGCCTCGACGACATCGCAGATCTCGACGGAACCGGAACCTACAATTTCGACGAAGCGTATCTCGATCGTGAAGTCGTCTTTCTGCAGAAGTTGGTCCATACCGTCGATGACTATATCCGGACGGCGCGCAGCGCGGACGTGCGCACGCTGCTGATCCGCTCGCGCCCGTCGTTCATTTTTCATCTCGATCAAGCTCAACGGCTGCAAATCACGATAGGCAGTCCGGGCCTCAAGCGCTGACGCCGCTGCATTAAACTCGTCATAACCAGAACGCAGGAGCACGGAGACACGCATGAATCCATCGGAACGAATCGACGCGATGATTGCCGGCATCACGGACTGGCGCGGCGAGACCTTCGCCAAAATGCGCAAGATCATTCTCGCGGCGGATGGCGGGATCGTCGAAGAGTGGAAGTACATGGGCAGCCCGGTGTGGTATTGCGATGGCATGATCGCGGTGGCCAACTCGCACAAGGGCAAAGTGAAGCTCACGTTCGCTCACGGCGCGCACCTTCCCGATCCTGACAAGCTCTTCAACGCGGGTCTCGAAGGCAACGCGCGACGCGCGATCGATTTCTTCGAAGGCGAGAAGATCGACGCGCGCGCGCTCAAGGATCTCGTGCGCGCGGCGATCGCGTTCAATCAATCGAAATCGAAGAAGAAAGCGGCGGGCTAAGCCACGCGCGTCCATGCGCCGACGAAAGCCGGCGGCTGCATGACGCCATCGAGCGCGACGATTTCATCGCGCAGACGTGTGGCCAGGGTATCGATGCCGACCGCATCCGCGCTTGCAATGCCGAAGCGCTCGGCAAGCGGCAACAGCGTGCGCAGTACCTCGGCCATGTACTGGTACGCGAACGAATCGGGGCCGCCTTCGATGCGTGCCGAGAGCAGCATCTCCGGGCCGGGCAGGCCGGCGCGGCGAAACGTCGAATACAGCTTCGATCCCATGTCGGTCTCGACGCCCGCGCGCCGGAACGTCTCCCTGATCCAGCGCATGCCCTGCGCACATAGCGGCGACTCGGGCAGCGAGCGCGCGGTGCTCATGTCCATTTCGTGAAACACGAAGAGCGTGCCCGCGCCGGCTCGTTCGGCGAGGCGGCGCAAGGTCGCGGCGGGGTCGGGCAGATGCAGCAGGATGAGTCGGCCGATGACGGCGTCGACGGGTTCCGCAAGATCGAAATCGGCCACGCTCGCGACCTCGAAACGCGCGTTATCGAGGCCCGCGTGCCGCGCTCGTTCGCGCGCTTTGTCGATCACGCCGGGTGCCTGATCGATGCCGAGCACCGACCCGTTCGGCCCTACGAACGAGGCGGCCAGAAACGAGACATCGCCCGCACCGCAGCCTAGGTCGAGGACGCGCATGCCGGGTGCGAGCCCCGCGCGACGCAGGATGTCTTCAGTCAGATCGCCGATGAAGCGCGCCTGATTTTCTAGACGCTGCACTTCCGGATCGGAGTGTCCGAGCACGTAAGTGCTGGCGGAAGAAAAGGACGGATTCATGGGCGTGACCTCGCTCGTGCGTGTCCCCATGTCAGCCGATGTCCACGGGAACGGCCCGCTTTCATGGTAGTGGCTGCACGACAAAAGAGACTTCCCGCCCCAAATATTTCAGATGACTTTCAGCCGATTGTGTCGTTTTCGGACTCCAACGCTCGAATCATTTCTTTACAAATACAAAACGTCCAGCCACAATTCGCCCTCAAATAATAACGATTCGCATTCACACACGCAACGACATCGACGAGAAACAAGCATGAAATCAGGTACGACGAGCCCGGTCGCGATGCGGCCTTTGAAACTGGCTGCGCTGCTGCTGTTCGCGGCGGCCCCGCTCGCCTATGCGCAGCCGACGGACTCGGCGCCGTCCGACGCCTCCGCGAACGCGCCGGGCGAAAGCACGCTGCCCGCGGTGAAGGTCACGGCCCAAAACGTGGATCAGCCTTATGGTCCGACGAAGGGCTACGTCGCAAAGGAGTCCGCCGCGATGAAGGGCACGCCGTCGCTGCTCGAAACGCCGCAGTCCGTTTCCGTCGTCACGCGCGAGCAGATGGATCAGCAGAACGCGCAGACGCTCAATGCCGCCGTGCGCTACGTCTCGGGTGTGACGCCTGAAACGCGTGGCGGCATCGCGACGCGCTACGACATGCTGAAGGTGCGCGGCTTCGACGCCGACAAATACTGGAATGGCCTCAAGCTGCTCGACAACGCGTGGTACGCGGTGCCGCAGATCGACCCGTACATGATGGAGCGCATCGAGGTGCTCAAGGGCCCGGTGTCCGTGCTCTACGGCCAGGCGGCGGCGGGCGGTCTGCTCGATCAGGAAAGCAAGATGCCGACGGTCGTGCCGCTGCACGAAGTGGGCATCGAGTTCGGCAACTACGCGCACAAGGCGGCCAAGTTCGATTTCTCCGGACCGATCGCGGGCGATGACCGCTATCTGTACCGCATCACCGGTATCGCGCGTTCGGAAGACGGGCAGGTGCAATCGACGTACAACAAGCGCATCGCGATCGCGCCGTCGTTCACGTGGCGGCCCGACAACAAGACCTCGCTCACGCTGTACGGCCTGTATCAGCACGATCCGCGCAGCACGTCATACGGCAGCGTGCCGCCGCAAGGCACGGTGCTCTACAACCCGAACGGCAAGCTGCCGAGCGACTTCTACGACGGCGACCATAACTTCGAAAGCTTCAATCGCGTGGAGGAAGCGATCGGCTACCGGTTCGACCGCAAGCTCAACAACGCGTGGACGTTCCGCTCGAACGGCCGCCTGCTGCATCTCGCGCAGGATTACAAGAGCGTCTATGCGAGCAGTCTCGAAGACGATCTGCGCACGCTCGATCGCGGCACGGCGGCGTCGAAGGACAACCTGAACACGGTCTCGCTCGACAATCAGCTCGAAGGCAATTTCTCGACCGGTCAGATCGATCATACGGTGCTGTTCGGATTCGACTATCAGCATTACGCGAGCAATTTCGACGCGGGCTTCGGCACCGCGCCGATGCTCGACATGTTCGCGCCGAACTACAACCAGGCAATCACACCGCCGGACCGCTATCATCAGGTGCTGAGCGGCACGCAGTATGGCGTCTATGCGCAGGATCAGGCGCGCTGGGGCAATGTGATCCTCACGCTCGGCGGACGCGAGGACTGGGCGAGCAGCGATTCGAACAACACGACTTACGGCATCGTGTCGCATCAGTTCGATCGCGCGTTCACGTTCCGCGGTGGTCTGACCTACGTGTTCGACAGCGGCATCGCGCCGTACTTCAGCTATACCGAATCGTTCACGCCGCAAGCGGGCGTCGATATCAACGGCCAACAGTTTTCGCCCGAGCGCGGACGCCAGTACGAAGTCGGCGTGAAGTTCCAGCCGAAGGGCTACAACGCGTTCTTCTCGGCCGCGCTGTTCGATCTGACGCGCAAGAACCTGCTGACCGTCAACGCGGACAACCCGAACTTTCAGTCGGCGGTCGGCGAGGCGCGATCGCTCGGCGTAGAACTGGAGGCGAAGGCGAGCCTCACGGATTCGCTGAACGTCACGGCGAGCTATACGTATCTCAACACGAAGTACACGAAGGACAACAGCGGACTCGAAGGCAAGTTCCTGCCCGCCATTCCGCAGAATCAGGCTTCGTTGTGGGCGTACTACACGATCAATCGCGGGCCGCTTGCCGGTCTCTCGATGGGCGCGGGCGGACGCTACACCGGCACGACGTACAGCAGCGACAACAGCTTCAAGGTGTCGAGCTTCTTCCTCGTCGATGCCACGCTCAACTATGATCTCGGCCGCGCCATGCCGCAGTTCAAGGGCGTCGATCTTTACGTGAACGCGCAGAACCTCTTCAACAAGGAATACGTCGCATCGTGCTACTACGGCAGCTGGTGCGCGTTCGGCTATGGACGTCAGGTGTTTGCCGGCATGAACTATCACTGGTAAGCAGGCTTTACCGCAGTGCATCGGCGGGGCGTGAGCGCCGCCCTGGCGCTTATCGCGAACGAAGCTATCCCTATCGGGATTTCTTCGTTTGCGTGTGAGCCGACGGAAAGTACATTATCTGGACGCTTTTACATGTGGCCCGCATACAAAGGAATCCGTAATGAATGCCGTCGCAATCGAGAATGAAGCTGAATTGACCGTCAATCCGCTGTCGGCGCATATCGGCGCGGAGATTGGCGGCGTCGATCTCACGCGTGCGCTGTCTGCCGGACAGGTCGATGCGATCCGTGCCGCGCTGCTCAAATGGCGCGTGATTTTCTTTCGCGAGCAGTTCCTGAGTCACGAGCAGCACATCGCGTTTTCCGCGCAATTCGGCGAACTCACGGTGGGACATCCGGTGTTCGGGCATGTCGAAGGGCATCCCGAGATTTACTCGATCTCGAAGTTTCGCAAGGCCACGCGCTTCGAAGGACCGTCGCTCCTGCGTCCGTGGACCGGCTGGCACACGGATGTCACGGCTGCGGTGAATCCGCCGTTCGCATCGATTCTGCGTGGCGTGACGATTCCGTCCTATGGCGGTGACACGCAATGGACCAATCTCGTGATCGCATATGAGAAGCTCTCCGCGCCGCTGCGCACTTTCGTCGATGGATTGCGCGGCGTGCATCGTTTCGCGCCGCCTCAAGGCGCGAGCGGCACCGATGCGTTCACGAAGGCCGTGACGGAGCACACGCTCGTGAGCGAGCATCCGCTCGTGCGCGTGCATCCGGAGACCGGCGAGCACGCACTGTATGTCAGTCCGGGCTTTCTCAAGCACATCGCGGGACTGGCGCCGCGCGAGAGTCAGGTGTTGCTCGAACTGCTATGGGAGCATGTGACGCGGCCGGAATTCACGGTGCGTTTCAAGTGGGAGCCGGGCAGCATCGCGTTCTGGGACAACCGCGCGACCGCGCATCTCGCGCCCACCGATATCTTCGATCTCGACTTTGATCGCCAGTTGTATCGCACGACGCTCGTCGGGGATGTTCCGGTGGGTCCGGACGGGCAGAGGTCGGTGGCGATCGAGGGATCGCCGGTGGGTGCGGCTGCCGCGGTCGCGTTGAATTGATCGTGCGTCAGTCCGAAGGATGATGCGATTCGGCGCGCGTCACGAAGATCAATATCACAAGAAAGGTCATGAAGAAGCGAAACGCGCTCTCCGAGCCGTTCCATTGCTGCGACTGCCACATGCCGAACCATTCGCCGCCGATCGTCATGAAGCAGACCTGCCACGTGAGATAGCCGAGCGTGAGGCCCGCGATGGCCCAGCGCTTGGCTCGCGCGAACGCCAAGTTCTCTTGCCGCAGCGCCCGCCACATCGCGATGACGCCTGCCCAGCAGAGAAGCGCGGTGAGCGTTTCGAGAAGAATGATCAGGTCGTAGCCGAGATGCTGAAGCATCGGCGACGTGATCGCGCGATACATGTTGGCGTTGCCGGGGAAGGTCGTGTCCATCCGCATGACATGCTCGACGAATTGCAGGTTGCTGCCGTAGTCCGTCAGATTGCCAAAGCTGACGAGCGAAGCGAGCAGGGCCATCGAGGCCACGGTGAGTAGTTTCGCGATTCGTTCTGCCATCTCGTTCTCCTGACGCGTTGTGCACGAGATTGTGCGAGAAAAGAATGAGTTGAGCATGACGGCGTCGTGCAACTAACGGTCCACCGACCCCGCGCACTTTTCAGCTTCGCCATTCGTGATCAGACGAAGGGCCGGTCCCGGAACCGTATAATCGCTGCCTCAAAAGTTTGCGTGCCCGCGCAGGCACGCCTGCCAGCTTCGAACGACGCTGGTTTATCAACATTCCGCACGCCTGTTTGAAACAGGTCGAAGCACGAAAGGAACGCCCGCGTGGAAAGTCTCTTCCATTCCGTGAATGCATTGTTTGCGTTCATTGCACCCGTCTCGGATTTCTTGTGGGATTTCCCCACCAATTTCGCGGCATATTCTCGAATTCCCGTGCTTGGGCAATTCTCGTTCGCGATTCTCCTGCTCGTCGGCGTGGGCATCCATTTTACGATCCGCACGCGCTTCATCCAGACGATGAACGTCGGCAGGATCGTGCGCATCATGTTGCGCAGGCAGTCGTCGAAGACCGGTGTCAGCGCGCTTGCGTCGTTCATGCTCGGGCTCGCGATGCGCGCGGGGCCGGGCAATATCGTCGGCATCACGGGCGCGATCTCTGTCGGCGGACCGGGCGCATTGTTCTGGATGTGGGTGGCCGCGTTCTTCGGCATGGCCACCGCATTCATGGAATCGACCCTCGCGCAGCTCTTCAAGGAGAAGAAGCAGGACGAGTTCGTCGGCGGCCTGCCGTTCTATGGGCGGCGCATTCTCGGCGACAAGCGCGTCGTCGGCACGTTTCTTTCGCTCGTGTTCATCGTGTATGCGCTTTTCAACGTGCCGCCGCAAACGTTCAACGTGTTCACCGCGATCGGCACCATTGCCGACACGGTGACCGGCACGCATCTCGCGCGCCAGTCGACGGTGTATTACGTCGTCGCCGTCGTGCTTGTCGCGGCGTGCTCGTTCATCATCATGGGCGGCATTCGTCGTGTGACCGCTTATACCGACGTGCTCGTGCCGATCAAGGCGACGCTGTTCTGCCTGATGTCGCTCGTCATCATCCTGATCAATCTGCCGCTGATTCCGTACTTCTTTCACGAGGTGATCGTCGGTGCGTTCGCGCCGCATGCGCTCTTCGGCGGTGCGATCGGCACCGCGCTCGCGCAGGGCGTCAAACGCGGTCTGATGTCGAACGAGGCGGGGCAGGGCACCATCACGATGGCCGCCGCGATCGCCGATAACGATCACCCTTGCGAGCAGGGCTTCGTGCAAAGCCTCGGCGTGTTCTTCGACACGATGGTCATCTGCACGATGACCGGCTTCATCGTCGTGATGGCGCATGTATGGACCGGCACTATCGACGGGCAGGCGTGGGAATCGGTCAGGGCGTCGAAGATCACGGTCTATCTCGCATCGGTCGAAACGCTCGTGCCGGTTTCGGTCGCCCATGTCGTCAAGATCGTGATGTGCGTGTGTTACGGGCTCTTCGCGTTCACCACGCTGCTCGGGATGATTTCGTTCGCGGAGATATCGGCGAACTTCATCTCGCGCAGTCGCGGTTTCATCACCGGCATCCGCGTCGTGGGCTCGCTGGTGTTCGTGCCGTTCGGCGCGCTGACCGTGCTTGCGGGGCTTGAATTGCCGAATCTCTGGGCGCTGTCCGATCTGATGAATATCGTGATGGTGCTGCTCAACGTGCCGATTCTGCTGATCGGACAAGGTCTTGTGTATAAGGCGCTCGCGAACTATCGATCGACGCGCGGCAAGCCGTTCGTTTCCGAGGATATCGGCGTGCGGACGGAATCCTGGACGGCGCGGCGCGGCGTCGTCGGGCAAAAGGAAGGTCTTCGCGACCGCGTCGAAAGCTAAGATGCGAAAAACTCCACCGCCCCCGTGCTCAGGTTGTACATCGCTCCGGCGATCTTGATCGTGTGCTGGCTTTCCATCTCGCTGAGCACGGTGCTGTCGCGGCGAATCTGCGCGATGGTCATCTCGACATTCTTGCGCGCAACTTTATCGACGAACGTGTAGTTGGTCGCCGAACGTTCGCCGTCGTACTGCGTTGCATCGACGGCGGGCTTGATGCGCGCGAGCAGGCCGGTGAGATGGCCCAGTTCGGCATTGGCGATGGCGCCTTTGATCGCGCCGCACGACGTGTGCCCCATCACGAGCACCACTTTCGCGCCCATCAGCTTGCAGGAGAACTCCATGCTGCCGAGAATATCGTCGTTTTCGATATTGCCCGCGATGCGGCAATTGAAGATATCGCCGATGCCCAGATCCATGATGACTTCGGCGGGCGCGCGCGAGTCGATGCAACTAAGCAGCACGGCCGCGGGATACTGGCCCTTCGAGCTCGCTTTCTGTTCGCGCAGATAATTTCGATCCTTGCGCTCGCCCTTCTGAAAGCGCTCGTTGCCGTGCTTCATCAATTCGATGATCTGCTCGGGCGTCATGCGGTCGCGCTGCGCGTGCGTCAACGCATCGGCATGAGCGGAGGTGATGAGAAGCGATGGACCTGCGAGCCCGACGATACCCGCGGATGCCACTGATCTGAGGAAAGCCCGGCGGCACGCGGGCGTGCATTGCAGAGGATGCTTCACTTCTTCGCGCATGACCGTGCTCCTCGATCTCAAAGGATTGGGCCTTCCCGACGCTCTTCTTGCGAACTGAAGTGTTGGACGAAAATGCGTCGAATGCAATGCGCGCTTGTTCTGATGACAATGTCACGTCGATGACGTAACGACTTGCCGCGCGATGTCGAGAAAGTTGGCGGTCTTGGCGGCGGTCGCGTCGATGCGCGAGGCCAGGGCCAGACGAATCGTGATGGCGCTGCCGAGGGCATCAGTGTAGGCGACGCCGTCGACCTGGATCTGACACACGGACGCTGGCACCAGCGACACGCCGAATTCCGCCGCGACCAGATTAACGACTGACGAAAGCTGCGGCGCCTGCTGCCCGGCGATCGGCTCGAACCCGGCTTCACGGCACGCGCCGATGATTACATCGTGCAAGGTCGGGCTTGCTTCGCGCGGCAGCATCACGAAGGGATCGTCCGCCAGCGCCGCGAGCGGCACTTTCCGCTTTTTGCCGAGCTTGTGCGTGGCGGGCAGCACGATTTTCATCGGCTCGATTGCGATGTGATTGATCTGCACGCCGGCGGGCGACTGGCTGCCGAGACGGACGAACGCAACGTCGACGCGGCCGGCGTCGAGATGCGCGAGCAGTTGCGCCGTGTTGCCTTCGGTGAGCGTGAGCGTGACGTTCGGGTACGCCTGCCGATAAGAGCGGATGAGCTTCGACACGACCGGATTGAACGCAGCCGACCCCGTAAAGCCGATATTGAGCTGCCCGATTTCGCCGCGCCCCGCGCTCTGCGCCTTTTCGACCGCGAGGCGCGCGTCGTTCATGAGGCGCTTGGCATCGGCGGCGAACGCCTCGCCCGCTTCGGTTAGCACGACGCCGTGCCCCGTGCGCCGGAAGAGCCGCACGCCCAACTCGTCTTCCAGCGCATGGATCTGCTGGCTCAGCGGAGGCTGGCCGATGCCGAGCCGTTCCGCCGCACGCGTCACATTACGCTCCTCGGCGACAGCCAGAAAATAGCGGATATGACGCAGTTCCATGCGATATCTGTAAAAGATATTTCAGAAAGACGAGATAGATATTGGACAGTATATCAATCGCGCGACAAAATACCGCTATCGCGCAGTGCGCGGGCAAAAAACTTTTCCCCAACACAATCGCCGGGCGCTTTTCGAGGCGGATCAGGCTGGGCGAGCCGCGCCCGTGTCGTGCATCGACGACGCGCGAACCGTCAATCAGATTGGGAAGGGGTCTAACGTGGCTGAAGCATTGAAAAAACCCAGGCCGGAATACCGGAACATCGGAATCGGCCAACTCGCGAAGTATCGCTTGCCGCTTGCAGGAAAGGTCTCCATCCTGCATCGCGTGAGCGGGCTGTTGCTCTTCGTGTGTCTGCCGTTCATCCTGTACCTGCTCGATCAGAGCCTCACGTCGGAAATCTCCTTCGACGCGTTCAAGGGCTTTCTGGCCAACCCCATCGTCAAGATCATCACGCTCGTGCTGTCGTGGGCGTATCTGCATCACTTCTGCGCGGGCATTCGCTTCTTGCTGCTCGACACCCACGTCGCGGTGAACAAGGAAGGCGGCAGGCAGACCGCCCTCATCGTGCTGATCGTTTCGCTGTTGCTCACGCTCGCGATGGCCCTCAAGATCTTCGGAGTGTTCTAAACATGGCAACGCAAAATCGAGTCGGCCCCAAGCGCCTGGTCGTGGGCGCGCACTACGGTCTGCGCGACTGGCTCGCGCAACGCATCACCGCGGTCGTGATGGCCGTCTATACCGTCATTCTTCTCTTCTGGTTCTTCGGCGCGCACAACTTCTCGTATGAAGGCTGGGCGGGCATCTTCGCGACCCAGTGGATGAAGCTCGCGACCTTCGTAGCCCTGCTTTGCCTCTTCTATCACGCGTGGGTCGGCATTCGCGACATCTGGATGGACTATGTCAAGCCGATGAGCGTGCGCCTGTTGCTGCAGGTGCTGACCATCCTGTGGCTGATCGGATGCGCCGGCTACGCTGCACAGATTCTCTGGAGAGTTTAAAGAACATGGCTGCAATCAAGACTTCCCTGCCGCGTCGTCGCTTTGACGTGGTCATCGTCGGCGCGGGCGGCTCGGGCATGCGCGCATCGCTGCAGCTCGCGCGCGCGGGACTTTCCGTCGCGGTGCTCTCGAAGGTGTTTCCGACGCGCTCGCACACCGTTGCTGCACAAGGCGGCATCGGCGCATCGCTCGGCAACATGAGCGAAGACAACTGGCACTATCACTTCTACGACACCATCAAGGGCTCCGACTGGCTCGGCGACCAGGATGCGATCGAGTTCATGTGCCGTGAAGCGCCCAACGCGGTGTACGAGCTCGAACACATGGGCATGCCGTTCGACCGCAATGCGGACGGCACGATCTATCAGCGTCCGTTCGGCGGCCACACCGCGAACTACGGCGAGAAACCGGTTCAACGTGCATGCGCCGCGGCCGACCGTACCGGCCACGCCTTGCTGCACACGCTGTATCAGCAGAACGTCGCGACGAACACACCTTTCTTCGTCGCATGGCTCGCGCTCGCTCTGA
>LRBF01000275.1 GCA_001580565.1 Caballeronia megalochromosomata | reverse complement strand
CGTGCTCTTCACGATGGAGCGCATCGCGAACGATGTCGCGGCGTTCGGCGGCGGGCTGATGGGACGCGTGAGCATTTACGCGTCGGCGTCGGCGATTGCGGAAGCGCTGCTCGACGACATCGCGTCATTCATGCGCGAGCCCGCGAATCAGAACATCAAGGTCGACGTGGAGGAGCGCCTGTCGCACGATCTCGTGCGGCAACTGCGCGAAGGCGTGGCGTCGGTGGGCGTGTGCTGGGACAGCGTCGATTTGCGCGGCTTGCAGCATCGCGCGTATCGGCATGACCGGCTTGGGCTCGCCGTGCCCGCCGATCATCCGTTCGCGCGGCGGCCTTCGGTGAGCTTCGAGGAATCACTGGCATTCGAGCATGTCGGTCTTCCGCCCGCAACCGCCGTTCACACGATGCTGCAACGCGCGGCGGCGCAGGCGGGCAAGACGATGTCGTACCGCGTGATCGTGTCGAGTTTCGACGCGGCGTTTCGCGTCGTCGCGGCAGGACTCGGCATCAGCGTCGTGCCGATGGAAGTCGCGGGGACGTATCGGCAGGCGCTCGGCATCGCGGCCGTGCCGCTTTCCGATGCGTTCGCAAAACGCCGCTTCGTCGTGTGCTTCAGGAATTTCGACGCATTGCAACCGGCGGCGCAACGTCTCGTGGAACATCTGGAAACGCGGGCCGCGCGTTAGTGCGGCGCGTCGCAGAACACGGTTTGCGCGTCCTTCTTCTCGACCGTCAGATTCACCGTTCGCGCGCCGCCCGGCCGCGTGCTGTGCGGCGTGCCCGCGGGCACGGTGAGCAGTTGCCCGGCGCGCAATTCGACGGCGCCTTCCTCGAACTCGATGATGAGCGTGCCTTCCACGGCGACGAAGGTCTCGTCGGAATTCGGATGGAAGTGCCAGGGATACGGCGCGTCCATCACGCTGATGTGGACATCGTGATCGTTCACGTTCGCGATGACGCGGTTCATGTAGCCGTCGCGCGCGGCGTCGGCAATCGCTGTGTAGTCGATGATTTCGTTCATTCGGTCAGGCTAACGCGGCGCGTCGGAGGGCACAAACGAATCATTTTCGCTTCGATGTGAGCGGGATTCGCATCGTCACACACCACTCTGAAACCCCGACACATTGCCCCGCCCCATGATCGCCGAAATATTGCCGATGGCCGGTTGCGCGTACCGCACCGGCGGCGCATCGAGCGGCAGCGGCGCGGGACCGGAGTCCGTCGCGCGGGCATAGACCGGCAACAGCGGCGCGCTCTGCGCGCTGGAAGCGACCGGAAACACCGGCCCGCCAATGATGCCCACGCCGATGAACGGATGCGCCTGCGCCACCGTCACAAGGCCAAAGGTCAGTTTGGCGGCCACGATCGCGTATCTGATGGTTCTCATTTCCCCTCTCCTGTGTTGCGTTGTTTTTCGATGGAGGCATTCTGCGCGGCGAAAATGAGCACGAAATGAGCGCGTGACACGCTGCGAATCATCGGAATAATGAGCGTCGACTACACTAAAAATCAGCGTTCACCCGACGATCCTCCCCATGCAGAGCCGATACACCGCTATCCTCACCGCCCTCACCGCCGCCGCGCTCTTCGGCGCGACCACGCCGATCGCCAAGGCGCTGCTCGGCCCGATGCCGCCGTTCATGGTCGCCGGCCTGTTCTATCTCGGCAGCGGCGTCGGCCTTGGCGCGCTCCTGCTCGGCCGCAAGTTCTGGCGCGCGGCGACCCAAGGCATGCAGGCGCGAGAGATCGCGTGGCTGCTCGGCGCGACCGCATTCGGCGGCATCGCCGGCCCGGCGCTACTGATGCTCGGCCTCACGAGCACGCCCGCCGCGACGAGTTCGCTCCTGCTCAATCTGGAAGGCGTGCTGACGGCGGCGATTGCGTGGATCGTGTTTCGGGAGAACGTCGATTTGCCCGTGTTTCTCGGCATGGCGGCGATCGTCGCGGGCGGCATCGTGCTCGCATGGGAACCGGGCGCGACGCACGCGAGTCGCGGCGCGCTGATGATCGCGCTCGCGTGCCTGTGCTGGGCCATCGACAATAACCTGACACGCCGGATCTCGAACGCCGACGCGATGGTGATTGCCTGCGCAAAGGGCCTCGTCGCGGGCGCGACGAATCTGGGCATCGGGCTCGCGATGGGCGCGCATCTGGCCGCGCCGCACATCGTCATCGCCGCGATGGTGACCGGCTTCGGCGGCTACGGTGTGAGTCTCGTATTGTTCGTGATCGCGCTGCGCCATCTCGGGACGGCGCGCACGGGCGCGTATTTTTCGGTCGCGCCGGTCTTCGGCGTCGCGCTCTCGCTCGCGATGTGGCCGCAAGCGCCGGGCGCGCCCTTCTGGATCGCCGCCGCGCTGATGACGCTCGGCGTCTGGCTGCACGTACGCGAACGCCACGAACACGAGCACACGCACGAGCGGCTCGAACATACGCATCGGCATGTGCATGACGCGCATCATCGGCACGCGCACGACTTTCCGTATGCCGGCGACGAACCGCACACGCATGCGCACGAGCATCTGCCGATCACGCATTCGCACGCGCATTTCCCCGACATTCATCACCGGCATTCGCACAAGCGCGGCTAGAACACCTTGCCCGGATTGAGCAGGCCGTGCGGATCGAGCGACGCCTTGATCGCGCGCATCGATGCGATATCGGCCTCGCGGCGCACGAGGTGCAAATAGTCGCGCTTCTTCACGCCGATGCCGTGTTCGGCCGAAATGGAGCCTTCGAACTCGCGCGTGACGTCATAGATGACCGCATCGACGTCGTCGTGATCCTGCTTTCCTCTGCCGGGAATATCCACGACGATGTGAATGTTGCCGTCGCCCAGATGACCATAGGTCATCACGATCGCATCGGGCCAGCGCGCGCGCAGACGCGCCTCGCATTGCGCGGCCGCGTCGCCGACCTGCGCGATCGAAAAGCTCACGTCGTACGCCGCGTGGTTCGGGATGAAGCGATCGTATTCGCCGGGCGCATCTCGGACCGCCCAGAAATCGCGCGCGTGCGCTTCGTTCGATGCAATCGCCGCGTCGGTCACGATGCCCGCTTCGAGCATGCCGCCGAGAAATTCTTCGAAGGCTTCGCCATGCCGCGCGGGATCGGTGCCCACGCTTTCGAGCAGCACGTAGAACGGATGCGCATCGGCGAGCGGCGCGCGCAGATTCTTCAGATGGGCGATGACCGTATCGTGATAGCCGGCCCACATCACCTCGAACGCGGATACGCCCGGCGCGAGACTCGCCTGCGCGCGCGTGAGCAGCGTGGTGACGGCCGCGAAATCCGGCAGGCCGCACCATGCGGTGGCGGTGGCCGTGGGCTTCGGGCGCAGGCGCAACACGACGCGCGTGATCACGGCGAGCGTGCCTTCGCTGCCGATCAGGAGATGCCGCAAGTCGTAGCCGCTGTTGTTCTTGATCATCTTGTTCAGGCCGCCGACGATCTCGCCGCTCGCCAGCACGGCTTCGACGCCGAGCACCTGATCGCGCATCATGCCGTACTTGATGACGCGGTTGCCGCCCGCGTTCGTCGCCAGATTGCCGCCGATCGAACAACTGCCGCGCGCCCCGAGATCGAGCGGAAAATAGAAGCCTGCCGCGCTGGCCGCTTCCTGTACCACTTGCAGCGGCGTGCCGGCTTCGACGGTCATCGTTGCGGAGATCTCGTCGATTTCGACGATGCGGTTCATGCGATCGAGACTGAGCGCCACTTCGCCGCCGAGCAGATTCGCGCCGCCGACGAGACCCGTGAGACCGCCCTGCGTGACGACCGGCTGCTTGTGTTGTGCGCAGATGGCGAGCGCCTGCGCGACTTCATCGGTGGTGCGCGCACGGATGATCGCGAGCGGCGTCGCGCCGGGCAAGCCGCTCCAGTCCGCGACGCGCCTGTCGCCGAATTCGCCGGGCAGCGCCACGACCTGTGCGCCGAGTGCTTCACGCAATGCCATTACCGCTTCGTTGACTGCCATGCATCGTCTCCGTTCGTTGTTTCGCGTCGTGGTCAGATGCGATAGTGTGACCCAGATTCGGGAGACGACGATGGAACGTGCGGAATTTGAAAGCGCGCTGGCTCAACTGACCGGCGCGGCGCAACTGGTCGCGGCGGACGTGGACGCCGATCGACGCGCGCAGGCGTTCGAGATGCTGGCGTTCTTCCGGCTGCGCCAGAGCCGCGCGGGTGCATCGAAGCCGCCGCTCACGTCTGACGACGAACTCTTCAAGGACACCGCGATCGCCGCGCTCACGATGGCCGGCAGAAAGGAAATGCTCGCCGCGGCCGCGTTGCTCGAACAGGCGCGCGGACTGTTGCGGGCTTAGGTGTTTGCTGGCCAGCTAGAACAACTCGGTGTCCAAAGGCAGCAGGTTGATCCACTTCACGGCGGTGCGCCGCTCGACGCCGTCGTCATGAATCGACCGTATCATCACGCGCTGGCCGCGCGCCTCCCCGAGTACTTCGACGATCCGGTTGCGATATCGCGCAAGCGAGCCGCGTAGTGGCTTGCGCTTCCTGCTCTTGCGGGGAGAAACTGCGGGCATTGGACGTGACATCGATTTATGACGGCCACATCATAACGATGCTCACGCCTTCACTCAAATATTCAACCTCCTCACTGTGAACCGTCACACCATGCGTCGAATCACTGTCCGGACGTCGCCCGTTCATGGCCGGGGCGTCTTTGCACTCGCCGATCTGCCCACGGGCGCACTGCTGCTCGAATACAAAGGCCAGCGTCTGTCGTGGAAGGAAGCGCAGCGCATCCACGCGAAATCCGCTGCGGAAGATGGCCATACGTTCCTCTTCGGTCTCGATGACGGCAGGGTCATCGACGGCGCGCGCGGCGGCAATTCCGCGCGCTGGCTGAATCACAGTTGCGCGCCGAACTGCGAGGCGGAGCAGGATGGCGAGCGCGTCTTCATACGCGCGATCCGGCCGATCGGGAAGGGGCAAGAGTTGTTCATCGACTACTGTCTGACCGTCGAAGGCCGGCGCACCGCCGCGCTCAAGCGGCTCTATGCGTGCCGATGTCTCGCGTCGGGCTGCCGGGGAACGATGCTGGCTTCGCGCAGGTAGCGCTCACGCGCCGCTGCATCCCCGAGTGCTCGCCGCCCGTATTGTCGTTTGAGGCGACGCGGGTCGCGAGACACATCGGCACCGTCATGAATACAGCAAGTAGACCGCAAGGCGCGGTGTTATATTGCGCGACATACCCAGCCCGAAGCGCAGCCCGGCCCATTTTGCCCATGACGGACACCACCTCAGGCGGCACCGAAAACGTCGATCCGGATTTTCCCGACGAGGCCGACCGGTTGCGCCGCGAGCGCACGAACCGGATGCTCGCGAGCGTCGCGAAGGGCGACGAGCAAGCGTTTGCCGAGCTGTATCGCGCCACATCGCCGCGCGTGTTCGGCGTGATCGTGCGCATGATCCACGACCGCGGCGAAGCCGAAGACATTCTGCAGGAGGTTTTCGCCACCGTCTGGCGCCGCGCGGATACCTTCGATCCGGCGCGCGGCAGCGGGCTCACCTGGCTCATCACGCTCGGGCGCAATCGGACGATCGACCGCATGCGGCAGCATCGCGAGGAACTGCTCGGCGAAAACGAGACGCCGGAGATCGCCGACGAATCGCCGACGCCCGCCGTCGCGGCCGAATCGAACGAGGAGCGGCGCCGGCTCGAACAGTGTCTCGACCGGCTCGAACCGCAACAGAAGAGCGCGATCCGCGAGGCCTTCTTCACCGGTGCGACGTATAGCGAGCTGGCGCAACGGCTCGCCGTGCCGCTCGGCACGATGAAAAGCTGGATTCGCCGCAGCCTGATGCAACTCAAGACCTGCCTCGAACAATGAACACGCCCGCTCGTGATGACGACGATCTGCGCTGCGCCGAATACGCGCTCGGCGTACTCGATGCGCAGGAACGCGCGGCGCTCGAAGCGGAGGTCTCGCGCGATCCCGCTTTGCAGGGCGCGCTCGACGCCTGGCAGCAACGGCTCGTGCCGCTCGCGGACGAGGTCCGCGCGATCGCGCCGCCGGAGCGCGTATGGACGCGCATCCGCCGCGATCTGGGCTTTCTGACGCCGCAGGGCACGCCGCAGCGCAGGCGCTGGTGGGACAGCCTGAGCGTCTGGCGCTGGCTCACGATCGGCGCGAGCGCCGCCGCGCTCGTCCTGCTCGGCGTGAGCGTCACCTTGCTGCGGCAGGCGCCGCAAGCACCGCCGACGGCCGCCGTTCCCAGCGAATACATGGTCGCGACCATCGCGCGCAAGGACGGCCTCGTGCACTGGACCGCGACCATCGATCTGCGGCGGGCGCGCATGGTCGTCGTGCCCGCGGCGCGCGCGGCAGTGCCCGCGAATCGCACGACGGAACTCTGGCTCATCCCGCCGAACGCGAAGCCGATCGCGCTCGGCGTCTTCCCCGCCGACCGGCCCGCGACGATGGCGCTGCCGCCCGAGATCGTCGCGCAGATGAGCGCGCAGGCCGTGCTCGCGGTATCGGACGAGCCGCCGGGCGGATCCCCGACCGGCGCGCCGACCGGAGCCGTGCTCGCAACTGGTCAGATGCATTCGACCTGAAGTTCCCAGTCCTCGCACGCCGTCTGCTGTCGACCGTCGAACAGTCGATGACGGCGTCGCGCGGCTCCCGTCGCATGTCCACTTTTCGTTCGGCTCCAACGCGTTGCATCCGCTCGCACGCGGCATCCGTATTGCTCGGGTGAACGCATGTTTGCGGAGCCGTCATGCCCGTTGTCGTCACCATTCTCATCGTCGTCATCGGTTTCGTGCTGGTGTTTTCCGTCGTGTGGCTCTGGCAGTTGCGCACGGAAAACGCCGGCATGGTCGATCCGGTCTGGGCCGCCTCGCTCGGCGCGGCCGCGCTCGTCATCGCCGCTTGCGCGACGGGGGCGATGGTCAATCGCGCGTGCGTCGCGGCGGGCGGCGCCGTGTGGGGCGCAAGGCTCGCGCGGCATCTGTGGCGGCGCAATCACGGCAAGCCCGAGGATCCTCGCTATCGCGCGTTTCGCGAGCGCTGGGGCGCGCATGCCGCGCGCAACATGTTCGGCTTCTTCCAGTTGCAGGCCGTCATTTCGATGCTGCTCGCCATCGCGTTTCTGGTGCCCGCTTACGCGAGCGATGCGGCGAGCCCGCTTTGCATCGCGGGCTTCGTCGCGATCTGGATCATCGCCGTCGCGGGCGAAGCCGCCGCCGACCGTCAACTGAAGCGATTCGTCGCCGATCCCGCGCATCGTGGGAAAGTGTGCCGCGAGGGCTGGTGGCGCTATTCGCGACATCCGAACTACTTCTTCGAGTGCGTGCATTGGGTGGCCTACGCCGTCCTGTCGATCGAGATGCCGTGGGGCTGGGTCACGCTCGCACCGCCCGTGCTGATGGCATGGCTGCTGCTGAAGGTATCGGGCATTCCGATTCTGGAAGCGCGTCTGGCCGACACGCGCGACGGTTATCGCGACTACATGCGCACGACGAGCGCGCTGATTCCGTGGCCACGCAAGGCGCGCGTCAACCGAGCGAGGACAAGCCGATGACCATCGCCACCCACGACACGCCGGCCACGCCCGCCGACATGCCCGCACTCGACGAAAGTCGGATCATTCGCGCGTGCGAGCGTGGCTTCGTGCCCGATGTGCTCGTGCGCGCCGGCATGCGCATGCTGATTCGCCAGCGTCTCGTCGACGAACACGCGCACGACGACGCGCTGCGCACGCAAGCCTTTGAACGCCTGCTCGCCGAACTGCGCGCGAGCCCGATCGCGATCGACACGCAAGCGGCCAACGCGCAGCACTATGAATTGCCGGACGCATTCTTCGAAGCGCATCTCGGTCCGCGTCTGAAGTACTCGTGCGGCTTCTATCCGCGCGGCGACGAAACCCTCGCGCAGGCCGAACGCGCGATGCTCGAACGCTATGCCGAGCGCGCGCAGCTCGCCGATGGCCAGCGCATGCTGGATCTCGGCTGCGGCTGGGGTTCGTTCGCGCTGTGGGCGGCGCAGCACTATCCGCGCGCGCAGATCGTAGCGCTGTCGAATTCGCACGGGCAACGCGCGTTCATCGAAGCGCGGGCGCGGCAGCGCGGGCTCGGCAATCTGCGTGTCGTGACGGGCGATATCGTCGATTTCGAATTTGCGCGCAATGAAGCGCCCTTCGACCGCATCGTCTCGATCGAAATGTTCGAGCACATGAAGCACTACGGTCTGCTGCTCGCGAAAATCGCGCGCTGGCTCGCTGACGACGGACGACTTTTTGTCCACCTCTTCGCGCACAAGAAGGTCGCGTATCACTTCACCTCGCACGATGGCGGCGACTGGATGTCGCGCTATTTCTTCACCGGCGGCACGATGCCGTCGGCGTCGCTGCTGCTTCATTTTCAGGACGATCTGCGCGCGACGCGCCAGTGGTGGATGAACGGCACGCACTATGCGCACACCGCGAATCAATGGCTCGCCGCGCTCGATGCCGCGCGCGATCGCGTCATGCCGATGTTCCGCGACGTCTACGGCGACGCCGCCACGATCTGGTTTCAGCGCTGGCGCATGTTTTACATGGCCGTCGCCGAACTCTTTGGCTACGCGCGCGGCCGCGAATGGGGCGTCGCGCATTTTCTGTTCGAGAAGCGTCCGATGAAGGTGATCTCATGAAAAACATGCAGCGCGCGCTCGTCGTTGCACTCGTGGCGGCCGGTGTCGTCGCGGCGCTGGCGAGTTGTTCGAGTCCGCCGAATCCGAATCCGCGTGCGGGCGAGCCGCTTCAGACCGTGCCCGTCGATGTGCCGCGCTACATGGGGCGCTGGTATGTCATCGCGAACATTCCGTACTTCGCCGAACGCGATTTCGTCGGCACGCATGTCGAGTGGTCGTTGCGCCCCGACGGCAGAATCGATGACGTCTTTCATGGCCGCAAGAACGGCTTCGAGCAAGCGGAAACGATCCATCACTTCGTGGATACCGTGAAGCCCGGCAGCAACGGTGGCGAGTGGAGCGTGCAACCGTTCTGGCCGGTCCACGTGACGCAACTGACGCTTTACGTCGATCCGGACTATCGCTACACGATCCTCGGCTACCCGAACAAGAAGCTCGGCTGGATCTTCTCGCGCGAGCCATCGATGAGCGACGACATCTATCGCGCGATGCTCGCACGCCTCGATGCGATGGGCTACGACACCGCGCGATTCCGCCGCGTGCCGCAATCGCCCGAACAAATCGGCCTGCCCGGATTTCAGAGTCCCGGTCAGCGCGAGTGACAAAGCGCGACGGGCGTGCATCCGCGTGCGCGTCGTTTTCGTATCTCTTGAAAACAGCCACGTCCACGCGGCGCGAGGAGACCATTTGGCGCGAAGGAGACCGCCCGGCATGTACTCATCGACAAAAGAAAGACAGCAGCGCATCGCGGTGATCGGCGCGGGTGTCGCCGGTCTCGCGAGCGCATATCTGCTCTCGCGGGCGCACCGCGTGACGCTTTTCGAAGCCGCCGACTATCTCGGCGGACATGCGCATACCGTCGATGTCACTTTGGACCGCATACAACATCCCGTCGACACGGGCTTTCTCGTGTTCAATGACCACGCCTATCCGAACCTCGTCGCGCTCTTCGATGAACTCGGCGTCGCGGTGCATCGCAGCGACATGTCGTTTTCCGTTTCCCTCGACGGCGGACGCCTGGAATGGGCGGGCACGAATCTGAACACCGTGTTCGCGCAGCGGCGCAATCTGTTTTCGCCGTCCTTTCTCGGCATGCTGCGCGATATCCTGCGTTTCAATGCATCGGCGCACGCGCATCTGGAGCGCGTGAGCTTGAATCGCTGCTCGGTCGGCGAACTGCTCGTCGAAGGCGGTTACGGCGCGCCGTTCCAGCGTCACTATCTGTTGCCGATGGCCGCGGCGATCTGGTCGAGCGCGGCGCACGACATCCTGCACTTTCCCGCCGCGACGTTCCTGCGCTTCTGTCTCAATCACGCGCTGTTGCAGGTAAATCATCGGCCGCCGTGGAAGACGGTCGCGGGCGGGGCGCGCGAATATGTGCGGCGCATCGCGGCCACGCTCGACGACGTGCGCACGCGCGCGCCCGTGCGAGCCGTTCGACGCGACAACGATGGCGTCATCGTGATGACCGATGACGCCGGCCCCGAGCGCTTCGACGCCGTCGTGCTCGCCACGCACGCGCCGACGAGCCTGCGCCTGCTTGCCGACGCGTGTGCGGAAGAACGCGCCCTGCTCGGCGCCGTGCGTTATCAGCGCAACCTCGCGGTGCTGCACACGGATCGCGCGCTCCTGCCGCGTCGCCGTCGCGTGTGGTCGGCATGGAACTACATCGGCGCGCGCGCAGAGCATGCGCATGGCGCGGCCGTGCCGGTCTGCGTGAGCTATCTGCTCAACCAGCTTCAGCCGTTGCCTTTCAGGACACCCGTGGTCGTGACGCTCAATCCCGTCGATGAGCCCGCGCCCGGCACGGAACTCGGTCGCTACGAATACGAGCATCCGCTCTTCGATCTGGCGGCCATCGATGCTCAGGCGCATCTGCCGCGCATTCAGGGCGCGCGCCGCACGTGGCACGCCGGCGCATGGACCGGCTACGGCTTTCACGAGGACGGACTGCGCTCGGCATTGCGCGTCGCGCGCGACTTCGGCGTGCATCCGGCGTGGGCCAGGCCATGAGGACGGCGCAATGGCTGACGGGCCGCGTGATGCACGAGCGGCTGCGCCCGGCGCGGCATCGCTTCGATTACCCCGTGCGCTATGTCTATTGCGATGTCGCGCAATTCGATGCGCTGCGCCGCGCGTGGTTCGGCATCGACCGAATTCGGCCGCTTGCGCTTTTCAGGCGCGATTACGGTCCGCGCGACGACTGCGATCTCGATCTCTGGATGCGCTCGCGCCTCGCCGAAGCGCGCATTCCCGCAGATGGCGAAATCCATCTGCTGACGATTCCGCGCGTGTTCGGCTACGCGTTCAATCCGGTGAGCATCTGGTTCTGCCACGACCGCGCGGGCGCATTGCGCGCGCTCTACGCCGATGTGCGCAACACGTTCGGCGGGCATCGCGGCTACTTGCTGAGCGCGAAGGATCACGCGCCGATCGCCGGCGACACCGTGCTCGTCTGCCGCAAGACGCTGCACGTTTCGCCCTTTTGCGAGGTCGTCGGCGATTACGCGTTTCGCGTGCGCAGGCAGGGCGATCGTCTGTTTGTCTCGATCGATTACCGCGACGAGGACGGGCTTCTGATCCGCACCGCGATCGGCCTTGCCGCGCGGCCGCTCACCGGCGCGCTGGTCTGGCGCACGCTGCTGGGCGCGCCGCTGTTCGCCGTGGGCGTGATCGTGCGCATTCACTGGCAGGCGCTGCGGCTGTGGATGAAGCGCGTGCCCTTTCACGGCAAGCATCCACCGAATGCGGAAGAAATGAACGAAAAGGTCCGATCATGAACCTGCTACGGTCCTTCCTGGCGCCATCGGCGATGCCGCTGTCCGCGCGACTCTTTCTCGGTCTCTTGCGCCGCATTCGCGTCGGGCATCTCGTGCTCGTCACGCCGGACGGCGACCGCTGCGTGTTCGGCGATCCGCTCATGCAGCCGGCCGCGTGTCTGTTCATTCATGACTGGCGCGCTTGCCGAGCGATTCTGCGCGCGGGCGATATCGGTTTTGCGGAGGCGTATCGCGCGCACTGGATCGACACGCCCGATCTCTGCGCCGTCGTGCGGCTCGCGATCCGCAACGAGGCTGTGATCGGGCGGACCGTTGCGGGCGGGCTGGTCGCGCAGTGCTGGCACAACGTGCGGCATCGGCTGCGACTGAACACGCGCGCGGGCAGTCGTCGCAACATTCACGCGCACTACGACATCGGCAACGCGTTCTACGCGCTCTGGCTCGATCCGACGTGGACGTATTCGAGCGCGTGGTTCGATGGGGACGCCGATCTTTCGCTCGAGGCCGCGCAGCATCGCAAGTATCAGCGCATCGTCGATACGCTCGGGCTGACGGCGGGCATGCGCGTGCTGGAGATCGGCTGCGGCTGGGGCGGCTTCGCGCTGCACGCGGCGCGTCGAGGCATTCGCGTGCATGGCGTGACGATATCGTCGGCGCAGCGTGCGTTCGCTGTTGAGCGCGTTGAACGGGAGGGGTTGGGCGGGCTCGTTGAGATTGAATTGCGCGATTATCGGGATCTGCGTGGTCAGTATGACGCGGTGGTGTCGATTGAAATGTTCGAGGCTGTGGGTGAGCGGTTTTGGCCGATGTATTTCCGCACGCTGCGTGGGTGTTTAGCGCCGGGGGCGAAGGCGCTGGTGCAGTCGATTACCATCGACGATGCCCGATTTTCGGCTTATCGGGCGTCGAGTGATTTTATTCGCGAAGCTATTTTTCCGGGGGGGATGTTGCCTAGTCCGGAGAGGTTTGTGAGTGCGGCGCGGCGGGCGGGGCTTGGTGCGTGTGTGACGCTTGAGTTTGGGGTGGATTATGCGCGGACGTTGCGGTGTTGGCGCGATGCTTTTGAAGCGCGGGTCGATGCGGTGCGTGCGCTGGGGTTTGATGAAGGTTTTGTGCGTACTTGGCGGCTGTATCTGGCGTATTGCGAAGCGGCGTTCGATGAAGGGCGGACGGATGTTGTGCAGTTTGTGATACTCGGTGGAAAGTGAGTGAGAAGGTTATTCGCCCGATGCTCAATGCGAGCATTTCGGCCTTTACGGACGTCAAGCGATGGCCCTTTGAATGTCACCAGTATGGCGGTTTGCCGACGATGGCAGCGCTGCGCAGCGGGATGGCCGCGTCCGACACAGCCAATTCACACTCTCGACCGACAAGGGACGTTCGAATTCGCCCGAAGCGGTCACTCACGTTATACCGGCGACCGACTCCATGCTCACATTCTCGATTTCTTGCCAATAACGTGAGATATGCTGCCGTTTGCGAAGGGGTTCCTACCAAGTACGGTTGTATAACGAATAAAATGAGAAAAGCATGAGAGAGTCCGGCTTCCCGACAGGAGAACGCGTGGTCGGGACCTATCTGCTTAGCGTAACGGTCGGAGTAGCCTTCCTAATCTTGGTTTTCCTCATAGCCGTCCCGGCTGGAAGACATGGCGCCATGCAGGTCATGGTCATGACAGTAATGGCGTTCGCAATGACGTGGCTGACGGGGGTGGTCGTTGCAGCCCTACCTTGCGCACTTCTCGCGCTTTTAGCGCGCCACTTTGCAGTCAAGAACTTGCTTTTCTACCTGGTTGCCGGTGTTGGTATCGGGCTGCTTCTGGTGCCGGTGTTTCTCGGCATCACCAACTCCTTCTCTTGGTACACCGATCCGCCTGACCGAACCGACCTGACGATTCTTCAAGGCATGAAACAGCTAGGGGCAGGCTTTGCCATCGCGGGCGCCCTCGCTGGTGCAACGTTCTGGAAGCGGGCCGGGCAGCATTATCACTAGGGTCGGTTTTCGCTTTCTTCGGGCACGTGACAAGTGCCGCCTCGCACGTTTTCCCGCGATTCGGGTAACGCTCCTCAATGTCTGAAACTGGCCGCGAGCGCCAGTTCGGTGCCCGATCCGCAGAGCGGAGGTTGTAGTCTTCAGCAGCAGCTTTCCGGCGGGCTTGGTGGATGCGCACTCCCGGCCAGGAGCAGCCGTTCGTCAGTGGGGTTGGATTGTCGACAATTGCGAAACGAAGAATAGCTAGCATCTTTCGCCCTGCGACGAAAACAAAAAGAGAACTTTGGCAACTGCCTGTCGCGGCCTCAGCGACGACAAGGCACGGCCGCTCGACCGACTGCTTTCGGACCAAAACGAAAGGAGCAGGGCCCCCGGTTTACGGTCTCGCATTTCCGCTTTCGAATGCCATAATGGATGACGACAAGGTCGGGCCAGTGCGCCGGCCCGCGCATCGCGTGTGGCCTTCGACGGGAGACAGTTCGGTGGACACGGATAACTTCGGCTTCATGCCCGATGTCGTTTCGAGATGCGTCAGGCATCATCTGATCGATCGTGCCGGCCAGACCCGCGCGAAGCACGCGATGGATTACGACGATCTTGTCAAGTCCGTTTCGTGGGTATGGAGGTTCCTCTCCACCGCCATATCGGCCACGCTGCCAGTTGACATCGCTGTGGATGTCGAGGTGAACCACCCCGGATATGTTGTCGTTCGTGCCGGTGAGCTGCGCGTCTTCATCCCGTTTTTCGTCGCCAGCATTTTTCCACATGGCGCGCTGCTCGCCGCGATCGGCAAGCTCGCGAAGCAGATTAGGGTGGGGACGGATTCCGTCATCTGCATCAGTGGCAGCGCGTGTCAGCTAGGCCTTGGCGTGCAGGTCGCGGACCTGGACTTCTGCGAGTACGTGCCACAGGCCGATAGAGAAGTCCCCGAGCGCCTGCTGAAGAAACTGTGTGAGGAAAGCACGGAAGCGCTTGGGTTTCGCCTGACGTTGGGCGAAGGCAAGGACAAGGAATGGCTGCGCCCGTGGCCCGACTGCTTCTCGGGCGATGGCAATGCTGCCGAAGTCTCCGAACTGCGCAACGCGGTGCTCGATGCAAGCTTCCGGCAATGCGGATTCGTTGCGGACGTGTCGTCACTCGGCGTGCTGGAAGCCACCAATGTCGTGCTGTTGCTCGACTACGCACACCGCGAATTCGCCGAGGCGAGCCGCAGCTTTGCCGCCCAGGAAGTGCCAATTGCCGAAGCCTGCTGGGCGCCCCGTGATCTAGGCTCGCCGCTCGCGCTCGGCGAATATATCGTCTGGCTGATCGGCAGCGCATCCACGCTGTGCGACGAGAGCAAAACGAACCCGAGGGCCGTGGTGAAGGCGGCGCGGCGCACGTTGTCGGCGACGCGGCTGCTGTTCTGGAAGAAGCAGGCCGATACGCTGTCGGCCATGCTGCGCGAGGACGCCGCGCGTCTGGCTGCGTTGCTGGACCGTTGCCAGCTGCATGCCGCCATTTCGACGATCAATGAGCCGGGGATGCAATCGCGATCTGCGAAGCTGCGCGATTCGATCGACAGACTTCGCGGTTCCGCAGCGGTCGACGCGGACGACTATTCCGCGCTGACCGCTGAAGAGGCCCGCAGGTTCTCGGCCGTGCGCGATGCCGCACGGCCGGTGATCGAAGACATCCTGCACGACCTGAAGGCCGCTTTGGGCCTAGACCTTGTGGATCTCGGGAGCGCGGCATGAACCAGCCGGACGACGCGCGGCAGCAGCTCGACAGGGTCGTCGACGCATTGGGTCTGGACGACGAGCTCGCGCAACTGGTGCGAAGCGGCATCGCAAAGATTCCGGCGGCCACGGCGCAGCAACTGCTGGCGGGGCTCGACGACAGCGCGGCGCTCATTCCGAAGATCCTGCAAGCCGACGTGCCGGCGGACCCGAAGCAGCCGGAAGCAGCGGAAACCGACACCTCGTGGCGCCCGAGCTCGAGACCGTGGTTTCCGCCGCGAGAGCCGCGTGGGACGCCGACGATCACGGAACGTGCGCGCAGCATGATGCCGCTCGCGGGAGCCGATTTCTTCGCGGTCGATCTCGACAGCGCGAGAACTCTGATCTATGCAAGCGGCTCGGGGCTGGTGCTCGACGAGCCGTCGCTGGTCGCTTTCCGCACCACTGCCGGCGCAGCCGGCGGCCGGGTCATCGCAGCGGTCGGCTCCAAAGCGCTGGCCTTGGCGGACGATCCTGTCGTCCAGAGCATCAACCCGCTGAAGCATGGCGTGATCGGCGATTTCGTCGGCGCTGAACAGATGATTACGCAGTTCATTAAGACAGCGCATCAATCGATGGAGTGGGCTCCCTCGTCGCGCGTGATCTTTTGCGTGCCGTCGGCGTCGTCGCAGGTCGAGCTGCGTGCGATCACCGACGCCGCGCTGAGTGCCGGCGCACGCGCAACGTATCTGATTTCGGAACCGCTGGCCGCCGCGATCGGGGCGGGCTTGCCGGTTCTTGACGAGGCGGGTTCCATGATGGTCACCATTCGGGGCGCGATGACCGAGGCCGGCGTCGTCGCGGGCGGCGGCCTCGTGCAGGCAGGTTCGGTGCGGATCGGGACCGACAGCTTCGGCCAGGCCATTGCCGACTATGTGCGGCGCAACCATGGTGTGCTGATCGGCGAGCAAACCGCGGCGGCGATCAAGAAGGAACTTGGATACGCGTTCGCCGAACCCGTGCTCCGGCATATGGAAGTGACTGGCCGCAATCTGACCGAGGGCCTGCCGCGTAGCATCACTCTTTCGAATCACGAGATTTATCAGGCATTGAGCGATCCCCTGAACGGCATCGTGTCGTCGGTGCAGGCGGTGATCGAGCAGACGTCGCCGCGATTCGGCGCCGACATCGCCGAGCGCGGCGTTGTGCTCGCAGGAAGCGGAGCGCTGCTCGGCGGCATCGATGCTCTGCTTGCGGAGCAAACGGGCCTGCCGGTACGGATTGCGAATGACCCGCTGACCTGTGCCGTGCGCGGCGGATCCATCGCACTCGAACAAGTGGAACAGGACCGAATCGAGCGGCGCGGATCGAGCCTGCATCTCGAACTTCGCACGATTGGAGGCATGCAAGCGATCGACTATCCGGGCTTGTGGTCGATCGAGTAACGACTTGAATTGTAGCCCGCGTTGCCCTTGCGTTGAATGCTGGTGCCCCGATCCGGTGCCGGCGGACGGCTAAGGCCGCGCTTCAACCTCACCTTGTCGGATGGACGAAATGTCCGAATTCTCGTCGCTTGAAGATCAGCTTCGTGAGTGCTTTGGCCGCGTCGTCTACGCGCACAAGACGCACGAAAAGATGGCGGACCGTTCCAGCAATACGCTTCGACGGTTCAAGCTGACACAGATCGTACTGTCCGCGTTGACCGCGTGCGGCGCGGTGTCGATCGTCTTCGTCGATTCGCTGTATCTGAAGATCGCAACCGCAGGTATATCGTTCATCACGCTCTTCGTATCGGGCTACATGAAGAGCTTTGATCCGGGCGGCACGGCACAGAAGCACCGCGATACGGCGGCGAGCTTATGGCCGCTGCGCGAGTCGTATCTTTCGCTGCTGACAGATCTTCGGATGCAGGCGATCACCCATGCCGAGGCGCTCAAACAGCGCGAAGAACTGCAGAGAAAACTGGCGGCAGTCTATAAAGGCGCGCCGCAGACGGACGCCGATGCGTATGCGAACGCCAAACAGGCGCTGGAGGTGAGTGAGGAGTTCACCTTTTCGGACGCGGAGATCGACCGCTTCATGCCGGCGTCGCTCAAGAAGACGGAATGACGCGAACGCCGGACGGAATGGGGCGGCTGGACCTTCAATCGGTCACCTAAATCGTCTGCATCATGCTCTTGTCGACGTGTTCACCGATATGGCAGTGAAAGACGAACTTGCCGATGTCGGCGTGCGTAAGCAGCTTTTCCCTCGGAGCCGACGTTCGACTGCCGCCGCTTCGCGATGAGAGTACAGCTGCGAGCTACAGCCGTACGACGGATGAACGACGAGCGTCCGCAAAGGCCGAAATGCTGTCCGCAACACGTTGACATGAATGACCGAAGCACTCGGATCAGCGGCAAATGAACTCCCGATCGCACAAACGACGATAGCGGGTCCTGCAAACGCCGCTCCCCAAAAATCCAAGAATCGAACGAAGCTCCCCAAAAAAAACGCACGAACGAATCCAGGGCAAACCGACAAGCATAAGCAGTCGCCCCCGCACTTCCCACAAGTAAAGTCCGAAACACTGCGCGCGCATCGCCGCTTCTTCAACCGACATCCCCCTTCAGAACCCCCTCCCCACCGCCGATAACACACGCACACCCCCACCACCCATCGCCGCACCCCAAACGAATGAACCGCGCCCCATCCGAAAGCCCGCTCAAGGCCGCGTTCCTGCGGCACGAAGACACGCTCGCGCCGCCGGAGCGCGCGCTCGGCGAGGACGATCACGCCGTCTACCGCACGCTGCTCGAATCAACAAAAGCGATTCCCTGGAAAATCGACTGGGCGACGATGGAATTCGCCTACATCGGCCCGCAGATCGAGGCGCTGCTCGGCTGGGCGCCGTCGTCGTGGAAGACGGTCCACGACTGGGCCGAACGCATGCATCCGGACGATCGCGAAGCCGTGGTCGACTTCTGCGTCTCTCAATCCAAAGCCGGAACGGATCACGAAGCCGATTACCGCGCGCTCACGCGCGACGGCGGCTACGTCTGGCTGCGCGATGTCGTGCACGTCGAGCGCAACGACAAGGGCGAGGTCGAGGCGCTGATCGGCTTCATGTTCGATATCAGCGAGCGCAAGCGCACCGAGGAACAACTCGCGCAGCTGCGGCAGGAACTGGAGCGCCTGTCGTTCAGCGACAGCCTGACGGGCGTCGGCAACCGCCGCCGCTTCGACGACGTCATGGCGCGCGAATGGGATGCCGCCAAGGGTTCGCACAAGCCGCTGTCGCTCGTCATGATCGATATCGACTTCTTCAAGTCGTACAACGATTACTACGGCCACGTTCAAGGCGACGAATGCCTGAAGCGTATCGCCGGCGTGCTCGGCGAGGCGGCGGGTCCGCAGCACTTTCTCGGCCGGTTCGGCGGCGAAGAGTTCGCCCTGATCCTCGCCGATACCGACGCCGAAGCCGCAATGCGCATCGCGGAGCGCTGTCGCGCGCTGATCGCTGAAAAAGCGATTTCGCACGTACGCTCGCCGCACAATCAGCAAGTGACGGCGAGCTTTGGCGTGGGCACCGTCGTGCCCGGCGAGCGCATGGATGTGACAGCGTTCATCAACCTCACCGACGCGCAGCTCTATCAGGCGAAGGACAACGGCCGCAACCGGATCACGGCCGTGGATCGCGCGGGCATGCAGGGCGAGGCGTTCAGGGCGCAGACACGCTGAGCGTCAGACGCGTCCCGTCACCGGAATCGCCGCACCCGTGATGCATTGCGCATCGGGCGAAAGCAGGAACGCGATCACCGCGCCGAGTGCTTCCGGCTTCACCCAGCGGGAGAAATCGGCGTCGGGCATGTCGCGGCGGTTCGGCGTGGTATCGATGATCGACGGCAGCACCGCGTTCACCGTGACACCCGTGTCCTTCAGCTCTTCCGCGAGCGCTTCGGTCAGGCGCAGCAGCGCGGCCTTCGATGCCGCGTAGGCGCCCATCCCCATGCCCGCCTTCATCGCCGCGAGCGCGCCGATATTGACGATGCGCCCGCCTTCGTTCGCACGCAACGGCGCGAGCGCGGCCTTCGATGCGTTTAGCGCGGTCTTCACGTTGACATCGAACATCGATTGCCAGGTGTCGACGCTGCCGTCCGCGACCGTTTCCCAGCTGAACGCGCCCGCCACATTGACTAGCGCGTGCAGGCCGCCCATCCGCTGAACGATGGTATCGATGGCGTTCTGCGCGGACTTCGCATCCGTCAGATCGATGCCGGTGACGACGCACGCATCGGCGAGCGGCGCGGTCAATGCGTCCGGCGCGCCGCCGTGCCCGATCAGCGCGACGCGCGCGCCACGTTCCGCGAGCGCGCGCGCCGTCGCGAGTCCGAGACTCCCGAAGCCGCCCGTGATGGCGACGATCCTTCCTTCTAGGCTGTTCATTGCGTTGCCGCTCCGTTCAAATGGGCCAGAAGAAGCATAGGACGGAACGGGGCGCGCCGCGAGTCAGCCTGCCTGGAAATAGAGCGCGGCGGGGTTGTCGACGAGAATCTTGCGCCATGTGGTTTCGCTGTCGACGCAGCGCGCCATCCAGTCGAGCATGCCGGCGTCGTCGGGCGTCGGCCGGACATTCGGATGCGGCCAGTTCGACGCCCACAGCGCGCGCTCCGGATAACGCGTGGCCAGCGTGCGCGCGAGCGGCGCGATGTCGTCGTATCCGGGCGGCCCGATCCGCGAACTCTCGTACGGCGCCGACAGCTTGATCCAGCAACGCGGCCCGTCGAGCAGACGGCACAGTGAGGCGAACGCGTCGCTCGCGGTCGTCACCGGCTCCAGAAATTTGCCGATGTGATCGATCACGAGTTTCGCGGGCAGCCGTGCGAGCATCGCTTCATGTCGCGGGAGCGTGCAGCCGTCGAGTTGAAGGTTGATGTTCCAGCCGAACGGCGCGATGCGCGCGGCCAAGTCGTTCAGGCTGTCCCATGGCAACAGCCCGCCCGGCAGCATCATGAAACGCACGCCGCGAATCCCGGCGTCGTGCAGGCGTTGCAGCTCGGCATCGCTCACGTCCGGCGGCACGACCGCGACGCCGCGCGCGCCCTCGCCCAGCTTTTTGAGCGCATCGAGCGTGCAGCGGTTGTCGAAGCCGTAGCCCGTCGGCTGCACGACGATCACGCGCGACAAGCCCAATGCGCGCTGCACTTTGCGGTATGCATCGGCGGGTGCGGGCGGCGGGACGAAGGTCGCGCTCGGCGCAAGCGCGTAGCCGTCTTCGTAGATGTGGATGTGGCAATCGCACGCGCCGGTCGGAAGATTCGTCATTGCGTGTGCGCCGGGATAGCGAAGCGCGCGAGGCGAAACGCACGCGGCGCATTCACCGCGCCCTTCGGCGTGCGGCCCTGAAAGAGCGCTTCCGTCTGCGCGACGGTTTCCATCGACTGATGCTCGATGGCGGCGGGCGTGAGGCCGCCGACATGCGGCGTCGCGATCACGCGTGGATGCTGCGCGAGCACCAGCGACGGCATCTGGTCCGGTGCGCGGCCCACGTCGAGCGCGCAGCCGGCAACATGACCGCGATCGAGCGCGGCGAGCAGCGCGGCATCGTCGACGAGTTCGCCGCGCGCCGCGTTGATGAAGTACGCGCCCGGCTTCATCGCGCCGAATGTGTTCGCGTTCATCAGGTTGTGCGTCTGCGCGTTCGCGGGCGCGAGGCACACGACGAAGTCGGATTCGGCCAGCAGCGTGCCGAGATCGCGCTGCTGCACGCGCGGGTCGTCGATCAACGCGTAAGGATCGGACACGACGATGCGCATGCCGAACGCGAACGCCAGATCGCACAGATAGCGCGAAATCTGCCCGTAGCCGATCACGCCGAGCGTACTGCCGCGCAACTCGCGGCCCATGCGCGGTGCCGGCGCGCCGCGCTGGTGCCAGGCTTCGGCATAGAAATTGGTCGAGCGGCCGAGGTCGAGCATCGCGCCTATCACCCATTCGGCCACCGCCGGCACGAAGCCCGCGCTCGCCTGCGTCACGAGCACGCCGTGTTCGCTCGCCGCATCGACATCGACGGTGCGGATATCCACGGCGCAGCGCAGGAACGCGGCGAGCGTCGGAAGCGCGGCGAACAGCGCGCGCGGCGCGGGCGTCTGCCGGTAGCCGATGATCACATCGGCATCGCTGGCGGCGATGGCCAGCTCGTCCGTCGTCAGTTCGCGGCACTCGGGGTTGAACGCGACGTCGGCGATCGCCTTCAACGCATCCGTCGCGCGCGCGCCGAAGTAATGGTCCAGCATGTGCCGTGGATGGCTCACGAATACCTTGTTCATATCCTTGTCCTGTATTGCATTGTTCACGCGGGCGGTGCGACGGATTCGCGTTCGACCAGCGTGATATCGGTGAAAAGCGCCTGCCCGGAATCGAGCACGGCCTCGTCGTTCTGACGCATCACGCGTTCCACCATCGCGGCGGCCATCGCCGGAACGGGAAGCTGCACGGTCGTGAGCGCGGGATTCGAGATCGCCGCGAGAAAATGCCCGTCCATGCCGACGACCGACATATCCTGCGGCACGCGCAAGCCCGATTCGCGCAAACCCGCCATCAGGCCGAGCGCCATGAGATCGTTCACCGCGACGATGCCGCTTGGCCGGTGCGCGTCGCTCGCGAGTTGCCGCGCGAGCGCGCGGCCGTTTTCCGCGATCATCGAATCGCCGTATTCGTTCACCGGGCCGCTGTCGAGCACGCGCGCGCTGTCCGACAAACCCGCTTCCGCCGCCGCCGCGAGAAAGCCGCGAATCTTGTCGCGGCGCGACAGCGTCATGCCCGCGAGCGTCGCGTAACCGAGCCGCGTGTGGCCGTGCACGATCAGATGCCGCGTCGCGAGCCGCGCCGCCTCGAAGTTGTCCGGCGTGACGTGATCGATGCGCGTCGTCTCGCCTTCGTTCGCGCGACGGTCATAGCTCACGACGACCATGCCGCGCTCAGCCGCGGTTTCGAGATGCCGTTCATCGGCGAGCGACGAAATCACGATCACGCGCCGCACGCCCTGCGACAGCAGATCCTCGAAAAACGATGCCTCTTTCGCCGCATCGCGATACGTATTGCCGATCAGCACGCGAAAACCGTAGCGTTCCTGCGCGTACGTCTCGACCTCTCGGGCGATATAGCCGTACATCGGATTCGCGATCGACGGCACGAGCAGCCCGACGAGCGGCGTCTGCCCGGTCTTCAACTGCCGCGCGAGCGTGCTCGGGCGATAGTGCAGCGCGCTCATCGCGGCACGCACGCGCGCGAGCGTGTCCTCGCGCATCTGGTCGGTGCGGCCGTTGAGCACGTTGGAAACGGTGCTGACGGAAACGCCTGCGTGGCGGGCGACGTCCTGAATGGTGCTCATAACGAAGTTCTACTGCCGGCTACAGGCCGAGCCGGGTCGGCAGCCACAAGGAAAACGAGGGCACCAGAATGAGTACCACAAGCGCGATGCACAGCACCACCAGATATTTCAGCATCGGGCGCGCGACGGCTTTCATGTCGGTGCCGGTGATCGCGCAGGTCGCGAAAAGTCCGAGGCCAACGGGCGGCGCGAAGAGTCCGAGCCCCATCGCGACGACGATCACCGTGCCGAAGTGCAGCGGATTGATGCCGAGCTGCGTGGCGATCGGCGTGAGCAGCGGCCCGAAGATGATCAGCGCGGGCGCGCCTTCGAGCACCGCGCCGAACACGATCATGATGAGCACGGAGAGCAGCAGGAACATGGTCGGGCCGTACTGGTGCGCGAAGGCAATCATCGCGTCGGAGACGAGCGCGGGAATCTGCTCGATCGTCAGCGCGAACGAGACGCTCGACGCCGCCGCGACGATGAACAGAATGCCGCTCGCCATCGACGCCGAACGCACGAACACGCGCGCCACCGACTTCGGCGTGAGTTCGCGGAACGCGAGCCAGCCGACCAAGAGCGCATACACGACGGCGAACGCGGACACTTCCGTCGATGTCGCGATGCCCGAAGTCACGCCCTTGCCGATCATCGCGATCATCACGAGTGCGACGAGCGCGCCGCCGAGCAACGGCAGCCACGCGCGCGGATGAGTCAGCGCATCGGCGATATTGATGCGCCGCCCGAAGATCACCGCGACGATCGCAAGCGCAATGGCCAGCACCGCCGCCGGCACGACGCCCGCGAGGAACAGCCCGGCGATCGAAATATTCGCGACGAAGCCCATGATGATCATGTTCACGCACGGCGGAATGGTTTCCGCCATCACCGCGCTGCACGCGAGCAGCGCCGCCGCTTCGTTCGGATCTTCCTTGCTCTGCCGCACGGCGGGCATCACGACACCGCCGACCGCCGCGATATCCGCGAGCTTCGAGCCGGACACGCCGGAGAAGAACGCCGTCGCCATGATGGTGATGAGGCCGAGGCCGCCGCGCACGCGTCCGAACATGCGCAGCAGCAGTTCGATCAGCCGGGACGACATGCCGTTGCCTTCCATCAGCAAACCGGCGAGCACGAAGAACGGAATCGCGAGCAGCACGAAGTGATCGGTGCCGGCCATCACTTGCTGCGAGTAGACGAGGATCGGCAGCGAGGGTTCGGCGAGGAAATACAGCAGCGCCGAGAATGCGAGCACGAAGCCGATCGGCACGCCGAGCACCAGTCCGCCGACGAAGCCCGCCGCGAGCAGAAAGCCCGGCTTCACGGCGTGCGCGGGAACGAAAGCGTTCCACGCGAACAGCGCCGCCGCCAGCAATACGCAGCCGGCCAGCGTGCCGAGTACGGTCTTGCGCGGCCCGTCGAGCGCATTGGCGAGCGCGAACACCGTCATGAACACGCCGCCCGCGACGAGCGGATACACATTGATCCACGCGGGCAGGCCACTGGGCGTCATCTGTCCGTATGAATCGACGAGCAGCAGACACGACGACACGCACAGGTTCCCCGCGACGCCCGCGATGATCCAGTGCCCCGCATGGACGAGCGCCGGTTGCCAGCTTTTCGGCAGCGCGCCCCGAAACAGATCGACGCCGACGTGCTGGCTGCGTCCGAGCACGGTCGCCGCGCCGAAGAACACGAGCACGATCATCAGCGCGCGGGCGACTTCCTCGGCCCAGTCGACGGGATCGTGCAGGAAGTATCGATAGACGACGGACACGAACACCACGATCACATCGGCCGCGAGCACGGCCGCGCACAGATATTCGATCCAGTGCATGAGAGCGCCGAGGCCGCGTGCAAGCGCGGTTTCACGGCCGAAGCCGGGCGCGGCGGCGGGTTGCGCCTCCTGTGCGGGCGTCGTGCAATAGCTGGTCATGGTCTTAGCCTCGTGCGGCGGCGATGGCGGTGAAGAGCGGTGCGGTCGCGGGATATTGCTTCGAGAAGCTCGCGTACAACTGCGACTGCATTTCGCGGCGCGTCGTGTCGCGGTCGGCCTGCGACATCGGGAAGAAGGTCATGCCGCGCTTCTTCAGTTCCTGCTCCGCGCTCGCGGCAGTCTGAATCGCGGCGGCGCGCTGCTTCACGGTCGCGTCCTGCGCGGCCTTCTGAAACGCGGGGCGCAGGTTCTCCGGAATCTTCGCGAGCGCGCGGCGGCCCATCACGGCGACGAGCGGGCTGAACACATGATTCGTCTGCCAGCACGACTTCACGACTTCGTCGTACTTGCTGGCGAGCACGGTCGCGCAATCGTGCTCGAAGCCGTCGACGACACCCGTCTGCGCAGCCATATACAGCTCGCCGATGGGAATCGGCGTCGGCACCGCGCCCATCAGCCGGAAGGTGTCCATGAAGGCGGGCGTCGGCAGCACGCGCAGCTTGACGCCTTTGATATCCGCGAGCGAATGCGTGGGCTTCTTCGTGAACACGTTGCGCGCGCCGAACGAGTAGCCCCACGTGAGCACCGAACATCCCGCGCGCTTTTGCAGCATGTCGTCGAAGGACTTGCCGACGGCGCCGTCCATCGCGCGGCCGACGTGGTCGAAGTTGTCGAACACATAGCCGAGATCCAGCATGCCGAGCTCGGGGAGCACGGTCGCCCAGATCGACGAGCCGGTGACCATCATGTCGACCGCGCCGACCTTGACCTGCTGCACGACATCGCTTTCCTTGCCGAGCTGGCTGTTCGGAAAATAGTCGATGCGAATCTGGTCACCGACGCTCGCCTTCAGATTCGCCGTGAGATTCTGATACCAGACGTAGTGCGCGGCGTTCTCGTTCGCGGGCATCGATGACGACAGCCGCAACGTGACCGCCGGTTGCGCGCAGGCGAACGTGGGCAAGGCGCCGCCGACCGCTGCGAGCGATGCCGCCGAGGCCGTCTGAAGGAAGCGTCGCCGGGAAATCGAATGCATGGTGTGTCTCCTGGATGCCGCGAAGCGCGCGACTGTATCGATTTAGTGTATCGATACAGTAACCGTGCAAAGCGTCGCACACCAGTTGGCGTATACCCGCTGTATCGATTTAGAGAAAAGTTACGACGCCCGGCCCGCCGCCCGCTGAATCGCGAAAACGGCAACCGCCGTGGTCACGCCGGTGACGAGCACGCCGTACAAGCCCAGCAGCACGGACAACGCGCGCCCGATGCCCGTGGTCGCGATCACGTCGCCGTAGCCGATGGTGAGCGCCGTCACGCCGCAGAAATAGAGTGTCTCGCCGAAGGAAGCAGGCGCGCGCGTGGCGCTGTCGATGGGCGCGCCGAAGCAGAACATCGCCACGCACAGCACGAAAAACACGATCAGCAACATGATGAGCAGCGAGCGCAGATGCCAGAGCGCCCGAATGAACTCGAACACGGCGCGGCGCGAATCGATGGTTTCGACCTTGAATAGTTTCGTCATGCTTTTCATTCGGGCTGGCTCTGCGCGGGCATCGGAAGGGGCCACCATCCTACCTTTGGCCGATAGCCGCCCGGAAGCGCGCGGCCTCGTTATTCAGCCAATGCCGATCCCGCCTTTCGCGATGCCTTCGCGCCGCTTTCGAGAGTCGTCCGGCCCGCGAGCAGCCAGACCGCCGCCGCGATCGTCAGCGCGCATACGCCCGCCACGCCGAGCGATGCCGCGAAGCCGCTCGCGAAACTCTCCCGCGCAATCCGCACGAGCGCTGCGCCATGCGCGCCGGCGAAGCCTTCGCCCGCGTGCGCGAGATCGCCCGCGAGCAGGCGCGAGAGGAACGAGGCGTCGAGCACGCGCTGCGGATCGACGAGGCGCGACGCGTGGGCATCGAGCGCCGCGTGCGTGCGCGTCGCGAGCACGGCGCCCAGCACGCCCACCGAGGTGACGATCGCGGTGAAGCGCGTCGTCGTACTGATGCCCGACGCCATGCCGGTGCGGTTCGCCGGCACGCACGCCATGATCGCCTTTTGCGTGTCGCCGTTGAGCACGCCCGCGCCGAGGCCCGTGACGATCATGCCGAGCGCGATCAGCCCGTAATTCGCCATGCCCGCGAAAAGCGCCGTCAGCAGATTGCCCGCGCCGATGGTCGCGAGGCCGAGCGTCAGCAGCGCCATCGCCGGGACGCGCTTGCCGAGCGACGCGCCGATATGAGGCCCGACGACCATCGCGATCGCGAACGGCAGCATGCCGAGGCCCGCGCGCACCGCCGGCAGGCCGAACGCATTTTGCAGATAGAGCGGCAGGAAGGTCATCATCACTTGCGCGCAGGCCGCGTAACCGAACATCGCGAGCACGGCGGCGACGAAGCGCGGCTGGCGGAACAGCGCGAGGTCGATCATCGCGTGTGCGCGTGAGCGCTGCACCCGCACGAAGACGACGAAGAGCGCCGCGCACGCGGCGAGACGCGCCATGGTGCGCCAGTCCGTCCAGCCATCGGCCTGCGCGTCGATCAACGCCCAGATGCCGAGCGCGAGCGCGACGGCGAAAAGCGCGCTGCCGGCGAGATCGAGCGCGCCCGCCTCGCGGTTGCGCGATTCGCGCATGCCGCGCCATGCGCATAGTGCGAGCAGCGCGCAGATCGGCGGATTCATGAGGAAGATCCAGCGCCAGCCGGCCCATTGCGTGATGACGCCGCCGACGAGCGGCGCGATGGTCGTCGATACGCCCATGCAGGTGCCCCACACCGCCCACGCGCGGGCGCGCGCCGCGCCTTCGTGAAAGGTGTTCGCGATGATCGCGAGCGCCGATGTCAGGAGCATCGCCGCGCCCACGCCCTTCGCCGCGCGCGCGAGATTCAGCGCCAGCGCCGACGGCGCGAGCCCGCATCCGAGCGACGCCAGCGAGAACACGGCGAGGCCCGCGATCAGCATCTTCTTGCGGCCGATGCGGTCGGCGAGCGCGCCCGCAGGCAGCAGGCACGCGGCGAACGCGACCATGTACGCGCTCACGACCCATTCGACATCGGTGAAACCGGCGTGGAAATCGCGTGCGATGGACGGCAGCGCCACCGCGACGACGTTCGTGTCGAGCGTGATGAGCGCGCACGTCGCGGATGCGGTGAGCAGGACGAAGCGAGGGTTGTCGATGGTATCGGACATGAGACGATGCGCAAAAAGACGATTCGGTCAGACGATGCTAGTTGCGTCTGTCTTTCCTGTCATTGGCATAGAATCGTCAAATAATTATCGAATTCTTGAATACGGACATGCCCGTCGAATTGCGTCATGTGCGCTCGTTTCTCAGCGTCGCGCGCCATCTGCATTTCGCGCGCGCGGCTGAAGAACTCGGCATCGCGCCGCCCGCGCTGACCAAGCAGATCCAGGAAGCCGAGCGGCTGCTCGGCGTGCGGCTGTTTCATCGGACGAAGCGCTCGGTCGCGCTGACGGCGGCCGGCGAAGCCTATCTGGGCGAGGCGGTCAGCGCGCTCGATCATCTCGCGCGCGGCGCCGAACGCGCGGCGCTCGCGGAGCGCGGCGAGCTGGGAAAGATCGTGATCGGTTATGTAGGATCGGCGGTGTACTCGGGCGTGCTGCAGGCGACGGTGCGCGGCTTTCGGGAACGTTATCCGCAGGTCGAGATCGGCATCGAGGAAATCGTGATGCGCGACGCGGGCGCGCTCTTGATGGAAGGACGCATCGACATCGCCTATGTGCGGCCGCCGGTGCCGTGCCCGGAAGGCGTCGAGGCGCGCACGGTGCATCGGGATGCGTTCATCGTCGCGTTGCCAGCGGATTCGCCGCTGGCGGCGTCGAAGGTCATCGCGCCGGCGCAACTGCGCGATCAGTCGTTCGTCGTGCCCGAGCAGGAATCCGGCACGCTGGAAGTCGCGCGGCGCGGGCGCTTCACGGCGCGGATCGTCGCGCAGCCGGGCACGCTCGCCGACGTGCTCGCGCATGTGTCCCTGGGCGGCGATGTCGCCGTCGTGCCGCGTTCGCTCGCTCAGTGCGTGACGGTGCCTGGCGTGGCGTATCGGGAGATCGCAGGGAAAGCGGTGCCGTCCGAAGTGGCGATGGTGTTCCGGCGCTTCGAGCGCGCGGCGGCGGTCAAGGCCTATCTGGGATTCGCGGCTTCATGATCCGAACGCGCACTGCGCAATCGGCCCGAATCCCGCGCGATGCGCCTTCGCCAGCGCCAGGGCCTTTTCGTGGAGCGCGCGGCGGTCCATCGCCAGCGCTTCATGCATGGCCGCGTGGATGTGCGCGATGGGCACGACGCCCGGCGCATCGGCGATATCCCATGTCGACGCATACGCGCGCTGCCTGGCGGCGTCCGCGTCGGCGCGCTGAAAATTGATGCGCGGCAAGCCGTAAGCCATCGCGACGATCCGGCCGTGCAGGCTGCTGCCCGCGAAACCCTCGCTCTTCGCGATCAGCGCGCAAATGTCCCAGACGTTCAGTGACTCGAAGATGCGCACGGCCGCGCGGCGCATGCGTGCGGCCGTGCGCGCGTAGACCGCGATGTCGTCGTGCCACGGTGCCGCGCCCGCGCGAAACAGCACGATGCCCAGACCCGTCGTTTCGCAGAGCCGGTCCAGTTGATGCGCGATGTGCGCGAGCGTGGCGTCATCGCCGAAATCCGCGCTGAACTGAACCGCCAGATAGCCGCGGGCAAACGCGTGGCGTGCATCCGAATGCGTCCGGATGCGTTCGTCGAAGAGTTCGGCAACCATCGACGCCGGATCCGGGACGAGTGGCGCGTCGATGCCCGCGCGCTTCAGGGCGGCTTGCGTTTGCGTGTCCCGCACGCTGGCGTAGTCTCCCGATCGAAGCCGGGTCAGCACTTCCTCGCGCAACGCGGCTTCGCGGGTGTCGAGCGTTGCGCCGCCGATCGCGTTGAAGCAGACCGACGCCGCCTGCGCAAACTTCTCGCGGCCGATGACGTACGGCGCGAGCGCAGCCGTTCCGAGCTCGGCGCGCGCCCACGCGCTGCGGTCTTGCGCGCGCGAGCCGTAGCGGGCGATGCAGGCTTGCACTTCGTCGGGCTGCTTCAGCATCACAGCGGCTTCCCATGCGTCGCAGCTCAGCAGTTCGCCGCCCGCGTGAATCAGCGCGATGGGTTCGTCGCGCCAGCGCCCGGCCAGTTGCGGGAGCGCGGCGACATCGTGACCTCCGTGCGCGCGCAAGTCTCGCTGCCCGCATCCGGCGAATATCGGCTCGAACGCTGGACGACGCTCCGCAAGCAGGCGCGCGACGACATGCGCGAACAGCATGTCGCCGAAGTTGTGGCGGTCGAATGCGCCGAAGACGATGATCCGGCGTTTCGGCGAGGCGCGAGCGTTAGCCAAATGGCCACCTGTTCAGATGCGTGTTCGACGGGCAGCATGAGGCTGTCACCGTCAGGAACCCTGATGGTCTGAATTTAGGAGAAAAGCACATGTTGAAAATGCACCGTGGCAATGGACTTCTGCTAGAGTACACACGTAGGTACACACAGGAAGTCATCATGCCCATCACCCGAATTTTCCGCAACGGCAACTCGCAAGCGATCCGCATTCCCGCCGAGCTCGCGTATCCGGATACGGAGACCGAAGTCGAGATCGAGCGGGTCGGCGACGAATTGCGCATTCATCCGGTGCGGCGTTCGCTCGCCGGCGCGCTCGACCGCTTCGCGCGCTTCGATTCCGATTTCATGGCGCCGGGACGCAACGAGCCGGAGCAAGACGATCGGGAGTTCTTCTGATGCCGCGCTATCTGCTCGACACCAACATGTGCATCTATCTTATGAAGCATCAACCCGAACAGGTTGGCCGGCGCTTCGCGCAATGCTACGTCGGCGACGTGGTCATGTCCTCGATCACGTACGCCGAACTGCAATTCGGTGTCGCTATAAGCGCGCGGCCTGCTCGCGAGCGCGCCAATCTGGCGTCGCTCGTCGAACTGATCGAAGTCGCGCCGTTCGGGGCGGACGCAGCCGCCGCCTATGGTCCGATCCGGCACGCGTCACGCGAGCGCAACAGGGGCGCGCTCGACAAGCTGATCGCGGCTCACGCGGTCGCGCTGGGCGTGCCGATCGTGACGAACAACGTGAAGGACTTCGAAAACTATCCCGGTCTGAGCGTCGAAAACTGGCTGAACGGCGACGCGTGATGCCGCAAGGCGACGCGCGGCTGTCGTCGCGGAATTACGCCCTCACAAAGCTCTAATTCTGCCCGATCAAACTTCCCTCACACACTGCAGGACAGGAGGGAAAGATGAAGATCGAACCGACGCCCATCGCCGCCGCATCGCTGATCGCCGGAGAAGCGGAGCGCGACGCGTCGTACGAAGAAGCGAGCGCGCACACGCCCGCCTCGTCCGAGCCGATGTGCTACGAAGACCTCCTGCCCTATCTGCTTTTGCCGATGGCCGGCGCGTATTGAATCCGAACGCTGGAGCACGCGATGTTCACCCGAAACGGCGTCACTTACGAGTTTCATCACATGGGCATTCCGACGCAGGAGCCGCGCGCGGGCGAACGCTACAGCGCGCAGTTCCGCATGCATACGAGCGACGCCGACTGCGAACTCATGCGCGTGCAATATCACCGTTTCGAGGAAGGCAGCACGCTGCCCGAATTGATGCGCACCGTGCCGCACGCCGCGTTCAAAGTCAGCGACTTGACGAAAGCGATCGAAGGCAAGACGGTTTTGCTCGGCCCGTATGAGCCGATCGATGGTTTTCGCGTCGCAGTGGTTCAGGACGGCGAAGCGCCTGTCGAACTGATCGAAACGGAACTCACCGACGAAGAGATCTGGGGCCGCGCGAAGAGCGGAACGCAGGCGTCGATTTATCGCCGGAAGTAGTGCGTCGCGGTATGCATCTTCATCACTAGCGGCGGAGCGCGATGTCCGCCGCGTCGATGCCTGAGTGTCAGGCCGTCACGCGCGTGATGCCGCCGCTCGAGAGAAGCCGCACGCGCTGGCCGGCATAGAACATCTGGCCATCGGCAGCCTGGGTAATCGCGCGCAGATCGCCGTTGTCCAGACGCACCGTGATCTCGAGGCCCTTCTGCCTTTCGAGATGGTTCTGGACCTGATCGCCCGCTACAGCGCCCGCCAGACCGCCGATCACACCGGCGAGCAGCGAGCCGTGTCCGCCGCCGACCGCGCTGCCCGCGACCGCGCCGAGCAGGCCGCCGCCGAGCGCGCCGAGCGGCATCGACTGGCCATTGTTGTTGTCGATCGTCACGCCGCGCACGCTTTCGACCGTCGCCATGCGCACTGTCTCTTCGTGCTGGGTCTGCGTGCTGTTGTAGACGTCGGCGGAACTGCTCATCGATGCGCAACCGCTCATCCCCACCGTGCAGGCCACGGCCAATGCACATACCGCGATAGTCGACTTGTTCATGTTTTGCTCCTCAGATCGGACGATGTCTTGTTGGATTCGGCTTGCGTTTCGTGTGTCGCGTCGCCATGGCAAGCATCGTAAATAGGCTGAATGAGGTCTGAATGAGGATGCGCGGCGCGCTTGACCTGCATGATTGAAGCGCTTATACAGAACGCTCACCGCTTGCGACCGGAGTCCTGAATGACAAGAAACGCGATTTCCATCGTGGTTTGCGCCGTCGCTCTCGCCGCGTGTTCCAGCGGCGGCCCGAACACCCCGCCGCCCGGCACCGTCACGACGACACTGCCTTCGGGCGGCGTCTACAAAGGCTCGCTCAAAGGCAGCAGCGCCGAAGCCACGCTTCTCATGCTCTTCGACGGCACCGCGTATCTCTTCTACGGAGGCGCGGGCGACACGGGGCTCGCGGGCGTCGCGGTCGCGAAGAACGGCGCGCAATCGGGCGACGGGCGCTTCACCAGCGATTCCGCGTTCGACTATCGGATTGGCAAGACGAGCGCATCGCCCGCCGTGTTCAGCGCCAGCTTCGCGCACGCGCCGGCCGTCGATGGAACCGTCGCGAACAAGGACGGCAGCGCAGGGCTCGCGTTCTCCGGCAGCGCCGCATCGATGCTCGACATCACGCCAAGCCGCGCCAATCTGGGCGGCCTTTATAGCGGGCGCGGCATGGCGCTGGGCGGAACGACGCAAACGCGCATCACGGTCGCGGGCGACGGCTATCTGGCCGGCACGACGAACTCCGGCTGCATCTTCAAGGGCACGGCGGCGCCGCACGAAGGCGCGAACGCATACGACGTCTCGGTCACGTTCGGCCCCGCGCCCTGCCCGCTTCCCGACACGACCGTGACCGGTAACGCGGTGCTCGACGGCCCGCGTCTGCTCGTGGCGCTGCCGAGCCCGAATCGCGCCGACGTGTTCCTCTTCGACGGCAGGAAATAGATGCCGCATCGCGCGGCGCGTGGCCGCGAAAATTAATCGTCCGCTCCTTACATACGCGTTTTCTGTCCTAAGATTCGTTTCACGTTTGCGCGGGTTGCTTTCCGGGCTGCGCGCTGCGGCGAAAGTAGTCGTGTGTTGTTCAGTGCAATTTTCCGAGAAGTCGTGCTTTGCATGAGACCGGAACGAGGCGTTGAAACGCCCGCTCCGGTCGACAACAACAGGAGACAACCCAATGAACGCAACGCTCAAGCTTGTGCCGTTGGCCGTCGGTGCCATGTTCGCCTGCCTGCCGTACGCGAACGCCGCGCAGGACAACGTCAACACGCTTTCGAACTTCCGTCAGACGGGCAATGCCACGCCGCCGGAAACCATCCCGCAAGCCGGCCAGACGGCCGACGCGCTGCGCAAGAATCTCGAACAGATCAAACTGCCGCCGGGCTTCAAGATCGAGCTGTATGCGATCGTGCCCGAAGCCCGCGCGATGGCGATCGAGCCTTCGACGGGCGTGGTCTTCGTCGGCACGCGCAAGAATCGCGTGTGGCAGGTGACCGACCGGACCAAGCAGCGCTTCGCGAGCGATGTCGTGCAGTTCGCGTCGTCGGTGACGTTCAAGGTGCCGAATGGCGTGTGCTTTTCGCCGGACGGCGTGCTTTACGTGGTCGAGCAGAATCGTGTGCTCGCCTTTCCGGCGGCGCAGTTCTTCGGTGAAGGCGGACCGGATGTCGCGGCGGCGGTCGTCGTGCCGCAGGGCAAGCTGATTCCGACGCAATTCGAAAGCTTCAATCACGGCGCGCGCTATTGCCGCATCGGGCCGGACAAGAAACTGTATGTGGCGCTCGGCCAGCCGTGGAATGTGCCACCGAAGGACAAACTCGCGGAACTCGACCGCAACGGGCTCGCCGGCATCATCCGGCTGGATCAGGACGGCAAGAACCGCGAAGTGTATGCGCACGGCGTGCGCAATTCGGTCGGCCTCGATTTCAATCCAAAAGACAAGACGCTCTGGTTCACCGATAACCAGGTCGACGGCATGGGCGACGACGTTCCGCCCGGCGAACTGAATCACGCGACCAAGGCTGGCGAGAATTTCGGCTTCCCGTGGTACGGCGGCGGCAAGGTGCGCACGGTCGATTACAAGGACCAGAATCCGCCGGCGGGTGTGGTGTTCCCGCAGGTCGAGTTCGTCGCGCACGCCGCCGATCTCGGCATGTCGTTTTACAACGGCAAGATGTTCCCGCAGAAATATCAGGGCGGCATCTTCGACGCGGAACACGGCTCGTGGAACCGCACGACACCGATCGGCGCGCGCCTCATGTTCATCCCGATCAAGGACGACGGCACAGCGGGCACGGCCGAAGTCTTCGCGGAAGGCTGGCTCACGCCGAGCGGCGAGTACATGGGCCGTCCGGTCGACGTGCAGACGCTGCAGGACGGCTCGCTCCTCGTCTCGGACGACTACGCGGGCGCGATCTACCGCATCTCGTATACGGGGGCCAAATGAGGATCGCATGTCTGGCGGCGATGCTTGCGGGCGTGCTCGCGACGGTATCGCACACTTCGTTCGCCGCCGGCGACGTGAAAGCCGGGCGCGCGAAGGCTACGGCATGTGCGGCGTGTCACGGCATCGACGGCATGTCGAAACTGCCGGAAGCGCCCAATCTCGCCGGGCAGACGGAGGAATATCTCGTGAAGGCACTCAACGATTTCCGCTCGGGCGAGCGCAAGAACGAGATGATGTCGATGATGGCGAAAACCTTGTCGGACGCGGATGTCGCCAATCTGGCGGCGTATTACCACAGCCTCGGCAAGCAGTGAGCCGCGACAGGACGTTGCAAATTTGCTGCGGTACACACCCGATTGCGATTTTTTTTGATTTAGGTATTGACGCGCAGGCTTAAGGGTTTATACTTACACCTGTCTCCTCCATGTCTCAACCGATGTGGATTCAAGCCCGCTCAACTGAAGCGGGCTTTTTTTTTGGCTTTTTTCCCGCTCCCCGCGCTAACGCTCGTCCGGCATATCGCGCAATTCGGCCTCGATCCGGTCGATGGACGGCAGCGTGGTCTCCAGCGACGCCGGGACTTCGCGAAGCAGCTGATATTCGGCCACGCCGATCGGCTTGGCGACGCCTCGCAGCGCATATTCGGCGACGAGCCGGTTCTTCTCCTTGCACAGCAAGAGCCCGATCGTCGGCTGATCTTCGGGTGCCTTGAGTTGCGCATCCACGGCGGACAGGTAGAAATTGAGCTGACCCGCGTATTCCGGCTTGAACGGCGTCGTTTTCAGTTCAACCACCACGTAGCAGCGCAGTTTCAGGTGGTAGAACAGCAAATCGATGAAGAACTCGTCGCCGCCCACATCGAGCCGGTATTGCCGGCCCACAAAAGCGAAACCCGCCCCCAGTTCCAGCAGAAACCGCGTGATGTGACGCGTCAGCGCCTGTTCGATATCGCGTTCCTGCGCGTTTTCGGTCAATCCGAGGAAATCGAAGATATAGGGGTCTTTCAGCGCGTCGCGCGCCAGATCGGATTGCGGCGGCGGCAGCCGCTCGCCAAAATTCGTGATGGCGCTGCCGTTGCGCGCGTGCGCGGCGGTTTCGATCTGCATCACGAGAACCTGACGCGACCAGCCGTGCTCGAGCGCCTTTGCCGCGTACCAGCTCCGGTCGTCCGGATTCTTCAGCTTGTCCAGCAGCGTGCAGAGATGGAACCACGGCAATTGTGCAGCAGGCTGCTGCACAAATTCCTCTTCCGGCCAGGCCTGTGCCAGTGCGCGCATGTACTTGAGATTACGCGGCGAGAAGCCGCGCATGTCCGGAAACGCCGATTTCAGATCGCGCGCGAGCTGATCGATAACGCCGGCGCCCCAGCCTTGTCGTCGCTGGCGATCGAGAATGTCGCGACCGATCTGCCAATACAACGTGACCAGTTCGCGGTTCGCGCTGGCTGCGGCGCGCTGGCGCGCCCGCTCGACGCGTAGTTTCAGATCGGCGAGCCAACGCCGGTAATCGTCGCCCCAGACGTTGGAAAGTTTGGCGGTCATGCAGGTCCTGGTTCGACGCCGGTTGTTCTGGAGCGGCCATTATCGACGGATTCGACCTGTGGGAACATGTCGCCCACGCAACCGCGTCTCTCCCCGTGAGGCGCGGTTGCGATTGCGGCGATCGCGTTTTTCTGTGTCTGCGTTGGTCCCCCCGACGCGCCCCGCGCGCAAGGCTTGGGGTTATCGTCCCGGGCTCTTCGGCCCCGATGCTTTTATGTTGTCCACAGATTTTGTTCACAAGCCTGTGGATATCGTTCGTGGTATTGCTGCAACGCATTGATTCGACAACGCTTACATCCGACGCCCAGCGGCGCGCCCCGTTCGCGCCGCCGTGCTCAGTCGGAATTCGGCATGCAGGACGCGAGCATCGCGTCGACGCGATTCATCTCGATGCTGAAAATCGACTGCGGTGCGGTGGCGTTCAGCTCGTCCGCAGCGGAGAGCGGCAGCGCCATCGCAATGGTGGCCGTCGCGAGCAGCGCGACAACCACTGACAGGAACCATGAAAGGACGACCATCGCCAACCTCGTCAAGAAAGTCTCTCTGAATCGGCGCGCGTGAAGATCAGCGCGTGATGTGAAGAGTACGGCTGCGCGACGCTTCGCACAGCCCTACGGACGGGGGGACGTGAAGGAGGGTTACGACGGGCGCAGGCGCGGCGCGGGCGTGGTCGAGACGTGTTGCGCGAGCGCCGCCGCTTCCTGCGCGCGCAACGCGCGGCGAAAGCCGTCGCGCTCACGCAGGCGGCGCCAGTAGTCGGCAATCGGTGGCGCGAAGCCTTCGCTCAAGCCCAGAAGCTCCGCGAGCATCAGCGCATAGCCGACGGAAATGTCCGCCGCCGTGAAGCGCCCCGCGCAGAGATAAGGCTGTGCGTCGAGAAGCGGCGCGAGCGTGCGCAGGCGCGCGTGAAACCATCGCGCGTAATCGTCGACGATCTGCGGCTGCAGACGCTCCGGCGGCTCAAGATGCGCATAACGCAGCACGAGCGTCTGCGGAAACGTGAGCGTCGCTTCGCCGAAGTGCAGGAAGTTGAGATAGCGGCCGAAATCCGCCTCGTGCGGCGCGACGTCGAGCGCGCCCGGCGAGTAGCGCGCCGCCAGGTATTGGCAGATCGCCGACGATTCCGTCATGAAGAGCGCGTCGTCCTCGAACGCCGGAATCGTGCCGAGCGGGTTCACGTCCTTGAAACCGCGGGCGAGCACGCGCGGCGGAAACGGCAACATCTTCAGTTCGTACGGCACGCCGATCTCTTCCAGCGCCCACAGCGGCCGGAACGAGCGCGCGCTCACACAGTGATGCAGCGTAATCACGTCGATGCGCTCCGCTCAGCCGAGCCAGGACGGCTTGCGCTTCTCGAGGAAACTGCGCACGCCTTCGCGCCCCTCGTCCGATGCGCGGATGCGCGCGATGCGCTCCGCCGTCTCCCCGATCAACGCCTCGTCGATATCCTTGCCCGCGAAATCCGCGACGAGCCGCTTGCACTCGCGCACGCCGTTCGGGCTGTTCGCAACGATGCTCGCGGCGATCGCCTCGACGCACGCGTCGAGCTGATCGGCGGTGACGGTTTCATGCACGAAGTTCAGACGCAGCGCTTCGGCGGCATTGAAGCGCTCCGCCGTCACGAAGTAGCGATGCGCCGCGCGCGCGCCCATCGCTCGGATCACGTAGGGCGCGATCGTCGCGGGCATCAGGCCGAGCTTCGCTTCGGAGAGACAGAAGTGCGCCGTATCCGCCGCGACCGCGATATCGCACACCGCGACGAGACCCATCCCGCCCGCATAGGCGTCGCCCTGCACGCGCGCGATCACCGGCTTGCTGCATGTATAGATGGTGTTGAGCATGGTCGCGAGGCCGAGCGCATCGGCGCGGTTCTCCGCTTCCGAATAGCCCGCCATGCGCTTCATCCAGTTGAGGTCGGCGCCCGCGCAGAACGCCGGGCCGTTCGCGGCGAGAATGATGGCGCGCACGTTGGCGTCGTCGTCCAGCGCGCGGAAGGCGGCGGTCAGCTCGACGATGGTCGCGTCGTCGAACGCGTTGCGCACGTCGGGGCGATCGAGCGTCACGCGTGCGACGTGTCCTTCGATGCCGAGCTTCAGGCGTTGCAGATTCGATGCGTCGGTCATGGTGCCGTCTCCGTGATGCGCTCGAATTGAGCGCTGCTCAATTTATTTCGACTGTCAGCCGATGATTCACAATAAGTGTCCGCGAAAATCGCACAAAAGGTCAACCCAATTTTTTGAGCGAGACTCACAAATATGTCGCGCGACAATCATCCGACGAGACCCATGACCAACATGTCACGGAGCCAGCATGCGCCGACGTAATATAGTCGTATATATTACGGTGCTCGCCGAACCGTACGGCCACACGCTCGCGGCCTCCAACGTGCCGCCCGAAGTCGATCCATAACCAGAATTTCAACTCGATTCAAGGAGCTTTACGTGAAGACTCGTATTTTGCGCGCTTTGCTTTCCGCGTTCGTACCGCTCGCCGCGGGCATCGCTGCGACGTCGGCGCTGGCCGGTGAAGTGCAGGTCGCGGTCGCAGCCAACTTCACGGCGCCCGTGCAGGCGATCGCCGCGGACTTCGAGAAGGACACGGGCAACAAGGTCGTCGCGTCCTTCGGCGCGACGGGTCAGTTCTACGCGCAGATCAAGAACGGCGCACCGTTCGAAGTGTTCCTCGCCGCCGACGACTCCACGCCCGCCAAGCTCGACAGCGAAGGCGCGACCGTGCCCGGCAGCCGCTTCACGTACGCGACGGGCGCGCTCGCGCTGTGGTCCGCGAAGGACGGCTACGTCGACGACAAGGGCGACGTGCTGAAAAAGAACGACTTCAGGCATATCGCGATCGCCAATCCGAAGGCCGCGCCTTACGGTCTCGCCGGCTATCAGACGCTTGACAAGCTCGGCCTGACCGCACAGATCAAGCCGAAGGTCGTCGAAGGCCAGAACATCTCGCAGACGCAGCAGTTCGTCGCGACGGGCAACGCGGAACTCGGCTTCGTCGCGCTGTCGCAGATCTACAAGGACGGCAAGATTACGAGCGGCTCGGCGTGGATCGTGCCGTCCGACCTGCATGAGCCGATCAAGCAGGACGCCGTGATCCTGAACAAGGGTAAGGACAATCCGGTCGCGAAGCAGTTCATCGATTACCTCAAGGGGCCGAAAGCGGCCGCGGTGATCAAGTCCTACGGCTATCAACTGTAATTCCGCCGATGCCGCTCGATAGCGCCGATCTCCAGGCCATCACGCTGACGCTCGAGTTGGCGTCGCTGACGACGGTGCTTCTGCTCCTCGTCGGCACGCCGATCGCGTGGTGGCTCACGCACACGCGCTCGAAGGTGAAAGGCATCGTGGGCGCGGTGGTGGCGCTGCCGCTCGTGCTGCCGCCGACGGTCATCGGCTTCTATCTGCTCGTGCTGATGGGGCCGAACGGCTACGTCGGCAAGCTGACGCAGGCGCTCGGCATCGGCCTGTTGCCGTTCACGTTCGCGGGGCTCGTGGTCGGCTCGGTGATCTACTCGCTGCCCTTCGTGGTGCAGCCGCTGCAGAACGCGTTCGAGGCCATCGGCCGCCGCCCGCTAGAAGCGGCCGCGACGCTGCGCGCGGGTCCGTGGGACACGTTCTTCACGGTGGCGCTGCCGCTCGCGCGGCCGGGCATCATCACGGCGACGATTCTCGGCTTCGCGCATACCGTCGGCGAGTTCGGCGTCGTGCTGATGATCGGCGGCAATATTCCAGGGCGCACGCGCGTGGTGTCCGTGCAGATCTTCGATCACGTCGAGGCGCTCGAATACGCTCAGGCGCACTGGCTCGCCGGCGGCATGGTGATATTCTCTTTCGTCGTTCTTCTGCTGCTCTATTCCGGCCGACGTTCCGTTGCGGCGCATGTCTGAACTCACTTCCTCCAGTCTGACGCTCGGCCGCGCGCCCGCCAGCGCCGACGCAGCCATCGAAGCGCGCTTTCTCGTCGAGCACAAGGGCTTCACGTTCGATCTCGATCTCGCGCTGCCCGGGCGCGGCGTCACCGCGATCTTCGGCCATTCCGGGTCCGGCAAGACCACGCTCCTGCGATGCCTCGCCGGGCTCGCGCGGCCGCGCGTCGGGCGGCTCGTCGTCAATGGCGAAGTCTGGCTCGATACCGAACGCAACATCTTTCTGCCGACGCACAAGCGTCCGCTCGGCTATGTCTTTCAGGAAGCGAGCCTTTTCCCGCATCTGAGCGTGAAGAAGAATCTGCGCTTCGGGCTCGAGCGCGTGCAGGCGGCGCAACGGCGCGTGGACTTGTTGCAGGCGGCGGAACTGCTTGGCATCGGGCATTTGCTGGAACGCATGCCCGCTGGTTTGTCGGGCGGCGAGCGGCAGCGCGTGGGCATCGCGCGGGCGCTCCTGACGAGCCCGCGTCTGCTCTTGCTCGATGAACCGCTCGCGTCGCTCGATCAGAAGCGCAAGCTCGAAATTCTTCCGTATCTGGAACGTCTGCACGACGAGCTCGATATCCCGGTGCTCTACGTGAGCCACGCGCCCGAAGAAGTCGCGCGCCTTGCAGATCACCTCGTGCTGCTCGAAGGCGGCCGCGCGCTCGCGAGCGGCCCGATCGCCGATACGCTTGCGCGCCTCGACCTGCCGCTCGCGGTCGCCGACGATGCATCGGTCGTGTTCGAAGGCATCGTCGACGGATATGACAGCGCGTATGGCCTGCTCACGCTCGCCCTGCCCGGCGCCCGCGCGAAACTCGCCGTCGTGCATGCGCCAGTGGCCGAAGGCAAGACGATACGCGTGACCGTGAAGGCGCGCGACGTGAGTCTCATCACCGGCACGCACGAACATGCGCACAGCAGCGTGCTCAACGTGCTGCCCGCGACGGTGGTCGGCATTGCGAACGACGCCAATCCGTCGCAAGCCGTGGTGCGCCTCGATGTCGACGGCTCGCCGCTGCTCGCGCGCGTCACGTGCTATTCGATGGACCGGCTCGCCATTGTCGAAGGCATGCGGTTGTGGGCGCAGGTCAAGGCGGTGTCGCTACTCGCCTGAGCGCGCCTTCAACGCGGCGTATTGCAGGAGCATGATGGTCTTGCCGTCCATGATTTCGCCGCGCTCGATCATCTGCATGGCCGTTTGCAGCGGCACTTCGATCGTCTCGATTTCCTCGCCCTCTTCCACGACGCCGCCGCCCGCCGACACGCGCATCGAGCTGTCGTAGTCGCCGATATAGAAGTAGAGCTTCTCCGTCACCGATCCAGGGCTCATGAACGCCTCGAAGATCTTTTCGACGTGATGCACGCGGTAACCGGTTTCCTCTTCCACTTCGGCGCGGATGCGCTCTTCCGGGGAAGCGTCGTCGAGCAGGCCGCCGGGCGATTCGATCAGCATGCCGTCGTGTCCGTTGACGAACGCAGGCATGCGGAACTGGCGCGTCAGCAGCACGTTGCCGGTCTTGCGATCGCGCAGCAGGATGGTCGCGCCGTTGCCGCGGTCGTAGGTTTCGCGGCTTTGACGTTGCCACGCGCCGTCGCGACGCTGGAAATCGAAGGTCACTTTTCTGAGGACGTACCAGTCTTCGGACAGAATTTCGGTTTTGAGGACGCGCACGCGGTCTTTCGTTTCCATCGGATCACCTGTTCGACAATTCATGGTGCTCATGGTAACGTGCAGTTTCGTGCAATATCAAGCACATTCGTGCATAGCCATGCTGACCAGCCAACGCAAGAAAGCGATCCTCGATGCCCTCGAACGCGACGGGCAAGTGCTCGCCACGGAACTGAGCGCGCGCTTCAATATCTCCGAAGACACGGTCCGGCGGGATCTGCGCGAACTCGCTGCCGAAGGGCTGCTGCAGCGCGTGCATGGCGGCGCGCTGCCCGCTTCGCCCGCGGTCGCGACGTTCGCGCGGCGCGAGGACATGGAATCGGAGGCGAAGCGGCGCATCGCGAGGAAAGCTGCGGAAATGATCGCGCCGGGGCAGATCGTGATCGTCGATGGCGGGACCACGTCCGCGCTGCTCGTGCGACAACTGCCGCAGACGCTGCGCGCGACGATCGTCACGCATAGCCCGAGCGTCGCGGTCGCGCTGGCGGAACACGCGTCGGTCGAAGTGGTGCTGATCGGCGGCAAGCTCTACAAGCATTCGATCGTGACCGTGGGCGCCGCCGCCGTCGAAGCGATGTCGCACGTCCATGCGGATATCTACTTCATGGGCGTCACCGGCGTGCATCCATCGGCCGGGCTCACGACCGGCGATTTCGAGGAAGCGCACATCAAGCGCGCGCTCGCGGCGCGTGCGGCGGAAACGGTCGTGCTCGCGTCGGCGGCAAAGCTCAACGCGGCGTCGGCTTACAGGATCGGCGGGATCGAGCTCGCGCAGACGATCATCGTCGAACAAGCCGCCGACACGAAGCTTACCGAGCCGTTCGAACACGCCGGAATTACCGTGCTGCGCGCCTGAAATCGCGACACTTTATTACCGGGTAACGCGCCGAAAAATACGGGTCCGCTCGTGTAATTGAATTTCTCCAGTAAGTGGAATAGCGTTAAAGATGCGCCATGTCCAGTCAACAGCGGAGGTCGGGTTTCCGTTATAGGCATCGACACCGCAAACAATTTTTCTGGAGAAGGTCGTGAATCGCTTCAAGGCTTCAATCGCGCTATTGCTGATCGCGAGCGCGGGCGTGACCGCCAATGCGTATGCGTGGGCGCGCGTCGGCGTGTGGGTCGGCGGACCCGTGTATTACCCGTATCCCGTCGCGCCCGCGCCGTATTACTACTATCCGCCGCCGCCCGTGGTCGTCCAGCCGGCCGCGCCGACCCAGTATGTCGAGCAGGGCCAGCCGGCCGCCGATCCGGGCGCGCCCGCCCAGCAGCCGGGCATGTGGTACTACTGCGAGTCCGCGAGGGCCTACTACCCGTACGTGAAGCAATGTTCCGACGCATGGCGTCCGGTTCCGGCAACGCCGCCGCCGTCGAACTGATGTCTTTCGGCACCCTGAAACCGACAACGAAGCGAATTCGCAAGACTCCATGAACTACTCAAGGCTTGCCCTGCTCCTCGCGGCATTAGGCCTGTCCGCCTGTACCGTGATGCCTACCGGCCCGAGCGTCATGGCCCTGCCCGGCAGCACCAAAACGTTCGACCAGTTCCGCGCCGACGACGCCTCCTGCCGCCAGTTCGCCCTCGGTCAGGTCGGCGGGGTGGACGCCAATCAGGCGGCAACCAACAGCGCGATCGGCAGCGCGGTGGTCGGCACCGCGATCGGCGCAGCGGCGGGCGCCGCGTTCGGCGGCGGCTCGGGCGCGGCCATCGGCGCGGGCGCGGGCTTGCTGACCGGCAGCGCGTTCGGCGTCGGCGCGTCGCAGGCGTCGGGTTACAACGTGCAGCAGCGCTACGACTACTCGTATCTGCAATGCATGTACGCCGCCGGCGACAAGGTGCCGGTGCGCGGCGCCGTTCGCACCAGCCAGCCGCCTTATGGCTCGTCGTACAGCACGACGCCGCCGCCTCCTCCGCCCCCGCCCGGCTGGCAGCCGCCACCCGGCGCGTATTGACAGTTCGTCAGCGCCGCACGCGCCGGTCATCGCCGCCGGCGTTCAGCGGCGCATCGGGCACGAAGGCCGGTGCAACGAGCAGGCCCGTCACCCAGCCGATGTAAAACCGCAAGTCGCTCCAGAACTCCGGCCGTTCATACACGCGAAACGCCTGCACGTTCGCGAGCCATAACACGAGTTGCAGCGCGCCCGCCAGCACGAGCCAGGCGAGTGCGATCACTCCGGTCGCGCGGGCGCAGCGCCTGAAAGTCGACGAATCCCACTGTTCGCGCACGATGATGCATCCCGCGATCAGCACGCACGTCGCCGGAATCACGCTCGTAACGAGCACATGCGCGCTCCAGCCGAATATCACGCCGGCGACAAAACTGGCGATCACCGCAAGCGCCGCCGCCGGCCACGCGATCCACGACGGCGCGCGCGCGGCCATCCACGCGAGCGTGATAAAGAATGGCGTGATCGCCCATTGCAGCGCCTGCCCGACGGCTTTCGCGAGGTTCTCGCCCGCCTGCTCGTTCGAATGGCTCGCCGCGACATACACGGTGATCGCTTCGTGCACGCACACGGCGACGATCGCGAAGCTCAGCGCCTCGCACGCGGCAAAGGCCGGCGATTTCTCGGCATGCTTGGGCGCATCGCCGAGACCGCGCAGTCGTTCCAGAACGGGCTCGACGAAGAACGCCAGAATCGCGCCGATCAGAAGCGCGGCGGCGGCATCGGTCAGGGAAAAATGGCCGAAAAGCGAAAAGAGGCCTTGCCACAGAAATTCGGGCGCGGCCGCGCACACGGCCACCCACAGCGCGAAGAAGAACCCGTTCGAAGCACTTCTGAGCGGCATGGCCACCTCGATGCGTTTTTATTGCTCTGGCAGCGGCGCGTCCTTCACGCGGTCGATCAACGCCGTGCGCACGCGCTCGCGCAAGTCGGCGGGTATCGAGAAACATTCGTAGGCGAGCGCCTGCGCGACGGTCACGATCCGCATTTCCTCGTAACGCCGCCCGCTTTCGATCATCGCCTCGAATGCGTTGGCGCGCTCGTTGATTTCGATCGGATCGGCGTCGACGAGCAGGACGGCGTGCGCAAGCACCGCGTAAAGCGGCTGATCGTCGCCGTGCGACACGCGCCGCCAGTACTGTGCCGTGCCCGCGACCTTGCGCGCATCGTCGCCGGGACCCCATGCGAGATTGAAGCGGCCGTCGCAGAACGAGCCTTCGACCGCCTGCCAGTGCGTCAGCACGCCGAGCGAGTTGAGCGCATCCCCGAGAATCCTGCACAGATGCCTGTAGACGGGTTCGGAGAGCGTGCCCATCGGCGCGCGCACCGGATACGCGAGGCTCACATTGAGAATGCCCGGTCCTTGCGGCACGAGGCCGCCGCCCGACAGACGCAGCCACACGGGACAGCCGCGCCCGGCGAACGCCTCGCGTGCATCGGCGAGCGCCGCGTAACGCTGATAGCTGCGCGGCACGACCAGCGAAACGGGCGCTTCCCAGACATGCGCGACGGCCTCGCCGGCAGCCGCGCGCGCGAGGAGGGCTTCTTCGGCGTCGAGCGGATCGCCGGAAAGCGAGGTGGGATCGAGCAGTTGGAAGGGCATGGAATCGATGTCCGGGCGCGTCGCGGGCGACGCCATCCAAGCATGGTAGCCGCTAACCGCGCAAAACGAGCGCGCCCCGTCGGTGGCCTTCTCCGGCGGGGCGCGTGCGGCCGGGGCGAGATCAGCCGCCCTTCGCCACGTGCTCCTTCAACAACGTATTGACTTCGTTCGCCTTCTCCATCTGGCTCATGTGCCCGGCATCGTCGAATACGCGCACGGTCGCGCCTTCCGGTGCGTGCTTCGCGTGCGCGGCGGGAATGATCTGGTCTTTCGCGCCCCAGATCACGAGCACCGGCTTGCCCGTCGCGGCCAGCTTGCTGCCCGGCTGCGCGCTCTGCCTGCCGCCCGCGAACAGTCCGCCGTTGAGCGATGTCAGCGCGTCGCTGACGCCGTCGAGCCGCTTGTACTTCAGCAGATCGTCGAGCATCTGGCGGCTGACCAGCTCGGGATTCGCGAACAGCAGCTCCACGACCGGCTTCAGCTCGCGGCGCGATTCGGCGGTCACGAAGCCTTCGGTGTACGCGTTGTTCACTTCATCGCCGAAACCGGCAGGCGAAATCAGCGATACCGATTGCACCCGCGCAGGCTGATCGACGGCCATCTGCGCCGCGATGCCGCCGCCCATCGAGTGTCCGACGAGATGCGCGCGGTCGATCGACACCGCGTCCATGAACTTGCCGACGAAGCCCGCGAGATCCGCCAGCGTGGTTCCGGGCACTTTCGGCGTCGATTGCCCGTGCCCCGGCAAGTCCAGCGCGAACACGCGATGCTTCTCCGCGAGCGCGTCGAGATTGAAGAGCCAGTTGTCGAGATCGCCGCCGAATCCGTGGATGAACAGCACCGCGGGCCGGCTCGCGTCGTCGCCGCCGCGCGATGCGTAGCGCACGCGGATGCCGTCGACATCGACGAAGTGATACGCCGCGACCTGCTCGCCCTCTTCTTCATCCTCGGCCGGCGTCACGTACGACGACACATATGCGTCGATATCGGCGTCGCTCACCTCGGAAGCCGCGAGCACGCCGAGCAACGCCTTCACCGGCAGCGTCTCGCCCGCCTCCGCCACCTTGCGACGCAGCAGGCCGGCATCGGGCGCTTCGACCGCATTGGCGATCTTGTCGGTTTCGACATCGAGAATCGGCATGCCGACGGTGATCTGCGTGCCCTCCTCCACGAGCCACTCGTTGACCGTGCCTTCCTTCATCGACAAGCCCCATTTGGGCATCACGATCGGTGTGATTGCGGACATCAGTGCTTTCCTCCCTTCATGGTTTTTCGTGCGGCGTCGGCGATCTGCGCGGCGCTCGGAATGTACAGATCCTCCAGCGTCGGCGAGAACGGCACCGGCGTGTGCGGCGCGCAGACCATCTGGATGCCGGCTTTCAGCGCGCCGAACGCGTGTTGCGCGACTTGCGCGGAAATATCGGTGGCGATGTTGCAGCGCGGATTCGCCTCGTCGACGACCACGAGCCGTCCCGTTTTCTCGACCGTCTCCAGCACCGTGTCGAGATCGAGCGGCGAGAGCGTGCGCAGATCGACGATTTCCGCTTCGATGCCTTCCTTCGCGAGCGTCGATGCTGCTTCGAGCGCGCGATGCACCATCAATCCATACGTGACGATCGATACGTCCTTGCCGTCGCGCACGATGTTCGCCTCGCCGAACGGAATCGCGTACGAGTTCTCGGGCACTTCGCCTTCGAAGCCGTAGAGGTTCTTGTGCTCGCAGAAGATGACGGGATCGTTGTCGCGGATCGCCTGGATCAGCAAGCCTTTGGTGTCGTAAGGCGTGCTCGGGCAGACGACTTTCAGACCCGGAATGTGCGTGAACAGCGACGTCAGCATCTGGCTGTGCTGCGCCGCCGCGCGAAAGCCCGCGCCGACCATCGCGCGAATCACGACGGGCGTCTCCGCCTTGCCGCCGAACATGTAGCGGAACTTGGCCGCCTGATTGAAGATCTGGTCGAAGCACACGCCCATGAAGTCGATGAACATCAGCTCCGCGACCGGGCGCATGCCGCACGCCGCGGCGCCGATCGCCGCGCCGACATATGCGGATTCCGAGAGCGGCGTGTCGAGCAACCGGTCGCCGTGCTTCGCGTAGAGTCCCTTCGTCACGCCGAGCACGCCGCCCCACGCGTCTTTCTCGCCGTCCGCGCCTGCGCCGCCGACGATGTCCTCACCCAGCAAGATCACGCTCGGATCTCGCGTCATTTCCTGATCGATGGCTTCGTTGATCGCCATCTTCATGCTCAATTTGCGGGCCATGATTGTCGTCTCCAGGATTTAGTATTTGACATAGACATCGGTGAGCAGATCGGCGGCGCTCGGCAACGGCGCGTCCTTCGCTTCCTGCACCGCGCGGTCGATCAGCGCGGCGACTTCCTTGTCGATCGCATCGAGCTCTCCCGGGGAAATCACGTCGGCTTGCGTGACGGCGGCCGCGAACTTCTTCAGGCAGTCCTTGTTCGAGCGGATATCGTCGAGTTCGCCCGGCGCGCGATACGTCTGCGCGTCGCCTTCGAAGTGGCCGTAGAAGCGGATCATCTTGCATTCGAGCAGTGCCGGACCGCCGCCTTCACGCGCGCGCCTGATCACTTCGCCCGCCGCCTCGTAGACCGCGAAGAAATCGGTGCCGTCGACGGTCACGCCCGGAATGCCGAAGCCCGCCGCGCGATCGACGTAACTATCGACCGCCGTGCCGTAGTCGCGCGCCGTCGATTCGGCGTAACCGTTGTTCTCGATCACGAAGATCACCGGCAGATTCCACACGGCCGCGAGGTTCAGGCTTTCGAGGAACGTGCCCTGGTTCGATGCGCCATCGCCCGCGAAGGTGATGCCCACTTCCCCCTTGCCGCGAAACTTCGCCGCGAGCGCCGCGCCGCAAATCAGGGGCGCGCCCGCGCCGAGAATGCCGTTCGCGCCCATCATCCCCCTCGACAGATCGGCGATATGCATTGAGCCGCCCTTGCCGTTGCACGAGCCGCCTTTCTTGCCGTAGATCTCCTTCATCATCGCGACGGGATCGACGCCCTTCGCGATGCAGTGTCCGTGTCCACGGTGCGTGCTCGCGATGCGGTCGCCATCGTTCAGATGACTCATGATGCCGACGCCCGCCGCTTCCTCGCCCGCGTACAGGTGCACGAAGCCGGGAATGTCGCCGCGCCCGAAATCGACGTGCAGGCGCTCCTCGAAATCGCGGATCGTGCGCATCTTGCGATACGCGCCCAGCAGTTCTTCCTTCGAGAGCGGCAAGCCGCCCGCATGCTGTTGCGACGCTGTCATGTCTGTCTCCTTGGTGGATTAACGAAGCTTGAGCTGACGCATCAGCCCGGACGTGGCCGCGTAACGCATGCACGCGGCCACGTCGATACTGCGAAAGGCGTTTTCCTTCAGCGTGATCGTGACTTCGTCGCCGGGTCCGAAGGCGAGCTCGCGTTCGCCGTCGAGCGCGACGATGCCCGTGCGCTGCTTCACGCGATGCGGCACGCCACCGGTGAGGCGCGTCCAGTTCGCGATCGGCACGGCTTCGATGAGACCCGGCGCGATCGGCGCGTGCAGCTCGAATTCGCCCTGACCGCGCGCGGCGAGTTCGATTGCGACGCCGCCCGGCTCGTGACGCCCGAGCGGTTCGAGCAGACCCGCAATCGCCGACATGCCGATCGCCTGTGGATCGGCGTAAGAGACGTAGACGGCGGCGAGCGTGTCGATCTTCCACAGCGCCCGCGCGCCGATGAAATGCTCGTGCGAGATCACGGCATCGACGAGCGCGATGTCGCGGCGCACGTTGCCCTGCGCATCGCGGATTTCGATATCGAGCCGCTTGTTCGACGCGAGCGCCTCGCTCGACGGCACGCGGCCCGTTGCATAAAGTCCGGCCGCAAGCCCAGAGATGGTCGGCTCGCGCATTTCCGGATAGGCGTTGTTCGTGCCCGTCGAAAGACCCGCGATCGGTACTTGTCCGCACTCGCGCACGACCGCGCGATGCGTGCCGTCGCCGCCGAGCACGATGAGCGCATCGACGCCGGCCTCGCGCATCGTGCGCGCGGCGCGAAACGTGTCGTCGACACGCGCGGTCACGGGCATGTCGAGGAATTCGACTTTCGCGAGTCCGGCGTCCGGCCCTTGCTTGCGTGCGAGATGGCGCGCGAGCATGACCTTCAGGCCTTCGCGGTCCGGCATCATCAGCACGCGCCCGACGCCGCATGACGCCAGCGACGAAAGCAGCCGCAGCACGATGTTCACGCGATCCGCGAGCTGCAGGCTGTTCGCGTTCGCGATGACGCGCCGGATGTCGCGCGCCGAAACAGGATTGGCGATGATGCCGACGAGCGGCGCCGCGCTTTCTCGCATGCCTGTGTCTCCGCGTTATGTTTTGTGCGGCGGATAAAGGCAAGCGCCATGCCAATCGGAACGGCGCTTTCGGATGCGAAAAAGCGAGGGATTACCCGTGGAAAACGGGCGCTTCAGAGGGTGCACGGTGCGCCGCCGTGACAGGTGTCACAGCGGCAGGTGTATCGGCGGGGGTACAGGCGTATCGGCGCTCAGTGCCCGTTCGCGTCGCGCTGATTCGGCGAGCGGATGCCATAGCGCGCCATCCGCCGATACAGTGTCATACGGCTCACGCCAATCTGCCGCGCGACCGCGCTCAGGTTCCAGCTCGCCGCGCGCAGATACTGCATCAGCAGCATGCCTTCCGGCGGCAGGCGATGCGGATCGAAATCCTCGACGATACGCGGCGGCGGCGGCGCGAGCGGCGCGGCCGCGTCTGCGAAGCCTTCCGGCAGATCATCGACTTCGATCAGACCGTTCGAGCACACCGCGCGCGCATAACGCAGCACGTTGCACAGCTCACGCAGATTCCCCGGCCACTCGTGCCGGTGCAAGCGCTCGCGCGCCGCGGGCGACAGCGTGACCGCGCCTTCGAGGAATTTGTCGACGAGCCAGTCGAGATCACTTCGTTCGCGCAGCGGCGGCAGCGTGAAGCGCGCGCCGTTCAGGCGGTAGTACAGGTCTTCGCGAAAGCGCCCGTCCTGCATGAGCGCATCGAGCGAATGATGCGTCGCGGAAATCACGCGCACATCGACCGATACGGGCCGCGACGCGCCGATCGCGAGCACTTCGCCTTCGGCCAGCACGCGCAGAAGGCGCGATTGCAGTTCGCGCGGCATGTCGCCGATTTCGTCGAGAAAGAGCGTGCCGCCGTCGGCTTCCTGAATCAGTCCACGCTTGCCCTTCGCGCCCGCGCCGGAAAAGCTGTTCGGCAGATGCCCGAACAGTTCGCTCTCGATGAGCGCCTCCGGGATCGCCGCGCAATTCACCGCGACGAACGGCCCCGCGCGCCGCGCGCTCGCACGATGCAGCGCCTTCGCGAAGAACTCCTTGCCGCTGCCGGTTTCGCCGTTGACGAGCAGGTTGATCGGCGAATCGGCGAGCTTCGCGGCGCGTTCCAGTTGACGCGTGAGCGCCGCATCGCCGCCGCAGAGCGCGGCCAGCGGCGCGGGCACTTCCACGCTGCGCGGCGAAGTCGTGTTCGCGCCCGGCGTGAAGCATGGCGCGGGCGGCATCACGCTCAGATAAAGGAGCGCGCCCGTTTTCGCGAGCGGCACCGCGCGCAACTCGCTCGGCCGCGAATACACGAACCGGCCGAGCTCTTCGATGCGCGTATCGAAGAGCGTATCGAACGGCACGCCGATCAACGACGCCGCCGCTTCGCCGGGCGCGATCGGGCGGCCGATTTCCGCCGCGAGCATTGCGTGCGCGCGGCGATTGTGTCCGACGATGCGCCCGCTCGCATCGAGCGCGATCAGATATTCGGGATCGACATCGACGAATTCCGGCGATGTGTTCAGCTTCAGAATCCAGTCCTGCCGATGCGTGCGCAGGAAATTCGCGTTCTCGATATGTCCCGCGTAGATGCGCACGAGCTGCAGCGCGAGATTCTGGCTGTCGCGCGCCAGCGGCGAGGTGAGCGCGGAGATATCGAGGATCGCGGCGAGCGCGCCGCGCGAATCGTAGAGCGGCGCGGCGGTGCATGTCAGCGGGATATGGGTCGCGTCGAAATGATCGATCTGATGCACCGTGAGCGCCTGCCCCGTCGTGAGCGCGGTGCCGACCGCGCACGTGCCCGCGCCGGCTTCGCTCCACTGCGCGCCGAGATAAAGACCCGCGCGGCGCAGCGCGGAATCGGTGTTTGCATCGCCGATGTAATCGACCGTCACGCCGAGCGCATCGGTCAGCAGCACGACGTAGCCCATGCCCGCGACCTGCTCGTAGAGCGTCTGGAGCCCGTGACGCGCGATGCGCGCGAAGTCGTCGATACGCTGCTGATGCTCGCGCAGGCGCGTCTGCGGCAGGATGCGCGCTTCCTGCATGCGCGACGGATCGAGCCCGTACTGATGCACGCAACGCCGCCACGAAGACTGAATGATGCTCTCGTGCGTGCGCAGCGGCGCGGGCGCGGACACGACCGGTTCCGCCCGCGTGGTCGCCGCGACGACTGCCTCGATGTGCTCGCGTTGCCGCATGTCCATCGCGTTCTCCTTGGCATTCCGATGCCACGCGCACGCGGAATTCACCGATTCGCACGAGCGTGTGTCAGGCCATATGATGCTCGAATCGGCAGAACGCGTCATGCGGCGATAGCGCTGCGCCGCAACATAAACGCGTGCTGATACTTTGGTGGATCAAAACGAAAAAACAGGAGACGACGGATGGCAAAGATCGCTTACGAAGACTTCGAGCGACAGATCGTGCAGCATCACATCATCAAGGGCAACGTGTACGAGAACGGCGCGGCGCTTGTCGAGCGCGCGAACAAGTGGATTGCGGAGAACGGAATCGACGTGCTGAACATCGAGAGTCTCTCGACGTTCGGCGCCGGCGACGATACCAGCGTCAGCCACTGGTACTCGGGCATTCGCGTCTGGTATCGCACTGAGTAGCAGAAGGGCTCAACCGCGGCCGACGAACGGCATCTTGGTCGCCATCACGGTGTGGAACAGCACGTTCGCTTCGAGCGGCAGATTCGCCATGTAAAGCACCGACTGGCCGACGAACTTCACGTCCATCATCGGCTCGATGGCGATCTCGCCGTTCGCCTGCGGCACGCCGCGCGACATGCGCTCGGACAGTTCGGTGAACGCATTGCCGATATCGATCTGTCCGACCGCGATGTCGTACTTGCGACCATCGAGCGATGCGGTTTTCGTGAGGCCCTGCACGGCGTGCTTCGTCGCCGTGTAGGCCGCCGAGTTCGGGCGCGGCGCGCTCGCGGAAATCGAGCCGTTGTTGATGATGCGCCCACCCATCGGCGTTTGCGCCTTCATCGTGCGGAACGCCTGCTGCAGGCAATAGAACATGCCGTTCAAATTGATGTCGACGACATTGCGCCATTGCTCGGGCGTCCAGTCTTCGAACGGTCCGGGCGGATTGCTCACGCCGGCGTTATTGAACAGCAGATCGACGCGGCCAAAGCGCTCGACCGCCGCCTTGAAAAGCTTTTCGACCGATTGCGGATCGGCGACGTCGGTCGGCACAGCGAGCGCGCGTTCCTTTGCATTTGCCTCGCCGATCACCGCTTCGAGCGGCGCGGGACGCCTTCCCGCCAGCACGACCGACCAGCCGTCGCCGAGCAGGGCGAGCGCGGCCGCGCGCCCGATGCCGCTGCCCGCTCCGGTGACGATGGCGATTCGTTGAGACTGGTTGGCTGCGTCGGACATGTCTGCGTTCTCCTGTTGTCGAGCGCGCGACACATGCGCGCGCAAATCGGGAGAACATTATCGCGATGAATCAGCGATTGCGCGATGCTTCCGTGGTCACCGCGCCGGCCGTCGTCGTGTTGTGCGCGCCGCTGCCGTCGCAGAAAACGGCGGTCATCACCATCGGCACGACCTGTTTGACGACCGCCGTGCTGCCCGATTCGCGCACCTTCGCTTCCACCGTTTCCGCCGCGGCGAGCACCACGACGCCGTACGCGGAATCGTTGATCGGCTGACCGCTGCCGCGCTTGAACATGTCGTCGCCCTGCTCGTAGCCCAGCACGGCGAAGACGCGAAAGCCGTAGGCGGTGAGCTCGCTGCCCTGCGTCGGCCTGAAGGCGTTCACGGAATTCGCCTCGACGCGCATGGGGTGCGCATCGATGGACTTGTCGGCGACGAGCGGCGCGATGAACCTGTGCGCACTGGATTTGCAGTCGAGCTGGCTTTCGAGAGGCGTGGCGGCGCACAGGCTGGGCAGCAGTCCCCCGACCACGGCAGCGAATGCGGTGAGCGTTGCGAGAGGAGCGGTTTTCATGGCAGCGGTAACCAACGGTTCGTAAAGTCCGACACTGATGCTCGGCATCCGCGTCGATGCAATAAGCGAGCCAGCGAACCGGCCCGTACGTCGCGCACGCGCTGCTTTGCCTGAGTTCTTGTGTCTTGGTCGACTTCTTTTACCGTGGCGCTACGCGCAATTCCTCGTACTCGTACAGCGATTCCTACAATCGTTTTTGTAGTGAGGATAAAGACAGATTCTGCGCTTCGACAATCGGCGTCTGTACGAGATCCCTCAATCTTTTCCTTTCAATGCGTCCGCCCGATGACACGCCGCACTTCCACGGTGCAAAACAGGAATTCCGCGAAATGGTTATATTCCCGGTTCGACTTCAAGGACCCTCCATGACCGCGCTTTTCGATTTCCCCATCACCCGCAAATGGCCCGCTCAGCATCCGGAGCGCATCCAGCTCTACTCGCTGCCGACGCCCAACGGCGTGAAGGTTTCGATCATGCTGGAAGAAACCGGCCTGCCCTACGAACCGCATCTCGTGCGCTTCGACAAGAACGATCAGATGTCGGAAGAGTTTCTGTCGCTCAATCCGAACAACAAGATTCCCGCGATCATCGATCCGGACGGCCCGAACGGCGAGCCGATGCCGCTATTCGAATCGGGCGCGATTCTCGTCTATCTCGCGGCGAAGAGCGGCCAGTTCATGCCCGACGATGTGGCCAAGCGCTACGAAACGCTGCAATGGCTGATGTTCCAGATGGGCGGCGTCGGCCCGATGTTCGGGCAAGTCGGTTTCTTCCATAAATTCGCGGGCAAGGAATACGAGGACAAGCGGCCGCGCGCGCGTTACGTCGCGGAATCCAAGCGCCTGCTCGCCGTGCTCGACAAGCGGCTCGACGGCCGCGACTGGATCATGGGCGACGAATACAGCATCGCGGATATTTCGACGTTCCCGTGGGTGCGCAATCTGATCGGCTTTTACGAGGCGCGCGAACTCGTGGATTTTCATGAGTTCAGCAACGTCGAGCGTGTACTCAATGCTTTCCTGGCGCGGCCCGCCGTGGAACGCGGGCTCGCGATCCCCAAGCGCGATTGATTCCATGCCCGCGCCGTGCGCGCGGGATATGGCCCTTTCGTTGGAAACGCGCACGCAAAAGTATGCGGCGCGTCACCGCGACGGTTGTCACACAACCGTCTTGCATGGCCGGTAGATTGCGCTCTCCGAAAATGTCTGAAGATTGACCCGCCGCGTCGCCCAACGTCGCTTCCGGGCATCCGGACTTCCTCGCGCACTTCTCTTCCCTACCGAAAATGTCAAAGCTCACCGTCAAGGCGCGCCTCGCGATTGTCACGGGCGCGGTCGCCGTCGTGCTCGTCGCTGTCGGCGGCGTCGGATTATTCGGCGTCCAGCAAGGCAATGCCGCGCTGCGCCACGTCTTCGAAGGCCGCGCGCAGGCGCTGCAAACCATCTCGACCATCGACGAACTCATCACGCAAAGTCAGTTCGCGATCAGCGACGCGGTGCTCGATCCATCGGCGCAAAAGACGCAGGCCGTGGTCGCGTCGACGCAGCAGCGCATCGCGAACATTGACGCCCTGCTCGGCCGATACCTGCGCTATCCGCTCGATGCGGCCGAGGCGCCGCTCGCAAAACGTCTCGCGTCCGACTGGGCGACGCTGCGCGACAAGGGTTTCCGCCCGACCGCAAACCTGCTCGCCGCGAACAATCTGTCTGAAGCGCAATGGATCGTGACGCAGCAGATCGAGCCGCAGGCGACGCGCGTCAAGCGGGAAAGCACCGAGCTGCGCGCGTTCCAGCTCACCGCCGCGCAACAGGAATACGAAGACGCGCAGCGCGTGAGCCGCATCGTGCAGTGGACGGTGGGTGCGTGCATCGCGGCGGGCGTGGCGCTCGTCGGCTGGTTGTGCTTCTCGATGGCGCGCACGCTCATGCGTCAACTCGGCGGCGAGCCGGAACTCGCGGCGAGCGTCGCGCGGCGCGTGTCGAAAGGCGACTTGCTGACGGACGTGCCCGTCGCGCGCGGCGACACACACAGCGTGATGCACGCGATGAGCCTGATGCGCAGCCAGCTCGCATCGATGGTCGGCGACATCAAACGTTCGACCGACACCATCGGCATCGCGGCGGCGGACATCACCGAGGGCAATCAGGCGCTGTCCGCACGCACGGAGGAACACGCGGCGAGCCTGCAACAGACATCGGCGAGCATGGAGCAAATCGCGGCGACCGTGCGCACGAACGCCGATCACGCGAATCGCGCGTGCGAACTCGCGCAGGAAGCGTCGGCGCGCGCGAAGGACGGCGAGCGCGCCGTCGCCGATGCCATCGCGCGCATGACCGATCTGTCCGCGCGCTCGGCGCAGATCGGACACATCACGAGCGTCATCGAATCGATCGCATTCCAGACCAATTTGCTCGCGCTCAATGCCGCAGTGGAAGCGGCGCGCGCGGGATCGCTCGGGCGCGGCTTCGCGGTCGTCGCGGAGGAAGTGCGCGCGCTGGCGCGGCGCTCGTCGGGCGCGGCGAAGGAAATCTCGCAACTGACGCGCGAAGTGAACGCGCATGTCGAATCGAGCGGCTCGACGGTGAAGCGCGCCGGCATGACGCTCACCAATCTGCTCGAATCCGTCGACAGCGTGTCCGCGCTCGTCGAAGCGATCGCCACGGCTTCGCGCGCGCAAAGCGGCGGCATCGACGAAGTGAACGGCGCGGTATCGCAGATGGATCGTCTCATGCAGAAGAACGCGGCACTCGTGAATGAAGCATCGACCGCCGCGCTGTCGCTCGACGCACAGGCGCGCGAGCTCAGGCAGACCGTTCAGGCGTTTCAGGTTTAGCGAATTTTTTTCTGCCGACAGGTTTTTCGCAACCGGTTCAGAATGGAAGACGACGCAGCGCGAATTTCGTACGCCGGGTGAAATGCGTTACAGATCAAGACGTTGACTCGGTGATGCTCAGGATATCCACATGCTTGTCCAGTGAAACTGTGGACAAGCGTTGGTCGATTCCAGCCGGCACGAATTCGCCGAACGTACACGTTCTTCGATGCGATATCTGACGGTGGTGACGCCCATGGATACCCTCTTCCGCTCTCTTTCTGCTCGCGCGCGGTCTTTTCGCTGCGCCCGATCGCGGCGATTCCCCGCAATCGCGGCAATCGGAATGATCTGCGTCGCGGCTCACGCGCAAACGCAATGCCCGAGCTACGTCGAAACCGACGCCGGCAGCGCGTTCGACATCGCCTCGATCATCCGCGACACAGGCTCGCCGCAATCCGCGCTCGACAAGGTGCGCAACGCAGTGGCGCGGGTCAACGCGGGCGGCGGATGCTCGATCTTCCGCGACCGTCTCGCGTGCGAGGAAACGCTGGCGCTCGCGGGCAAGGCGATCACCGCATTGCAGGCGTGTGCGTCGTCGAACCTGCCCAAAGGCACGGTGCACGGTTGATTCTGTCGACGAAATAAAAAAGCGCGTGCCGCCTGATTCGGCGGCACGCGCTTTAGAGTTCGCCCGAACGTAGTCCGGGCGGCTGCTCGGATCAGCGATCCAGGAACGGACGCAGCTTGTCGGCGCGGCTCGGATGCATGAGCTTGCGCATGGCCTTGCTTTCGATCTGACGAATACGCTCGCGCGTCACGTCGAACTGCTTGCCCAGCTCTTCGAGCGTGTAGTCCGAAGCCGTGTCGATGCCAAAGCGCATGCGCAGCACTTTCGCCTCACGCGGCGACAGTGCGTTGAGCGCATCGTCGATCGCGGCGCGCATGTTCGCGTGCACAGCGGCATCCGCCGGTGACGCGGCGCCCTGGTCTTCGATCATGTCGCCGAGCGTCGCATCGGCATCTTCACCGACCGGCGTTTCCAGCGACACCGGCTGCTTCGCGATCTTGAGAATGCCGCGGATCTTCTCTTCCGGCATTTCCATACGCTCGGCAAGCACCGACGGATGCGCTTCCTGACCCGTCTGCTGCAGGATCTCGCGCGAGATGCGGTTCAGCTTGTTGATCGTTTCGATCATGTGCACCGGCACGCGGATCGTGCGCGCCTGATCGGCGAGCGAACGCGTCACAGCCTGACGAACCCACCACGTCGCGTACGTCGAGAACTTCCAGCCACGGCGATATTCGAACTTGTCCACCGCCTTCATTAGACCGATGTTGCCTTCCTGAATCAGATCCAGGAACTGCATGCCGCGATTCACATACTTCTTCGCGATCGAAATGACGAGACGCAGATTCGCTTCGATCATCTCGCGCTTGGCCTGACGCATCTTCAACTCGGCAGCCGTCATCTGACGGTTGATCTGCTTGAGTTGCTTGAGCGGCATCTCGACCACGCCTTCGACGTCGATGAGCTTCTGCTGCTCGGCCTGAATCGCCGGCAAGCTGCGCTCGAGCGACGCGCCGTAGTGCTTCGAGCTCGAGGCCGCGCGTGAGGTCCATTCGAGATCGGTCTCGTGACCGACGAACGATTCGACGAACTTTTCGCGCGGCATGCCGCAACGGTCCACCGCGATCTGCAAAACGCGACGCTCGATATCGCGCACTTGCGCCACGCGCTGCTGCACGTCCACGCACAGGCGGTCGATGGTCTTCGCCGTGAAGCGGATCGAACCCAGCTCGCGCTGGATTTCGGCGCGCGCCTTTTCGACCGCCTTCGTCGCGACCGCGCCCGAACCCTTAGGATTGCTCGCTTGTTCCGCCAGCTCGCGCACACGTGCGAAGATTTCGAGGCAATCGGCCTTCAGTTGCTTCAGACGCGCTTCGTTCGATGCGGCAGCGTCGCCTGCGCCGTCGAGATCGTCGTCGTCTTCGTCGTCGCTGTCGGATTCATCGGTATCCGTATCGATGTCGGCGGAATCGGTTGCATCGGAAGCCGAAATATCTTCGTCTGCCGTGTCCTCTTCCTTCAGACCGTCGACCAGTTCGTCGATCTTGAGCTCACCCGATTCGACTTGCGCCGCATCCGCGAGGATGGTCGCGACGGTCGACGGGCATGCCGCGATCGCCTGAATCATCTCGTGCAGCCCGTCTTCGATCCGCTTCGCAATGGCGATTTCGCCGGCGCGCGTCAGCAGCTCGGTCGCACCCATTTCCCGCATGTACATGCGAACGGGATCGGTCGTGCGGCCGAATTCGGAATCGACCGTCGACAGCGCGTTTTCCGCTTCTTCGTCCGATTGCTCGTCGGTGACCACGCTCGGGGCGCTATCGCTCAGCAATAGCGTTTCGGCGTCCGGTGCCTGCTCGTAGACCGCGACACCCATGTCGTGGAACGTGCTGACGATGGTTTCCATCGCCGCCGTTTCAGCGAAGTTATCCGGCAGGTGGTCGTTGATCTCGGCGTGCGTGAGGTAACCGCGCTCCTTGCCCAACTGGATGAGCGCGCGCATCTGGCGCTGCCGCTCTTCGTTCTGCTCCGCGGTCATTGCGACATCGGGCTGTATCGTGCCGGCCTGGCCCTTCCCTTTGTTAGCCCGCCGGCCAGGTGCCTTGCGCGCCGGCGCGACGATATCCAGCTCCGAATCTTCCCGATCAAAACTTGCCATACTTTCTCCTCGACAGGTTTGCTCGGCGACGACAGATCCCCGGGAGCGAGCGTGACGGCTCGCGATGATTTCGATGACAGCTTCGACCACGGACGGCTTGCTGAAAATCGCATCGAGCAAAGCACGCAAACCGCATCCAGACGCGGTTTTTGCGTTTTCCAATCGCCCATTCAGGCGCAACCTTAGAGTATATCAGCATTTGCTGCGACGCAGCAGTCTGTTTTCAAAAAACTTTTCTCGGCGGCTTTCGCGCGGCATTTCGTCTGACTTAAACGTCGTCGGCGCCAGTCGCGGGGCGGACCTTCACGACTGCAATCCGGGTAAATCGCGAGGATTCGCCGATGACGCCATGCGCGATATCGTCTGTAAGAGCGAACTCAAAGGGGACGCACTGGAGCGGGTTTCACTCGACTGACTTGTCGTCTCCCTCGGTTTGATAGATGGGGTGACATCGGCTCTCTTCAAGCGAAGAAGCGCTTTGAGATCGTTGAGGTGGGCCTGGGATTGGCGCATGAGGTCGCACGGCTGGTTTGAAGGCCGTTGAACGGGATGCGGGCGTGCGCTTTCCTGATTTTCCCCGTCGTCGGAGACAATGTGTCCAGCGTCCAGCGCGGCAATAAAGTCCTGCGCCCATGCGCCCGCATGCACCCGCGGCTGAGGCTCGTTGCGATGATGAACGATGATCGACCGAGCGTCATCGGAAACGCGGTAGCTGCGGAATCCATCGCTACTCACAAAGGCCTTACCAGCGAAACCGGCTACGGTTGTATCGGCGTGTTCAGTGCGAATGCGTTGATTTTCCACCTCTGCTTGCGCGTTGCGTTGGCTTCGGGCGCGATAAGCGAAATCGATCGGCGCGCGCAAAAGCGTGCGGAGATAGCTGATCGGATGTGTGGCGCGTCGGAGATGTTCCCAACTGGCGGCGACGACGTCGGACAGAAGCTTTCCGCAAAGCTTCGCTTCGCGCATCAGTTTGAAGATCAGAAATTCATGAAAGCCCAGCGACAACAGGCGGTGGAGGTCCGTGGGGAGCCGTCCTGGTTGTCTCTTTTGAGTACTAGGGTTTAGATCCTTATATATAGCGCCGTCTGCCACGGTGACAGACGGCGGTGCGAAAGAAAACACGACGTCGGATTTGACGGCGTCGTCTCGATCCGGAGCGGACGGCTGCCCGGTTTCGGTGGATTGATCGACGAGGCCGAGCAAAAGGGCCGCCTTTGGTGTGAGATGAATGTAGGCGCGCCCGAACAACCCAGCCGCGCCGTAGCGTGTCTGAGGTGGCCGTGTGATAAAGCCAGCGCCTTCCAGATCATCCATGCTGCGATAGAAGGTGCGCATGGATTGCTGCGCGCGTCCGGTGAGCAGTTCGCGGCGCGCGAAGATGGGCGCGTAGGGTCGAGATGCGTCGACAGTGCGAGCCAGTGCCGCGAGTAATGCGCGGGCACGCGCGGGGAGGGCGGCGGTATGGGTTGCGCGATGCGCGGCGCGAAAGATCACCCAAGGGAGGTTGGATCGATCGCAAGCGTAGTCATCGAGTGCTTGTTGATCCGCCACCGCAGGCGACGAAACAGAGTTTTGAGGGCGAGAAACAACCTCGCCTGCAACGGAAAGTTGCGCGATACGCATGTCAAGTACGTCCATTTCGAAAAATGGAAGACAAACGCTTGACTGCCGATCGCGTTCCGCTAAACTTCGAGGTGTGTACTCGTGACCCGATTGGCGTCGGGAAGCGGAACGGGCAATAAGCAGTTAAGCCCGATATTCAAAAGCCTTCGGTTGGCGCCGAAGGCTTTTGTCTTTTTACAGCTTGCTCGTTACATAGCTGCCTCGTCGATGCTGTTACGTCAACTCATTGATTTATAAGGAAGTTCTACTAGGTTAAATCTTCCTCAACTTCCGTCAATTCGTTAAGTCGTTGATTTAAAACGAAAACCTAGTAGAACCTCAACCCTGCTCCGACTCGCTCAACGTCTTGTTGATGAAGTCGGCAATCCGCTGCCCCCACTGCTCCGCGTCAGTCGCGTCCTTTTCGAAGAAGCGAACGCCGACCACGCCGTTTCTGGTAGAAACCTCGCAGACTTTTCTCCGTCCTGATCGAACCACGGTTGCGCTCGGTGCTGCTGCGCGCTGCTTCTCCGCTGCCAGGGCGACAGCCTTGTCCTGCGTGAAATTGTCGTCCTCGATCAGGCGGCGAATTGCCTCGACGACTTTTTCCGATTTGCCGGCCTCGGTCAGCGCGGCGAGCTTCTGCGCCGCGTTGCTTCCCAACCGCTCGGGCTTCTCGGCGAGCGCCAATTTTGCGGCCTCGGGCAAGGCGTCGAACGAGAAGATGCGCGTTACGTGGCTCTTGCTCAACCCCGCGCTCTCCGAAATCTCGGAGCGGGACAAGCCGCTCAATTCCTGCAATCGCTTGAAGTTCCAGTACTTCTCGAAGTCCGTGAGCGACGGCGAAAGCAGATTCGAAAAGAACGCTGCAAACTCGATTTCGCCTTCTTCGATCGAAGCGACGTTCGCGCGGATCGTCGCGCGCCCCAGTTCCCTGTACGCAGCGACCCGGTTGTGACCCGCGACGATTTCGAAACGACTGTCCGGCAATGCGCGCACCAGAATTGGCGTGGCGAGCGCATGCTGAGCGAGGTTGCTTTTCAATTCCTGAAACTGCTCGGCCGTGAGCTTGCGACGTCGCCCGCTCACTTCAACGAGCGCGTCGAGCGGCACTTCGAGTGCCGCCCGTTCCTCGAGTTGCGATTCGAGTTCCTTGATTCGCGCTTGCGCCGTATTGATGCGATGCTGCGCGTCCATCAATCGCCCTGGCGACGTACGCGGCTCGGTATTGACCGGACGCGCCTGTGCCGCCTCGGCCGGCTTGCTGCCGACGTTCGCTGTCTTGGCGAGGAGTCTGTCCCCGATGCCCATTTATTCCTCCGTCTGATTCCACGCGCGAACGAACTGCGCGTCGAGATGCTCGGCGAGTCGGTCGAGCGGCTCTTTGAATCGGTTGTATGCGGCTGTACTGCCGTCAGGTTTCGACAGGTCATAAACCGTCGACAGTTGTGCCGACGCGCCCTTGGGCACCGTCGACTCGGGAATCTCGAAGGGCAGCACGCGATCGCCGTAGGCCTTCTGAAGCCAGCCGCGCACGACGCGCGACACGTCATCGGACTTCGCCTTCGTCATGATCACGTTCACGAAGTCGTAGCGTTTCTGATCGAGCACGCCCGGCAACTTCTTCGCTATGTCGGCGAAGAGGTGCCAGAACTGCGTCGAGCTTGCGAAGTCGAGCGCCTCGGGCGGGCAGGGCAACAGGATCGCGTCCGACGCGAGCAGCGCGTTGATGGTCAGATAGCTGAGTGCCGGAGGCGTGTCGATCACGATCGCGTCGTACTCGTTCGTAAGCGGCATCAGGCCCTTGCGGACGATTTCCCAGAATTCGAACGTGCTATCGTTCAGCACCTTGGCGGGGATCTCGAATTCGGCGTCGAAGAGCGACGACGAAGCCGGGATCAGATCCAGGTTATGCCAGTACGTTTCCTGCACGGCGTAGTGCAGCGTCTCCCGGTCCCCGTAGATGAGCGGAAGGAGGGTCTGATCGTCCGAGATTTCGGCATCCGGCGCCCATCCGCACAATTGCGTCGTCGTGCCTTGCGGGTCGCAGTCGATGACGAGCACGCGGCGGCCGAGTAGCGTCAACGCTTGCGCGGCCGAGACCGCGGTCGTCGTCTTGGCGACGCCGCCCTTGAAGTTCGCGACGGTCACGATCCGACCGCGTTTGCTTTCTGGCCGGCGTGTGCGCTCCTTCGTCGCCCGAATCCACGTGAGTGCCTCTTCGAGCGTGAATTCCTTGCTTCGGCCCGCGCCCTTTGACGTTCCTGCGGGCAGATCGCCCTTAGTGGTCAGGTACTGGAACCGCTGCTTGTCGACGCCGCAGAGCGAGGCAACCTGCGCGCTCGTGAATGTGGGCGCGCTTTTGCGCGGATACGGCTCCAACATCGCGTCGCGGATCTGATTAAGAATGTCAGTGGCTTGGGCGGCCACCCCCAAGAGCGTTTCGATCGAAACGGATTGATCGACTTCGGGAAGCCGAGCGCTTAGCATGGAATTCGCAGTCACTGGCGGGCCTGGGTAAGCAAATAATTCTTCGGTTGGTGGAAAACAAGCTGCAAACCGAAGAATAAACGGCGAACCGGTAAACCTCAAGTAAACTCTGAAGTACTTGAGCGCCCCCACCGGGCATTTTTACAACGCCCGCGGCTCGTGTAAACGCGAATTTAGGACGACGCTTAGGTTTTTCGGATGACCGAGACGCTGCGAATCAGCTTTTCGACGCCAAGGAAGCGGCCCGCGTCCTCGGTTTTGAGATAGAGCGCGGTGGTGTAAACGTCGGCGTGACCGAGTCCCGCGCTGACTTCGCGCAGTTCCGCGCCGTGCCCGAGCGCGTGCGTCGAGTGCGTGTGGCGCAGCCAGTGCGTGCTGGCGTTCTTCAGGTGCCGGCCGCTGCCGGGCGCGCGGGATTCCATGAACGCAGCCGCGTTCGAAAAGATACTCTTGAAAACCTTCCCGATCCCGTCGGGCGTCAGGGCGTGTCCGCCGCGCGCCTGAGCCAGAATCGGTGTACCTTCTGCGCAATCCAGCGGGTTTCCCAGGCCGCGCAACGCCAGATTCTCCCTGAGCGTTTCGACCACGACAGGCGGCAAAAGCACCGTGCGCGCCGCGCTTTGACCCTGATTGACGGCGAGACGCCAGACCGCGCCTTCGACATCGGACAACCGCCCGACACTGAGCGCGTCGGTCGTCGCGGCGGCAAGTTCGGCGCGGCGCAGGCCGGTAGCGTAGGCGAGAAGCAGCGCCAATCTGTCGCGATGCTCGGAGAACGAATATTCAGCGCGCTCGACGGACTGCAGCACGCATGTCCACTGCGCCGGGTCGAGCGTGCGCGTGGCCGATTCGAACACAGGCGGCGTAGTAACGCGCGCAAGCTGGGCGAACGGATTGACCGCCAGATAACCCTCGCCGACGAGCCATTCGCACATCGCGCTCACTATTGAACGCGCCGTCTCGCGGCTGCGGTCCGAGAGCGGGCCGGCGAAAGGGCGCCAACCGGCGAAACATCGCTCGCCGCGGTGCGTCGCGACCCAGCGGGCCGCCGGCCGCGGATTTGGCAAAAACGTGCCGATGTATTCGGCACATTCAGCGCTGTCGAGCGCCGATAGCGGCTTGCCCTTTTCCGCCAGCGCCCACAGGAGCAGGCGCTCGGCTTCGCGCCGATAGGCCCGCCGCGTGTGCACGCTGTTCGAACGGGCGTCGAGCCAGGCGAAAATCGCGCGGATATCGGTATGAAAACGTGCGCCAGCGCCAGCCCGATTCGACCCTTTTGAGCCATCGAGCGCCGCCGGGACGCGCAACGCTTCGAGCGGCGCGATCGTAAAAGCGTCGCCCTCCGCGGTCTGCGGAGCTTGCGTCAGTGCGACGTCGGCGGGCCGCCACTGTCGACGCGGCACCAGCGCGGCCGGCGAAAGCGTGTGTCGAAGCGCCTGAGCGTGGAGTTGCAGCCAGTCGACCACGCGTTGCGCGCCCTTCGGACCGAGCCGCGGCACGGCCGTGTGCCAGCGATGCCGTCGACGTTCGATCAACCCGATCACGTCCGCGAGAGTCGTGAGCCCTGCCGCCGCCAGCCGCGCGGTGATGGCGGGCTCGAACCAGCCGTCGATGGGATGATCCGGACTCGGATCCTGCGCAAGCGACGCCTCCATGCGTGCGAGTGCATCCGCCTGACGGCGCCGCAGCCGTGCATTGCGCGCCGCGCGTCGATCGATGGCGGGGGAGGTTTCCGGCGGATGCTGCTCCTCGTACAGCGCCAGCAACTCGGACTCGCTGTAGACGCCATCCGGGTCGATCCTTTCGCGGAAGTCTTCGAGTGTGGGCGCCACCGCGGCGGGCGCGGGCTCGAACAGCGGAATACTGCCCGGCCGAAGCCGCAGCAAGTGCGCGGCTTCCGTGTCGCGGGCGCGCCGGGCGAGGACCGAGAGCGTGTCGCGCAGCGCGTCGATCAGCCGTCGCGTCGTGCGGACGTCCGTGCTGGCGTCGCCATACGATGCGTGCAACTGCGCCTCCGACACGCCATCGAGATAGCCGCGATACAGCGCGAAGTGCTGGCGCGTGAGACGGTTCGGCGCGCGCAGCCGGACGTTCTCCAGCGCCGCATCCGTCGCGCTTTGCGCCGAACGCTGTCCGGAGCGTGCTTTGCCGCTAGCCATTTATCGTTTCTTTTCAGTCATTTGCGGCAAGGTTATCAACCAGCTTCGAATTTGACAAGAAAAAACGCTACATCTGATAAGTCGAATTATCAGCATCGAAGCACGCTTACTGGGTGTCCGCGCGCGCCGCCAGACCGATGCGCTTGAATGTTCATCCGGCGCGGCGCATATTTTCAGGACATCACAGCCGGTATCCCCGGGAGAAACGAGCCGATGCTTGACCCTGTGCGCCCCACCTCGAAACCGCCCGAGCAGGACGACGCGTTCCGCCCGAGCCTCCCGGAGGTGTACGCGTCGGTTCACGTGCCGGTGGGCGGCAAATGGATTCGCCGCTTCCTTGCATTCGCCGGTCCGGGTTACATGATTTCCGTCGGCTACATGGACCCGGGCAACTGGGCGACCGACATCGCCGGCGGCTCGCGCTTCGGCTACACGCTGCTGAGCGTCGTGCTGCTGTCGAACCTGATGGCGATACTGCTCCAGGCGCTCGCGGTCCGGCTGGGCGTCGCGACCGGCCGCGATCTCGCGCAAGCGTGCCGCGATCACTATTCGAAGCCTGTGAATATCACGCTGTGGCTTGCGTGCGAGGCGGCGATCATCGCGTGCGATCTGGCCGAAGTCATCGGCACGGCCATCGCGCTGCAACTGCTCTTCGGTATTCCGCTGATCGCAGGCGCGCTCCTCACCGCGCTCGATGCCTTTCTTTTGCTGCTCTTGATCAACAAGGGCTTTCGGCTGCTCGAAGCGTTTGTCATCGCGCTTCTGATCGTGATCGCGAGTTGCTTCGCGTTGCAGATCGCGGCCGCCTCGCCACCCTTCGCCGATGTCCTGCGCGGTTTCGTGCCGTCGCCGCGTATCGTCGCGGATCGCGAGATGCTGTACGTGGCGATCGGCATTCTCGGCGCGACGGTCATGCCGCACAACCTGTATTTGCATTCGTCGATCGTGCAGACGCGCGCGTACGGCAAATCGATCCGGGCCCGGCGCGCCGCGATCCGCTGGGCGACCCTCGACAGCACGATCGCGCTGACGCTCGCGCTTTTCATCAACGCGGCGATCCTGATCGTCGCCGCTGCGGTGTTCCACGCGACCGGCCACGTCGAGGTCGCGGAAATCGGCGACGCGTTCCATTTATTGTCGCCGCTGCTCGGCCTGAGCATTGCATCGACGCTCTTCGCGGTCGCGTTGCTCGCGTCGGGCCTGAACTCGACCGTCACCGCGACGCTCGCTGGCCAGATCGTGATGGAAGGTTTTCTGCGCCTGCGCATTCCGAACTGGGCGCGGCGCCTCATTACGCGGGCGATCGCCATCGTTCCAGTGATCGTCGTCACGGCGATTTACGGCGAAAAGGGCACGGGTCAGTTGCTCGTGCTGAGCCAGGTGATTCTGTCGATGCAACTGCCGTTCGCCGTGATTCCGCTGGTGCGCTTCGTGTCGGACCGTCGCAAAATGGGCGTCTTCGCCGTTTCGCGATGGACGAGCGGGCTGGCGTGGCTGGTCGCGGCCGTGATCGTCGTACTCAACGTCAAACTGCTCGCCGATACGCTGCTGCCGTGACCGCGCGCCGCTCGCGGAAAAATCACACTCTATATATAGAAGGAGACACCGACAATGAGCGGCACGTTCATCGACATCACCCTTCGCGACGGCACGCTCGTCTCCGCCTACGTGACGCAGCCCGCGCAGGGTTCGGGGCCGGGCATCGTGCTGCTCCACGACACGGCGGGCCTCGACGATTTCGTCAGACACACCGCCGATCTCTACGCCGAAGAAGGTTATGTCGTGCTCGCGCCGCAACTTCCCGACCACGATCCGAAGCCCGGCGGACTCGCGGCGGAGAATTTCGCGGCGCTCGTCGATGGCCTTCGCGCGTTGCCGCAGCACGCGGGCAAGATCGGCGTGGTCGGTTTCGGGCGCGGCGGCCGGCTCGCGACGCGCATCGCCGCGCAGGCCGATGTCGATTGCGCCGCCTGCTATTACCCCGACGATTTCGCCGCCTGCCTCGCCGATATCCCGACGATCCGCTGCCCGATCGTCTTCCACTTCCCCGAACACGGCGCGCCCGATCCGCGCGAAGCGGAGGCCGCGCTCGCGGGTAAGCCGCACATCGAACGCTATGTCTACCCGGGCACATCGACGGGATTCATCGTTTCCGGCAGCGCGCACTTCGACAAGCCCGCCGCGCTGATGGCCTACTCGCGCACGCTCGCGATGCTGCGCAAGGTCCTCGGCCCGTTCTTCGATCTGAACGCCTTGTGGGAGCAACACTGCTATTTCGAGTTCGGTACGCGCGACGTCAATGCCGTCATGCCGACGATGGTCGCCGAGCCCTACGTCAATCACGTACCGACGATGACGGGCGGCGTCGGTCACCGTGAGTTGAAGCGTTTCTACACCTATCACTTCGTACACTCGAACCCGGCCGATACGAAGCTGATTCCGGTGTCGCGCACGATCGGCGCGGATCGCGTCGTCGATGAGTTCGTGTTTTGCGCGACGCACGATCGCGAGATCGACTGGCTTCTACCCGGGCTCGCGCCGACGGGAAAATACTTCGAAGTCCCGATGCTCGCCGTGATCCGCTTTCGCGGCGACAAGCTCTATAACGAGCACATCTACTGGGATCAGGCTTCGGTGCTGGTGCAGATCGGCGCGCTCGATCCGACAGGGCTGCCCGTCGCGGGCCGGCAGACCGCACGCAAGCTGATCGATGAAACGCAGCCGAGCAACGCGTTGATGCCGAACTGGGCGTCGAGCGAGGGCAAGCCGGTTTGAGACGGCGCAGCGCGCAACTCAGCCTCCTTTGCATAAGCGCAATGCGTGGACTACTCTGAGCAAATTGTTGCGGACAAGCAGCAATCTGCGAAGGCAAGCATCGACGTAACGATGCGCGGCACTGCTGAGTAAATCGAAACCGTCCGCAAGGTCGGAGACATCATGCGCCGCTCGTCGCTTCAGGTTCGACCGACGCCGCTCGCTCATGCCCTTTCGCTTGCGTTCGGTGTTTCGTTTCTCTTTCGCGCATTGCCCGCGCTCGGCGCGTGCGACAACATCGCGCCGCAGTCCAATCAGACTGCGACGTGTGATGCCAGCGCGCCCAATCCGTCGACGGTGCCGGTCATTGCCACGCCGGGTAGCGTCAACGTGACGATCAACATCCTGCCGGGCGCCGAACTCGATATCACCAATCGCAACGGGCTTTTCGTCCGTAACACGAGCACGGCGACGAACGCCGGCATCTTGCGGCAAAGCGGCGATTCTTTCGACGGCATGACATCGCAAGGCACGCTCGCTGGGCGGAACACGCTCGTAAACAGCGGATCCGTGTTCACGACGGGCGTGAGTTCCGAGGCGATGTTCAACAACGCGGCCGCCGTAACGATGCACAACGAAGCCGGGGGCACACTCACGACGAGCGGCGCGAACGCCACCGGGATGGGCGATTTCGGCGGCCCGGGCGGCGGCACGCTGATCAACGACGGCGCGATCGTCACGAGCGGCTCGGGATCGCCCGGCATGGGCGCGAATACGAATGGCGATACGCTCGTGAACAATGGTTCGATCACGACCACGGGCGCGTCGGCGACCGGCATGACCGTGACCGGCACGCCCGGCCAGAACGTCGTCACCAACAACGGCACGATCGACGTATCGGGCAACAACGCGCAGGGCATCGTTTCGCAGGATGCATCGCCGGGAACGATCACGAACACCGGATCGATACTCGTTCGCGGCACCGGCGGATATGGCGTGCGGCTCGCGAATCCGGGATCGGTCATCAATGCGGCGGGTGGGAGCATCGTGAGTCAGCGGGCAAGCGGCATCGTCGCGAACCGGGGCGGCACGCTCGACAACACGGGCACGATTCAAGGCACGACGGGGGTGACGATCGCGGGCGGCGCCGAGACCATCAACAACACCGGCATGATTCGCGGCACGAGCGCCGAAGCGATCGTCGCGACCGGCAAGATCAATGTGTCTGTCACGAACACGGGCACGATCGCCGGAGGCTCGGGCGTCGCGGTGCGCACCGACACCGGCGCCGACACATTCAACATGAACGGCGGCGTCGTGACCGGGCAGATTCGCCAGGGCGACGGCATCGACGCTTTCACGATGACCGCGGGCCAGGTCGATTCACTCGATCAGGGCGATGCGCGCGATACGTTCACGATGTCGGGCGGGCGCATCGTCGGTGTGTTTGCGAATGGCGATGTCGCGCAGGTTACGGGCGGGCGCATCGGCAGCGTGGATCTGAACGTCGGCAACAATATCTATGACATGTCGGGCGGGCAGATCGACGGCAATGTGACCGCGTCGCAGAACGACGACACGTTCACGATGTCGGGCGGGACGATCGGCGGGCGCGTGGATCTCGGCAGCGGCAACAACGCGTTGACGATCACCGGCGGATCGATCGGGCAGGGCGTCACGACCACGTCCGGCACCGACACGTTCACCTGGAGCGGCGGCACGATCACGGGTCCGGTGTCGCTCGGCGCGGGCGACGACACGGCCGTGATCCGCAATCTGACCGATGCCACGCTCGCCGCGACGACCCGCTTCGACGGCGGTCCCGGCGTCGATTCGCTCACGTTCGACAACGTGCAGGCAAGCGGCCTCGCGCGTTTCGTCGACTGGGAGACGGTCAATGCGTCGAACGACACGCAGCTTACTTTCGATGCGAATGGCCTGACCCTCGGCGATGCCACGACCGGCACCGGCACGCTCAACCTCGATGCGACGAGCACGATCCTCGCGGGCGGCATCGGACGCACGGCGATACAGCCGGCGATCGCCGGGCAACTCGTTACGCTCAACAACGCGGGCACGATCGATCTGACCAATGGCGGCCCGAGCACGAGCGACGCGTTCGTCGTGAACGGCAATTACATGGGCAACGACGGGCGGCTTCTGGTGCAGAGCGTGCTGGGCGCGGACGGATCGCCGAGCGGCAAGCTCGTGATCGCGCAAGGCACGGGCTCGGGCACGACGTCGATCGGCGTAACGAATGTCGGCGGCACGGGCGGGCTGACGACTGGCGACGGCATTCAGGTCGTGCAGTCGACGAATGGCGCGACGACATCGGCGGGCGCGTTCACGCTCGCGCGTGCGCCGAGCGCGGGCGCCTATACGTATTACCTGTTCAAAGGCGGCGTGAGTGACGGAACGGCGGACAACTGGTATCTGCGCTCGAGCGTGCCGCCCGCGCCGGCACCCGCGCTCGTCACGCCAGTGACGCCGACCACACCGACCACACCGACCACACCGACCACACCGACCACACCAACGACGCCAACGACGCCA
>LRBF01000274.1 GCA_001580565.1 Caballeronia megalochromosomata | reverse complement strand
GAGAAACGCAGAAGCACACCCAGACCCGATTGACCCATCGGCCGCGCAGCTGGCCGGATCTTTTTGTGCTGACCCTGACCATTCATGCGGCGCAGGTGTGACAGACCGTGCGCGATCCAAGCCCGGTGGGTTTTGTGGGGGCACTCGCTACAGCCGGGCCATTAGGTCAATCGCCTGTGCCGCGGCCGGTATGAGGCACTTTGGATGGGGAAAGCTGTTTCTTTGGTTACTTTCTTTGCAGCAGCAAAGAAAGTGACTGCCGCCCCGCACAGGGGCAGTGCTAATAAACCAACACGAAAACGGGATCCGGCAAAGTCCGAAAACATCCACCGAATAAGCATTCCTTAGCGAAATACCCCAACACGCTCTAAGCCCGCGCAGCGACCGGAAGCCGCCACTGCCCCGGCGAAATGCCAAACCGCTTCGAGAATGCATGCGTGAACGCACTCTGATCAGCGAACCCGACATCGAGCGCAATATCGGTAAGCGTCGTACGCGGATCAGCGAGCAACGTCAACGCCGCGTCAAGCCGCAGACGATGCAGATACCGATGCGGCGTCTCACCAAACGCTTCATTGAAAAGCTGATGAAAACGCCGCATACCGAAGCCACAATGCGCGGCAAGATCGGCGATACGCAGCGGCTCCGACAGATGCAGTCGCAACCATCGATCGATGCGCGCGAAATCGAGCCCGCGCATCATGTCGATGGAATCGTCGGTATCGTGCATCAGCGCGCCACACAGATGCGCGGCAGCTTGCCATGCGAAGCGCTCGGCCAGGTGCGCAGGTCCGGCATTCGCATGGCGCGCGACATCAGCGACTGCCTGCGTGACGCGCGGATCGATCGCGATCGCGCGCGCCCGCTCGAAGTAGCGCTCGGGCACCGCGACGGACGTGGCGGGCAGATCGAGCACGAGCTGGCGATTATTGCCATCGGCCCAGTAATCGTGACGCGCGCCCGCCGGGATGATCCACGCGCCGCTGCAATCGATGCGCGCGCCGTTGCCATCGACGGCCATCTCCATCGACCCGTCGAGGCCGAGCACGATCTGATGAAAGTCGTGCACGTCCGACGCCTGCGCCGCCTCGTAGCGGCGCAGCGACACGGCCGGACGATGAAGCAGCGCGCTCATGCCGGTGACGCTCAGACGTCCAGCAGTTCCACTTCGAAGACGAGCGTTGCGTTCGGCGGAATCACGCCGCCCGCGCCGCGCGCGCCGTAGCCGAGTTGCGGCGGAATCGTGAGACGGCGCACGCCGCCCACTTTCATGCCCTGCACGCCTTCGTCCCAGCCCTTGATGACCATGCCGCCGCCCAGCACGAAGGCGAACGGGTCGTTGCGGTCCTTGCTCGAATCGAATTTCTGGCCGTCCGTGAGCCAGCCCGTGTAGTGCACGCTGACCGTCTTGCCCGCGACGGCTTCGGCGCCTTCACCAACGGTGACGTCTTCGTATTTGAGACCGGAATCGGTCGTGACAATCGACATGGTTGCTCCCTGGTTGCCCGGCTATCGACGATGGATGAGCCGGTGGTCGAAACCGATATTGTAGAACGTCGCGCGCAAGCGGGCCCTTAGAGAGGGCGGCCACGCGGGCCGAAGCGTGAACCGATCTCCGGCCGCACGTGCCTGCCGATCGCCGTGCCGATCGCGGCGCCGTCCTGCGACGCCTGCATCGCGTTCGCGGCGGCGTTGGCGTCGACGTGCCGCCGCGCGAGCCTGAGCGCCCGCACGCGCACGTAAGCCATCGCGACCAGCGTCCACGGCGCGAGATAAGCGAACTCGGGCACGGACACCATCATCATCGTCCAGGTCGCGGCGCAGCACTGGCGCAACGCCATGCCGCGCGGATCCCAGTCGAGCCTGAACGCCGGATAGAGCATCAGCGCGCTGATGAAGATCGTGCCGACGACGCCCGTATTGACGAGCAGCGTGGAGAACAGATCGGTCGAGCGGATATAGCCGAAGCCGATGCCGAAGAGCTGATTGAGCGGCGACGCATGGAACCACAGCGACATCGATTCGACGAACAGCAGCGAGCGGTCCGAGCCCGATTCGGTTTTCCCCTCGAGCTTGTCCATCACCATCTGCTTGAAGAGATCGGCGATGTAATCCTGCAGGAGATACGCGATCACGCCCAGCACGAAGAGGCCGATCAGCGCCTTGACCGGATTAATGCCGAGCTTGCGCACGCGAATGATCGAGTACATCGCATAGCCGATCAGCACCGTCGACGACGTGGTCAGCAAAAGCGACAGCCCGATGATCCATACCGGCCAGCGCACCCGCGAGGTCGCGTTGAAGTAGACCCAGAACGGGAAGATGGACATCGCGTACATCGACGGCTCGCCGGTGAGCGCCTTCAGGCGCTGGATCGGAATGCCCTTGATGTCGATCTGCTGGAACGAGCTGCCGTTCACCGTGCCATCCGAGCGCACGACGCCCTTGCCGAACTGATCGCCGAACGCGCGGTTCGAGATGAAATCGCCCGGCTGGCCCGTGACGATGTAATAGGCGACTTCGAACATGCCGTACAGCGCGAACAGCGTGACAGCCGCGAGAATCCACTGGTCCCAGGTCGGCTTGTAGTAGTGGTACACATAGGCTGCGTAGAGCACGACCGCCGCCACGTAGATGGACTGCGTGAACATGCTCTTGCGCATGATGAACGTGAAGGGATCCGTTTCGTCGACGAGCACGATCTTGCTGAAGTCGGGATCGAACGGCGCCATCACGTCCGCGAGCTGCGACGTGCAGAGCATCAGCAGCCACACGACGAGCGCCGCGCCAACGAAGTGCATCCAGTGCTTGCGCGCGCGTCCGCCGAACAGCAGCACGAGCGGCACGGAGAGGAAGCACATCAGATAGCCGATCGTCGTGCCTTGAATCGATGGCATGACGAGGAACGACGTCACCGGCATCGCGAAGGCCCAGATACGGTAGTAGAGGTCGGTCAGCGCCGCTTTTTCTTTCATCGTCGAAGAGTGAATGTGCGTGCGGTCAGTTCATCGACTTGAACGTGCTCGTATACGCCGCCGCATAGCCATAACTGCGGCGATTGCTCGGGCGTCGCGGAATGGCGTTGAAGACCGAGCCGACGAGCCTGCCGCCCGAACGCTGCACCTTCTTCACGGTTTCCTCGATCTCTTCCTCGCTCTGGATACCCGAGCGCAGCACGAGCACGGTCGAGCCCGCGTCGCTCGCGACGATCGCCGCATCGGTCACGACGAGGAACGGCGGCGTATCGAGGATCACGAGGTCGAACTGTTCGCTCATGCGCGCCAGCATGTTGCGAAAGCCCGGCATCATCAAAAGCTCGGAAGGGTTCTCCGGATAGCCGCCGCACGACATGAACGAGAGTCCCGGCACGCCGACATAGCGGATCGCGTCGCCGAGCGCCAGTTCGCCCTTCAGCACTTCCGAGAGCCCGCCCGGATTCGACTGCTTGAAGAACGAGGCGAGGTGGCCGCGCCGCATATCGCCGTCGATCAGCAGCACGCGCAGGCCGATTTCCGCGAGCAGCACCGACAGATTCGCCGCGACGAAACTCTTACCCGCCGACGGAATCGGGCCCGTCAACATCACGATGTTGTTCGGCGCATTGGCGAGATCACGATACAGCTCCGTGCGCACCGCACGCAGCGCCTCGATCGCCGGATCGTGCGGGTAGCGCGTGGCGAGCACGCGGGCGTCGCGATCCGTGTCGGCTACGTGCGGCATCGCGAACGCGTCGTGCTCCGGCAGATGAATGTGCGGCAGCGCCTTCGGCGGGCCGCCGTCCTGGGCTCCTGAGAAGGTGAGCGGCGCATGCTCCACGGGCGAGACCGCGATCTCGTGATCGAGCATGGCCTGCTGCCGGCTGTACAGCACTTCGCCCAGCACGGGCACCGAGAGACGGCGCTCGACGAACATCGGATCGGTCACGCCGATCATCGCGTGACGGCGCAGGAAGATGAAGAACGTGCCGACGAAGAAGCCGAGAGCCGTGCCCGCGACGATCACGAGCGGCTTGTTCGGTTTCACCGGACGGTACGGACGCAGCGCGTTATCGACGATATGCGCGCCGCCGCTCGTGCTCGCGCGGCGCACGGACAGTTCCTGTGCCTTGTTCACCATGCCCATGTAAATGGTCTCGGCCACGCGCGCGTCACGCGTGAGCGTGGCGTTCTGGCGCTCGGAAGCCGGCATGCTGTCGAAGCGCTGCTGAATCTGCTTGTTCGACGCCTCGAGCTCGGCGATCTGCTGATCGAGATTGACCACTTGCGGGCTGTTGGGCTGGAAGCGCTGCAAGGCCTGCGTGCGCTGCAGCTTCAGCGTCGCCAGTTGCTGCAGCGACACGATGCTGCCCTGCAGATACGCCTGCGCTTCGTTGAGCGGCTGCACCGACTGCGATTTCGAACGGAACGCGCTCAGGTTGCCTTCGGCCTGTCGCAGGTCGCTTTCGAGGCGCGGCAATTCTCCGCGGATGAATTCGAGCGTCTTCGTGTCGTTTGCCTGACGGGCCTGAACGGCCGCGCTCAGATACGCCTGGCCGAGCGCGTTCGCGACATCGGCGGTCAGCGCGGGATCGTCGGCGTTGAAGGTGATCTGCACGACGCCCGTGTCCTTCGCAGACTCGGCGACCTTCATCGTCTTCTTCATGAGTGCGATCGCGTCGAGCGTATTGAGGCGCGTCACGTCGAAATGCACGCCCGGATGGCCGAGCGCGCCATTGACGAGAATCGACACGCCGTTCGCCGATGCCGGACGGCCGATCGTGCCACGCAGGAGCATCTCGCCGTCGGGATCGCGCAGCTCGTACTGATTGTTGTCGCGCAGAACGAAATCGAGCTTCTGGTCTTCGAGCGAAGGTGGCACGTCGAGTCTAGCGATCTGCAGCGATTCACCGCCCCAACCGTACGAATCGAGGCCGAGCCAGGCGGGGGAAAGATGTCCCTTCTTCGCGAACAATTCCGCGATCTGGCCGAGCACGGGGAACGTGTTTGCCCGGGCCTTGATGTCGAAATGGAACTGCTGCACGACCGGCTCGAGCACCGAGCGGCTCTGCATCACGGAGATTTCCGCGGGCGCGAGCTGATTGACCGTCTGCTGAGCCTGCTGCATCTGCTGCTGGTTTTGCGGCGCGATGCCGAGCGCGTTCGGATCGGGTGGATCCACGCGCACGACCACGTCCGAGGAGTAGATGGGCCTGGCAAGAAACGCATACGCGGTCGCGAGCGCGGCCGTGATCCCGATGAACAGGAAGAGAATGCCGAGATGATCACGCAGGAGCTTGAGCATGTCGCTCGCGGTGAATTCACCGTCGTCCTTGCCAGGGCGCGAAGATCCGGAGTTGACATAGAGGGTGTTCAAAGGCGCCGTCCTCAGTTCGATAAGTTGACCGTTGTTTCCCGGGCTGAGAAAAAACAGGGAGCCCGCGCGGCATGTCCGCGGAACGTCCTATGTGTTGTTGATCCGGCGCATGGCCGTGGGCGGTTCCTGACCAGAGACGCGAGCGCTCTGAAAAGCGGGCGAAGCGCATGATGCTTCGCGTTCCCGCGACGAAGCACATTGGCTCGTCGGAGTGCGGTATTTGCCGGGAGCACACTCCGTGCCTCGGCATCGCGCCTAGGGATTCGGCGGATATGACTCGCGAGTCCCATTACGAATCGCTTGCTATCAGGCGATCCGATAAGTCCGGAAAAAATAGCGTCAAGCATATCTTCCGGGTCCAAACTGCCTGCGTCTGTTAAGTAGCGTACGTTATAAGTGCTTCAATAGCGGGCACTTGACTTGCGGAAAAGCCGATTCCGCGCTTGCTTTATCGGAAGACATCACGGCATCGGGTTGGCCTTGATGAAATCGCGCACGGTATTGAAGCGCGATTTGCGCGTCTTGCCGTCGTCGTTGATCACGCCGTAGTTGCCATCGCCGCCGTAGCGCTGGTCGTCATATAGCTCGTACAGCGTCACGTTCTGAATGTCGTAAGTCTTCGCGAGCGACACAAATCCTTTCAATGCATCCTTACCGACGAGATAGCCGGCCGGATCCGCATGGGTCGGCCGCACGCCGTACTCGGTGATCCAGATGGGCTTTCCGTAGCTGTCGCGCAGTCGTTTGAGCACGTTGACCTTCCTGTCGCCCGCCGCCGTGATCGACCCCATGTTCGAATACCAGTGCCACGCCGTGATGTCCCACTGTGGAACGGGATGGCCGCGCGTGCCGTCGGGTTGCGTGCCCGCGTACAACATGTCGGTGAAGCCGTAATGAAGCCAGCTGAACGATGTCAGCAGGATCTTCGCGTCCGGATTCGTTTCGCGTATGCCCTTGATCAGGCCGAGGATCGAGCCGCGCGCTTTCATGAACATCGCGTTGTCATAGTCCTGCGGATGCTCGCCGCTGCGGTTCGAGCCGAGTATCGTCCAGTTGTCGTATTCGTTGCCCACTTGATAGTACGTAACGAGTCCCTTCAGGACACGACCCGCCGTTTTTCCGAGCGCATAGCCGCGCTCGTAGGTTTCCTGCTCGTTCGCGCGCTTTTCAGGCTCGAAGGGCGTGACGAGCGCGAGCGTGCCGATGCACTGCTTCGCCGCCGCGCGCGCGAAATCGGCGACCATGTGCGCGCTTTCTTCGCTGGATACGTCCTGCGCGTACATCGTCACGCCGAGATCGCGGAGCTGTGAAATCTGCAGTTCGTAGTCGCTCATGCGATACGCGCCGCGATGCTCCAGATGGCCCGCGATGCCGTAGAACACGCCTTTCGATCCGCTGCCGCAAGCAATTTTCGGCGAGGCGTCCCCTCGGGGGCTCGCCGATTGACTGCTCTGATAGGCGTCGGATGTGCCGCTCTTCGCGTAGATCAGGACAGTCGCGCAGCAAAGCGCACCAAAGAGGGATATGGCAGCCAGCAGGGTTCGCATCTAGGCGGCCTTCCCGTGCAGCAGGACGCTTTGCGCCTGCTCGTCGAATACTTCGCGAGAGAAGCGGCGCCTGAACTCGCGCGCCAGCGCAGCGAGCGGAACATCGCGCGCGGCGAAGATACGCTCGACGAAAGCATCGTGGTCATGCGCGGGGAAGAGCAGCGCATCGGGCAGATAGGAATCGAGTCCCGACACGCGCGATACCACAATCGGCCGTTGCGCCAGCACCGCTTCGATCATCACGAGCGGCACGCCTTCATACGCCGAAGGCAGCACGAGCGTATCGCTCGCGACGATCCACGGCAGCACGTCCTTCTGCGGTCCGACCATGCGCACGCATGCCGACAGCGCCGGACTCGCGTCGATCATGCCTTGCAGGCGCGCCGTATCCGATCCTTCACCGACGATCAGCACGAGCGTACGTGCAAATGCATCGGGGTGACGCTCGATGGCCTGCATCAGGAAGTCCTGACGTTTCTGCCGGAAGTTCAGCCGGCCGATATGCGCGATGATCGTCGTGCCGTCATCGGGTAGGCCGAGCGCGGCGCGTGCGGCTGTCTTCGTGAGCGTCGAGCGGCTGAAGCGATCGTCGACATAGTTCTCGAGGATCATCGCGCGTGCGTTCGGCGCGAGCATCTTCAGCTTGCCGCGCAAATGATCGTTCAGGGTGACGTATTCGTTGGGCGCGCGATACAGCACGCGTTTGACAAGCCACTTGAATTTTCCCGGACCGCCTGCGTTCACGGGCGCATCGTCGACGAGCGGCAGATAGCTCACCGCCGGAGTGCGTGCGTGACGTGCTGCGAAGAGTCCTGCGAGGCCGGAAGCGATGGTGCCTTGCGCGACGAGCAACTTGTTGAGCCGCAGCGCGCGCAACTTTGCGGCCGTCGCGCGGACCGTGCGCCAGAGCGCGAAGACATCGCCGCGTATCGATTCAGCCGTATGCGCAAGACCGATCGCCTTCACTTTCGGATGCGCGTTCGCCAGTTCCCTCACATAGCGATACAGCGGCTCGTTCGCGGTCGGCACCAGGATATGCAGCGTCTTGACGTGCGTGCTCGCGACGAGCGCGAGCATGAATCTTTTGAGCATCTTTTCGTGACCGCCGTTGATGCCCGAATCGCAATAAATTCCCAACTTCACCAGCTATTTCCCCCGTTTGAAGCGCATGTCGATGTGTGCGCTTTCATGTGCCATCAAGGCTTGTCGATGAATTGCATCAGCAGGCGGGCGCTTTCCGTCCAGCGAAAGCGCTCGGCGTGCGCGAGGCCGCGGCGTTTCAGGTCTTCACTCAGTTCCGGCGAATCGAGCAGTTCGCGCAACTTGCCTGCTATGTCTTCGACCGAGTAGGGATCGCAATAGATCGAAGCGTCGCCGCAGGTCTCCGGCAACGCGGCCGCGCGCCCGACGAGCGTCGGGCAGCCGTTGCGCATTGCTTCGAGCGGCGGAATGCCGAAGCCTTCGTAAATCGATGGATAAAGAAAGCATGCTGCATGCTGGTAGAGCGCTCTCAGCTTTTCGTCGCTGACATAGCCCGCCTGCTTGATGTTCGGCGCGCTCGACAGATCGTGTGCCTTGCCGAAGATCGAAGCATTCTTCATACCTACGATCACGAGATCGATCGTCGGATCGTTCAGCCGCATGAATGCTTCGACGAGACGCTTGAAGTTCTTTGTCGGATTCATGCTGCTCACGGCGAGCACATAACGCCGATCTCTGAGCTTCAGGTCATCGATCACGGATGGATCCGGCGTGATGTGATCGAGGTGATCGGCGGCGAGCGGCACCACGCCGATGCGCTCCGCAGGCACGCCGACGTGATGCGCGAGACGGTCGCGCGAGAAGGTCGAGTTGGTCAGCACGCAGCTCGACGTGCGCGCAAGAATCCAGAACATCACGTGATACCAGGTGCGAAATTTCCACGAGAAGTGCGTGGGCGTATCGAACACCGCGGCATCGTGCATGTAGATGATCTGGTTCGCGCGGAAGATCGAGCCTGAGTTCGAGAGATTCACGATGCGCGAGCGCCCGGCGAAGAGCGGCAGCACGATCTGCTCCCAGAAGACGCCCTTGCCGAAGCCGAGCTGGACGGTCTCGACACCTTGCACGGGATCGAGTCCGCTTTGCGGCGGCACCGCGAGCGTCACATGGGAGCCTTGCGGCAATTGCACGAGCGCGGCAACGAGTTCGCGCGCGACGCGTTGCACGCCGGTGGTCTTCTGGCTCGTGAAGCGGCCGTTATAGACGAGCTTGTTCGGGGCGATGGATGTGTCCATGTTCGAGGCGTCAGAACTGTGAATCGGAGCTGGTTTCATACGAGGCGACTTCATTCGCGCCGAGCGGATCGCGCGCATGCTTGTCTGAGCCGATCTCGTACATCGAGAGCCATTGACGGAAGATCGCGTCCATCGAGAAGCGCTTGCTCGCGGATGCTCTGGCAGCGGCGCCCATGCGTGCCCGCAGCAAGGGGTCGTCGCGCAACATCGCGATGTACTTCGCCATCTCGCCCATGTTCGATGCGACGAAGCCCGTGACGCCGTGCTGCACGACATCGCGATTGCCGACCACATCGGTCACGACGGCGGGAATGCCCGCGACCTGCGCTTCGATGAGTGCGATAGGCATGCCTTCCCACCGCGACGTCTGCACATAGATGTCGAGGCCGGACGTGAGTTCCAGCGCGCGATCGCGCGTCACCCAGCCGCTGCACGACACGGTGCCGTCCGGCGTTCCGGCGGGCAACTCGCTTTCATTGCCGCCGATCCACAGGAAGCGCACGCGAGCGCCGTGCAACTCCGTCGCGAGCTTCACGAATGCTTCATGATTCTTTTGAAACATCGCGCGGCCGCTCATGCCGATGAGCACCTCGTTCGCGCCTTTGTCGATGCGCGGCGGAATCTCCGGCACGTTCACGCCGTTCTCGATCATGCGAGCCCGGCGCGCATGCATCTTCGTCTCGATCTCGGAGAGTTCGCTCGTCGAACACGCGACGATGGTGCCGCCCAGCCGCGCGGCGATGCGCTCGAAGCTCAGATAAGCGAACTGCTTCACGGGCGACACGTCGCGGCGCAGGAATGCGAGGCCATGCGGCGAATAGAAAACGCGTGCTTCCGGTGCGGCGATGCGCGCGGCGGCGCGCCCCAGGACGCCCGCCTTGGACGAATGCAGATGGATCACGGACGGATCGCACTCCTTCAGCTTGCGGACCAGATTCCACAGACTGCTCAGGTCATTCTTCACGCTGACTTCGCGGAACATGCTGACGTAGGTGAGCTTTACCGCAGGATGAAAGAGCTTTGAGAAGTTATCGGGTGTTTCCTGCCGGATGGAATGAAGGATCGTGACGCCGACCCCGGCCGCGGCCGCGCGGTTCGAAAGCTGGGTCAGCATGGACAGCACACCGCCGCCGAAGGCCTCGGTGATATGGACGATCTCTTTCATGTTCAACTCTTCAATTGGCGTTTCGCCGACCGCCCGCGGCGATACGCAATGAGAAGGAATGGCCTAATCGTTATGGAAAATTGACGCGACGCAATTGCGCACGGCGCACGCATCCCAGGTGGTGCATGGCCACCTTTGAGGAACCTGATGAAGGCCGGGATATGCGTGTTGGAGTACTAATCGCGCGATGTATTCCGCATGCGAAAAATACACACGAGATCCGGCTCAGCATTACTCGTTCCTTGCGAACAGGGATGCGAGGAACCCTACAAGCCTGATAACAAGCCTGGATTTACCTGCCGCAAGATCCCGACCAGTCAATCTGGCCGGATGGGCGCCCCGATGTCGGTCTTTTGCAAAGATTGTCTTGCGTCGCGCCGATGCAACGAAGTTCAGCCTGTGAAACGGCCTTGCTTCAGCGGGACGTAAAGCCGATAGGTCAGTAAAAGTCTGAGTTTCTGAAAGCGGAAACCGTTACTCGCCGGCTTGAGCACTGTCGTCGGTCCGTGCTCGGGACGTTATCGCCGTCAGCTCTGCTGCGCTGACGAATGTGGATTCCGAAAAGCTATTTCGTGGCGGAAGCATTCTGCTGAGCAATCGCGGTGACGCATATCTGTAGAAGAATTTGCAGATCCTTGAGCGGAACCGCGACAGATTGCATGCGCAGGTTCTCTGCCTGATCGGCAAGCTTCTGTACATGCTCGATCGACGTTTCGTCTGTTTCCATTCGGCAGGCTCGCTAAATTAAACACTGTTCGGACCAATACGATATCGGCTCGAACTGCATGGGTCGGTTCGTTGACTCACATACTTAAATGCAACTTTTGGAGTAGTGCGCAATCAAACGCGTCCAGCCCGCGCTTGAGTTGCAAAACGACATTTTTGAAAGCCCAACATTTGAAGAATGCGTTACCAATTCGAATCACTTGTTACTTTTTATAACACGCCTATTTGTTGCCGGGTGAAAGCGTGAATAAGTATTTCTCGCGGCCTGATTAACAACGCTACATCGCATTTCAACATACGGTTCACGTGGTTTCCGATCCCGCGCCTCCTGTAATCGGACGCTTGAGCAACGGCACGCCTTGCAGATGCAGCGTGAAGGCCATCGCTGCGGCCATCAGCGTCTCGACGATCAGGACCGTAGCCGCAGCACCCTGTTCGCCGAAGAGCGTCGCCAGCGCGGCAAGCAGGCTGAAATTCAACACGGCGGAGCCGATCAGCACGCGGCTGAACTGCGCCTTCATGCCGAGCGGAAGCATGGTCTGAACACCGAAGAGATCCGAGAGGCCGGACATCAGCGGCACGAACGCCATCCAACGCAACACCTCTACGGTAGGCAAGAACTTCGGTCCATACAAGAGTTTTACCGCAAGTGGCGCGCCGAAGAAGATACATACCGAGATCAGCGACACGATCAGGCCCTGCACGACGAACATCTTGCGCAGGAACGCGAAGGCATCGTCCCTCGCGTGATGCATGAGGAAACTCACGCGCGGATACGCTGCGGTCTTGAGCGGCGTAAGCATGTTCAGTGCCGCGCGGATCAGCTTGTCACCCGCTGCGAAATAACCGGCCGCGACGTTGCCCGCGATGAACGTGAGCAGCACGATGTTGCTCGATGCATAGATATCGACGATCGCGGTCGCCATGAACACGCTCCAGCCGTCCTTCAGACGAACGATGATGGTGCCGAAAGACACGCGCACGAAGTCCAGCTCGCGCCGGAAATACAGATACGTGCAGATCGCGATGCCAGACAGCAGCGGCACCAGCGCATTGACGGCCATCGCGATATAGGCGTCGTCGCGTTCGCGCACGAAGAGATACATCGCGGGAATGCTGAGCGCACGTCCGATGAATACGAACAGGCTCAACATGCCGAGATCCTCGATCCCCTGAAAGTACCAGGTGGGAATCAGCATCGCACCGATCGCCTGGCCGTAGCCGATGATCAGCAACTCGCGATTCTGCGCGAGATAAGGTACGAAGGACGTCAGCGCAATCACGACGAAGAGTCCCGCGAATGCAAGCGTAGCCTGCGTGAGGATGGTTTCCCAGAATATTTTCGAACGCAGTTCGCGGCTTTCCCGGTTGATCGAAACCTTCGGCGTGGCCGTCAGGGAGAAGCTGTAATTCGTGAGAGAAATGAAGTACGCGGTAAAGGCCAGGCCGAATGCAAGGCGTCCATATTCGCCCGGGCCGAGGACGCGCGCGAGCCACGGCAGCGTCAGAAGCGGTGCGAGGTATGTGGATACCTGCAACGTCATCAGGATGGTGAAGTTCTTTCGAAATGAAGCCATTGAACAGTTTTTTCCCCGGCTTGAGCGCAGCGTTATTTCATGACTATGACGCAAGGCAACGAACCCTGCAGGCTCGCCCATTCGGGTGGACCTTTGCGTGACAGCGCCTGGATCGAATAGTTTCGCCTGCGCGTCTTGCCGTCAATGCGGCGCGGAGCCAAAGAGGTCGGTGCGCCCACGCCTTGGCCTGGCGTCGGGGCACGCGGAAGTTGAACGGAATGCGTCGGTTCCGGATCGTCGATGACATCCGGAGAAGGCGCAAGGCGTGTTGAAAGAGCTATTTAACAAGAGAAAAACGCATTCATCAGTGGGTTTGCACACGCAGAATCGCCCTCAAAATGCGATCGTTCGATTGATATTTACACAGAGTGCTGGTAGGAGAACATGCACGCCCGTGCGTGCGCGTGGACATTGAATGGACGTTCACGCGTCGTTCTTTTCCAGTTCGTCGTCAGGCGCCGGCGTTTCATCCAGCATCGTGTCGCCGCGTTCGATCACACGCGATGGCAGGCCGATGAACCTGCGCACCACGTTGCGCGTGATCTGATCGACGATCACGCGGCTCTCTGCTTCGGGGTCCATCAACACGCGCGCCCAGTCGGTCGTGCCGCCGTTGAATACGAGACCTCGCTGCGAGTCGTTGTCGGGATCGGGCTGGGACACGCCCATCGCGCCCTTGCCGCCGATGTCCCAGCCGGTGAGCTGAACCGTATCCGCGAGGCTGACGAAGCCGTTCGGCGCGGGCGGCATGCCATCGACCTCATAGCCGACCAGCCGGTCCTTCGCGCCGAAGCTCTGGCCATCCGCGAGGCCGGTGCCGGCGAAGACCCAGTGATCCGCCTGACGCACCGTAAAGCCGATCGCCTCGCGCTCGCGCCTGACCCAGCCGCCGCGCATACGCTTCCATACGCCATACTTGCCGCCGCCATAGGCATAGCTGAGACCGATGAGATCGGACTCGTCATGTCCCGGCCACCTTTCGCCGGCGCGGTTCATCAGCGTGTAGTCGCCGTCGATGAGCGCATCGCCATAATCGATCGGACGGTAGCAAGTGTTGCCGCTGAAGATCGCGAGATTGCCGCCTTGCGCGACGAACGCGGCGACGCGCTCGCGCATCTGCACGGACCAGTACTCGTGATGCCCGACGCTCAACATGCACCGATAGTGCTCGAGCCTCAAATCCGAGCCGCGATGCAGATCGTGATCCGTATAGAAGTCACACGCGATGCCTTCCGCGCGCAGCCAGCGAATGAACTTCGCATCCCAATGCGTAAATTGCTGGCGTGGCGAACGCGGATCATACGGATCGGTCGGCTCGCCGAGTTGCGCGCCGAGACCGCCGCCCGGACGCAGCAGACTCACTGTCGTCCGGGGCTGCGTGCGATGAATCGGGTCGCCGTAAAAGCAGCCGCCGCCCGTCGAGTTGTAGGCGTGATACGTGTTGACCGGCACGATATACGCGATATGCGCCGATGGCGTGCGCGGCCGCGCGATGACGAGCGCCATGCTGCCGCTATCGGGCGGTCCCGCGAAGACCGGTTTGTGCGCGGCGGCGCGGCGCCCGAGATCGGTGGAGGGTGCGCCGTTCGCATCGACTTCATAAGCGATCGCGACGTACGCGCCCGTCACGATCGCGTCCGCATGCGGCCTGATCGTGATGGTGGGCCATCCCCAGTCTTCGTCGTGGCGCATGCGCTTCGCGCGCCCCGGCGATTGAAAAACATACTTGCCGTTCTTCAGCTCGCCATGCACGGCGCTGCCTGCCTGCACGGCGATTCCGCCCGTGCTCGTCAAGGTCTCGTCATTGCCCTGATGATAAAGCGCGACGGAAAAGCGGCAGCCCGGCTGCACCGCGAGCTCGAACGACTCGCCGGCGGTGAAGCCGGGCCTCTTCGGATAGATCTGCATCCTGAACGCGCCTCATGAATTTTTATCATTGTTGACTGCCTGCGGACGGACGGCCGCGCACGCTTCCCTGAGCATGCGTGCGCGATGCCGACGCGGGTGGACGCAGTTCGAGACCGAGCGCGCGCTTGACGATACGCTTGATCAGAAACCAGCGGCGATCGGCGGTGATCTTCCCGAGCGCGTGCAACTCCGTCGGTGCATCCGTGCGATTCGCGGCGAAGACGCGATAGTGCGCGGCCGTGGCCTCGACCGTCCTGATCGATTCGGCGAATACGCGCCCGTCCACGCGCGCGGCCTGAAAGCACGCATACGAAAAGACCTTGTGGAACATCGCGAGCCAGAAGGGATCGAGCGGGCCGCCGTTGCATCGCTCCATGGTTTCTTCGGCGCACGTTGCGAGCGAACGCACCGTGTACGGCGTCGCCCTGGTGGTGATGCTGCCTGCGCGGCGGCGATAGAAATACAGATCGTCGGCCAGACGGAAGAGCGATTTAGCGCGCGTATAGACGAGCGGAATCGCGGTGGCGTCTTCATAGACGCGGCCGGCCGGAAACTCGATGCCGTCCCAGAGCGCGCGCTTGTAGACGCGCGCGACAGGAAACACCTGATACACGCGCGCGAAGTCGAGCAGCGCGTCGAGATCGCATGGACGATGACCGACCGTTGCGGGATCGATCAGTCTGACCCTGTCGATCACCTTGCCGTCCGAATTGATGATGCCCACATTGAACTCGATGATGTCGGCCGCGTTCGTGTCGAGAAGCGGCATGATCTTCGCGGTGAAGTCCGCTGACCAGACATCGTCCGAATCGAGAAAGCCGATATAAGGCGAGGTCGCTTCCGCAATGGCGCGATTGCGCGCCGCCGATACGCCACGATTTTCCTGATGGATCACGCGGATATTGCGGCCGCGCTCGCTGCGCTGCACGTCGAGAATGCGTTCGAGCGTCTGATCGGTCGAGCCGTCATCGATCACGATGAGCTCGATTTCGTCGGCGCGTGGTTGCGAGAGCGCGGACTGCAGGGACGCGACGATGAAATGCTCCACGTTGTAAGCGGGGACGATCACCGAGAGCAATGTTTTGGAGTTGCCGTTGTGTACGCGTGTCATAGTGCTCGTGTCACCGGTTAGAGTCAGAATTAAAGCCACCGTGGCCGAGGCCGGATCATGCGTGCCGGCTTGCAAAATACGAAGTTATCCAGATTGCTATGTTATAGAGCGTATTTAGCTCAGACTGTTCGGCCAGCCGCATAAATTCTTGCTTGCCTTCGTGCGTGAATCGCCGCCAAGAGAAAAATAAAATCGCTATCGCGCTTTCCTTCGAAAATCCTCATTGCTTTAGCAAAAGCGATTCCTATTCAGAAACCTCGCGCGATAACAAGTAAGCGATTGCAACTCGCGAATCTAAACTTCAAAAAACGAATTAATAGCAATGCGATATTTTCCTTGAATGGCACGCGATTCGAATCACGCCCGGATTCGCTCGCCCTGACTTTCCCGCACGCTCGTGCACGCGGATTGCTTCCATGCCGCGCGGCCGGATGCGCTCGCAGCGCTGCCGCATGCGTCGTAGGCGCTCACATATAATGACCTGCAAGGGTTCATCCGCCCGGCCTGTCCGTCAGGCCGGACGAGCAGTGCAGCAGCAGCGCATTCCGGATTTCGCGACATCAACCGCAATACCGATACACGCAAGGACCCATAACCGTGACCACGTCTTTTTCCAGTACGGTCGAGCCCGAAGGCGACAAGGCTTTCGATGCGGCCGTCGCAGGAAACGACGGCGTGCTGGTGCTCGACGCCGCCCAGCGATGCCTTTCCGCCGACGCCGTCCTCGCTCATCTGTTCGACCTCGATCCTGCCGCGCTGAGCGGCCGTTCGCTTGCCGATACCCCGTTGCCTCGTCCGCTCACCGCCGCGCTCGCCGCGGCCGCCGATGCCGCGCTCGCGGGCAACGGCACGCGCCGCGCGCACGTGACCTTCGGCGAGGGCGACGCGACACGCGCCTTCTCGATCATCGCTCTGCCGGGCCCGGACTGCGTGACGCTGATCGTCTCGCAGGCGGGGGGCGCATCGCATGACGAGCATGGCGGCGCCGACCGCGTCGCGCATCTGCGTGCCGAGGCCGCGCTCTTCATGCGCGATCACGTGCTCTCGGTCGTGTCGCACGATCTGCGCGGTCCGCTCAACGCGATCCATAGCTGGGGCTACGTGCTGGAGCGCAAGGTCGACGCCGGCGATCCCGCCGCGCTGCGCGCGCTCGCGGGCATTCGTTCGGGCGTCGAGCAGCAGGTGAAGCTGATCGAGCAGTCGGTCGACACGACACGCGCCGAAACCAAGGCGCTGCAGGTCGCGCTCGCGCCCGTCGCGCTGCGCCCGTTGCTCGAAAAAAGCGCGGCGCTCGCGCGCACCAGCGTCGCACGCGCGCGAGGCGTAACGATCGAAATAGACTCGCCGCTTGCGGAAGAACAGCTCGAAGGCGACGCGGAGCGGCTGTTGCAGACACTTTGGCTCATGCTCGCGTTCGCGGCCGAGGCGAGCCCGTCCGGTGCGACGGTGCGCGCGTCGAGCAACATCGAGGGCAGCATGTGGCGTACGGACGTGCGCTTCAGCGCGTCGGCACAGGCGCTCGGCGATCCGGCGTCGCCGCATGTGCTCGAGGCGTTCGCGCGCCGGCAGGCGCTGGAGCCGCGCGAAGGCGGGCGCATCGCGTGGGGCCTCGCGCTATGCAAACGCGTGGCCGAAGCGCATGGCGGTGCGTTCGAGCACAGCGATATCGCCGATAACGTTGAGGTCACGCTGTCGGTGCGCGTGCCGGTCGCAGGGATGTAATTTGACTTTCGATTACCTGTCGCCCATATACTGACGCTTTCCACTTTCGAAGAGAGTTGCTTTGGCTCAGGTTGTCGCGCTGATCGGCGCAATGTTGCTCGTCGCGCTGAATGGTTTCTTCGTTGCGGCGGAGTTCGGGCTCGTCAAGCTGCGGCCCACGCGCGTCAAGGCAATGGCGCGCACCAACGGCCTTCCTGGCCGCCTGCTCGCGAAGGTGCACGGGCAGCTCGACGCCTACCTGTCCGCGTGCCAGCTCGGCATCACGCTGGCGTCGCTCGGACTGGGCTGGATCGGCGAGCCGGCGTTTGCGACGCTCCTGCATCCGCTCTTTTCGCTGCTCGGCGTCGAGTCGGAGAAGCTGATCGAGACGGTCTCGCTCTTCTTCGCGTTCACGGTCATTTCGTTCCTCCATATCGTCGTCGGTGAACTGGCGCCCAAGTCATGGGCCATCCGCCGTGCGGAGCAGGTGGGCTTGTGGCTCGCCACGCCGCTTTACGGCTTCTACTGGCTGATGTACCCGTTCATCTGGGTGCTGAACACGAGCGCGAACTTCGTGCTGCGGCTCTTCGGCATATCGGGTGAACACGGTCACGACGCGCATTACTCCACCGACGAGCTCAAGCTGATCCTGCGCGGACGGCGTCATGGCGGCGGATCTTCGTACAACGAGGACGAATGGAACACCATCGCGCATTCGCTGGACTTCAGCCGCATGACGGTGTCGGATCTGATGCGTCCGGCGCATGAACTCGTCGGACTGCGCAATGATTTGCCGATGCGCGACAACCTCGCCGTGGTGTCGCGGCATCGTTTTTCGCGCTATCCGCTGTTCGCGGATGCGTCGGGCGAGCGGGTGATCGGCATGATCCATCTGAAGGACCTGCTTTTGGCGGGCGATGGCGGCGCGCGCGGCTTCCACTTCAGCTTTTCGAAGGATGCCGCCGAGAAGTTCGACAAGCTTTCGCGACATGTGCGTCCCGTGCAGTATGTCGCGCCGAATCTGTCGGCGCTCGAACTGTTTCGACGGTTTCGCAAGGGCGCGCCGCATCTCGCGATCGTCGGGCGCAAGGGCGCGAAGCCCATTGGCTTCATCACGCTCGATAACCTGCTCGGCGCGCTCGTCGGGCAGATTCACGACGAGTTTCGTCAGGGCGATGCCGACTGGTCGCGCATGGACGACGGCACGTTGATGGGGAAGGGGAGCTTGCCGGTTGTTTCGCTGGAGCGGGCGCTGGGGATCGATATCGATGAAGGGCGGGCGGAGTCAGTGGGTGGGCTCGTGATCAATGCGCTCGGTGATTTGCCCACCGAGGGGCAGCGCGTTGAGTTTGACCGCTTCGATATCGTCGTCAAGAAGATGAAGGGGCCGAGGATTGTGTTGGTGCGGGTTTATCCACGGGAAGAGGCGTTTGAGGAAGCGGAGTAGTTTTTTTTGTTCGCTGGATCCCGTTTTCGCGTCGGTTTATTAGCGTTGCCCCTGTGCGGGGCGGCACCTACTTTCTTTGCTGCTGCAAAGAAAGTAGGCAAAGAAACAGCTTGTTCCATCCAAAG